>CAJUEL010000019.1 GCA_910585455.1 uncultured Eisenbergiella sp. | reverse complement strand
TATCACAAACAACAGGAAAAGTAAATTCGTATACCAAAGTTTTTTATCTACACCCTTTACAACAGCTTGACTTTGGAAAACAGAAATAATATAATAGAATAAATTTTTCGATTTTCAGTGTATGGGCGCGGCAACGGGATGTGCCGTTTGGACAGGGAGAAAAGGACTGGCAGGAAGCTGTATGGGAATGGCGGAAGAAAAGAATACACAAGCAAATACGACAGAGCTGGTGTTGGACGATGGGCGTATTGAATCCATTCAGGAATTCACAAGCCCACAGGAGCTATACCGGGATCTGATCGATCGGGTGCGCAGGTATCACCCGTCGGATGATTTTTCCATGATTGATAAGGCGTACCGGATCGCGAATGAGGCGCATAAGGATCAGGTGCGCAAATCCGGGGAGCCTTATATCATCCATCCGCTTTATGTGGCGATCATACTGGCGGATCTGGAGCTGGATAAGGAGACGATCGTGGCGGGGCTTTTGCATGACGTGGTGGAGGATACCATCATGACCTGCGGGGAGATCAGTCAGGAATTCGGTCCGGATGTGGCGCTTTTGGTGGACGGCGTGACGAAGCTGATGCATCTGCATCTGGCGGACAATTCAGGCAACCGGACGGAGGCGCAGATCGAGATGCAGGCGGAAAACCTGCGCAAGATGTTCATCGCGATGGCAAAGGACATCCGGGTCATTTTGATCAAGCTCGCCGACAGGCTGCACAATATGCGCACCTTAAAGCATATGTCCCACGAAAAGCAGATTCGCATCGCGCGGGAGACCATGGATATTTATGCGCCCATCGCGCAGCGGCTGGGCATTTCCAAGATCAAGGTGGAGCTGGATGATTTATCGTTAAAATATCTGGAACCGGACGTATATTACGACCTGGTGGATAAGATCGCCATGCGCAAGAGCGAACGGGAGAAATACATTGAAGATATCGTTTTAGAGGTCGGCGCTCACATAAGAGGGGCGGGCATTGAGGCAAAAATCGACGGCCGCGTGAAGCACTTTTTCAGCATTTATAAAAAAATGAAAAATCAGCAGAAGACCATCGACCAGATCTATGACCTGTTCGCGGTGCGCATCATCGTGGACTCGGTCAAGGACTGCTATGCGGCGCTGGGCGTGATTCATGAGATGTATAAGCCGATTCCCGGGCGCTTCAAGGACTATATCGCGATGCCCAAGCCCAATATGTATCAGTCCCTGCATACGACGCTGATCGGCAGCACGGGGCAGCCCTTTGAGATACAGATCCGCACCTATGACATGCACCGCGTGGCGGAATACGGTATCGCGGCGCACTGGAAGTATAAGGAGGCGTCCGACGGCAAGAAGGTGGAGGCGCAGGAGGCGGAGAAGCTTTCCTGGCTGCGTCAGATTCTGGAATGGCAGAGGGAGATGTCCGATAACAAGGAATTCATGAACGTGTTAAAGAGCGATCTGGATCTCTTTTCGGACAGCGTATACTGCTTTACGCCCACCGGGGATGTGAAGACCCTCCCGGCAGGCTCCACCACGATCGATTTCGCTTACGGCGTTCATTCCGCCGTGGGCAATAAAATGATCGGCGCGCGGGTCAACGGCAGGCTGGTGACCATCGATTACGAGATTCAAAACGGCGATCAGGTGGAAATTCTGACTTCCCAGAATTCCAAGGGACCAAGCCGCGACTGGTTAAATGTGGTCAAAAGCACGCAGGCGCGCAATAAGATCAATCAGTGGTTTAAAAAAGAGGTGAAGGAAGAGAATATTTTAAAAGGGAAGGATCTCTTCTATACCTATTGTAAATCCAGAAATATCAATCTGGGCGATATCATGAAAACGGAGTATCAGTCCTCCGTTATGAAAAAATACGGGTTTATGGACTGGGACAGCGTGCTGGCCGCGATCGGGCACGGCGCGCTCAAGGAAGGGCAGATCGCCAACCGGATGCAGGAGCTGTATGAGAGGGATCATCCCAGGATCATTTCCAACGAAGAGGTTCTGGCATCCATTGAGGAAAACAGCGCGAATATGAGCCGCCGCATGCAGCCGAAGAGCAGAAACGGCATCGTGGTAAAGGGCATTCATGATGTGGCGGTCCGCTTTTCCAAATGCTGTTCTCCGGTTCCGGGGGATGAGATCGTCGGCTTTGTCACCCGGGGAAGAGGCATTTCCATTCACCGTACGGACTGCATCAATGTGCTGGATATGCCGGAGATCGAGCGCCCGCGCCTGATCGAGGCGGAATGGGAGCAGTCGGATAAGGGCAGCGGGGAAAAATATATTACGGAAATCAATATTTTTGCCCATGACAGGAGCGGGCTTTTGGCGGATATCACAAAGGCGCTGACGGAACGCAATGTGGATATTCTTGCGCTGCATACGAGGACGAATAAGCAGGGGGTTGCGACGCTGTCGATTTCCTTTGAGATCAGCGGCAAGGAAGAGCTGGGGCAGATCGTGAGCAAGCTGCGCAATATCAGCAGCGTGATCGACATTGCGCGCAATACCGGCTAAAAAAACGAAGCGCTTCCAGGCGTTTTTCATATCAGGAAGGAGGCTGACATGGGGGAGATTAAGATTGGGCGCATGACTTTGGGGGTGTGCGCGACGAACTGTTATTTTCTGTACCGGGAGGGCGCGGACCGGGTAATTTTTGTGGATCCGGCGGACCGGGGGGCGGATATTTATGAAGCGCTTAAGAAAAAGGGACTGCAGGTGGAGGCGATTTTGTTGACCCACGGGCATTTTGATCATATCTGGGGCGCGCAGAAGCTGCGGGAGCTTTCCGGCGCGAAAATTTATGCGCTGGAGGCGGAAAAGGTGGTCTGTCAGGATGCCTATGTGAACGTTTCCGCGCAGACCGGCAGGAAGGCGACGATCGATCCGGACGAGTGGCTTGCAGACGGGCAGGAGCTTTTGCTTGCGGACATTTCTGTGAAAGTGATTGCCACGCCCGGTCACACGATCGGAAGCTGCTGCTATTATGTGCAGGAGGCGGGATTTTTGATCGCGGGCGACACGCTGTTTAGCGGTTCCGTGGGAAGGACGGATTTCCCCACAGGAAGCATGAGCAAGCTGGTGCGTTCCATACGGGAGAAGCTTTTTGTTCTGCCCGGTGAGACGAAGGTTTATCCGGGGCACGGGGAGGAAACGGATATCGCTACAGAAGAGCAGTATAATCCATATTGTCAATAGAGAGAAAGGTCCGGAGCCTCTTGCTGTTCCGGACTTGTTGTTGTCTGGTAACAGTCTGGACCTGTCCAAACCGTTACGTTATTTTGGTTAAAGCTGCGCGATAAAGCGCGCATGGGGTATAAAGAATGCTGATTGTGACGTTGAATGAGGATAAATTTGCATATGATATTCATTCTCTGGTGAAGGCCTTTTATCCGGAGCAGGATGTGAAGGTTTTCGTGGAGGGGACGAAGGAGCTGGCGGGGGATCCCGGCCTGCCGGCTTTTTTTGTGCGGTTTGAAAAGGAATGCATCCGGACGGGAATTGCAGGGGCGGACCGGATATGGGAAAACGGATTGGAGAACGGAGCCGATCGGGTTGCGGAAAAGAATGAGTTAAAAAGGCTGATGTACGGGATGCTTTCCGAAATCACCCAGAAAAAGCTTCCCTGGGGCTCGCTGACCGGAATCCGTCCCGCCAAGATCGCTACGCAGCTTTTAGCGGCGGGCAGGACGGATGCAGAAATCATTTCCTGCATGCAGCAAAGCTATCTGGCTTCCCGGGAAAAGGCAGAGCTTTCTTTGGACATTGCGAAGCGGGAGAGGGAAATCCTGTCCGGCATTCATTATGAAAAGGGATACAGCCTTTATATCGGCATCCCCTTTTGCCCGACGACCTGCCTGTATTGCTCCTTCACCTCCTTTCCGATCTGTGTCTGGAAAAAGCGGGTGGGGGAATATCTGGACGCGCTGGAAAAGGAGATCGATTTCGTGGCGGCAGCCTGCAGAGACCGGGTGCTGGACAGCGTGTACATAGGAGGCGGCACGCCCACCACGCTGGAAGCCGACGAGCTGGACAGGCTTTTATCCAAAATCAGGAACACGCTGGACATGGGCGAAACGAAGGAATTCACCGTGGAGGCGGGACGGGCGGACAGCATCACAGGGGACAAGCTGCGGGTATTGCAAAAACACGGCGTGACCCGTATCAGCGTCAATCCTCAGACCATGAATGAAGAAACCTTAAAGCGCATCGGCAGACAGCACACTGTACAACAGGTGGTGGAAGCCTTTCGGATGGCGCGGGAGGAGGGCTTTGACAACATCAATATGGATTTGATTCTGGGCCTGCCCGGAGAAGAGGAAGCGGATGTGGCATACACCATCGGGCGGATAAAGGAGCTGTCCCCGGACAGCCTGACCGTGCATTCGCTGGCGGTGAAGCGGGCTTCCAGGCTCGCCGGGTGGATTGCAGAAAACGGCATTTCCATGCTGCATAACACGGATGAAACGATGAAAATTGCGGCGGCAGGCGCATATGCCATGGGAATGGAGCCTTACTATCTGTACCGCCAGAAAAATATGTCGGGAAACTTTGAAAATGTGGGATATGCCAGACCGGGCAAGGCGGGGCTTTACAACATTCTGGTGATGGAAGAGGTCCAAAGTATTCTGGCGCTGGGGGCGGGCTCCATCAGCAAGCGGGTATATCCGGACGGGCGCATCGAGCGGTGTGAGAATGTGAAGGAGGTCGCCCAGTACATCGAACGGATTGATGAAATGATTGAGAGAAAACGGAAACTTTTCGGAGCCTGAAAACCGCACTCTCACTGCCCGAAAGGTTACGGCCAAGGCAGGTCTGCGCGTTCATCGCGCAGACCGTGAGAAATCGTGCCGGTAGAAGGCGCCTGCCCCTCTACACTCCGTTCCGGTCGGTTCTAAACAGGCGCCACCGGCGCCTGGAACCGCGAAGCGATTTTTATGGGCGGAAGCTGCGGAGATGTTCAGTGTCACCGGTCCTGGCAGCGGTAGCATTACCTGCACAGGAAGCTCTTCATAAATAGTCAGATTTTTCAAAATTCTTTCTGCCTTTTCCCGTTTAAATTATTGAGAAACAAAAACGCACTGCACCATGACAACTGCATAGCTTCAGTCATACCGCAACAAAAGCGGGAAGAAGTATAATGAAAATTTTATGGGATTGACAATACAGGAAGGAATAACGATAGAAATATTTGGAAAAATACAAAGGGAAGGAAGGTGATGGCGTTTGATAAAACAGACAGCAACTGAGACATCCTCCAATTCCTGGATTCCGGATCTGACAGACTGGAATATTTCCGGATCTGAGGATATGCAGAAGCTGATAAAGCAATGGGAGGATGGACATATGTCGGCATCCTGTTTTCAATGTGGAAAAATTGTGGCGGAAGTCAGATATGCGGAAAATGGTCCCGACTTGTCTGTGCTGCTGAAGGGCATTTTGCTCAGAGAAAAAATGAAGTAGCGGTAGCAGTTCAGACCTGGCTGAACTGTTACAAGTAGCGGAAACTGGTAAAAGATTATTATAGAAGAAATAATGAATATGTGGTAAACTGATCGCAAATATCAGCACAGATCATTATTGCTTTCTGGAAAGAAGGAAAGGAATAATGGCGAGAAAAAGCAAATACGATACCACAAAAGAGAACGGAAATACGATATGGGAGGCAGGTCTTTATGCGCGTCTGTCCAGAGAGGACGGCGATAAAGAGGAAAGTGACAGTATCGGTAATCAGAAGGAGCTTCTGCTGGATTTTGTTTCCAGACATGACGATATCCAGGTAAAGGAGGTCTTTGAGGATGATGGTTACACAGGGACGAATTTTCAGCGCCCGTCCTTTATGCGGATGATGGAGCGGATCAAAAAGGGTGAGATCAACTGCGTCATTGTGAAGGATCTTTCCCGTTTTGGGAGAAATTATATTGAATCCGGCAATTATCTGGAGCAGATTTTTCCTTTTCTGAATGTCCGTTTCATTTCGGTGACGGATATGCTGGACAGCTATCAAAATCCCTCACAGATGAATACGATTGCGGTTCCGATCAAAAACATTATAAACGATGAATATTGCCGCGACATTTCCAACAAGGTCAGAAGCTCCCTCACCATGAAACGGAAAAAGGGCGATTTCATCGGCTCGTTTGCGGCCTATGGTTATATCCGGGATCCGAAAAACAAAGGGAAAATCGTGGTGGATGAAGAGGCGGCGGAGGTGGTGCGCAAAATCTATGCATGGTTTCTGGAAGGCATGGGAATCCTCACGATCTGCAAAAAGCTCAATGCTCTGGGAATCATGAATCCGACAGCCTATAAAAAGGCAAAAGGAATGAACTATCATCATCCGGGCTCGACAATCAATGATACGCTCTGGTGCGATGGGACGGTCCGCCGGATTCTGGCGGACAGAAAATATTGCGGGGATATGGTGCAGGGGCAGAACAGAACCACAAGCTATAAGGTGCAGAAAAGCAGGCGCGTACCGGAAGCGGAATGGTTTATTGTGGAAAATACCCATGATCCGATCATCAGCCGTGAGGCTTATACAAAAGCGCAGGAGCTGCTGGGCAGGGACACGAGAAAGGCGCCGGGGCAGGAAAAGGTATATCTTTTCTCCGGTTTTGTGAAATGTGCGGACTGCGGACGGGCGATGAATCATGTCTCCAATAAGCATTCCTATGGGGAATACTGCTATTACCTTTGCAGCACCTATAAAAAGGCGTCCAAACAGGCGTGCACGCGGCATACGATACGGAATGATTTCATGGAAAAGGCTGTGCTGCGCGCGATACAGCTGCAGGTTGCGGTCGCGGTGGATGTGGCAAAAATAATCGATGAGGTCAATCAGGAAAAAAATGTCAGGAAGACGGGGGGGACGCTGGAAAAGGCTGTCGCAGAAAAGGAGCGGGAGCTGAAGCATTTAAACCGCATAAAGGACTCCCTGTATGAGGATTGGAAAGACGGAATTTTGACAAAGGAAGAGTATATTTCCATGAAAGCGGAATATGCGCGGCGGATAGAGACGGGCGCTATGCAGCTGGACAGACTTTTGACAGAGCTAAAGCAGGACCAGAAGCAGGGTGTCAATGCAGAAAACGCATTTATCGAGAATTTTAAAAAGTATAAAAATATTACGGAGCTGAACCGGGAAATCGTGGTGGACCTGATCGAAAATATTTATGTGCATGAGGGAAACCGGATCACCATTCATTTTAAATTTCAAAACGAAATGCAGAAGGCGCTGGAGTTCATCGAGAGCAATACGCCCGCATGAGGAAAAATAAAAAATTTATTGTTCTATATTGACAATAGCCCCTGCCGCAGCGGACACGATTTATCAGAATCTGCAGGATTTTGGGCGCAAACCGGAGGACTATGACCGGATCATTACGGGGGATCTGGGAATGGTCGGGCAGCGCGCGCTTTTGGACCTGTTGCTGGAGCGGGATATTGATATCGCGAAGCAGCACATGGACTGCGGCATAGAGATATTTGATGCCAAAAAGCAGGACACGCACGCGGGTGGCTCCGGCTGTGGCTGTTCCGCGACCGTGTTGTCCGCCTATGTGTTAAAGCAGATCGAAGAGGGGATCTGGAAGCGGGTGCTGTTTGTGCCCACAGGAGCGCTTTTGTCAAAGACGAGCTTTAACGAGGGACAGGCTGTGCCCGGCATTGCCCATGGGGTGGTGCTGGAGCATATCGAAGCCTGATGAGAGAGGCATTTGCCGGAAAGAAAGACAGCGGCTGCCATGAAAAGCAGGATCGGTCCCTGCGTGGTCATGGCAGCCGCTGCCATTTTGTATTGCGTGACTTTATGCTGTTTTACCGGTGCGCGGCAGTTGCTTTTTCTTTTCTTATATTCCAGACCCTCCCATCAGCGGATTTTGACTACCGCTTTTACGATGTTGGCTTTATCTGCAATGCTTCGGTCCATAGCGTTCTGGATGTCGTCGAAGTCAAAAATATCCGTGACGATGCCCTTTAGATTCACCTTTCCGGCGGCGACGGCATCGATTGCCATCGGATAGATGTGGCGGTAGCGGAATACGGTTTTAAAGGTCAGCTCCTTATCCAGCGCCAGGCTCATGGGAAGGGTCATCTCGCCGGTTTTGGAGTAGCCCACCAAAACGATGCAGGCGCCCTTTTTGGTCATGTGGATTGCCTGGCAGGTGGTGATCTGCGTGCCGGCGGTTTCGATGACCAGATCGCAGCCTGCGCCGCCGGTCAGCTCCAAAACGGCCTGGACGGCATCCTGACTGCTGCCGTTTATTATGCCGTCCGCGCCGAGCTCCATCGCCTTTTCCAGACGTTTTTCCATCACGTCCACCACATAGACCCGGCTGACGCCCTCCGCCCTGAGCGCCATCATGGATACCAGACCGATGCAGCCCGCGCCCATAACCACGGCGGTCTGTCCCGCGTGCGCGCCTCCCTGATTGGCGGCGTGGAAGCCGACGGCAAGGGGCTCGATCAGCGCGCCCTCCAGCGTGCTCACCTGGTCTGGAAGCTTAAAGCACAATGCAGCGTCATGGGCGACATATTCCTGGAATACGCCGTCCACAGGCGGCGTGGCAAAAAATACCACATCCGGACAGAGGTTGTATTTGCCCTGTCTGCAAAATTCGCAATGCCCGCAGGTCTTTCCGGGCTCTAAGGCGACCCGGTCGCCTGCCTTTAGGTGGGTCACATTTTTACCGATCTCCACCACGGTGCCGCCCGGTTCATGACCCAGCACAAAGGGGGGTTTTACCACATAGTTGCCGATGGCTCCGGTTTCGTAGTAGTGCATATCGCTTCCGCAGATGCCGACATATTCCAGCCGGACGAGCACCTCATTGTCCGCAGGAGTGGGGATGGGACGCTGTGTGTATCCCATTTTCCCGATGCCTTCCATAACCGCTACCTTCATCATGTTATTCATTCCCGTAACCTCCTTCAAATACTTTTATAAATAGTTTTAATAAGTAATTATATTACAGCACACAAAATTGATTTTGTCAATTGAAAACAGGAAAATCAGCGAATTGCCTAATTTGAAAGAGCGTATTTTGTGAAAAACAGCAAACAGTTCAGGCTTGTCTGAACTGTTTGCCAAAATTGCCATTGCCCGGCCCGCAGAAATCAAAGCGTCCGGAGGAAGCGGTCGATCTGCAGCAGTGCCGCGCCGACAGCGGACGCCTCCAGCTTATAGCGGCAGGTCTTGAAATAGGAAGAATCCTCTTCGAAGGTATTGCGTCTGGCCAGCAGCTTTCGCAGGGGCGCGCCGAATTCTTCCAAAAAAGCGCCCACATAGCCGCCGGCGATGATATCACAGTCAAAGCTCATGCGAAGGTTGTTGACCGCAACCGCCAGATATTCCAGATATTCCTGCCAGACCGCTTCCGTGGCAGGCTCTTTGGCGTAAAGCTGCGCAAAAAAGTCGGGCAGACTTCCGTTTGTATGGGAGGATAAAACCCGGGCCGAGCAGTAGGCGTCCAGGCAGCCCTCTTTTCCGCAGTAGCATTTGCGGCCGCCCGGCACGAGGGTGTTATGTCCGAATTCACCGGCGCGCAGGTTGTCGCCCGCATACAGAGAGCCGCCGTTTATGACCGCGCCGCCGATGCTGTTGCTCAAAGAGAGATAGATCAGATTGTTGTCGGTCGGTCTGCCGTAGATTTCGGCGAGACCGGCGGCGCTGGCATCATTGATAAACTGGCAGGGAAAGGGGAGCGCGTCCCGGAATTTCCGGGTGGGAAAATCCTTTACGCCCAGAACATGGGAGTAGCGCAGATACTCCTGCGGTTCGTCCACGATGCCGGGGAGGGAGATGCCGGCTCCCAGAAGCGGGCGTCCCTCACCGTTCGTTTTCAGAAATACATCCACCAGCCGGGAAAGGCTCTCAAACCAGGCGTCCTCTGTGGAGAAGGACTGGGATTTTCTGGTGTAGCGTAAAATCTGACCGCCAAGATCCACCAGGACAATGCCCACATGGTTTTGGGTGATGTCCAGACCGAGCGCGGTTTTGGCATCCGGGATGGGAGCGTAGGCTTTGGCCTTGCGGCCACCTGTGGATTCATATGTGCCGACTTCCCTGACCAGTCCGGCTTCGGTCAGCTCCTTTACGTTTTGCAACACGGTGGGCCAGCTCAGCTTAAGACGCCGGGTCAGCTCCATCTGAGAGATATGTTCACAATTTAAAATGCAGCGCAGCGTATTGGAACGGTTGCGCCGTTTCACATCAATATTATTAACCGGCTTATCAAGCATAATCATTTCCTCGGAGATATCACATAAATTGACTGATGCGGATTGACGCATGTATTCCTCCTACATCAACAGCGAAGCGTTCCTGATCAGTCTAATAACAGAATATCGGATTTGAAAAAAAATGGCAAGCCTTTCTTTCGGAGCAGGTTTCCCGCTGCCCGTCTGTGTTGCTATTTACGGTCAATGTCAGTCAGTTTGGCGGCGGGCGCAGGTCCTCCCCTGTGTCCGTGGTCGGTCCGCCGCTTCCTTCCCTGCAAAGTGCAGCCATTCCATTATGAAATAAAACGATAAACTAAATGCAGTGAGGAAACAATGGAAAGGAGGAGAGAAAACGTTTTTTGACACTTAAATTATGGCAAACTGAACAAAATAATATGTGATAATTAAAACAGTATGTACAAAAAACTGATTTATAAAAAACTTATGTTGACATAGGATAAAAAATAGATTATTGTAAATGTAAAGTAAAACGATTTACTAATGAATTTTAACCTAATCATTCAATAGGGAAAACGGAACTGGCCCGGCGGGCGAAGGAGAAATCGGATGAATACAATACAAATCAGGACATCAGAGAAGCGGATGGAGACAGCGCCGAATCTGTACGGGATTTTTTTGGAAGATATCAACCGTGCGGTGGACGGCGGTCTGTATCCTGAGCTGATCCGGAACAGAAGCTTTGAGGATTCCATTCTCCCCGGGGAGTGCAGTCCGGTTCAGGACGGCTATGCTTTCGAGACGGAGGCCGGCTGGCGGGATGAATTTAACGGCGGCGAGGGTCTGAGCAAGTGGGTGCGGGAGAACGGGATTGCGAAAACGCCTGTCCCGGGATGGTATACGGAGCGCGCGGTCATGGAGCTGGATTCTGTGGATACGCTGCACACAAACCGGCAGGTATCCCTGAAGGTTTGCTTTGCGCCCGGCGGTGCGCTTCGGAATATCGGCTTTGCCGGAATTGCGCAGGAGGCGGGGGAGAGCTACCACCTCTATCTGTTCGCAAAGGCGGCGGCCCCGGTTGAAATAAAGGTCAGCGTAAAGCGTGCGGACGGTGCGCAGGAAGAATATGGAACCATTATCGTGGCGAAAAGCGGAACAGAAAATGCGGCGGGCTTAGGCGGACAGGCGGCGGATGGCGGCAGCGCCGGTGATACCGGCTATATGCGTTACAGCCTGGACCATGTGGCAAAGCAGTCCTTTGGGGACGGCGTGCTGGAGCTTTCCTGTGAAGCAGGCGGGGAGCTGCGCATCGGTTTTATTTCCCTGATGTCTGCCGTGACCTATAAGGGGCACGGTCTTCGAAAGGATATCGTGGAGCTGCTTGCAGGGCTGTCGCCGAAGTTTTTCCGTTTCCCGGGCGGATGTATCGTGGAAGGCTTTACTCTTTCAACGGCCATGTGGTTTAAGCATACAGTGGGGCCGGTGTGGGAGCGTCCCGGACACCAGCTGATGTGGCATTACCGCAGCTATGATGCGGTGGGCTTCCATGAATATTTGCAGCTCTGTGAGGATCTGGACATGGAGCCTTTGTATGTCTGCAACTGCGGCATGACCTGTCAGGCCCGGCGGCCGGTGCTGATGGAAGGGCAGCTTCAGGACGAGATGCTGCAGGATGTGCTGGATGCCATCGAATATGCCATCGGTCCGGTAGATTCCAAATGGGGAGCGTTGCGGGCCTCCATGGGACATCCGGAGCCATTTCGGCTCAATTACATAGAGATCGGCAATGAAAACTGGGGCCCTGCCTATGAGGAACGGTACAAAAGATGGTATGACACGCTGCAGGAGAAGTATCCCCACATCACCTGCATAGCCAACACGCATCTGGAGGAAAAGGGGCTGCCGGCCCCCATCGTGGATGAGCATTACTATGACACGGCGGAATATTTTACGGAGAATACGGAATTTTTTGACAGCTATGACAGACAGGGGCCCCGCATCTTTTTGGGTGAGGTCGCGGTGGTCAGAGGATACACGGCCCAGCTGTATGGCGCGCTGGCAGAGGCCGCCTATTTCACCGGCGTGGAGAAGAATCAGGACGTGGTGACCATGGTTTCCTACGCGCCTCTTCTGGAAAATGTGAAATACCAATCCTGGTTTCCCAATCTGCTCCGGTTTGACAACCGCAATAGCATGGGCATTCCCAGCTATTATGTCTGGAAGATGTTTGGGAACAACAGAGGCGATTATGTGGTGGGGCAAAAGACGCAGACGGGGCGGATCTTCCGGCCGGTGAAGGGGATCGCCTCTCTCCACGGGAAATATGGGATGCGCTGTAAAACGCCCTTGTGGAACGGAGAACCCATAGAGACGGCACAGGAGCTGATGGGGCATTTTGGACCTGCGCCCTTTGGCGGAGACTATATGGAGACGCTGCCGCCCGATGAGGAGCAGAAAAAGGAAATCTCCCAGTATCCCAGGGCGAAGCCGGATGAGGTGTTTTTAGTGTTCGGTGAGGAAAAGGCGCAGGCGGGACGGTTCGAGGTGGCGGTTTACACCGAGGCCGAAAGAGAGTATGCGTTCGGCTTATTCCCGTACAGGCTTCCGGTGCAGACCTATGTTGCCGATGAGACGAATCCGCCAAAGCCCTGGAATATAGAGAACACAAGGCCGTTTCTGTGGAAAATGACGGAAAACTCCAGCAGCGTCACGGATACCATGGGCGGAGGCGGGGGACCCTTTCAAAAGCCCATGACAGAGCTGGAAGGACGGATCTGGGAGGGGAGCGGATGGCATACCTTTGCCTGGGAGACTGACCTGGAGGTGATGAAGCTTTTTGTGGACGACAGGCTCATTCATGAGCTTCCGGTTCCGTCTTCCCCGTTGATCAGCAGCGTGGCATCCGTCACGGAGGAAGAGATCATCCTGAAGCTGGTCAATATCGCAGAGAGCGTACAGCATGTTTCCGTGGAGCTGGACTGTGATGTGAAGAGCGAATATGTGCTGACGGTGCTGACCGGGGAAAAATGCCAGATGAATACCCTGGAAGAGCCGGAGGCGGTGCGCGATTACACGCAGAAGCGCACAGGGGCGGCAAAGGCTTTTGTCTATGAAGCGCCGGCACTATCCGTCAGCGTGCTGCGGCTTTGTAAAGAAAAAGAAGAAAGGAGGTAGGCGATGAAAAAATTTTTTTCCGATAAGAAAAAAGCGAGGGGCTTTAAAGAGTTTCTCTACATAACGCCGTTTTTGGTTCTGGTACTGGTTTTTTCCTATTATCCTCTGTATGGGTGGGTGTATGCGTTTTTTGACTACAGACCGCCATTTCCCCTCACAAAGGAGACCTTTGTGGGACTGAAGTGGTTTCAAACCATGGTGGGGAATGAGGTGCGGATCAAACAGCTTCTCATGGTGCTGCGCAATACCTTCGCCATGAGCGGGATCAATCTTTTGTTTTCCTGGTTTCCCATGATTTTTGCGGTGTTTCTCAATGAGATCAAATGCACGCCCTTTAAAAAGGTGGTGCAGACCGTGACCACGCTTCCCAACTTCATCAGCTGGGTGCTGGTTTACTCCATCGCGTATAGCGTGTTCAACAGCACCGGCGTGGTGAATTCCATCGGTATGAGTCTGGGACTGATCGAGGAGCCCGTGATGTTTTTACAGTCGCCGGATCATATCTGGTTTAAAATGTGGCTGTGGAACACCTGGAAAAATGCGGGGTGGGCGGCCATCATGTATATCGCAGCCATCAGCGGCATTGATGAGGAGCTGATTGAGGCGGCAAAGGTGGATGGAGCCTCCAGAATGCAGACCATCTGGTATATTACCATCCCCAGCATCCTTCCCACCTACTTCGTGCTGGTGATGCTCAACCTGGCCAATTTCCTCTCCAACGGCATGGAGCAGTTTTATGTGTTCCAGAACGCGTTTAACAAGGAGTCGATCCAGGTGCTGGATCTGTATGTGTACAATCTGGCCATGGGTAACGGCGGGTATTCCCTTTCCACCGCCATCAGCATCTTTAAAAGCATAGTCAGCGTGGTTCTGCTGTGCGCGACCAACAAGGCGTCCAAACTCATCAGAGGGGAAGGATTTATTTAAGGGGGTGGAAAGAATGAGCGGAAAAGAGAAACTCGATAAAAGGAAAAAGGTGAAATACAAAAGAAGCTTCGGGGACAGGCTCATCAGTGTGCTTACCTATGTGATTTATTCCCTCTTCGCGTTTGTATGCGCCTATCCGTTTTACTACATATTGATCAACACCATCAGCTCCAATGACTTAAGCGCCAGAGGAAAGATTCTTTTCTGGCCCCGGGAGGTGCATTTTACCAACTATGCGCAGGTACTTAAAATACCGGGACTGCTGCAGGCGGCGAAGGTGTCCGTGGGCAGAACCGTTGTCGGCACCGCGATAACGGTAACGGTCGCCGCTTTTCTGGGATATATGTTCACCCGGGAGACGCTGTGGCATCGGAAGCTCTGGTTTCGGATGGTGGCGGCCACCATGTATTTTAACGCCGGCATCATTCCCTGGTTCATCACCATGATGAATCTGGGGCTCACCAACAATTTCTGGGGATATATTCTGCCGGTGGCGGTACAGCCCTTCAATATCATCCTCTGTAAAACCTTCGTGGAATCAGTGCCAAAGGAATTACAGGACGCGGCGGAGATCGACGGGGCGGGGACGCTCAGGATATTTTTCAGCATCATTGTTCCGGTGATCAAGCCGATTCTGGCGACAGTGGCCATCTTTTCGGCGGTGGCCCAGTGGAACGCTTTCCAGGATACGCTGCTTTTGGTGACGGATGAGAAGCTTTACACGTTGCAGTATACCCTGTATCAGTACATGAATCAGGCGAATTCCTTAAAGGCGCTGATCAGCAGCAGCAGTGCCAATGTGGATTTTTCGGCAATCCTGGCCCGGGCGCAGACCACCACCTCTGTCCGCATGACGGTGACCATCGTGGTGGTGACCCCCATCATTTTAGTGTATCCGTTCTTCCAGAGATATTTTACAAAGGGCATCATGATCGGGGCGGTGAAGGGATGATCGTGGCAGGAAGGTTCATGATTACAGGAAACCCGTTGGTGTGGATAATGGATGGGCGCTGTGCCCGTTTGTTATAAATTTAAAATGCGTGAAGAACGCAGGAAAGAGAGGACATTATGAAAAGCAAGAAACTTCTGGCACTTATTTGTGCTACCGCTATGACGGCAGGTCTGCTTGCAGGATGTGGGTCTTCGCCCGCTGCAGGCAGCGATTCCGGCGACAGCGCGTCTGCTCAGGGTAGCGCATCGACCGAAGCATCCGCCGGTCAGGAAGAGGGGAACGCAGAGGGGGATTCTTCCAACCAGGGCGGGACAGCCTCTGACAAAGAAGCCATGACCCTTGAAGTCTTTGACGTAGCGGCCAACTATCAGGGCGTTCAGTCCGGATGGTTCGGCAAGGTAGTCAAGGATCGCTTCAACATTGAGCTGAATATCCTTGCGCCTCAGGTGGCGGGCGATGCTTTGTATCAGACCCGTTCTCAGACCGGGAACCTGGGCGATATCCTGATTCTGGAGCCCGCGCAGTTCCAGGACTGCGTGAAGGTTGGCATGGTGAAGGACATCGGCGGTGAGATCTGGAATTCCGAGAATCTTTCCGGGTATCGGACCCAGATTGAGTCCTTAAATAACGGCCTGGAGGGGAATAATGGCGAGATCTACGGGATTCCCTGTGAAATGCTGAATACCTCCCCCACCGATCTGACGGCGGAGACCATTTATTCCAGTCCGCTGCTGCGCTGGGATCTGTATAAGGAAATGGGCATGCCGGACATTGAGGATCTGGACGGTCTTTTGGATACCCTGGAGCAGATGCAGAAGGCGCATCCCACCAATGAGGCTGGAGATCCCGCTTATGCGCTCTCTTTGTGGCCTGACTGGGACGGCGGCGACAATATGCTGGGCATTGCCAACGTGGTGCAGATTACTACCTGGTATGGCGAAAAGATCAAGGAATCCCTGATCCTGCAGCCGGACAACACCTTTATTCCGCTGACAGATAAGAGCGGCGCTTACTACAAGATGCTGAAATTCTTAAACGACGCTTATTTAAGAGGGCTGGTCGATCCCGATTCCTTTGATCAGACATGGTCCGATGCGCAGGCAAAGATCAGCAACGGACAGGTTTACCTGATGTGGTACAACTGGTCCTGCGGCTTCTGGAATTCCCAGGCCAGGCTGGAGGACGGCACAGCTTTCCGCTTTGTCCCTGTCAAGGATCAGACCTATTACGCGGACGCTGACTCTTACTATGGCACCGGGCGTGTCTGGGCTGTGGGCTCTCAGGTGGATGATGCGAAGTATGAGAGAATCATGGAGTTCCTTGACTGGTACGCAAGTCCCGAGGGACTGATGTTCCAGCATGACGGAATTGAAGATTTCACTTATGTGAAGCAGGATGACGGAACGCTTAAGAGAATTAATGACACCGCCCTGATGGATAACCTGCCTGTGCCCGAGGAGTGGGGCGGCGGCGGCTATAATGACGGCAATAACCAGCTGAATCAGTGGATTGGCGCGGCTTCCAATATGAATCCTCTTACCGGTGAGCCTTATAACGGAACGATGTGGAAGTCCTACAAGGAAGCCACGATGACCGAGATGAAGGAAGAATGGACGGAGCGGTTCGGCGCGGAGAATGATGTGGAGTACATGAAGAACAATAAAGTCCTTCTGGCCAGCCCTAACGTGAGCGTGGCGCTGCCGGCCAATACACCGGATATCGATACCACCCGTAATCTGTGCAATACGGAGGTATGCGACGCTTCCTGGCGGATGATCAAGGCGAAGGATGACGCCGAGTTTGACCAGATGTGGGATGAGATGACCAAAACGCTGGACGGCCTGGGCTTCCAGGAGCTGATGGCATCCGATACCGCGAAGTTTACCATTGAATTGGAGGCTAAGCTGGAGGCAGCGAAAGCCGAGTAAGGATGATACTGTAATAGCAACATACAGGGCGCAGCTTTCGGGGCAGCGCCCTGTTTTTAAAAAGAATGGGAAAGGAATGGTGACGATGATGGGCAGGGATACGACAGCGCTTTTACCAAATGGCGAGATGTTTGATTTCTGGGAGAGAGAAAATCATTATGACAGGATTTTGTATGTGGATGGGAGAGTGACAGGCACAGGGGATGCGCAGGATGGCAGCGAGGCGCATCCCTACCATACAATATCGCAGGCCGCAAAGGCCGCGCAGCCCGGAACCTGTGTGCGGATCCATGCCGGCGTGTACAGGGAATGCGTAAGTCCGAAGCAGGGCGGCGTTGATGCAGAACATATGATTTGCTATGAGGCTTTTGGAGACGGGGAGGTTTGTGTGAAGGCCTCCGAGGTGATTACCGATTTTCGGGAGAGCACAGGCTGGCGCAGCGCGCCGAATCCGGTCCAGAAGCGGGATTTCTCAGTCCGGATCTGGGAGCACAGGCTGCATCCTGAAATGTTTCAGGGCTATAATCCATTTTGTGCGGTCAATATTCTGCATGACAGGCTATTCATCGAATATGACAAAACGGATATGACCACTTATCTAAACCGCCGGGGAATGATTTTCTGCGACGGGAAACCCCTGCGGCAGATGGCGCTGTATCATCAAATGGCGGAGCAGGAGGGTTCTTATTGGGTGGAGGCAAACGGACAGACCATCCATTTCCGGCTGCCCGGGGATGATGCGCCAAAGAATCACCTGATTGAGATTACCTGCCGGGAGCAGTGTTTTGCGCCACAGACTCCTTTTCTATCTTATATAAAAGTGAAAAATATAACCTTTTCCCACGCGGCAACCGGCGCGCCGGTTCCCCAGAGGGGCACGGTGTCGGCCTACAGAGGGCATCATTGGGTGATCGAGGGCTGCACCATTGACTGGTCCAACGGGGTGGGCATCGATATCGGGAATGAATGCTGGCATCATGAATTTCAGGAGGGGCAGATCATCGGTCACAGCGTGATTCGGGGCTGCACCATAAAGGATGCCGGCGTCTGCGGCATCGCGGGGCTGTTTGCCACGCATATGCTGGTGGAGGACAATCTGATTGAGGGCACAGGCTGGCAAAGGATGGAGCTGTCCTGGGAAGCAGGGGGGATGAAGCTGCATAACAGCGTAAACGGACTGTTCCGCCGGAATATTTTCAAAAATACGCTGCGGGCGGATCATATCTGGCTGGACTGCGGCAACGAGAACAACCGCATCACAAACAACCTGTTTCTGGACGGGATAGAGCAGCGGGAGGCGGTGTTTATTGAGTGTACGCGGGACGGCGTCAACCTGATCGACCATAACATTTTCTGGAATGTGGAAGGGCGGTTTGATCCCGCAAAGGCGCCTGTAGAGCCAGGCTCCTCGGGCTGGTATAAGCTGACGGAGCCGGATGTGGTGAACGGATATGCGGTTTATGGGGAAGGCACGGATCATCTGCGGATTGTGGGGAATCTGATCGGGAAATGCAGGAGCGCCGGATATTTTTCCAAAACGGTAGCTTTCCGGGCCCACGGTATGGAGCGGGGCGGCACTTCCCGGGATGCAGCGGTGGTGGGAAATCTCTTCTACGACTGCGGCGAGGCGGCTGTCAAGTTTCCAACGGCGGATAATGCTGCGGAAGGGAATGCCTATGTCAAAATGCAGGGCGGGTATTTGCGGATTCTGTATCCCGCTCCTGAGATGCTGCTCCATCTGCCCGCCTGGAAGGAATTTCTGGGCTTTGACCTGGAGGGGCAGGAGGGATGGTTCGATATGGAGGTGGATACCGATGCTTACACCCTGAAATTTAAATCGGCCGCCGATCCCATTCCGGGTTCGGGCAGAGAGATCGGGCGTCGTGATTTTGCAATGTCGGTGGAGGATTTGCGTCCGGTGCCGCAGGAGGTTCTGTCCGATGCGGCGAAGGTGGACGGAGAAGTGCTGTATGGCACAGATCTTTTCGGAGACGAGGCGCAGAAGTCGGGCTTTCGGATCCCGGGACCGGCCGCAGCCTTTACGGCGGGGGTGGCATATCCCATCGATCCCCGGAATTTATAAAATTCATGATCGACAGAATTCCCGGAAAATGGTAAATTATAATTCAGAAGAGAAATGACAGTTCGGACAGATCTGCGCGTTTACAAAGAGAAAGTTATCATGGACTGCCGGGAAGTGGCAGAGTCCCAAAAGGTAAGGAGAGATTTCTGCGTGGTTACAGTAAAAGAAATTGCCAAAATATGCGGCGTGTCAGCGAGCACGGTATCCAATGTTCTGAATAATAAGCCGAATGTGGGGGAGGAGTCCCGCCGCCGGGTCTGGGAGGCAGTAAACCGGACCGGATATCATCCCAACTATCTGGCGGCCAGCATACGCCGGCAGAATTCCCGCCTGATCGGCGTTATCGTGGAGGATTTGTGTCAGTTCACGACGCCGCTCATCGTCGAGATGATCATGAAGCAGTGCGAGGTGCGGGGATACCGGACGATCCTGCTCAATCTGCGCCTTTACGACAGATGGCAGGATACCTGGTATCAGGATGAGGAGAAGCTGGAAAGCGTGGTGGTTCCCGCGCTGCAGGAGCTGGAGTCCATTAAAGTGGACGGCGCCATCTATGTGGCGGGGCACGGGAGAGTGATCCGCTGCTTTCCAAAATCCTATACAATCCCCACTGTGATTGCTTACGCGGAATCGGAGAATGGGCGTTTTCCCTCCATTTTGATTGATGATGAAGCCGGCGGGTATGAGATGGGGAAGTATCTGATTGCAATGGGACATAAAAAGATCGGCGTTCTGGCCGGGGTTGCCAGCAATATGCACTCCCGGCTGCGGCTGGAGGGCTTTCAGCGGGCATTGTTTGAGGCGAATATTCCTTACAATCCCAGATGGCTTTTGCACGGCACCTGGCAGAGGGAGTCCGGCTACGGGAATGCGGAGGCACTGCTTGCCACAGGGGTTTCGGCGATCTGGTGCATGAATGACCAGATGGCGGGCGGGGTATACGATTACTTTTACGAGCATGGGATTGCGGTGGGCCGGGATGTTTCAGTGGCAGGATATGACAATATGAGCGAGTCCTCGTACCTGCATCCCCGCCTCACCACCAATGAGCTGCCTTTAAGCGAGATCGGACGGCAGGCGGCAGAGCGGGTTATTGGCATGGTGGAGAGGGAAGCGGAAGGAATGGGGCAGGAGAATGGTGCGGAGGGGAAAGACGATACGCATATGCATAAGGTCGGTATAGGCGGAGTTGCAGGGTACAGTAAGACATGGGTGCCTTGTACCATGGTTTTTGGGGATTCCGTATGGCCAAAGGAGGGGTAAAGTCAAAAACGTAAAAGAAAACGGAGGAGAGTATGACACAGAAAATAGAAATACCGGTTCCACATCAGTTCCCTTATCAGCCCATGCCGCTTGCAGAGCGGAAAAGAATTTTGCCAGGGCGAAATGTATGTAGTCTGTATCCGGCTGCACAAAACGGTGATGCGCTTACCACCGGGAACGGACGGCAGCGGATCAGCGTGGAGGGGGATCCGTACTGTGAACTGGTCGTCTTTTCCCAGGAGCTTCTCTATGAGCCGCTTTGGGCGAAAACGCCACAGCCCCCGGATTTTACCGGGATTATGCCGAAGGTGCGGAAACTTCTTTTAGAGAATAAATTCGAGGAGGCGGGTGAGCTGGCTGAACGCACCCGGCTGAATGACCCAAACTATGCGCCTTTTAAAGAACAGCAGGAGCAGAGCATATATCCGATAGGCTCCCCACACTGTCATAATGCTTTTGAACTGGAAATCCTCCAGCCCGGGCAGCAGGGGACGAAAAATTATTTGCGCTTTCTGGATATGCTCACCGGTTGCATTACGGTTATGTGGGAGAACGCCCTGGGCGCCTTTAAAAGGGAGGCTGTGGTTGCCTGGCGGGGGGATATGCAGGTGATCCGTCTGTCCGGACCGTCGAAAGGCATTGACGCAGAGCTCAGGGTGATTTCACCACTGGAGCGTGCCAGAAGGAGTGGCGGTGAGAGGATGCGCATGGGCGTTTTGCAGGCTCCAGAGAAATGTACGGAAAGGATTTCAGCAGATGGGGATTTGTTGATTCTGGAGACGGCATATTGCCCTGAGTACGGACGGAAGGGCTGTGTCTCTGTGCTGCGTCTGGTTTGTCAGGGCGGACGCGTGGAGCGGACCGGAGAGGGCTTTCACATCCAGGGGGCGGACAGCGTGACTCTGCTGGCAAAGACGGCGCGCTGTGAAAAGGATTTT
Organism: uncultured Eisenbergiella sp.; assembly: GCA_910585455.1. Taxonomy (GTDB): domain Bacteria; phylum Bacillota; class Clostridia; order Lachnospirales; family Lachnospiraceae; genus Gallintestinimicrobium. The sequence continues at coordinate 53,261 of CAJUEL010000019.1, read as the reverse complement.
TCTTTTGGAAATGCTCAGGAGCTGGTGAGCACGGTACAGGATTTTTCAGCAGATTTTGAGGAGATTCTGGCTGGAAACCGCGCCTGTCTGGGGGAGCGGATGGAACGTTCGGAAATTTGTCTGGGGGATGCAGAGGACTATGCGCTTTCCTCCGAAGAGCTGCTGCTTCGTACCCATACGGAGAAGGAGCTGGATCCGATGATGTTGAACAAGCTGTACGACATGGGGCGTTTTTATCAGATCACGGATACCGGGGAGCTGCCGCCCTTCTATGGGCAGCATAATATCAATACCAATTTGCAGGTTTGTGCCGGTAACAACACGGGGTTGTTTGATGAAATGGATGTGTATTTCCGGTATTATGAGACGAAATTTGAGGATTTCAGGACTAACGCCAGAAAGCTTTTCGGCGCGCGGGGACTTTTGGCAAGCGTCCACTGTGATTACGATTCGGGTTTGTATTATCACTTTTCAAAGGCGTATCCTCATTATTGCTGGACGGGGTGCCTGGGATGGATCTACAATGAGTTTTGGGGATATTATCTGGTCACCGGTGATGAAAAATTTCTGGCGGAGAGGGTGGTACCGGCTCTTGAGGAGATTGCGCTGTTCTATGAGGACTATGCCTGTGACAGGGATGCAGAAGGACATTCCATTTTCTATCCGTCCTTCTCGCCGGAGAATCCTACCCCTGTGTTCGCAGGAGCAACGACTACTTATGCGACCCGGATTAATTCCATGATGGATATCATGATTTGCCGGGAGGTTCTGGACAATCTGATGTACGCCTGTAAACTGTTGGGGATCAGGCAGGATAATATGTCCCGCTGGCAGAGGCAGCGGGAGGAGCTTCCCCTTTATCTTTTGGATGAGGAAGGAGGGTTAAAGGAGTGGGCATGGTCTGGCATTCCGGAAAATTATAACCACCGCCATGTGTCCCATCATTATGACCTGTGGCCGGGGCATTATGTCACATGGGAGGATCAACCATATCTGGCGAAGGCAATGTTGATTTCTAATCGCAAGCGATCCCTACAGGATGATTCTGCCCATGGTGTGATTCACAGGGTGCTGTCGGCAATTCGTTTAAAGGATGTGGAGGAGATGGTACAGAATCTCACCTATCTTCTGTGCCATGGGTATGTGACCAATGCGCTGTCAACCCGGCACTTTCCGTACTACGCGCCCTTTCCAGACTTGCAGGGTGCTATGCCGGCGATCCTTCTGGAGATGTGTGTGTTTTCAGCGCCCGGTACGGTAGAGTTTTTGCCGGCGATGCCAAAGGAGCTGCCGGAGGGAAGTATCCGGGGTATATGGCTGTACACCTGGGCCAGACTGGAGTCTCTTGTCTGGGATTCAACAGGGATGCGTGCAGAGCTTACGTCCAACCGGGAGCAGATTTTGACATTGAGATACAGGAAAGAGTTTTCTTCCTTCAGGATTAACGGGCAGGTGAAGACGCCAGAGGGAGATCATGTGGATTATGCCTTCGTTCCGGGGGAAAAGATCACGGTAGAGGTGCTTTGGTAGAGTACATGCATGGAAAAAGCAAAAGCGGATGTTTCCCAAAACCGTGAAGAAAGCAAAGCAGGTGGAAAACAAAATGGAGTATGAGATTGCAATTCCGGACAGAGAAGAAGAGGAAGCGTTGGATGATGAACTGATGGCCTATAATCTGGGACAGGTGCCGCCTGCGCAGGCAGAGCCGTTTATCAAAATCTGCCGCTGCGCGAAGGATGAAAGCGGACAGCTTTTAGGCGGCGTGCTGGCGTGCAGCATGCTTTGGAGGGTGCTGAGCGTAGAAACGGTCTGGGTGAGGGAGGACTGCCGGAAAATGGGTATTGCGCAGAGGCTCCTTGCGGAGGTGGAAAAAGAAGCGCTGCGTCACGACTGCTACATGGCGCAGCTGGACACCTTCGACTTTCAGGCGCGGGAATTTTATGAAAAGCAGGGCTATCAGGTATTCGGAACCCTGCCGGACATGCCCAAAGGCCACCAACGTTACTACATGTACAAATTACTTCAATAGCCGTAGCCGCCGCTTTTTTCGGAATGGAGAGAACGGCCGGAAGAGCATCAGGAGGCGCCAGGGCGCGGACAGACGGGCGGACGGCAGGCACAGGCTGTTTCCGGTCGCGATATCCGGAACGGGAAATTCCACAAAATGGCCGGAGATTCCAAAACGCCACAGGGCGCAATGAACTCACTTCGTTCAGACAGTATTGCGCCCTGTGGCAGGAATCCCCTGTCATTTTGGGAATTTCTCCGCTCCGGATAAAGCGACCGGAAACAGCCTGTACCTGCCGTCCGCCCGTCTGTCCGCGCCCTGACACCTCCTGCTGCTCTTCCAGCCATTCTCTCCATTCCGTGAAAAGCTGCTCCACAATCGCAGCAGTTTGAACAGGAGAAATCGTGCTGACAGTATGCAATATGAATTTTTTCTAAAGAATGGGGCGGAATATTTGTATTTTTTGGAGGAATGCTTTATAATGCGAATGAGCCCGTACGGCGATGCGTTACGGATCATGTCTGTGCGGCGATAAACGGCAGGAGGAGGGCATATGCTGGAGCTTGTAAACGTGTCCTTTGGCGTGTCTCAGGACAGTCAACAGAAGGACATTTTAAAAAATATCAGCTTAAAGCTGGAAGACAACAAATTTACGGTGATCACGGGACCAAATGGCGGCGGAAAGTCCACCCTGGCGAAGGTGATCGCGGGCATTGAGAAGCCCTGTGAAGGGAAGATTCTTTTTAACGGGGAGGATATCACGGAGCTGTCCGTGACAGAGCGGGCCAGGCTGGGGATCAGCTATGCGTTCCAGCAGCCGGTCCGGTTTAAGGGCATCACGGTGTTCGACCTGATTCAGCTGGCGAGCGGGGAGAAGATGTCCGTGGAGGAGGCCTGCCGGTATCTTTCCGAGGTGGGACTGTGCGCCAGGGACTATGTGCGCAGGGAGGTGAACGCCAGCCTTTCGGGGGGCGAGCTAAAGCGCATCGAGATCGCTACGGTGATGGCGCGCAGGACGAAGCTGACGGTTTTTGACGAGCCGGAGGCGGGGATCGACCTGTGGAGCTTTCAGAAGCTGATTTCTGTTTTTGAGAAGCTGCATCGGGAAAATCACGGTTCCATCCTCATCATTTCCCATCAGGAACGGATTTTGAACATTGCGGATGAAATCATGATGATTGCGGACGGGCAGCTGACCGCATGCGGCAGCCGGGAGGAGCTTCTGCCGCAGATACTTGGCAAAACGGTAAACCGGGGCTGTAAGGCGATGGAGGGCTGAACGCATGAATGAGATCACACAGCGGATTCTGGAAGAGGTGGCAGAGCTGCACGGGATTCCGGAGGGCGCTTATAATATCAGGGAAAACGGACAGAGCATCGGACGGAGCTCTACGGAAGAAATTGAGATCGGAACGCGCAAGGACGGGAAAGGGCTTGTGGTCAGAATCAGGCCCGGCACGAAGAAGAAGAGCGTGCATATTCCGGTCGTCATCAGTCAGTCCGGCCTTACGGAAGTGGTGTATAATGATTTTTATGTGGGGGATGACTGCGACGTGACGATTGTGGCGGGCTGCGGCATTCACAACGCGGGAAATGATGCCAGCAAGCATGACGGCATCCATAGCTTCTTCATTGGGAAAAATGCGAAGGTAAAATATGTGGAAAAGCATTATGGCTCCGGCGACGGGTCTGGTGAGCGCATCATGAATCCGGAGACGATCGTGGAAATGGATGCAGACAGCTATATGGAAATGGATACCGTCCAGATCAAGGGCGTAGATTCCACGGTCAGGAAAACGACTGCCAGGCTGAAGGAGGGGGCGAAGCTTGTGGTGATGGAACGGCTTATGACGCACGGAAAACAGCAGGCGGAGAGCTACTTTGACGTGTATCTGGACGGAGAGGGCAGCGGCGCGAACATCATATCCCGTTCCGTGGCAAAGGAGGAATCCTACCAGAAGTTTTGTTCCAGATTAATCGGCAACGCGGTGTGCAGCGGGCATACGGAATGCGATGCGATCATCATGGACAGCGCCAAAATAAGCGCTGTGCCGGAGCTTGCGGCAAATCATCCGGATGCCGCCCTGATTCATGAAGCCGCGATCGGGAAGATTGCAGGAGAGCAGATCATCAAGCTGATGACGCTGGGGCTTTCGGAGCAGGAGGCTGAGGAAAAGATCGTGGAGGGATTTTTGCGCTGACGGCGCGAAAATCCCTCTGCATTTTATTCATGACAATAGAATTCTCGCAGAGCGTGAATTCTATTGTTGATGGCAAACAGAAAGCTTATTTTTCAGAATTCATTTATTTTTTGGACATCAGCTTCATAAGCTGATTCATTTTGTTAATTTCATCCGGCGTGCTGACAGCCTTGATCGCTGTGATGATGGCGTTCATCTCATCCGGTGAAAAGGAGATTTGTGCGTCCCGGCTTCTCTGGGCGAGAGCCATCAGAAAGGGAAGCAGCTCCTTCTGGGAGAGATTTTTGCTTTCAAAGACGAGCTTTTGTAAAAAATCCAGCTTTTGTCTGGGAATATCCTTAAGGGAGGGATCGTCCATCCAGGATGGTGCAGAATTCTGTGTTTGCATGATAATTTCTCCATTTCAGATTTTTTGTACAACAGAATCCGTGCAGGGCACAGATCCTATTGCTGTTCGGATGATGAAGCATGATTGGTCTGGTCCAAATTGCCGAAGGAGGAAGAGAACAGCTCAAACATGCTTTGCTGTTCCGGAGAGAGCATACCTTTGAGCAGTTCCATGGGATTTGCAGAGCCGAAGGGAAAACTGCCTGCTCCCTGTGCCGCACTACCCTGACCGGCGGTATCGTTTCCGGGAGAATGATCAGGACCGGCGGAAGGGTCATATCCGGCCGCATCCGCCGCTGCGTTAGCGCCGGACGCATGGAAAGATTCTGCGGCAGCGCCTTCTGGCATGAGCTGGGAGAACAGCTGCATCATATTCGTCATCTCCTCGTACATTTCCATGCTTTTTTTCATATTTGCCAGCTGGTCAAACATGGCGCGCTCGGAGGGCGTGCAGAAGCTTTTGATCTGTTCAAAAATGCCGACGATATCAGGCTGCTGCAAACCATCGCGGGAAGCATATGCGGATGTTATTTGTCTGCCAAAATATTCCATCGTATAGCGCAGCTCCATGAATTTAATCAGGATGGCAAGCCTCTTTTGGGCGTTTAAGTCGAAATAGGGCAGAAGCACCTTCAATATCTGTATGTGATTGTTCGTATAAAGCGTATCAAAGGCACAGATCGCTTCATTTTCAATGGGATTCATCTTTTTTATACCTCCCTTCCTTTTACCTTATGTAAAAGAGACAGGGAATATGTAAAAACGTCGCGCGGGGTTGCCGTCAGGCAGCGTCTTTTTCACGTGCATGCGCGCAAGAACAGATTTTTGTACGTCAGGATTTTTTTCATACGACAGGAAATAAAGTTTCCTGTCGTATGAAAAAGGGCATTGCCCGTTGCAGGGCAATGCCTTTGGAAACTGTTATGACGCTGTAGCCAGGGTGGGTGTCATAACAGGGGAAGCGGTTTGTCAGCAGCAGCCAAAGCCATTGCCGCCGCAGCAGAACAGGATCAGGATGAGGATCAGGCAGCTGCAGCCGTTGTTATCATTGCCGCATCCACACCCGTTTCCGGATAAGAAATTGCCGTTCCCGCATCCGCCGCAGGAAAACAGAAGCAGCAGGATGATGAGCCATGTGCAGCCATCTCCGCCGAAGCCATTGCCGCATCCACAATCGTTGGGACGATTGTTGCATCCACAGTTTGTTGCTGATAAGTCACTCATTTTTAAGAGCCTCCATGTTGTTGGTTATGGTTTATGATATGTGGCTGTGGTTGTCTTTGTTTCCGCTGATTCCATTTTTTTTATGAAGGAAATTTTGAAACCCTGCCCGTAGGCAGGCTTGCCCTGGCAGCGCCCAATTGCGGACATGCAGACGGTAGCAAAACAATTCTTTTTTACATATTTATAAGAAAAAAGGAATATTTTGCGATGAACCGCGTAAAAAGGGTGATTCATGCGGCGCCGGCACAGGTGTTTCCCTATACCGGGGCGGGCGTGACGGCGGCAATTCTGGATACGGGCTTTGCCATGCACCCGGATCTGGAAAGGTCGCTGGTGTGTTTTAAGGATTTTTGCGGCGGGCAGTCCATGCCCTATGATGATTGCGGGCACGGTACGCATGTGGCGGGCTGTCTGTGCGGGAACGGCATTTGCTCCGGAGGGCTCTACAGCGGCGTGGCGCCGCACTGCAGAATCGTGGCGGGGAAGGTACTGGACGAAAAGGGAGATGGGGCTATTGAGGATATGATAGCCGGAATCCGGTATGTCCTGGACAACAGACGGCTATACCAGACCAGAATTCTAAACATATCCGTCGGGATTAATCAAATAGAAGAAAAAGCGGCGCAGGAGGAGCTGCTGTCCTGGCTGGAGGAGGCCTGGGAGGCGGGAATTTTTGTCGTTGTGGCGGCGGGAAACAAGGGACCCAAAAGCGGAAGCCTTTCGCTTTTGGGCAGAGGGCCTTATGTGGTGGCGGTTGGCTGCCATGACGGAAAAAGCTTTTCAGACAGGTGCGATCTGTGTGAAAATTATTCCGGAAGAGGAACGGCGGGCGCTGCGATCCGCAAGCCCGACCTGGTCGCGCCGGGGACGGATATCATTTCCTGTCATGCGGGCTTTCGAAAAAAGCGGATAGGAGGCGTTTTAAATCCCTATACGGCCAAAAGCGGCTCGTCCATGGCGGTGCCTGCCGTGTGCGGCGCCGCTGCCCTGCTGTGGGAAAAATATCCGCTGCTTTCCAATTCGCAGATCAAAAGACGGCTTCTGGGCAGCGCGCAGGATCTGGGAGAAGCGCCGGAAAAGCAGGGATGGGGCATGTTGAATGTCGCCGCGGCTTTGGCGGATTAAAAACAGTCCAACAGATGGACGGGACAGCGGAGGTGTGAAACAGCCTGTGCCTGTCCCGTCTGCATTTTCAGTGTCATTTCGCGCTTTATGTCACGAAGGTTTTTTGCGCTTTTAGGAGAAAGTGCTTGACATGCGCCCCTTGATTGTATACAATTATACAAGTATTATAAAGTGCAAAAAACGAAATTCATATAAACGAAGGAGAATGCGCATGAGTACGTTTACTTACCGTCCGGTGTCGATGAACGACAAGAAGAATCTGCTTGAAATCGAAGAACACATGTACATTCTGGATGATGTGGCAAAGCCCAATGTCTTCCGGAACATGTTTCCCTATTCGGAGGTGCCCAAGATCCCCTTTAACGACCGTATCGTGCCACACGATATGCCGAAGGATATCTGGATTACGGATACCACATTCCGGGACGGGCAACAGTCCAGAGCGCCCTACAGCACGGAGCAGATCGTGACGATTTATGATTATCTGCACAGACTGGGCGGGGAGAACGGCATGATTCGTGCCAGCGAATTTTTCCTCTACAGCAAGAAGGACAGGGATGCCGTTTATAAATGTATGGAGCGGGGCTACCGGTTTCCGGAGGTGACGAGCTGGATTCGGGCGAGCCGTGAGGATTTTAAGCTGGTGAAGGAAATCGGCATGAAGGAAACGGGCATTTTGGTGAGCTGCTCCGACTATCACATTTTTATGAAGCTGAAGATGACAAGGCGGCAGGCGATGGAACATTATTTGAGCGTGATCCGTGACTGCCTGGAGGAGGGAATCAGTCCGCGCTGCCATCTGGAGGATATCACGAGGGCGGATATTTACGGTTATGTGGTGCCCTTTTGTCTGGAGCTGATGAAGCTGATGAAGGAGTATCAGATTCCGGTCAAGGTGCGCGCCTGTGATACCATGGGCTATGGGGTCAACTATCCCGGAGCGGTCATTCCCCGAAGCGTGCCCGGCATTATCTATGCGCTGCATACCCATGCGGGCGTTCCCCACGAGATGATGGAATGGCATGGACACAACGATTTTTATAAGGCGGTGGTCAATTCCTCCACCGCGTGGCTGTACGGCTGCTCCGGCGTGAACACGTCGCTGTTCGGCATCGGGGAGCGGACGGGCAACACGCCGCTGGAGGCGATGGTCTTCGAATACGCCCAGCTGCGGGGAACGTTAAACGGCATGGATACCAGGGTTATCACGGAGCTTGCCGAATACTACGAGAAGGAGATCGGCTATCAGATTCCGCCCAGGACGCCCTTTGTGGGGAAAAATTTCAATGTCACAAGGGCGGGCATCCATGCGGACGGGCTTTTGAAGAACGAGGAAATTTATAATATTTTCGATACGGAGAAGTTTTTAAACAGGCCTGTTTTATGCGCGGTTTCCAATACCTCCGGGCTTGCCGGAATCGCCCACTGGATCAACACGTATTTTTCCCTGCCGGAGGAGAAAAAGCTGGATAAAAGCTGTGATCTCGTCCACGAGGTGAAGAAATGGGTTGATGAGGAGTACGCGGGCGGCCGTGTGACCGTGCTGACGGATGAGGAGCTTTTGCGGGTGATCGATGACGCGCAGAAAAAGCTGGGCGTGGAAATCCGGTAGCCTGTGGCAGCAGCGTCGCATTGAAAAGCGCATTGACGGTCCTTTGGTGAGCGGTAACGCCGGGCGCATGAAGCCGCCGGAAGATGTGGCGATGATAAGGATTTTGGCAACCATGCAGACTTGTCTGAGCGGTTGTAGATTTTGAAAAAAGATATGGTGGAAAAGAGGATGGGTCAACAGGAAGGAAAAGAGGAATCAGCGGACCGTTATTCCCTGCGGGGAAAGGTGTTTCACCGGCTCCGGGAGGATATTTTAAGCGGCAGATATGCCGAGAACGAGGAATTAAAAGAGGTTGCGCTGGGAGAGGAGATGGGAGTTTCCCGCACACCGGTGCGGGAAGCGCTAAGGCAGCTTGAGCTGGAGGGGCTGGTGACCATCATTCCCAACCGCGGCGCGTTTGTAACGGGCATCACCCGCAAGGACATGCAGGATATTTATGCCATGCGCGCGCTGCTGGAAGGGCTGTGCGCCCGCTGGGCGGTGCAGAATATTACGAAGGAGCAGGCGGAGGCGCTGGAGGAGACGGTGTTTCTTTCCTGGTATCATGTCTGCAAGCATAATGCAGGGCAGCTGACGGAGCTGGATAATCAGTTTCATGAGATTCTGTATGAGGCATGTGGTTCCAAGATGTTAAAGCACCAGCTCAAGGACTATCATGAATATGTGATGCGTGTGCGCAAGCGGGTGCTTTCCGACAATGAGCGGGGCAGAGAGGCGGTGCAGGAGCACAGACAGATCATGGAAGCGATTCAGGCGAAAAATGCGGACCGGGCGGAGGAGCTTGCAACCTTGCATATCCGGAACGCTTATGCTAATATGGTGAAGAATGGGATTTTATAACAAAGAAAGCGAGGAACGGTATGGACAAAATTCAGATGAAGACCCCCTTGGTGGAGATGGACGGCGATGAAATGACCCGCATCCTCTGGCAGATGATCAAGGAAGAGCTGCTGCTGCCCTATGTGGATTTGAAGACGGAATATTATGATCTGGGGCTTGCGCACAGGAATGAGACCGACGATCAGGTGACAGTAGATTCCGCCAATGCGACCTTAAAATACGGCGTTGCGGTCAAATGCGCGACCATCACGCCCAATGCTGCCCGGGTGAAGGAATATGATTTAAAGGAAATGTGGAAAAGCCCCAACGGCACGATCCGCGCCATGCTGGACGGCACGGTGTTTCGCGCGCCGATCCTGGTAAAAGGCATTGAGCCCTGCGTGCGCAACTGGGAAAAGCCCATCACGCTGGCGCGCCATGCCTATGGCGATGTGTATAAAAACGCGGAGATCAAGGTGCCCGGCGCAGGAAAGGCGGAGCTGGTGTTCACCGCGGAGGACGGGACTGAGGTGCGGGAGCTGATTCATAATTTCACCGGCGCGGGCATCCTGCAGGGCATGCACAATACGGACAAGTCCATTTCCAGCTTTGCGCGGGCGTGCTTCAACTATGCGATCGACACGAAGCAGGATCTGTGGTTTGCCACAAAGGACACCATTTCCAAAAAGTACGATCATACCTTTAAGGATGTTTTTCAGGAAATCTATGACAGCGAATATAAAGAAAGGTTCGAAGCGCTGGGCATCGAATATTTTTATACGCTGATCGACGACGCGGTGGCGCGGGTCATGAAAGCGAAGGGCGGTTTCATCTGGGCATGTAAGAATTATGACGGCGATGTGATGAGCGATATGGTCAGCTCCGCTTTCGGTTCTCTGGCGATGATGACCTCCGTGCTGGTTTCTCCCACCGGCGTCTATGAATATGAAGCGGCGCATGGCACGGTACAGAGGCACTATTACAAGCATTTGAAGGGAGAGGAAACCTCCACCAATTCCGTGGCGACCATTTTCGCCTGGACAGGAGCTTTGCGCAAGCGCGGTGAGCTGGACGGCATCGGTGCGCTCTGTGAATTTGCGGACAGGCTGGATAAGGCGACGATCACGACGATCGAGAGCGGGCGCATGACGAAGGACCTGGCGCAGATCACCTCCCTTACAGATGTGACAGTGCTAAACAGTCAGGATTTCATCCGGGAGATCCGAAAAACCATGGATGCGATGGGAGAGGGGAACGGAAATTGATCGATAAATTTTTGAAAAGCAAACTGGGGCAGCAGATCATGAAATTCGGTCTGGTGGGCGTTTTGTGCTTTGCCATCGAATATATTCTCCTGATCGTGCTAAAGGAGCTGATGGGGCTGCCCGTGCTGGTGGCGAATACCACGGCATTTGTGGTTTCTGCCGCTATTAACTATATTTTGAGTATCGCCTTCGTATTTGATACGGATAAGAAGGCGAACAAGCTAAAGCAGTTCATCGTTTTTTTTGTATTTGCAGTGGGCGGCTGTATCATCAACAATCTTGTATTAAAGGGAGGCACGCTGCTTCTGGACCGTTTCTGGGACAGGTCCTACATCCTCGTCAAGCCCTTTGCCACGGGTGTCGTGATGGTATACAATTTCATCACCCGCAAGCTTTTTATCGAAAAGAAGACCGCTGACGAATAAGAGCGCCAGTGAAGGTGGCGGGTGGTGCGCCCCGGGCATGACAGACAGGAGCAGGCGGCGGACGGATACAGACGGCGGCAGAGACAGACAGAGGGCGGGACAGGCATGGACTGTTTCCACCCGCTTTATCCGAAACGGAGAAATTCCCAAAACGGCGGGAGATTCCTGCCACAGGGCGCAATACTGTTCGAACGAAGTGAGTTCGTTGCGCCCTGTGGCGTTTAGGAATCTCCCGCTGCTTTGTGGAATTTCCCGCTTCGGATATCGCGGGTGGAAACAGTCCGTGCCTGTCCCGCCTTCTGTCTGTCTCTGCCGCCGTCTGTATCCGTCCGCCGCCTGCTCCTGTCTGTCATACCCGGGGCAATCATCCCTCCGCTTCACTGATAGCCTCCCATTCCTCCAGCAGGGTCAGGAGCTCTTCGGAAATTGCTTCTTTTTCTTTGGAGAGCTCCAGGAGGAGGGAGACGTCGGTGGCGGTCTGGGGATCGCTCATCTGCGCGTCGATTTCTTTGTCCCGTGCTTCGAGAAATGCGATGCGCTCTTCGCAGCGTTTGAGGGCGTTTTCACGCTTGCGGCGCTGCGCTTCCCTTTCTTTTTGCTCCTGCCAGGAAAGCTTTGCGACGGATTCCGGGACGTCTAAAGAGGTTGCGTTCGGAGCGGGGGCGGAGACACTCTGCGCTTCTTTTTCCAGATAATAATCATAATTGCCAAGGTACTGGGTGAAGTCTCCGTTGGCGAGCTTTAAAATGCGGTGGGCGGTGCGGTTGATGAAATACCGGTCGTGGGATACGTAGAGCACGGTGCCGGTGTAGCTGTTTAAGGCGTCTTCGAGAATCTCCCGGGAGGTGATGTCCAGGTGGTTGGTCGGCTCGTCGAGAATCAGAAAATTGGATTCCGAAAGCATCAGCTTCGCCAGCGAAACCCTGCCCTTTTCTCCGCCGGAAAGCTCCCGGATCCGTTTGAACACATCCTCGCCGGTGAATAAAAAGGCGGCGAGCGTGTTGCGGATTTCCGTGTTGTTCAGTTCCGGATAGGCATCGGAAATTTCTTCAAACAGTGTTTTGTCCGGATGCAGTACATGATGCTCCTGATCGTAGTAGCCGATCTGCACCTTGCTCCCCGTCCGCACGGTTCCGCCGTCTGCGGGAAGAACGCCGTTGATGATTTTTAAAATCGTGGTTTTGCCGGTACCGTTATCTCCGATGATCGCCACATGCTCGCCGCGCTTTAAGGAAAAGGAAAGGTCGGAAAACAGAAGCTCTTTTCCAAAGGCTCTGGAAAGATGTTCTACGGTGAGCACATCGCTGCCGCTTAAGATCCGTGGCGTCAGCTCTATTTTCATGTCCGATGTGATCTCGGACGGCTTGTCGAGAACTTCCATTTTGGAAAGCTGCTTTTCCCGGCTTTCGGCCTGACGGGTCGCTTTTTCCGTATGATAGGAGCGGAAACGGGCGATGATCTCTTCCTGGCGTTTGATTTCGTTTTGCTGGTTTACATAGGCGCTCCATTGGGCCTGGCGCAGGGCTTCCTTCTTCGTCGCGTAATCGGAGTAGTTGCCGGAAAAGACCGTCGCCTTTGTATTGTCGATCTCGATGATTTTCGTGGCGATTTTGTCCAGAAAATACCGGTCATGGGAGACAAGCAGGACAGCGCCCCTGTAGTTTGCAAGGTAAGTCTCCAGCCAGGCGATGGAGTTCATGTCCAGATGGTTGGTGGGCTCGTCCAGAATGATCAGATCCGGCTTTTGCAGCAAAAGCTTTCCCAGTGCCACGCGGGTTTTCTGGCCGCCGGAGAGGATATTTACGGGTTTGTCAAATTCTTCCTCCAAAAAGCCCAGTCCCTTTAAAATACCGGTGATTTCGCTTTGGCAGGCATAACCGTTTTCCAGCTCATAGGCGTGGGTGAGATCCGCGTATTTTTTCATCAGATCCTCCAGGGCATCGCCCTGGGCGTGTTTCATGGCGAGCTCTGTCTGGCGGATTTGTTCTTCCATATCGAGCACATACTGTTTGACCGAAAGCAGCTCTGCGTAGATGGTCTGCTGTGTATCCACCACGGCGTTCTGGGGCAGATAGCCGAAGGTTTTATCCTTTGCGAAAACGACGAGGCCGTCGTCAGGCTCCAGCTCCTTTATGAGAATGCGTAAAAGCGTGGTCTTCCCCGCGCCGTTGATGCCGACAATAGCTGCTTTTTCGTGATCTTCTATGTGAAAGGAACAGGCTTTTAAAACCTGTTTTTCCAAAAAGGCTTTATCGATGTTCTGACAGGAAAGCAGCATGTCAATCTCCTTTCATATTGCGTATGGTATCCCCGTTGTCCGGTGAAACGGACAACTGTGAATATTATACGGTAGTTTTTTATTTTACACAAGTGTGAAGTTTTTTCGGTTTTTGTAACAATTTTCTGACAAATTACTGTATGTTTTTATTACATATTTCCCACATTTCTTGACAGAATTTTAGCATTAGAGTAAAATATAAAATATATTGGTTAGAAGGGAGCTGCAGGAAGTGTCAGGAAGAGATATTGTTTCCCAGGCAGTGATTACCAGACTGCCGAGGTATTTCCGTTTTCTTGAAAGCCTGAGGCAGGGCGGCGTGGAGAGGATTTCTTCACAGGAGTTGTCCGGGCTCATGGGAGTGACGGCGTCTCAGATCCGCCAGGATTTTAACAATTTTGGCGGATTCGGGCAGCAGGGCTATGGTTATAACGTCGAACATCTGTATCAGGAAATCGGTAAGCTTATGGGAGTGAACAGGGAATATCAGCTGATTATTGCAGGAGAAGGAAGGCTGGAGAGGGCGATTGCCGATTATATGAATGTGGAGTGGAGCGGTTTTACCTGTATAGGACTTTTTGACTTCACCAATACGTTTCAGACAAAAGACGCGGACGGGATTCCGTTGTATTCTTTCAGGGATTTGCCGGATTTTGTGAAAAAGAACCGGGTGGATATCGCTGTGCTTGCCATCCTGGGTGAAAGGGCCCTGGAGGCGGCAAAGCAGCTTGCCGACAGCGGCATCAGGGCAATATGGAATTTTACGCATATGGAGCTGCATCTTCCAAAGGAAGTGCAGGTAGAAAATGTACATATTTTTGACAGTCTGATGAGGCTGACCTATAAAATCAATCAGCATACATGAGGCTGACTGTATGTTAAAGGAAGTATCAGGAGAATGGAATATCTGGTTTGTGCACAGGAAATGCGGCAGTTTGACCATAATACAAGCGAGTATTTCAAGGTGCCATCGATCGTGCTGATGGAACGGGCGGCGCTCGCCTGTCTGGAAGTGATTTGCGAAAGACAAAAGCGCCTTGGCGAGGCGCTTGTCGGCATGGGAGAGACGCCGGGAAATCGTGTTTTGGTGGTTGCCGGCTGCGGCAATAATGGCGGGGACGGTCTGGCGCTGGGACGGCTTTTGCGGCAGGCGAACTTTTGTGTGGATGTCGTGCTTGTAGGCAGCAGGGAAAAGCTGACGCTGGCCTGCAGGCAGCAGCTGGAAAGCCTGCAGGCCTACGGACAGAAAATACTGGACATTTTGCCGGATAAAGAATATGATATTATCGTGGACGCTCTTTTTGGCGTGGGACTTACGCGCAGTCTTACGGGCTTTTGCCGGGAGTGCGTCGAATATATCAACGGACGGGATGCCTTTGTGCTTTCCGTGGATATTCCCTCCGGCATTCATGCGGATACCGGGGCGGTGATGGGCGCTGCGGTATATGCGGATGTAACCGTGACCTTCGGCTTTGTGAAGCTGGGGGCGTTTTTGTATCCCGGCGCGCGTTATGCCGGACAGGTGCGCTGCTTTCCGATCGGCATTACGGCGGACAGCTTTCTGGGAGAGACGCCCGGACGGTTTACCTTTACGGAGCCGGTGAACAGTCTGATGCCCGTGCGCAGACCGGATGGAAATAAGGGAAGCTTCGGCAAGGCAGCGATTCTGGCGGGCAGCGAAACGATGGCAGGCGCCGCCATTCTGGCAGGAGAGGGCGCTTTTGCGGCGGGCTGCGGCATGGTAAAGCTCATCAGTCCGGTCGAAAACCGTTCCGTGCTGCAGTGTGCTCTGCCGGAGGCGATGGTGACGCAGGACATCCGGGAGGCGTGCGGCTGGGCGGACGTGATCGCCGCAGGTCCCGGGCTTGGACGCATGCGGACGGCGGTGGAACAGCTGCGTTATATTATAGAAGAAACGCGCAAGCCGCTGATTCTGGACGCGGACGCGATCAATCTGCTGGCGCAGGAGCCGGCATTGCTCGCTATGCTTTGCGACATGCAGAAGGATTCTGCAAAGCGCCGTCCGCTTGCCCTGACGCCCCATCCGGGAGAGCTTGCCCGGCTGGCGGGCATAAGCGTGCAGGAGGTTTTGGCGGATGTGGAAGGTCTGTTGAAGCTCTGGGCACAAAAGCTGTCCGCCGTCATTCTCTGTAAGGGCGCGAGGACGTATGTGGTCTGCCCGGAAGGAAAGATTTATATAAACGGCAGCGGAAACAGCGGTATGGCGACGGCGGGAAGCGGGGATGTGCTGACGGGCATCACAGCGGCTCTTACGGCGCAGGATGAGGATTTGTTTCATGCCGTGTGCATAGGCGTTTATCTGCACGGGCTGGCAGGAGACCGGGCGGCGCATAAAAAGGGAGAATACAGCATGAAGGCGGGGGACATCGCAGAGGCAGTTCCCGGTCTGATTGGTTGATGATATTGGGAAAGCCCCGGCTTTTGCGCGCAGTGGCGTGCCAACAATGGCGCATAGCGGTTTAGAAAGAAGGAACTATGGAAAATCAATATAGCAGGGCGTGGGCCAGGATCGATCTGGACGCTTTTTTGAACAATCTGGCGTCCATCGAAAACAATCTGGAGCCACAGACCTCCCTGATCGGGGTGGTCAAGACGGACGGATACGGGCACGGCGCGGTGCCGCTGGCAAGGGAAATGGAGCGGGATAAGAGGGTTGGCGGCTTTGCTGTGGCGACTGTGGAGGAAGCCGTCATTTTAAAACGTGCGGGCATCCAAAAGCCGGTCCTCGTGTTGGGATATACCTTTCCCGATGAATATGAAACGATGGCGCGGGAGGAAATCCGGGGAACGGCATTTACGGAGGAAATGCTTTCCGATATGGGGCGGGCAGCGCGCCGCCTTGGGAAGAGGATGAAAATACATATCGCGGTGGATACGGGCATGTCCCGGATCGGCATCTGGCCGGATGATTCCGGCCTCGCTTTTGTAAAGCGGGCAATTTCGGAGCCGGATCTGGAGGTGGAGGGGATTTTTACCCATTTTGCCCGGGCGGATGAAGCGGATCAGACACATGCGCGCAGACAGCTGGAGGCATTTTCTGCATTCCTTGCGCGCATCCGGCAGGAGCTTTCCGTAAAGATTCCGGTTTGCCACTGCTCCAACAGCGCCGGGATCATGGCGCTGCGGGATGCGAATATGGACGCGGTGCGGGCGGGCATTATTTTATACGGGCTTGCGCCCTCGGATGAGGTGGATCAAAAAGCGGTTCCCCTGACGCCCGTTTTGTCCCTGTACAGCCGCGTTGCCTGTGTGAGGGAGCTGCCGGCGGGCACACAGGTCAGCTATGGCGGGACCTTCACCACACCTGCGCCGATGCGGGTGGCGACGATTCCGGTGGGGTATGGAGACGGCTACCCAAGGGGATTATCCAACCGGGGGGATGTGCTGATCGCCGGAAAACGGGCGCGCATTCTGGGGCGCATTTGTATGGATCAGTTCATGGTGGATGTGACGGATATTCCTGAGGTCAGGACCGGCATGCGGGTGGTGCTGATCGGGGAGGACGGCGCAGAGCGGATCACCATGGAAGAGCTGGGGGCGCTGTCCGGGCGCTTCAATTATGAGCTGGCGTGCTGTTTGGGAAAAAGAATTCCCCGGGTCTATGTAAAGGGCAACAAGGTGGTTTCCACAAAGGACTATTTTGACGATTATCTATGAGCAGGGTATGAATAGCCTTCCGGAAAGCGGGCAATACTCCTACCAGAAAAACCTATGGCAGGAGGAAAAAATTGTGGTAAAACGGGGCGATATCTATTATGCGGATTTACGGCCGGTGGTTGGTTCAGAGCAGGGAGGCATCCGGCCGGTGCTCATCATACAGAACGATGTGGGAAACCGGCACAGCCCGACGGTGATCTGCGCGGCGATCACATCGAAGATGAACAAGGCGAAGCTGCCGACGCATATTGAGATTTTATCCGGAAAGTATGAGATTGAGAAGGATTCCGTGGTTCTTTTGGAGCAGCTTCGCACGATCGATAAAAAGAGACTCAAGGACAAGGTGTGCCATCTGGACGCGACGCTGATGGCGAAGGTGAATTATGCGCTGCGGGTCAGCCTGGAACTGGGTACATAAAGCGATGCCTGCAAAGGGCAGAAGGTTTCCCTTTGCGATAGCCCTCCGGGGAATGCATGTATGTGATCCGGTACTGGAAAGGAATATGCCCGTTTGCCCAAAGCGGCGGAAGGGAAGTGAAACGGAAATGACACAAAGGGATCAAAAGAGAGTCGAGGCGGCAGCGCAGTTTGCCGCCCGTCTGTGTATGTACGCGGGAGAAAACCAGGAATTCTATGACGGCTTCTGGGCAAGACTTCTGCGCAATCCGGCGGTTCTGGCCGAGTTCGTTTATTATATGGAGCGTCAGGATTTTGCCTGCCGGACAAAGATTGCCGGCAGGACGGTCGCAGATATTATGGTCTGGCAGATCGACCATTTCAAGGCGAATCTTGACAGAGGACAGGAGGATATGCGCTGCAACAAGGACAAGATGGTGTTATATGCCTTTGATACCATGACGAAGATGGCGGAAACGCCGGAGGCCTATGTCCTGCGGATGAGCGCAGAGACAGGGACGGATTTTCAGGGGAAATATGGCATGTGAGCTTTTGCGCGCCCATACAGGGAGGTGCCGACATTGGGAAATGTGATTGACTATCTGAAGGAATACGGGGATAAGAGCTTCGCAGAATATCCGTTTTGCGAAGCGGACGTTTTGATGCTTGCGCAGCTTTCCTATTTGAAATTCGACGGCGCGATTCCGACGCCCGGAGAGCATAAGGAGGCGGTGACGCTTTCCCGGATCAATGAAACGATGAATCCGGATAAGGTGTTTGAGGATAAATGGTACGAGAAGCAAAACAGGGAGCTTTGGGCGACGCTGCTTACGTGCAGGCGGTATGAAAATATGGGCTGCAATTATTACCGTTCCGTTACGGAGGCAGAGGCGGAAACCCAGTTCGGGGCGGTCACGTTCTTTCCGGAGGGGTGTCTGCCGGTGATCGCCTTTCGGGGAACGGACGGCTCCATCGTGGGCTGGAAGGAGGATTTCAATATGGCCTTTCTGCCGGTGGTCCCCGCCCAGAAAATGAGCGCGGTCTATTTATATCAGGCTGTCTGCCATATTCAGGGAGATTTTCTGATATGCGGTCATTCCAAGGGCGGGAATCTGGCGGTGTTTTCCTCTGTCTGGGCGGATGAGAGCGTGCAGAAGCGGATTGTAGGAATTTACAGTCTGGATGGTCCGGGCTTTTTGCCGGAAAGCGTTCCTGCAGACGCCTATGAAAGCATCCGGGGACGGCTGCATCGGATATTACCCTATTCTTCTCTGGTGGGCATGCTGCTGCACAGCCTGGAGAGCTATGAGGTGGTAAAAAGCAGCGGCTTTGGTCCCGGTCAGCATGACTGCTATACCTGGCAGATCGAAGCGGGAAAGCTTGTGAAGCTGCCCGATATCCAGCTATCCCAGAAGCACAGAAACGAGGCGCTCAACCGATGGATTTTTTCCCTGAGCGAAAAGGAGCGGGAACGGTTTGTGAACACGCTTTTTGAGATGATCGGGCAGACAAAGGTGAAGACGCTGACGGATTTTGTAGCGGACTGGAAAAATAATTTAAAGATTTGCCTGCGTTTCATGCGGGAGCTGGAGCCGGAAACCCGGCAGTATTTGCGGCAGACATTGCGGGCGATGATGGAAATTTACAGAAATACCGTGGGGCATGTCAGGCTTTTGGAGCGGAAGGAGAGCGGCGTCTGATGTATGAGAAAATCGTCTTTCATGTGGATGTGAACAGCGCCTTTTTAAGCTGGAGCGCCTTAAAACGTCTTAAGGCAGCCCCGGACTGTCTGGATCTGCGCACGGTTCCATCCGCGGTGGGAGGGGATGAGGAGGCGCGCCATGGCGTGGTGCTGGCAAAAAGCACGCCCGCCAAAAAATATGGGGTGACCACGGGAGAGCCCCTTGTGGCGGCGAAACGGAAATGCCCGAACCTGCTCGTGATCCGTCCGGATTTTGGAGAATATGTGGAGCAGTCCAACCGTCTGCGCGCCCTTCTGGGAAGGTATACGGACCGGGTCATTCCCTTCAGTATCGATGAGGCGTGGGCAGAATTTGAAGGCTTTGCAGAGGTATCCGGGGATCCGGAGGGCTTTGCGAACCGCTTAAAGGATGAGATTAAGGAAACGCTGGGGTTTACCGTGAATATCGGCGTTTCCACAAACCGCCTGCTTTCCAAGATGGCGGGGGATTTTAAGAAGCCCGATCTGGTACATACTTTATTTGAAGAGGAAATTCCCAAAAAGCTGTGGCCGCTTCCGGCGGGAAGGCTTATTTTTGCAGGAAAGGCGGCACAGGAGAAGCTAAAGAGCCTGGGAATCTATACGATCGGCGATCTGGCAAAGGCGGATCCGGGCATGATCCATGCCCATTTAAAAAAGCACGGGGATACGCTCTATCAGTATGCCTGGGGCAGGGAGGCAGAGGATACCTTTGAAATACAGGAGGAGAGCAAGGGCTGCGGAAACAGTGTGACCACGCCGGTGGATGTTACGGACACCGCCTATGCGAAGCAGATTTTGCTGTCCTTATGTGAAACGGTGGGAATCCGGTTGCGCGCCGATCAGAAGAAGGCGGGCGGTGTGTCCGTTGGCATGCGAAGCAGCAGCTTTGAAAACAGCTCCCGGCAGATGCAGCTGGATTCCTCCACGGATGTGACGGAGGAAATCTTTCAGGCGGCCTGGACGCTTCTTTTGCGCATGTGGGACGGGCATAAGCCGCTGCGGCTGCTGAATGTGACGGCGACCAGGCTTACCGGTGAGGAATACCGGCAGTACAGTCTGTTTGATACGGTGGACTATGAAAAGCTGGAAAAGGCGAACCGGGCGATGGATGCCATCCGCGCCCGGTTCGGGGAGGACAGCGTGATGCGGGCGAGCTTTTTAAAGAGCGGCGTTTCGCCTACCGGGGGCGGGCTGAATAAAGAAAAACGTAAGCACGTATGAAGAGAGTGGAATGTAACATTGACAGTATTGCGTGAATAAGTTATAATTTTTGATGATTAGTGAAAGAGGGGAGTGTGAGAGGTATCGGGTCTCACACAGGAGAATGCCTGCAAATACGGGCATTTTTTGGGACAGGCTTGCTTGTCCTGGGATTTGGGGATTTTTGTAGAGCGGAATCGTGGAGGGGAGTATGAGAAAATTTTTCCGGATCGTGATCAGAGTTTTTAACATCATATACAAAATTCTTCCGCTTTTTATCGGGATATATTGCTATTATCCTGTTTTTGTGGAGCAGGAAGACAGGATATATCCTTTTCTGGATACGCTGTATGCGTCCATCAAGCTGTATTCCGGAAGCACCGAGGGCGGCGTTCCGGTCGGCGCTCTTTTACAGCTGGCCCGTTTCCTGGCGATTGCCGCAACGTTGAGCATCGTGATCAACCTGTTAAATAAGCTGAATGATATCGTAAACGGATTCAAGCTTTCCAGATCGGATGCTACGGTGGTTTACGGGGATTCCGCTTATGCGGGGTACATATATGAAAGCTTAAATCCGAGGCTGCGGATTCGCGGAGAAGAGAAGTTCATCGGCAATGCGTCCAGGTATTTGCTGATGTTTTCCGGTGATGCTCAAAATCTGGAATTTTATAATAAGCACTATGAAGCCCTGAAGGATAAAAAAGTATATATCATGCTGGAGGAAATCGCGAGACAGAATATAGAGAATCCGCTGATTACGGTTTTCGATATTCCTGAAAACTGTGCGAGGCAATACTGGAAGGATTATCCTGTCGCCCGGAGTGAAAAAATTGCGATCATCGGCTTCGAAAATGTGGGGAAAAGCATTTTGCTTTATGGTCTGCAGATGAATCTGATCGATCCCGGACAGCATTTCGAATATCATATTTACGGAGATGCGGTACAGTTTCGGCGGGAGCATACGGAGCTTGATAAAATGGCGCCGGATGAGATCATTTTTCATGACGATGGTATTTATGACTATGCCGGTATGCCGGAGTTTGACCGTATCATCGTATGCGGCGGCAGGGATGAAAACGGCAATATCACGATTGTGAGCAAGCTGCTCGAATCGGCGCCGATTGACCGCCGGATTTATGTCTATGCGCCGAACGGGGATATCATGACCAATCTTTTCGGGAATGACAGGATCATCAGCTTCGGGACGGCGAAGGAGGCTGCCTCGGCTGATATGATTTTCAACGAAAAAACGATGGAGGCCGCCCGCAGGCAGCATGAATATTACTATAAGCAGTACGGCGGGACTCCCTGGGAAAAGCTGGACAGCTTCAAGCGCTATTCGAATGTGAGCTCGTCGGATTATACGTTTATGATCGATCTGCTGCTGGAAAAGGGTGTGCCGATGGAAACGCTTGCGGAGCTGGAGCATATCCGGTGGTGCAGATATCATTATATACATAACTGGAAATATGGTGCAAAAACGGATAGCCAAAAACGTATTCATAACTGTCTGGTGCCGTTTGCACAGCTCAGTGAGGAAGAAAAATTAAAGGACATTGAAGCGATAAAGAGCAGGAAGTGAGGGGATGAGACAATGGGATTGAATGAGGCACAAAAAAAGGAGCGTTCGGAATATCTGGAGCACAATCTGGAGATAACCGAATGTTCCCAGAGAAAACCGTATGTTTTTATCAGCTATGCCAGCGATAACTGGGAAACGGTGTTTAAGTCCGTGGTGGTGCCGATGCAGAAGCAGTATGGGTTGCGCGTGTATGCGGACAAGGCGTTTGATAAGGTGAACGATAAGTGGATCGTTCCCATGCTGCGGAACATCCGCGGTGCGGACGTGATCATCGCTTTCGTGAGTCAGAGCTATGTCGAGAGCTATGCCTGCTTTTTAGAGCTTCTGACCGCCGTAAATAACAGAAAGCAGATTGTATTTGTGTCGCTGGAGGATCGTCTGCGTCTCGGAGATACGACGGACCAGCCGGTGGTGGAGCGGGGCGTAAAAAACGAAATACTGAATCAGGGCGCGAATATCGCCACGAACACCAACAACACCTCAAACGATTTGATGCGGGCGATGAAATCCGCCTTTACCAGCCTTTCGACTCTGCTGGAGCAGGACGCGCTGTCCAAATATGATATTTCGGACGCGTTCATCAATTTTTTCCGTGACGCTTCCATAAACCGTAAGACGATCAATGACCTGAATGCGGTGCGGGGCACGATCGAATCGGTCAGCAGAAGCGTGTTCGACAGGTCGCTGATCACCGTGCAGGAAAACGCAGGAACGGAATGGAAAAAGAGCATATTCCCGGCAAGAGAGCAGCCTGTGCGGGAGACGGAAACTGTGCATCAGCAGCCTGCGCAGCCGGCGGAAAGCGTACCTCAACAGCCTGTGCAGCCGGCGGAAACCGTGTATCAGCAGCCCGTGCAACCGACAGAAAGCGTGCATCAACAGCCTGCGCAACCGGCGGAAACCGTATATCAGCAGCCCGTACGGCCAGCGGAAGCAGCATACCAGCAGCCTGCACAGCCGGCGGAAAGCGTGCATCAGCAGCCTGTGCAGCGGACAGAAACTACATATCAGCCGACGGAAGCAGCCTATCAGAAGCCTTTACAATCGGCGGTAAACGCATATCAACAGCCTGTGCAGCCGGCAGAAGCTGGCTGGCAGGAGCCGCAGCAGGGGCAGGCGTCTGCGAATGCGAAGAAGCCAAAATTCGATATTCGTAACAAGAAGAAGCTGGCAATCGTGGCGGGCGTTTGCCTGTTGCTGGTGATCATAATTGTAAAGATTGCTTCCCCGAAGACGGTGAAGAATATGGCATATACCATCAGTGAAGGGTATAGCGGGACTTATACCGGCGAATGGAAGGACGATCAACCAGATGGCGAGGGCAAAATTCAGTGGGATAACGGCAATGTTTATGAAGGTGAGTGGGAAAACGGCATGCCAAATGGCGAGGGAACCTGTAAATATTCAAACGGAGATGTTTATACCGGAGAATGGGTAAATGATTATATTACCGGTCAGGGAACCATGAAGTATGCAAACGGAGAAATCTATGAAGGAGAATGGAACCAGGGCTATTGTGAAGGCCAGGGAACGTTAACAAAAGCAAACGGAGACGTCTATAGCGGAAAATGGGTGCAGGGCAAGATGAACGGCTAGGGAACTGCAACCTATGCGAACGGAGATAAGTACACGGGAGAATGGTTAAACGGTTCCTATCACGGATACGGTACCGGCGAGTTCGCGAACGGAAGCAAATATGAAGGCGAGTGGAAGAATGGCAGCGCGAACGGACAGGGAACCTCCTGGAACACCAATGGCGCTATTTATACCGGCGAATGGGTGGATGGCTTTCCAAACGGGTATGGTTTGATCAAATGGGCGAACGGAGATACGTATGAGGGCGAATGGAAGGATGACAAGCTGCATGGCCAGGGCACCTATACATTTGCGGATGGCACCGTACAGACCGGGACGTGGGAAGACGGGCAGTATGTAGGGTAATCGATATTTGAAATAACAAAATCCCCTGTTGTCTGCAAAGTGCGGACGGCAGGGGATTTTAAGTGATAATCGCGATTATGTGACGGCGAAACTATGAAAGCCGGACAGCCAGTATTTTCTGAATATCCTCAAAATTCTCCGGGCAGATAACGCGGTAATGAATCCACCCGCCGTCACCGCAGGGATACCTGTGATCGATACATTCCTGCGTATTTTCCCGCACCTGATCATATACCGCGGCAAACTGACCGTTCGACAAACGTATCATCACCGTAAAGGAATCTCTTTCCGCAAAAATATTGCAGATGAGCTTTCCCTTCTTCCGGTGGGCGATGCCCCAGCCGTATTTATTTCCATAAGGAAAAACGATCTTCTGCTCTGTGCCATAATTCCGGGATACCCATTCATTGAGCAGGGAAAACAGCTCCGCAGCTTTCCCACAATACGCCGTCATTTCCATAACTGTTGGCACCACTTCTTTATTCAACATTCTTTCATACATAATTTACCCACCATCGCACCATGCGTGCAGAAAACACTATTTGTCCTTCTAATCATATAAAGTGTATCATAGAATATATCTGCTATCAATGCCAGAGTGATTGATGTTTGTAAATCAATGTTTGTAAATCATGGGCATATAAGAGATAAGAACCGGATGGATATGAAGTAGCTTAAGGCGGCGGGCAGGGACGGGCAGCGGCAATGGGCAGGCGTGGCATGGGCAGCGGGGAAGGCGTGCGGCAGACACTGGCTGTTTCCGGCTGCTTTATCCGGAGGGGAAGAAATTCCCGAAATGGCAGGATATTCCTGGAACAGGGCGCAAAACTGTCTGAACGCAGTGAGTTTTTTTGCGCCCTGTTCCGTCCAGGAATAGCCGGTCATTTTGTGGAATTTCCCGCTCCGGATAACGCGGCCGGAAACGGCCAGTGTCTGCCGCACGCCTTCCCCGCTGCCCATGCCACGCCTGCCCATTGCCGCTGCCCGTCCCCGCCTGCCGCCTTAAGCGGCCTCTCACCATCAAATCCGCCTATTTATAAAAAATCAGACCGCCATGAAACTTTTCATCCGCGCGGTTCATCCAATGCTGCAAAGAGAAAAAGGAGGCACATCATTATGATTGATAAGAAGCGTGGCATGTGCGCCAAAGCCCACAGGGAGGTATCAACATGAAAAGCAAAAAGGAAGCGGCGGTACGGCGCGCGCTGCTGGAACATTACGAAAGCTACTACCGGCTTGCCTACTGCTTCGTGCATCAGGAGGCGGATGCCATGGACATTGTGCAGGAGGGCGCCTATAAAGCGATGCTGAAAGCGGGCACGCTGCGGGAAGAAGCCTATGCGCAGACATGGATATACCGGATCATGATCAACACAGCGAAGGAATATCTGCGAAAGTACCGGAAGGAGACCGTACCCTTGGAGGAAGGATATATGGCAGGGGAGGATGAAAATGTGGACTTTGCGCTGCGGGACGTGGTGGAAAAGCTGCCTTTGCCGGAAAAAACGCTGATCATTTTGCGTTTTTATGAGGATAAGCCGCTTGCGGAAATCGCGGAGATCCTGCAGGAGAATTTAAATACGGTCAAAAGCAGGCTTTACAGGACGCTGGAAAAAATGCGCAGGGAGCTTTCCTGACAGCGGGAAGAAAAGCGGGTAGCGTTAAGGGCTTTGTCCGACAGCGGGCGGACAGAAAGGAACAGGTATATTACAGCATGAACATGCAGACAGAACAGAATAAGAAAGATTTTCGGAAAGACGGGGATTTTGGGGAGCTGAAAAGCAGGCTTAGAAAAGGAAGGAAGGACTATGATGCCATTCCGGTTCCGGCGGACATGGAGGAGCGGGTCAAAAGGGCGGCAGCCCGGGCGGGAAAAATCCGCAGGTTCCGCATGCCGGCAGCGGTTGCGGCGGCAGCGGCGTTGTTGATTCTTTTGCCGAACACGGGAGCTGGCATGGCCCATGCCATGGGCAATCTTCCGGTGGTGGGGCGGCTGTTTCAGGCGGTGACCTTCCGGGATTATCAGTTCGAAAATGAGCGCTTTTCGGCGGACGTGGAGGTGCCACAGATTGTGGTGGAGAATGAGGGACAGACGGAAGCGGACGGGGAGCTTGCCAAAACAGTAGAACGGGTGAACTTCGATATCGAGGAGGTGACAAACCGGCTGATAGAAGAGTTTGAAGCCTCGGCGGATCTGGGAGAAAGCTATGGCGGTCTGGAAATTCATCATGAGACGGTGACGGATAATGAGCAGTATTTTACGTTAAAGCTTTCCATTTTTCAGGTTGCGGGCAGCGGCGCGGAATCCTACCGGTTTTATACGATTGACAAGCGGACAGGGCAGCAGATTCAGTTCGGCGATCTCTTTGAGGCGGACAGCGATTATAACAATCTGCTTTCCGAAAACATCCGGGAGCAGATGCGGGCCCAGATGGCAGCGGATGAAAACAAAATATACTGGGTGGATTACAGCGATGTGCCGGAATGGGAATGGCAGGGCTTAAAGGAGGATCAGAATTTTTATCTGGATGAAAAGGGAAATCTGGTGTTCGTCTTTGACGAATATGAGGTGGCGCCGGGTTATATGGGAGCATCGGAATTCACCGTGGAAAGAGCGGTTTTTGAAAATCTTTTAAAAAAGTGAAAACAACACTTGACAGAGCAGAGCACTGCATGTATACTATGGATATAGTAAAGCAGAGCACTGCTCTGTATTCATACATAAAGGAGGATGTGAACATGCCAACTGTGAGATTTACCGTGAGCGATGCGTATTATCAGAGACTGGAGAGGGAGGCCGGGACGGAAGGGTGCTCCATTCAGGATTATATCCGGATGAAGCTGTTTGAGGAACCCATCATTTATACCGCTGCCGAAGCCGTCAGAAGGGCGCTTGAGAAATATCAATCCGGAGATACCTTTACCCTGCCCGATCTGTATGAAGGGGAGTGGAATCTGACGCAGGGATACGCGGGGGCGTTCGGAAAGAAATTTTATGCCTATGTGGAAAAGGAATGCGATGATAAAATCAAATTTAACGGTATGACGGATTGCGACCGACGGGCACAATATGTTATGATCTAGGAGGAGGAAGCGATGATCCGAATTGAAACAAAACGTTTATATTTAAGGCGGTTTACGAAGGAAGATGCGCTTTTTGCAATCAGCATCTGGAACGATCCGGAAATGGGGGAATATCTGCCGGATCCTGCCATGGAGGAAATAGATCCGGAATATGTAAAAGAAATTGAAAAGCTTGGAGAAAATGAAAAATGCTGCTATTTGATCGCCGAGTCAAAGGAAAGCGGCGGGCGGATCGGAACCTGTAGCTTCATTCCTTCTCAGGACGGGAAGGTATACGACATCGCTTACTGTGTGCATAAGGACTACTGGCGCAACGGCTATGCGACGGAGATGGCGGCAGGAATGATCGGCTATGCGAAGGAACAGGGCGCGCAAAAGATTACGGTGGATGTGAACATGAAAAATGCAGCATCCAACGCCATCGTGCGAAAGCTGGGCTTTTCGGTTGTGGGAGAGAGACGGTATAAAAAACGCGGGACGGATATGGAGTTTCAGGATTACAGGTATGAGCTGTTGCTTTGAGAAAGGAGCCATATATGAACATAGACAGGTTCGTGGAAGCCGCAAAGCCCCTGGGCCTTCTGGGCATAAAGGTGAACCGGGGAGAAGAGCTGATCGCCCAGTGGCGCCTGGAGGGAGAATGCAGGCGGAACATCTATTCCGCCACCAAGAGCTTCACGTCCTGCGCGGTGGGATTCGCCCTGCAGGAAGGGCTGCTTACGCTGGAGGAAAGGATTGTGGATGTTTTTCCAAAGGAGCTGCCGGAAAAGATCGACGGCAATCTGGAAAAAGCCCAAGTGCGGGATTTGCTGACGATGTGCCTTGGACAGGCGGAGGGCAGCCTGATGGGAGAACAGAGACCGCTTTATGAGGAAGAGGACTGGGTGAAGCTGTCTCTGCGCATTCCCTTCGTGTACGAACCGGGAACACACTTTGTATATAATAATGTGGGACCGTATCTGGCGGGGATTCTGGTACAGAGACGGGCGGGCTGTGATCTGGTATCCTACCTGACGCCCCGGCTGTTTTCTCACCTGGGCATCCGCCGCCCCACGTGGGAATCGGATCCCCTTGGGAATTCCTTCGGCGCAGGCGGGCTGTTTCTGACGCTGACGGAGCTGCACCGGTTCGGCCTGTTTTGCCTGTTTGAGGGAAAATGGGAGGGAAAGCAGCTTTTATCCGCCGAATGGATCCGGGAGAGCAGCCGGCAGCAGCAGGACGCGCCCTATGGTTATCTGTTCTGGCGGGGGGATTATAATTCCTATCGGGCGGATGGGAAATACTGTCAGCTTTCCATCGTGATGCCGGACAAGCATGCGGTGGTCACGACCGTTGCGGAATGCAGGAACGGGGATGCCATGATGGACGCAATTTATAGGCATATCTGCGCTGTATTGTGAAGGAATGCCATGAAATTACAGAAATGACGGTGACTGTGCATACAAAAGAAAAAACAATCGGGAGGAATGCGGAATGGAATTTACAGAGAGAAAAAGGTGGAGCTTTTTGGGACTTCCCTTCACGTTTACCGTGTATCATATCAAGGAAGATCTGATCACGGTGGATGAGGGCTTTTTTAACAGGCGGGAAAATGACTGTTACATGTATAAGGTGCAGGATGTGGAGCTCATCCGTTCCTTTGGCGAACGCATTTTCGGGCTGGGCACCGTGAAATGCTACACCGGCGACACGACGGACCGGGAGCTTTATATCTCCCATGTGAAAAACTCCAAAGAGATCAAGGACTTCATTCTGGAGGCGTCCGAGCAGGCGCGGAGGAAACGCCGCACGATGAATATGCTCGATATCGGTGCGGGGGATATGGAAATGGAAGAGGATGAGGATGATTGAATCAATTTTGATGGAAAGGTAATAAAGTTTATGAGGATCGAAATAGAACGTTTTGGACCAATTAAGAAATTCTCTTATGATTTGGAGAAGGATCTGATCGTTACCTATGGGAACAATAATATCGGAAAATCATATGCGATGCAAATTGTGTATTTGCTGCTAAAGATTTTTCTGAAAAATTTATATGCTTATTCCTTCCCTCATAGTGGAAAATATCGGATGGCGCTTATTTCATACGACATATCAAAAATGGAAGAAACGGTGCGGCATTTTATAGCTTCGGAGGAACCGGAGAAAGATGTTACGGATATTGTTGTAAGTGAAGTGTATAAAAATCTGGGAAATATGCTGTTGCCGGAATTTATAAATTCCTGCGGTAATACGTTCGGAAATTTTGATAAAATGATGGATAAAACCCCAGTTATCAAGATGAAACATAAGCATTTTGAATTTGAAATAGATTTAAAAATGAAAATGATAACAGGGAATATGCATGCAAAAACAATAAGGTTTAAAAGAACCGAGTCAGATTTCCATAAATCCAGAAATTATGGAAAGTATTTGGATATATACATTGTGTCTGACATTCAACAGCCGATTGCAATCATGTGCGAACACATTCAAAAGGAATTGTCCGACTGTATCAATTCTGTTCAGGATATGTTTGAGGATGTTTATTTTCTTCCAGCATCTAGATCCGGAATTTATAGCGGGATGAATGCGTTTGGATCAATTGTAGCCGAATTGTCGAAAAACAGGGCATATTTTACTAAAAAAATAGAATTTCCCGGGATTTCAGAGCCGATATCCGACTATTTTATTTCTTTGTCAAATATCCGACCTAAAATGAATGTGGGATTGGCAGAATATTTTACACAGATAGAGAATGAAATCCTGAAGGGAAAGGTAACCTTCGACCGCAGTAAAAATGCGTTAAAGTATCGTCCTGAAAATGCGGACATGGATTTTGAAATGACGGAGGTTTCCTCCATGGTATCAGAGATTTCACCAATTGTTGCCTTTTTAAAATATATTATATCGACGCGGCAGAAAGGACAGCGGGGAAAATCTGTTTTATTTATTGAAGAGCCGGAGGCGCATTTGCATCCCAATAATCAGATTGCTTTGATTGAAATTTTTGCACAGCTGATTCGTGCGGATGTGAAGCTGATCATATCCTCTCACAGCAATTACATTTTTAATAAGCTGAATAATCTGGTATTGGGGGGAAAACTGGATTATCATATATATCAGCCGATTGTATTGCTGGAGGAGGAGGAAGGGAGCATATCGAAAGCTTTGCAGATAGACGAACTGGGTGCAGATGATGAAAACTTTATTGACGCAAGTGAACGGCTTTATAATGAGAGGGAAGAAATCATACAGAAGCTGAATATGGAGGAGTGAGAAACATGGTACGACAGATAAAGGCCTGTAAGCCGCTTAAGCCATATTTGAAAGAAACGATAGAGGATGAAGGGATCTGTGTTGGCATATCTGGACAGTTGGATTTGGAACAACTGGCGATTATAAAGGTGGATGATTATTATGCCGGCCTGCATCTTGCAACGCCGCCAAAGGCGATCGATTTTCTGGTAGTTGTGGACTGTGAATGTGATGCTTTTGTCATGTACTTGCTGGAATTGAAAAATGTGAGCAGTCCCAGGTTTTTGAAAATCGGAGATATTCATGAAAAATTCAGGAATACAATTTCTGATTTTCTGTCTGACCGGTTTGCGGGAATCTTTCTTCAAGACAGATATAAATATAAGGATATCTTTCTTTATCTTGTATCAGATGCATATGGCTTAAGTGGGAAGTACAAAAATTTTGAAGAATATAGGAAAATGCGTGAAAAGATCAATAAAATGGACTCGCTGAAAACAGAGATGAATTTGCGGCATAAGCCTTTTCGATTCAGAGGAAAAGTCCTGCGGATTTTATATGATATACCTCCCAATCCGCTCATTCAGAAAATCTCATAGAATATGGTATCATATGAAGAAGTGGAGCAAGGTAAATGGGAGGAGTACTATATGAATAAGCCGATTATCACAAAGGAATGTGCAGCCCCTCTTTTTGAATCAAAGTTCCTGGGCGTTTATGATCTACAATATGAGGAAGGAAAGCATTATTACAATGCCACCCGCCGGGGCAGGGAGGATCTTGTCGCGACGAAGTCCGCCCTGGAATACCGGACAATGCTGCCTGACGCGGTGAGCTGCATTCTTGTGCTTTTGCAGGAGGGGGAAGAGCCCCGTCTCCTTTTGAGCAGAGAATATCGTTATCCGGCAGGTCAGTTTCTGCTCGGCGTGCCCGCAGGGCTCATCGACGAGAAAGAACTGCCGCGGGAAGAGGCGGTGAAGCGCACCGCGATACGGGAAATCCGTGAGGAAACCGGTCTGGTCATCGCCGAACACGACAGGGTGGAGATTTTAAGCCCGTTTCTGTTTAGCTCGCCGGGCATGACGGACGAGAGCAACGCCTTTGTTCTGGTGGAGACCAGCGTGCAGGAGCTGAGCATTTTAAGTCAGGACGGAGCCGTGGGCTCCGAACGCTTTGACGGCTTTGTTCTGCTGACAAAGGCGGAGGCGGAGCGGATCCTTAGGCAGGGCTGTGATGACGGGGGCATCTTTTACCCCATGGCCACCTGGATGGCGCTGATCGCTTTCGTGTCGGGAATCTGGGAGAAAAACAGACCTGCCTGATCCGGCAGGTCTGTTTGCGACTACCGCCACTCACTCCTTTTTCATGACGACCCTTTCAAACAGCAGTCCCAGGCAAAACCATGCGGGCGCATAGTCCAAGCGGATCACCTGATGCACATTCCAGCCGGAGCGGGCATAATTCCACGGACATTTTTCTTTTTTCTGTAAAAAGCGCCCGCTGGCATATTCCATCGAGAAGATACAGCTCATATAAATGAGCCCGCGCACGACCCAGTGAAAGCCCGCAAGCAGGATGCACAGCGGCTTTAAGAGGCATGCCGCGCCGTAAATGGGAAACATCAAAACGGACGTATGACCGGTGAGGGTGGGTTCCCGGCGCCGGAAGGCATCGCAGGAGGTCACCAGTATTTCCATGCACCATCCGATGGCGCCGCATCTGATAAAATCTTTCCATAATTTTTTCATGCTAATATCATGTTCCAAACTTCATTTTTTATACAAACTGTGGTAAAATAGTAAAAAAATTTATAACAGTTCAGACTTGTCTGAACTGTTATAGCACCCGCCCATGAAAATCGCTGCGCGATAGGGCGGATGCCTGCTGCCAATACGATTTCTCACGGTCTGCGCAATGAATGCGCAGACCTGGCTGAACTGTTACAAAAATTTTCCGGCACTGCGGTGTAGGATGGAATGGAGGACAATCCGGATGGATTTGATGCAGCTGCGAAAGCAGATTGACGATATTGACCGGCAGATCGTGAAGCTCTATGAGGAGAGGATGGACATCTGTGGACAGGTCGCCCGTTACAAGATTGAGAACGGGAAAAAGGTGTTTGACAAGACCAGGGAGGAGGAAAAGCTGGCTGCGGTGCGCGCGCTGACGCACAACGAGTTCAACAGCCATGGCATCACGGAGCTGTTTGAGCAGATCATGTCCATGAGCCGGAAGCTGCAGTATCAGCTGTTGAACGCGCATGGGTCGGGCGGCAGGCTGCCCTTCATCAGCGTGGACGAGCTGGAGACGGGAAAGGTCCGGGTGGTGTTCCAGGGCGCGGAGGGCGCCTATTCCCAGGCGGCAATGGTGCGTTACTTCGGGGAACAGATCGACAGCATTCATGTGGACACCTTCCGTGACGCCATGAGCGCCATCGACGAGGGGAGCGCGGATTTTGCTGTTTTGCCTATCGAGAATTCCACGGCGGGCATTGTGAGCGAGATTTATGATCTTTTGGTGGAATTTGAGAACTATATTGTGGGCGAGCAGATCATCCCCATCGAGCATTGCCTGCTGGGCGTGCCGGGGGCAGAGCTTGCCGATATCAGGACAGTCTATTCCCATCCCCAGTCGCTGATGCAGAGCTCCCGTTATCTGGGAAATCACGGATGGCAGCAGATTTCCATGCCGAATAACGCTTTTGCGGCGAGAAAGGTTGCGGATGAGGGGCGCACCGACCAGGCGGCGATCGCCAGCGAATATGCGGGGAAGGTTTACGGGCTTTCCGTTCTGGAAAAGCCGGTCAACAATGTTTCCTCCAATTCCACGCGCTTCATCATCGTGACAAACCAGAAGATATTCAGAAAGGACGCGAAAAAGGTGAGCCTGTGCTTCGAGGTGCCTCATGAGAGCGGCTCCCTGTACCATATGCTGTCCCATTTTATTTACAACAATCTGAATATGACCAAGATTGAAAGCCGTCCGATCGAAGGGCGCACCTGGGAATACCGGTTCTTTATAGACTTTGAGGGGAATCTTGCCGACGGCGCTGTAAAAAATGCGCTCAGGGGACTTCGGGAAGAGGCATCCAACATGAAAATACTGGGGAATTACTGATGAATGTTTACATATTCTCACGGATTTGGCAGTAAATGTAAAGTCCTGGGCTGAATCATTACAAGGAAAGGAAGATTTTGGATATAAAAGACAATTTTATTGTGGAGACGGAAGGAAGAAAAACGGTACAGATCCACAACATCCTGTTTCAGTCACGTAGAAAAACAGACTGGAAAATAATTGAAGAATATCTGAAAGGATATATTGGAAAAAGTTTTGTAATTGAAGAAACTGCCGAAAGAATATATATTGGGACTGATTTTCCTGATGAGTTTTGTCATTCCGTGGATACCAGGGCGTTGAAAGGCGCAAACATAAAGGCAAAAGCGAACATAGCTGCCGCCTTGTGTGAATTGGTTCAGACTGCGACAAAGAGAGCGATCTATCCTGATTATCAGGAAAAGCATGGCGCAAAAGCCCGATATGGATGGCATAGATATGATACTCAATTTGGATTGCCTGTTTATGATGCGAACGGTTTTTTGGAGCGGTATAATATTTTTTCGACAAGAATGCTTGTGAGGTGTGATGCGGATGGAAAATTGTATTTATATGATTTTGTGAGAACAAAAAAAGAAACGAGCAAGCCGCTTAAGCAATAGCCGTACGGTAGTAAACTTCGTTTCTTCTTTATATCCAGAATAGCGAAAATAATTTGTTTTGTCAAGAGGAAAATGCATGAAAACAGAAGAATTGATTTTATACAGGGAGTTTGAAGACGGCGCGCTGCTTTCGGATATGGTGTGGCTGATGGAAAACTTCGACAATGACTATTACAATCCGGAAGACCGGGCGGCGCTTTTATATGCCTGTATGAACCGGCTGCTTAAGCTGGCAGGCAGCCATGGCTTTCGGGGAAATCTGTGGCACTGCTATCTTGCCAATCTGCTGGTGAACCATGAGAACAGCTATAGCTGCGCCTGTGAGATCCGGGGCGAGGTAGCAGGATCGGTAAACCGCGCCGCGCTCCATGATATCGCCATATTCCGGGAGCTGTTTGCGTTCGATTTCGGAAAGGCTGCCGAGGCGCTTTGTGTGCGGGACTTCGATCTGGCGCTCTCCTATGAGGGCAACGCGCAGGAAAGCCGGGTGTACAATTTAAGAATCCGGGATCGGATCTGCACGCTGGCCGGGCAGCTTGGGCAGAACGACACGCCGGAGGAGATGAAGCGCACGCTGACGGAATTTTACAGGGAGTACGGCGTGGGCAAATTCGGGCTGCACAAGGCGTTCCGGGTGGAACGGGGAGAAGGAGGCGTCCGGATCGAGCCGATTTTAAACATCGCCCATGTGAAGCTTTCCGACCTGGTGGGGTATGAGCTGCAAAAGCAGAAGCTGGTTGAGAATACGGAAGCCTTTGTGAGCGGGAGAAAGGCGAATAACTGCCTGCTGTTCGGCGATGCCGGCACGGGGAAATCCTCCTGCATCAAGGCGATCGCCAACGAATATTACGACAGGGGACTGCGTATCATTGAAGTGTACAGGCATCAGTTTAAGGATCTGCATGATGTGATCGCGCAGATCAAAAACAGGAATTATAAATTCATCATTTATATGGACGACTTAAGCTTCGAGGAATTTGAAACGGAATATAAATATTTAAAGGCGGTCATCGAGGGCGGTCTGGAGAAAAAGCCGCAGAACGTGCTGATCTATGCCACCTCCAACAGGCGGCACCTGATCCGGGAGAGCTTTCGGGATAAGCAGGAGCGGGACGAGGAGCTGCACACCAATGACACGGTGCAGGAAAAGCTTTCCCTGGTATACCGTTTCGGCGTGACCATTTATTTCGGTTCCCCGGACAAAAAGCAGTTTCAGGAGATTTTGCAGGTGCTCGCAGAGCGGTCGGGCATCGATATGCCGCAGGAGGAGCTGTTTTTACAGGCAAACCGCTGGGAGCTGTCCCACGGCGGCTTATCCGGCAGGACCGCGCAGCAGTTTGTGGATTATCTGCTCGGAAAGGAGCGCACATGAAAACCTTTGCAGCCATTGATTTAGGCTCTTATGAACAATCGCTAAAAATTTTTACCATATCAAAAGCCAACGGGATCCGGGAGGTGGACTGCGTCAGAAACCGGCTGGATCTGGGAAGCGATACCTATGTGACCGGAAAGGTGAGCCATGAGAAGATGGATGAGCTCTGTCTGGTGCTGCGGGAGTTCGTATCCATCATGGACAGCTACAGGGTGGATGAATATAAGGCATACGGCACCAGCGCGATCCGGGAGATCAAGAATACGGCGATGGTGCTGGATCAGATCATGCAGCGCACCGGCGTAAAAATTGAGGTGCTGAGCAACTCCGAGCAGCGTTTCCTGGATTACAAATCCATCGCCTCCCGGGGGGAATACTTTGAAAAGATCATCGAAAAGGGAACCGTCGTGCTGGATATCGGCGGCGGGAGCATCCAGATTTCCCTGTTTGATAAGGATAAGCTTTCCTCCACCCAGAATCTGCGGCTGGGCGTTTTGCGGCTGCAGGAAAAGCTTCATCATTTAAACGTCCGTCCCTCCCGGTATGAGGAGCTTTTGGAGGAGCTACTGGCCGGGCAGCTTGGCGTGTTTAAAAAGATGTATTTAAAGGACAGGAACATCGAAAATATCATCGTGGTGGATGACTATATTTCCGACATCATACAGAAAAAGCTGACTGACGGACAGGCGGGCTACGCGGACCGGGCGTCCCTTTTGACCTATCTGGGCTTTTTGCAGGAGCATACGGATGAGGAGATTGCCAGAAGGTTTGATACGCCGGAGGAAAAGGTGCAGCTTCTGCGGATTTCCTCCACAATCGTCAAACAGGTCGCGGCGTTGACGGATGCGAAGCTGATCTGGGCGCCGGGGGTGTCGCTGTGTGACGGTATGGCATACGAATATGCGGAAAAAAGGAAAATCCTCACCCAGGTCCATGATTTTGAGCAGGATATCATAACCTGCGCGAAGGGCATCAGCAAGCGTTATATGGGCAGCAAACGCAGAGGAGAGGCATTGGAGCAGATTGCCATGACGATTTTTGACAGCTTAAAAAAGGTGCACGGGCTGGGAAACCGGGAACGGCTGCTTCTGCGCATCGCGACGCTGCTGCATGACTGCGGCAAATATATCAGCATGCTCAATCTGGGGGAGTGCTCCTATGCGATCATCATGTCCACGGAGATCATCGGCCTGTCCCATCGGGAACGGGAGATCGTGGCGAACGTGGTAAAATACAATCATCTGGAATTTGACTATGCGATCGAGAGCAGCGAGGGCGGTTCCATCGATACGGAGGAATATCTGACAATCGCCAAGCTGACAGCGATTTTGCAGATATCCAATGCGCTGGATACCAGCCACAAGCAGAAATGCAAAGACATGAAGGCAGCCTTAAAGGAGGATGAGCTGATCATCACCGTGAATACGCCGGAGGATATGACGCTGGAAAAGGGGCTGTTTGACACGAGGGCGGACTTCTTTAAAGAGGTTTACAGCATTCGCCCCGTGATCCGGCAGAAGCGGGTTTTATAAACCGGAAGGAGAGCAGGAAATGGAAGAGAAAAAGGAGCTGCAAAACAGCGAATATTATACGAACAGGGAAATGAGCTGGCTGCTTTTCAATAAAAGGGTGCTGAGCGAGGCGCGGGATAAACAGCTTTTGCTTTTTGAAAGGCTCAAATTTTTGAGCATTACGGCATCCAATCTGGACGAATTTTTCATGGTGCGCATCGGCTCCCTGGTGGATATGGTGCATGCAAAATATACCAAAAAGGATATCGCGGGGCTGTCTCCGAAGGAGCAGCTTTCCATGCTGTCCAAAGAGACCCATGCTTTTATGGCGCTGCAGTATTCCACCTATAACAGGATGCTTCTGCCGCTTCTGAAACAGAACGGGCTCGTGTTTATAGAGCGCCATGAGCAGCTCACACAAATGCAGCAAAAATATGTGGACGAATATTTTGAGGACAATGTATATCCGGTGCTGACCCCCATGGCGGTGGATTCCTCCCGCCCGTTTCCTCTGATCCGCAACAAGTCCTTAAATATCGGCGCGCTTCTGACGAAAAAGGGGGATGAAAAAAAGGAGACGGAATTTGCCACCGTGCAGGTTCCCAGCGTCCTGTCCCGGATCGTGCAGATTCCGTCAGAGCCCGGTCAGGAAGGCAGCGTCAAAACGGTCATTTTGCTGGAGGAGATCATTGAGCGCAATATCAGCAGGCTTTTCTTAAACTATGACGTGCAGTGCGCGCACCCTTTCCGGATCACGAGGAATGCCGATCTGGCGATTGATGAGGATGAGGTGGAGGATTTACTTCTGGAAATTGAAAAGCAGATCAAGATGCGCCGCTGGGGACAGGCGATCCGGCTGGAGGTGGAGGAAGGCACGGACCGTAAGCTGGTGGAGCTTTTGGAAAAGGAGCTGGGCGTGGCGGAGGAGGATATTTTTTCCATCGACGGTCCGCTGGATCTGACCTTTTTGATGAAGGCATACGGGATGGACGGTTTTGACCATCTAAAGGCGCCCAAATATACGCCGCAGCCGGTGCGGGAGTTTGAAGCAGAAGGCTCGGTATTTGACATCATCAAAAAGGGAGATATCCTGCTGCATCATCCCTATCAGACCTTTGCTCCCGTGGTGGATTTCATCCGGCAGGCGAGCCGGGATCCGGATGTGCTGGCGATCAAGCAGACGCTGTACCGGGTCAGCGGCAACTCTCCCATCATTGCGGCGCTGGCGCAGGCGGCGGAAAACGGCAAGCAGGTCAGCGTGCTGGTGGAATTAAAGGCGCGTTTCGACGAGGAAAACAACATCGTCTGGGCGAGAAAGCTGGAAAAGGCGGGGTGTCATGTGATTTATGGCCTGGTGGGTCTAAAGACCCATTCCAAAATCACGTTGGTGGTGCGCCGGGAAGAGGATGGCATCCGCCGCTATGTCCATCTGGGCACCGGAAATTATAATGATGCGACGGCGAAGCTGTACACGGACGTGGGGCTGATGACGGCGAACGAGGCGATCGGAGAGGATGCGACCGCGGTATTCAATATGCTTTCCGGCTATTCCGAGCCCCGTTCCTGGAACCGCTTAAGCCTTGCGCCGCTGTGGCTTAAGGACCGTTTTCTGTTTTTGATCGGCCGGGAGAAAAAGCATGCGCAAAAGGGCAGGACGGCGCGCATCGTGGCAAAGATGAATTCGCTTTGTGATATGGACATCATTGAAGCGCTGTATGAGGCGAGCCGGGCGGGCGTGAAAATAGAGCTGATCATCCGGGGCATCTGCTGTTTGAAGGTGGGCGTGCCCGGCGTGAGTGAAAACATCACGGTGCGTTCTATCGTGGGGAATTTTCTGGAGCACGCGCGCATTTTTTACTTTGAAAACGATGGAAAGCCGGAGTATTACTGTGCCAGCGCGGACTGGATGCCCAGAAACCTGGAGCGCCGCGTGGAGATTCTCTTCCCTGTGGAGGATGCTGCCCTGCAGGAGGAGCTAAAGCACATTCTGACCGGACAGCTTAAGGATAACATGAAGGCGCATATCCTGAAGCCCGATGGCAGCTATGAAAAGGTGGACAGAAGAGGCAAGGAGCCTTACTGTGCGCAGGACGAATTCTGCAGGGAGGCGCAGGAAGCCGCAAAGAGCGGTGAGCGGGGAAAGGATACCCGGATCTTTGTGCCGAAAACGCATTTGGGGATTGAAATATGAGTGCATATCAGATTGTGCTGGCTTCGGCGTCGCCCCGCCGGCGGGAGCTGCTTTCGCAGATCGGGCTGACCTTTTGCGTCCGCCCCAGCAAAAAGGAAGAGCGGGTAGAGTCTGCGCGTCCGGAAAAGATCGTGCAGGAGCTTTCTGCGCAGAAGGCGGAGGATATTTTTGCGCAGGTCAGTCAGGAGGCAGGAAGGCATCTGGTGATCGGCGCGGATACGATTGTGGTATATGACGGACAGATCATGGGAAAGCCGAAGGATGAGGAGGATGCCTGTCGGATGCTTTTCCTGCTGCAGGGGAAGAGCCATCAGGTCTATACCGGGGTGACGGGTATCTGGCAGGAGGATTCTGCCCTGCCACCGGAGCGGTTTACGTTTTATGAATGTACGGATGTGAGCTTTTTTCCCATGAGCGATGCAGAGATTGCAGCTTATGTGGCGACGGGCGAGCCGATGGACAAGGCGGGCGCTTATGGCATTCAGGGACGGTGCGCCGCGCACATAGCCGGTATCCGGGGAGATTATAACAACGTGGTAGGCCTGCCGGTGGGCAGGCTGTACCAGCAGCTGCGGGAGAAAGGATTGCTATGAAAAAAGCGGTGATATTTGATCTGGACGGGACATTGGCGGATACGCTGGAGTCCATCGCCCATTGCACGAACAGGGCGCTTGCAGATTATGGGCTAAGGCCGATTGATGACAGTCAGGCATTCAAACGGTTTGTGGGAAACGGTGCGAAAATGCTCATCGTGCGCGCACTGCGTCAGGCAGGCGATCCGGAAGGAGAGCGCTTTGAGAAGCCTGATGCGGATGGCTTTGATACCTGGCCGGTGCATACGGAAGCCGTATTTGCGCGGTACGTGCAGTATTTTGAGAAGGGCTGTATGTATCGGGTAAAACCCTATGCAGGGATTTGTGAAATGCTGCAAAAGCTGAAAGAATCCGGAATCCGGCTTGCGGTGCTCAGTAATAAGCCTCATGAAAATACGGAATTTGTCATAAACGCCCTGTTTGGCGAGGGATATTTTGATGTGGTGCAGGGGCAGACGGATGATCTGGGGGCAAAGCCGGCTCCGGACGGGGTATTTGCCATCATAAAAAAGCTCGCCCTTCAAAAAGAGGACATTCTTTATGTGGGAGACAGCTGGGTGGATATGGACACAGGGAACGCGGCAGGGGTAAAAACAGTCGGCGTTTTGTGGGGCTTTCGAGGCAGACAGGAGCTATTGGAGCACGGAGCGGACGCTTTGATCGAAAGGCCGCAGGAATTATTGGAGCTGTTATGATGAAAGGGAGGAGGCAGTAAAGATGCATGAATATGATGACGCAGTCCTGCAGTGCTTTTTGAGGCAGCAGGAGCAGCTTTTTCCGGAAGAGGTCGCGTCCAGCCTGGAGGAGGCGGAGGCTTTTTTGGAGGAGTGTATGGCGGTGGTCGTAAATTCCGCCAAAGAGGTGCGGGAGTACTTTGAAGAAGCGGGCATCGATATGGAGGATGCGGACAGAATTCTGGAGGCGGAGGAGGTCTTCGAGGTCGGCGACGGCAGGTACCTGATTGTGGAGGGATAAAACCGTTTCAGGAAGCGAAGTATTTTAAGATTACTTCCGCCAGTCCGTCGTGGTCGTTGTCATTTTGGGTGACAGAATCGGCGTGCTCTTTTACCAGCGGGTCCGCGTTTGCCATCGCGACGCCGTATCCGGCGGCTTCCAGCATGGAGATGTCATTTTCCGCGTCTCCGACGGCAACCGCATGGGAAAGCGGGATATGTAAATGTTCGCAGACGTAGCGGACAGCGTTTCCCTTTCCGGCGGTTTTGTCAAAAAATTCCAGATATTCATCACAGGAGTATAGTGCGGCGATGGTATCGCCATATTTTTCAAGCACGTCCAGGCGCAGGGGCTCCAGGCGGGAGCGGCTTTCCAGACTGATCGCCAGAAGCTTGCCGGGGGGCTTGCGCACGACGCTCATAATATCCGGGGTAAAAATGGCATCCATGCCGGTCGCCTTTCGATAAAAGGCGATCTCCGGATTGTTTCGTTCACAGACAACGTGGCTGTCGGTATAGGACTGAATGTGCAGCCCGTGCTTATGGGCGAGGTCGATCACGCCCTGGGCGATGTCCAGGGGAACTGTTTTTTGGAATAAAAACCGTTTGCGGTCGCAATCGTAAACGGCGTTTCCGTTGGTGGAAATAAAAAACATGCCCGGCAGAGCAAGGCCGATGCGGTCAATCGCATTCTGAATGCTGCTTTGGGTTCTGCCGGAGCTTAAAACGAGACGGTTTCCGCGTTCCACAAGCCCAATCAGCAGCTCCTTTAGACGGGGGGAGATTTCTTTATCGGAAGTAAACAGCGTGCCATCCATATCCGTAAACAAAATTTTCTCAGACATGAAACAGTTCCTTTCTTTTTTCCTTTAAAGCCAGCAAAATATC
This sequence comes from uncultured Eisenbergiella sp., assembly GCA_910585455.1. GTDB lineage: Bacteria > Bacillota > Clostridia > Lachnospirales > Lachnospiraceae > Gallintestinimicrobium. The sequence continues at coordinate 11,849 of CAJUEL010000019.1, read as the reverse complement.
CTCCGGAATGAAAAGCTTTCCGTAGCCGGTGCCCATTTCCAGCTTCGGCTTGCTTTTTCCGTGAAAATCAGAGCCGCCGGAAATGAGCAGGTCAAAGCGCGCCGCGAGCTGCCGTATCTGGCGTTCCTCGCCGGCGCTGTGGGTGGAGTAGACCGCTTCGATTGCCACAAGGCCGGCGGCCTTGAGCGTGCGGATCAGCTGCTCTAACGCATCCTTTCCCATGTGGTAGAGGGTGGGATGGGCGAGAACCGGAATGCCCTGTACCTTTAAGATGAGGGAAACCGCGTCGGCGGGAGATATTTTTTCCCGGGGAACGAAATACTTCGTATGGTCTCCCAGATAGCGGTCGAAGGCCTCCGGCAGGCTTTGCACATAGCCGTGCTTTAGCAGATAGCGGGAATAGTGCCCTCGGGTGATGACGGAATCGGGGAAAGCTTCCAGCAGCTTTTCATAGCTGATGTCAATGCCGTCCGCCGCAAGCCGCTCACACATTTTCCGGTTGCGCTCGATACGGGCATCCACAAAGCTGCATAGATGCTCCTGAAAAGCCGGGGCATCCTCGTCGATGAAAAGACCGACGATGTGGATATCCTTTCCCTGATATTCCGTGGAAAATTCGATGCCGGGGATCACCTCGATTCCCTTTTTCTGACCTGCCAAAACCGCTTCCTTTACGCCTGCGGTGGTGTCGTGGTCGGTCAGGGCAAAGGCGCTTAAGCCCTTTTCGACAGCCATATCCACGAGAGCGGCGGGCGGGAAGCTGCCGTCGGATTTATTGGAATGCACATGCAAATCTACAGTTTTTACAGCCATTACAGCTCATCCTCTTCTCTGTTCGCGGTGTATACCGTGCGTTTTCTCGCCATTTCATCGTTTGCCAGATATTCGTCGTAGGTGGTGATCTTGTCGATCAGGGAGCCGTTGGGAAGAAGCTCCATGATGCGGTTTGCGGTGGTCTGCACAAACTGGTGGTCATGACAGGAAAACAGCGCAACCCCCGGGAATTTGATCAGACCGTTATTCAGGGCTGTGATGGCTTCCATGTCCAGATGGTTTGTGGGCTCGTCCAGGACCAGGCAGTTCGCGCCGGAAATCATCATCTTGGAAAGCAGGCAGCGCACCTTTTCACCGCCGGAGAGCACGCGCACCTTTTTCACGCCGTCCTCGCCCGCAAAGAGCATGCGCCCCAAAAAGCCCCGGACATAGGTTGCGTCCTTGACCGGAGAATAGCCGGTCAGCCAGTCGGCGATGGTGTAATCATTGTCAAATTCGCTGGCAGGATCCTTGGGAAAATACGCCTGCGAGGTGGTGACGCCCCATTTATAGCTGCCCTCGTCCGGCTCCAGCTCCCCGACCAGAATCTGGAACAGGGTGGTTTTGGCGAGCTCGTTGCCGCCCACAAAGGCGATCTTGTCGTTATGGCCGACGATGAAGGAAATGTTGTCCAGAACCTTCACGCCGTTTACGGTTTTGCTCAGATTGGTCACGGACAGCACTTCATTGCCGATTTCCCGGTCAGGGCGGAAATCGATATAGGGATATTTCCGGCTGGAGGGCTTGATTTCATCCAGCTGGATTTTTTCCAGGGCGCGCTTTCTGGAGGTCGCCTGTTTGGACTTGGAGGCGTTGGCGGAGAAACGGGAGATGAACTCCTGCAGCTCCTTGATTTTTTCCTCCTTCTTGCGGTTGGCTTCCTTCATCTGCCGGATCAGGAGCTGGCTGGATTCATACCAGAAATCATAGTTGCCGGCATAGAGCGAAATTTTGCCATAATCAATGTCCGCGGTATGGGTGCATACCTTATTTAAAAAGTAGCGGTCGTGAGAAACCACAATAACCGTATTTTCAAAATTGATCAGAAATTCCTCCAGCCAGGCGATCGCGTCCAGATCCAGATGGTTGGTCGGCTCATCCAAAAGCAGGATGTCCGGATTGCCGAACAGCGCGCGGGCCAGCAGCACCTTGACCTTCTCGCTGCCCGTCAGATCCTGCATGACGCTGTAGTGCAGGTCCGTATCGATGCCCAGACCGTTTAAGAGCGTCGCGGCGTCGGATTCCGCATTCCAGCCGTCCATCTCGGCAAATTCCGCCTCCAGCTCAGAGGCGCGGATGCCGTCCTCGTCGGAAAAATCCTCCTTGGCATAGATCGCGTCCTTTTCCTTCATTATTTCATAGAGGCGGGCATTTCCCATGATGACCACATCCATGACGGGATATTCGTCATATTTGAAATGATCCTGCTCCAGCACGGAAAGACGCTGTCCGGGGGTGATGGAGATATCGCCGTTGGTGGTGTCCAAAACGCCGGACAGAATTTTTAAAAAGGTGGATTTGCCTGCGCCGTTTGCGCCGATTAAGCCGTAGCAGTTGCCTTCTGTAAATTTGATGTTTACATCTTCAAACAGGGCTTTCTTGCCCACTCTGTATGTCACATTATTCGCACTGATCATATAAAGTACTCCTTCCTGAAATGAAAACGGCAACGCCGCCGATACTTTTCCTATTGTACAGAAATCTGGGGATTTTTCAAGGGGTAAATGCGCGATTTTCCTTTAAAATGCGGTTACCCGCGACAGAGTCCGTACAATGGGACTCTAAAAAGAGTATGCTTGTATCAACAAAGCGAATATAACAAAAAGGAGGCATGCAAAATGAAAGGATATTATGTGAGCAACGGCTATATGGGTTATGTGGACGGTGTCTATCGTCTGTTTGCGGATGAAAGCGATTATCTGGAGCTGATGAGGGATGAGAATGATTCTGCGGCGTAAGCCGCCCGTCCTGCAAAAGCCAGCTGCGCCGTCTGCTCCTTCCGGTCGTGAAGTTTTGCTAGACAAACGGTGAGGTAACCGCTATAATCAAATCAGGTATTCATAATTCTTGTAGGATAAAGGAGAGGGTTACATGATGGCATATGGGGCGTTGCCGTTGGAGCAGAGACTGAAGGATAATATTAAGGATTACAGTCTGGAAAATTTATTTGATTTCGCAAAAGTGGAAGCATATTTTATGAACCTGCATAAGGCCCTGGGGGTCGAGCTTTTGCTGACCAGGCGCCATGGCGAGCCGGTTGTGAAAGCAGGAGATTTTACCGGCTTTCATCCGGACGTGACCAATGATCCGGGCAGGAAAATTCAGGTGCTGGGCAGGACGATCGGGCATCTGTATATGAAATGTGCACCGGGCACAGACAGCGTGCTGATCGGACAGCTTTTGAATGATATTGTGGATATATATGCCAATATGGGAGAGAAGCATTATCTCTATCGGGAAACGGCAATTTTTGCGGACGATATGGTAGCGCGCATGGAGAAGGAGCTGTCCGGAGGAACGCGGGGAGAGCATAGCGATGCCCTTACCGGGGCTTTAAGCAAAACCTACTTTATGAACCATTTAAGGGAGATGGAGCGTGCGGGCGTTGCGCCTGCGGCGGTGATCTGTGCCAATATCAATGACTGGAAGTTTGTTCATGACAATTTCGGAATTGAGGAAAGCGACCGCCTGATTAAGACGATCGCGGGTATCGTCCGTAAGGAGGCAAAAGATAACTATCTGATCGGACGTGTGGATGGGGATGTGTTCGGCATTGTGATTCCGATGCCGGAGGAAGACGAGGCAGAAGCGTATTGCCGCCGGATTCAGCAGGCCTGTCTGGATTTTGAGGACCCGGTTCTGGCGCCCTCTCTGGCGGTGGGACTTGTTTACCGTACGAATGTGGAGGAAGCGTTTGAGGACAGGTATTCGGAAGCGGAATACGAGATGTTCAATAATAAATATGAGATCAAGCAGGAGCCAGGGTATCGGGAGCGGCTGGAGCATGGGATCAGATAGTGGTCATATCAGGGCTCTCTGTATGTTATACCGACAGGAATAAGATGGAAATGCAAACTTTATAAAAATTGCTGGACAAAATGATAATCCTGTGCTATTATGTCAAAAGAGTGATGCGTAACAATTCTGTAATATCTTTGATATTACGATATGCAACCGTAGTCTAATGGATAGAACGAAGGCCTCCGACGCCTTTGGTGCAGGTTCGAGTCCTGTCGGTTGCATTTTGCATCACTCTGCTTTTTATCGGGAGATTTTGCTTTGCTCATAAAGGTTGGGATCATATGAACGTACAGGAAAAGGAACCTGTGAGAAATACGGGACAGACTATGGGAAATAAGAACAGAAAGGTGGCAGTGATCGGCGTTTTACTCGCCGTTATCCTCATTATCGCAATCATTGCGGGAGTGTTTGCGGGGAAGAACGCGCAGCAGGCGTCCTCGGATCCGGCGCAGGATGTGGCAGGTCAGGGGACTGAGAGCGCTTCTGTGGAAAGTGCGGAGAGCAGTGAAAGCGCGGGAACGGAGGAGGTTGCGTTGGAGGAAGACGCATATCCTCAGATAAACGCGTTGATGAAGGACTATTATCAGGCGGCGACGGATGGCGATATTGAGAAGATCAGGACGTTGACGGATTCGGCAGATGAGGAAACGTTGATCTATCAGCAAAAGAGAAGCGCCTATATCGAGGAATACCGGGACCTGAAATGCTATACCAAGGCCGGTCCTGTGGATAATTCCTATGTGGTGTATGTATATTATGAAGTAAAATTTAAGGATATGGAAACCCTGGTTCCTGGAATCAGCCCTTATCTGGTTTATACGAGAGAGGATGGAAGCTGTTATATTCAGGAGGGGGAGGTTGACGAAGCGGAAAACCTGTATCTGGAGGAAATTTCAGCGCAGGATGATGTAGTGGATCTGATGAACCGTGTGCAGGTGAAATTCAATGAGGTAGTTTTAGAAAACAAGGATTTGAACAATTACCTCGCACAGATGCGCAAGGATTTGAAAGTGGAAGTTGGTGAAGCGCTGGCAGAGGCGGAAGCGGAATCACAGGAGCAGCAGGAGGCAGCGCCTGAACCGGAACCGTCAGTCAATGCAACGCAGGTAAGGGCAACCGATGTGGTGAATGTCCGGGCATCTGACAGCGAACAGGCGGAGAAGCTTGGAAAGGTACAGACAGGTACCGTGTTGCCGCTTCTGGAGAGCAAGGCAAACGGTTGGACGAAGGTCGAATACGAGGGAAAAGAAGGATATATCAAATCTGATTATCTGGAAGCTTTGGCAGCGGAAGGAGAAGCTGAAAATGGAGATGATCAGGCGGCGCCGGCAGAGGATGGCGGTGCGCAGGTAGCATCCGGCGAAAAGATCAAGGTTGGAGATACGATCAATGTCCGCAAAGCGGCAAGCGAGAATGCGGATAAGCTTGGCGTATGCTACCAGGGAGATGAACTGGAAATTCTGATGAAGCAGGCGGACGGCTGGACGAGAGTGAAGTACAAGGGGCAGACGGGATATGTGAAAACAGAAGTGTTGAAGGTTATGGAATGACGCTACAGATGTTATAGATGGAATGTAAGATACGCCTGAACGGCAGATTGCCGGGCAGGCGTATATTTTTTCAAAAAAAGGAGAAAATAGGGTACAGTTCAGAAACAATGTAAGGGGTTTAGGCCGACAGAAAAGGAGGGTATTGCATGAAAAAGGATGATGTACAATTGCTGCGGGAAATTCAAAAGAATACAGAAATGGGCATGCATGCGCTGGAGGTGGTGGGCAACAAGGTCTATGATGACGGTATGGCATTGATGCTGGCGCGGGAATCCTTTAAATATGGAGAAATCCATGACCGGGCGCGGGCCCAGCTGCTTGCGGGCAGGCAGAGACCTGATCCGGAAAGCAAGGTGAACCGGATGATGCTTTCCGCAGCGATCACGGGCAACACCTTGCTCAATTCCTCCACCAGCCACCTTGCGGAATTGATGATCCGCGGAAGCAGCATGGGACTGTCGGATTTGTGGAAGGCGATGAACCATAACGCACAGGCAGGGGAGCAGACCGTAGAACTTGCAAAGGAACTCATGGATTTTGAAGAAAATAATATAAAAGAGTTAAAGAAGTATCTGTAAAGCATAAAAATTTTTTCAAGTTAATGTAATAAAGTGCTTGCGCTGAAAAGACAATCAGTATATAATAACTTCCGGAAAGAGTTAATGCTTTTTAGTTTAGAAGGAGGACAAACAGAATGTCTTATGTAGATGAGGTAATTGCGCAGGTAGTTGAGAAGAACCCTGCACAGCCTGAGTTTCATCAGGCGGTAAAAGAGGTGCTGGAATCCCTGCGTGTCGTGGTGGAGGCGAACGAAGAGGCGTTCCGCAAAAACGCGTTGCTGGAGAGGTTGACCAATCCTGAAAGGCAGATTATGTTCCGTGTGCCCTGGGTGGATGACAAGGGACAGGTTCAGGTGAATATCGGTTTCCGCGTACAGTTCAACAGTGCGATCGGACCTTATAAGGGAGGTCTTCGTTTCCATCCTTCTGTAAATCTGGGTATTATCAAGTTTTTAGGCTTTGAGCAGGTATTTAAGAATTCTCTGACCGGTCTGCCTATCGGCGGCGGCAAGGGCGGTTCCGATTTCGATCCCAAGGGAAAATCCGACAGGGAAGTGATGGCTTTCTGCCAGAGCTTCATGACAGAGCTGTACCGCCATATCGGCGCGGACACGGATGTGCCTGCCGGAGATATCGGCGTAGGCGGCAGAGAGATCGGTTTCATGTATGGACAGTATAAGAGAATCCGCAACATGTACGAGGGCGTTCTGACCGGCAAGGGGCTTACATACGGCGGTTCCCTGGCAAGGAAAGAAGCGACCGGATACGGTCTGTTATATATCACAAAAGAAATGCTTAAGGAGAACGGCATTGATATCGCAGGTAAGACCATAGCGGTATCCGGTGCGGGCAACGTCGCCATCTATGCGATTGAGAAGGCATATCAGATGGGCGCAAAGCCTGTGACCGCATCCGATTCTACCGGCTGGATTTATGATCCGGAAGGAATTGATCTCGCCCTGCTCAAGGAGCTCAAAGAGGTGAAGCGCGCAAGGCTGTCCGAATACGTCAATACGAGAACCAATGCGGAATATCATTCCGGCAAGGGCGTATGGAGTGTGAAGGTGGACATCGCTCTTCCCTGTGCGACCCAGAACGAGCTGCAGCTTTCCGATGCGGAAGGGCTGGTGGCAAACGGTTGTAAGGCGGTATGTGAAGGCGCGAATATGCCTACCACTCTGGAAGCGACCGAATACCTGCAGAAGAACGGCGTTCTGTTCGTGCCCGGCAAGGCTGCCAATGCGGGCGGCGTAGCGACCAGCGCGCTGGAAATGAGCCAGAACAGCGAACGCTTAAGCTGGAGCTTTGAAGAGGTGGATGCAAAGCTGCAGAATATCATGGTGAACATTTTCCACAATCTGGATGAGGCTGCTAAGAAATACGGTTTTGCGGGCAACTATGTTGTCGGCGCGAATATTGCGGGCTTTGAGAAGGTCGTGGATGCCATGAATGCGCAAGGAATTGTCTAATTGAATCATGGAATCCCCGGAAGTTCAGTATTTCCGGGGATTTTTTAATTTTCGGAATTTTCAGATAATTTATCTAAAGCTGGTGAAAAATGAGCTCGTAATATACAGGCAGTACACATGTAGTATATACCGGATTTTATTCACTTCTGCGAGCAATTTTTGCAGCTTTTTGCCTATTGGCATGATAGCATATGCAAAATGGGAATGCATATACCCCGGAATATTTCTTCGATTCTTTTCCATTATGCCTTGTGCAATTTCCAATTATCGATTATAGTATAAAAATAGAGAAAAAACAGCTGTACAGGCAGCATTGATGAGAGGAGGTATTTTGTATGAATCCCGTATATGAAAAACTGATGAAGTGTTACGAAAGCTTCCAAAGCAAAATTGATTTCAGGCCCGAGGTCGCCATCGTGTTAGGCTCGGGGCTTGGCGATTATGCCAACGATATCAGAGTGGAGGCGGAGCTGGACTATCATGAGATAGAGGGCTTCCCGATTTCCACCGTGCCGGGACATGCCGGCAAATTCATTTTCGGGTATGTGAACGATGTGCCCGTGGTCTGCATGAAGGGCAGGGTGCATTATTATGAGGGCTATCCGATTTCCGATGTGGTGCTTCCGGCGCGGCTGATGAAGCTGATGGGAGCGAAGATCCTGTTTTTAACCAACGCTTCCGGCGGCATCAACCCTTCCTTTACGGCAGGAGATTTCATGATGCTCAACGACCACGTTTCCCTCTGGGCGCCCAATCCCCTGATCGGCGCCAACATCGACGAGCTGGGCGTGCGTTTCCCGGACATGACCCATGTGTATGACGGGGATTTACAGGATATTCTGCGGCGTACGGCAAAGGAGAGCGGCATCACCTTAAAAGAGGGTGTATATGCGCAGCTGACAGGTCCTTCCTTCGAATCACCTGCGGAGATACAGCTGCTTCATAAGCTGGGCGTGGATGCGGTGGGCATGTCCACGGTGGTGGAAGCGATCGCGGCGAATCATATGGGCATGAAAATCTGCTGTATTTCCTGTGTCTGCAACCTGGCGGCGGGCATGACGGCAAATCCGTTGACCCATGAAGAGGTACAGGAAGCGGCAAATGCGGCGGCGCCGAAATTCCGCAGGCTCGTGACGGAAGCCGTGACCAATTTTAAACAGGTCTTATAAATACGAAGGAGGGCGGCATGAGCGAGAGAGAACTGATTGCGGCAGCGCTTTTGGCGCGGGAATCTTCCTATTCGCCCTATTCGGGCTTCTGCGTCGGCGCGGCGCTGCTGGCACAAAGCGGCAGGGTTTATACCGGCTGCAACATTGAAAATGCGGCGTATACGCCCACAGTCTGTGCCGAGCGGACCGCCTTTTTCAAAGCGGTGAGCGAGGGTGAGAGAGGCTTTGTGGCGATTGCGGTTGTGGGAAGTCCGGCGGGCAATGTGACGCAGCTTGCCTGGCCCTGCGGCGTGTGCCGGCAGGTGATGATGGAGTTTTGCGATCCGCAGCGCTTTACGGTGATCGTGGCGAAATCGGAAGAGGAATATGAAAAGCGGACGCTGGCCGATCTGCTGCCGGAAGGCTTCGGACCGGACAATCTGGCTTAGAAAGAAGGAGAGAACAGGTGAAAATTCGTTTTTACAATGCGAGAATTTTAACGATGGACACAGGCTGCGACCTGATCGAGGGAGAGCTTTGGACACAGGATGAGAAAATTTCCTATGTGGGCGTTCCGAAGGCGGCGGACGGGACGAAATGGGACAGGGAGATCGACTGTCAGGGCAATGTGCTGATGCCGGGCTTTAAAAATGCCCACACCCATTCCGGCATGACTGTCATGCGTTCCTATGCGGACGATATGCCCCTGCAGGAATGGCTCAACACAAAGATTTTCCCGATGGAAGCGAAAATGACGGAGCAGGACAATTACGATCTGACCCAGCTCGCGATTCTGGAATATCTGACCACCGGTGTGACTTCCATTTTTGATATGTATCTTTCTCCGAAGGATATCGCGCAGGCGTGTATCGATATGGGGATGCGCTGCGTGCTGGTCAGCGGCTTAAACAAGTTCGGCCCTTCCGTGGCGGAAATGGAAAACCGTTACAAGAGCTTAAACGGCATGGATCCGCTAATCAGCTATATGATGGGCGTGCATGCGGAGTATACCTGTGATAAGCCGCTGCTGGAGGAGGTTTCCGCCCTGATCCATCAGTACCAGGCGCCGCTGTTTTCTCATATGTCGGAGACAAAGCTGGAAACGGACGAATGCATCGGCCGTTACGGCATGACGCCGCCACAGCTGTTTGATTCCCTGGGGCTGTTTGATTTCGGCGGCGGCGGGTATCACTGCGTTTACTTTACGGAAGAGGATATGGATCTGTTTGTGAGAAAGGGGCTTTATGCGGTGACAAATCCCGGCTCCAATACGAAGCTGGCCAGCGGCATTGCGCCGATCGGGCGTTTTCTGGAAAAGGGCATGCGGGTGGCGATCGGCACAGACGGTCCCTCCAGCAATAACTGTCTGGATATGTTCCGGGAGATGTTTTTGGTGACGGGGCTTGCGAAGCTTTTGCAGAAGGACGCCGCCGCGGTGGACGCCCATGAGGTGCTCCGGATGGCGACGGTAAACGGCGCTCGTGCCATGGGACTTTTAGACGCCGATGTGCTGGCGGCAGGCAAGCTTGCCGATATCATCATGATCGACCTGCATCAGCCCAACATGCAGCCGCTCAACAATATCACGAAAAACATCGTGTACAGCGGCAGCAAGCAGAACGTGAAAATGACCATGATCAACGGAAAAATTCTTTACTATAACGGGGCGTATGAAAACGGCGTGGACGCGGAAAAAATCTATGCCAGGGCGAATGAGATCATGAAGCGGTTATCCGCTGTATGATAAGTAACCGGCACCCATACAAAAGAGGAGTGCCAACAATGGCGCATGCCAATTTTTCTTAGGAGGTATGAGATGTTAGAAAAGTTTTTCAAGCTCAAGGAGAACGGGACGGATGTCAAAACGGAAATGATGGCGGGACTTACGACCTTCATGACCATGGCATATATCCTGGCAGTGAATCCATCTATCCTTTCCGCTTCCGGAATGGATGCAAACGCGATTCTGATCGCGACGGCGCTGGCTTCCTTCATCGGAACCGTGCTCATGGCGGCGTTGTCCAATTATCCCTTTGCGCTGGCTCCCGGCATGGGACTGAACGCTTACTTCGCATTCGTGGTCTGCGGCACCATGGGGTATTCCTGGCAGATCGCGTTGGCGGCGGTATTTGTGGAGGGATTGATTTTCATCGTGCTTTCCGTCACGAATGTGCGTGAGGCGATTTTCAATTCCATTCCCCTCACCTTAAAGCATGCGGTGAGCGCGGGCATCGGCTTATTCATCGCTTTCATCGGACTGCAGAACGCGAAGCTGGTGGTGGGCAACGAATCCACGCTGATCACCTACCAGACGTTTAAGGGGGAAAATTTCCATTCCGTTGGCGTTGGCGCGCTGCTGGCGCTGATCGGCGTGCTCATCATGGGCATTCTGATTGTAAAAAATGTGAAGGGCAACATTCTGTTGGGTATCCTGATCACATGGGTGCTGGGCATTATCTGTGAGCTGGTTGGCATTTATGTGCCGAATCCGGAGCTGGGCATGTACTCCGTGATTCCCACCTCTTTTGTGAGCTTTGATTTCAGTTCCCTGGGGCTGACCTTCGGGCAGGTATTCAAGGCTGATTTCGGTGCCGTAAAGATTCTGGATTTCATCACGATCCTCTTTGCATTTTTGTTTGTGGATATTTTTGACACGCTGGGCACTTTGATCGGCGTCGCATCCAAGGCGAACATGCTGGACAGAGACGGAAAACTGCCCCGCATCAAGGGCGCGCTTTTGGCGGACGCGCTGGCGACCAGCGTGGGTGCGGTGTTGGGTACTTCCACCACGACGACCTTCGTGGAAAGCGCTTCCGGCGTCACCGAGGGCGGAAGCACCGGTCTGACGGCGGTCACCACGGGACTTCTGTTCCTTCTGGCGCTGGTTTTCTCGCCGCTGTTTTTGACGATTCCTTCCTTTGCGACGGCGCCTGCGCTGATCCTGGTCGGCTTCTTCATGATCAGCAATGTCACCAGAATCAACTTTGGCGATGCGCTGGAGGGGATTCCCGCATTTCTGGCGATCATCGCCATGCCTTTGGCATACAGCATTTCCGAGGGTATCGCGATCGGCGTGATTTCCTATACGCTGCTTCATCTGATCGCAGGGAAGAACAAGGAGAAGAAGGTCAACTGGCTGATGTATGTGCTGACCGTGATTTTCATTTTGAAGTACATTTTCTTATAAGCATATAAAAGTATCGCGCGGCTGTCGGCTGGCAGCCGCGCGTTGTATGGTGTGCTTGGCGGCGCACGTTTCCAACGGGTGAAAGTCCCGAATCCGCCCGG
>CAJUEL010000018.1 GCA_910585455.1 uncultured Eisenbergiella sp. | reverse complement strand
GTCTGGTCCTCTCCCTGCCGGCCTCTTCACCGGTGCGGGCTGCTTTTCGGGCGCCTGATATCCGAAACAGGCAAATCCCCTCCAAAGTGCAGTCCATTTCTGTCGCAAAAGTGGGACAACGAACAACGTGAGTTCCCACTTTTGCGCAGGAATGGCCGCACTTTGGAGGGATGGATTTGCCGTTTCGGATATGGGCGCCCGAAAAGCAGCCCGCACCGGTGAAGAGGCCGGCAGGGAGAGGACCAGACCGCTGGCAGTCCGCATTCGGCGGCATCGTGAGCAATAACTTCATTTCCCTTTTAGAGAGAACTTAGAGAAGGAGCTGTTACAATACAGATAGTCAGGAAAAAGAAGGATTATTTGTATGAAAAAGAGATGGTTTTTCGCATTTGTGCTGCCGGGCTTTGCCGGGGTATTCTGCTTCGTGCTGCTTCCCTTTGCGGATGTGGTGCGCAGATCCTTTACAACGGCGGTGACGGGCGAATTTGTGGGATTTGACAATTACAGGAAAATATTTCAGAATGAGGCATTTTTGCTGGCGGTGAAAAATACGGCGCGCTTTGTGGCGGTCTGCCTGCCCCTGCTGATCGCGCTGGGGCTGATCGTTGCGCTTTTGCTTTCCGGGCTTGGGCAGGCGCAGACACTGAAATCTGTTTTTTTGTTTCCCATGGCGGTTCCGGCGGCGACGGTTGTGCTGGTGTGGCAGATGGTGTTTGACAGGCACGGATTTTTGAATGCATATACCGGGCAGGAGATAGATTTCATGGGAAGCGGGCTTTCCTTCTGGGTGCTGGTGTTTTCCTATGTATGGCGCAATCTGGGCTATACGGTGGTGCTGTGGCTTGCCGGCATTCTGGCGATTCCGGGCGATATGATTGAGGCGGCAAGGGTGGACGGAGCGGGAAAAATCAGGATATTCACCGCCATTATGATGCCGCAGCTCAAGGGGGTGTTTTATACGATTACAGTGTTGTCCTTTTTGAACTCCTTTAAGGTGTTTCGGGAAGCGTATCTGGTCGCAGGACCGTATCCGCAGGAGAGCATGTATTTGCTGCAGCATCTTTTCAACAATTGGTTTGCCTGGCTGGAGCTGGATAAAATGGCAGCCGCTGCGGTCTGCATGGCGGCAGTGCTGCTGGTGTTTATCCAGGTGCTCACCGGGCTGTGGGAGGAAGCATGAGAGGTTTGGGAAAAAATACAGGACGGCATACGGGGCTGTCCAGGCAGCTTTGCAAAGTCCGGAAAAAAATGTTTGATGCGCTGCGGCTTTTGCTGCTGTTGCTTCCTGCGATGCTGATGCTGGCGCCGCTTTTGCTGATATTGCCCGGTTCCGTGATGAGCAGGCAGGAGCTTTCCGGATTTTTAAAGCCCGTGCTGGACGGTGGGGAAGGATATATCGGATGGAGGCTGTTTCCGGCATATCCGACCTTCGCTCATTTTGGAAAGGTGCTTTTTTTCACGCCGCAGTTTTTTGTGGTGTTCTGGAATTCGGTGAAAATGACGGTGTGTATCCTCGCGGGGCAGCTTTTTGTGGCGGTTCCCTCCGCGTGGGCTTTTGCGGTATACCGCTTCCGGGGGAGCCGGTTTTTATTCCGGATATACATTATTTTGATGCTGATGCCCTTTCAGGTGACCATGCTTTCCCAATATCTGGTGCTGGATGGGCTGGGCCTTATGGATACGCGGCTCGCTGTCATTTTGCCGGCGGTCTTTTCCACCTTTCCGGTATTTTTGTGTTACCGGGGATTTTCTTCCATTCCCAGGGAGCTGTTTGAGGCGGGCAGGATCGATGGGGCGGGAGAGTTTTCCCTGTTTTTCAGGATCGGTCTGCCGCTTTCGTCGGGCAGTATTTTATCGGCGATGGTGCTGGGATTTCTGGAATACTGGAGCCTGATCGAGCAGCCGCTGGCTTTTTTGAAGGATCAAACGCTCTGGCCGCTGTCGCTTTATCTGCCTCAGATCGGCACGGACCGGGCGGGAGAGGCATTTGCGGTTTCGGTTATCACGCTGATCCCTGCGGTTTTTGTTTTCCTGCTGGGAAAGGATTTCCTGGAACAGGGAATTGTGGCGTCGGCGTTGAAGGAATAAGGGTTATGATTCGCGGCCGGTCAAACCGTGAATCGTAACGAATAAGGAGCGGAGGACGATAAAATTTTTATGAGGACAGAAAGAAACGGTAAAATTTTGGCGGGGCTTGGGATTTTTCTGGGGGTGATGCTTTTATTCACTCTGATTTCCAAGGGCATTTATGCCATGCAGCTGCCGCAGGTGACAGTGGATATGGCGAAAAAAGGAACGATCAATCATGAGGTGCGGGTGGATGGCTCCATAAAGCCGGCAAAGGAGCTGGCGCTTCATACGAAAGCAGGACTGCGGGTGAGCGAAATTTTTGTGACAGCGGGGGATCGGGTGGAGGAGGGACAGCTTCTTTTCACACTGGATACCGCATACATGCAGGAGATGATCGAAGAAAAGGCGCTGGAGGTAAAAAAGCTGGAGCTGCAGGTTGCCACCATGCAGGGAAATCTGGAGCTTGCGGGGGAGGAAAAGACCAGACAGATGCAGCGCGCGCTGCAGGATGGCGCGGTTTTGCAGCTGGAAGCCGATAAGCAGCTGGAACGGGCGAAGGAGGATGAGGCTTACGCGAAGCGGGAGCTGTCCCTTTATGTGGCGGATACGCCGGAGGGCGAGGATGAGGCAGAATGGAAAGCGTGGGAAGAAGGGCGCAAGGCGTTGGCGCTTAAGCTTAAGGATGCCGAGCGGGCCAGGGAGGATGCCGAGGCAGCCAGACAGGCGGCAATCCTGGAGGCGGGCAGAGGTCTGGAGGATCAGTTTTCGCAGGAAAACGCGGATGCGGCGCTGGGGGTGAGCCAGATGGAGCTTTCTGATTTAAACCGGGAGCTGGAGGAGCTGCGTCTGCTGGTGAAGGAAAACGGTGAAGTGCATGCCCAAAATGCGGGAACGATCACACAGGTCAACGTGTCCGTGGGGGGAAATACGACGGAGCTGGCTGCGGTGATCTTTGCGGATACCGCCACACCGCTTTGGTTTGAGGCTGTTCTGGATAAGGAGCAAAAGAAGTATGTGGAACAGGGAACGGCAGGGGAGTTGTCGCTGGGCAGCTTCCAGGCAGCGGGAGGCCGAAGGCTTTCGGTGACGGTGGATTATCTGACGGAGGCGGACGGCGCGCCGGGCAGCTTTCTCATGCGGATGTTTGTGCCGGAAGGAAACGGGACGATCGGGCAGAATGCGGTTTTTGTCTGTAATGTCCAGTCAGAAAGCTTTCCGTATTGCATTTCCATGGATGCGCTGCATCAGGACGAAAACCAGAGAAGCTTCGTCTATGTGCTGGAGGAAACAAACACGATGCTGGGCAGGGAGCTTGTGGCGCGTAAGCGGATCGTGGAGGTGTTGGATCAAAATGATCAGAATGCGGCGGTTGCGCCGGGCAGCATCGACGAAACCGATCAGATCATCCAAACTGCCACGCAGCCATTCACCGACGGGGCGGTGGTCCGGATGAAGGATTGAGCCTGTGTCCTCCTGCCCGTCTGCCCGCCTCCCGGTCCTTCTTCCCACCCTGCGAAAAGCAGTTCAGACAAGGCGGCATTATTTTTCTTGTGTTTTACCTTTAAAAACGGTATACTGCTACTATAAGAAAAGGTATATGTGCGCGGGCCGGTTGATTGCCTGCCAGCAGGAATACAGGAGGGAATGACATGGGAATTTTGAAGGTTGGGATCGGAGCGGCAAGGAGCGTGCTGGCGGATCAGTGGAGGGAATATATTTATTGTCCGGCGATGGAGGCGGATGTCCTTGTGAAGAAGGGGGAAAACCGCAAATCGAAAAGGGGCTTCAATAAAGGAAGTGACAATCTGATCACGAACGGTTCCATCATTGCGGTCAATGAAGGGCAGTGCATGATGATCGTGGATCAGGGCGCGATTGTGGATATCTGCGCGGAAGCGGGGGAATATGTGTACGACCTGTCCACGGAAGCGGGCATTTTTTACGGTGATTTAAGGGAAGGTATCCGGGACAGCTTTTTCCAGTTTCAACAAAGAGTGTCCATGGGCGGGGATACCGGAAAGGATCAGCGGGTTTATTTTTTTAACACAAAGGAGATTCTGGGAAACAAGTATGGCACGGCGAATCCCGTTCCCTTCCGCGTGGTGGATGCCAATGTGGGGCTGGACATTGATATCGCAATCCGTTGCCATGGAGAATATGCTTACCGGATCGTGGATCCGATCCTTTTTTATAAAAATGTGTGTGGAAATATATCGGAGGAATATACCAGGGACCAGATCGATTCCCAGCTAAAGAGCGAGCTTTTGACGGCGCTGCAGCCCGCTTTTGCCAGGATTTCCGATATGGGAATCCGTTATAGCGCGCTTCCCGGGCATGCCCAGGAGCTGGCAGATGCGTTAAATGAGGTGCTTTCCGAAAAATGGGGCGGCAGATACGGCATTGCGATCAGCACCGTCGGAGTAAACAGCGTCAAAGCGCCGGAGGAAGACGAAAGGATGATCAAGGAGCTGCAGAGGAATGCGGCTTTTCAAAATCCCAATATGGCGGCCGCGCATCTGGTGGGCGCGCAGGCGGCAGCCATGCAGGCGGCGGCTTCCAATCAGAATGCGGGACCTGCGATGGCGTTTGCGGGAATGAATATGGCGGGAAATGCGGGCGGCGCAAACATTTCCGGTCTGTTTGCGATGGGACAGCAGGTACAGCAGGAACAGGCGCAGCGGACGCAGGCGGACAGAGCAGCGCAGGCACAGACAGGCTGGACGTGCGCCTGCGGCGCGGTCAATACCGGAAAATTCTGCAGCGAATGCGGCAGCCCCAGACCGACACAGAAGGATTTCTGGACCTGTAGCTGCGGCGCAAAAAACAAGGGGAAATTCTGTTCGGAATGCGGCAGCAAAAAGCCGGAGGGCGTCTGAAATGGCGGAGTTTGTCAGAATGGCATCGGAGGAGGAGCCGGAACGGGAGGAAACGCGCAGGGAGACGGACCGGAAATGCCCGCAGTGTGGCGGCACGATGGATTTTGACCCGAAAACCGGCGGACTAAAATGCCCCTACTGCGACTATGAGGAAGAGATTGGGACACAGGATTCTGGAAATCCGGATAGCGGCGCTGCAGAGGAATTGGATTTTCGAAAGGCACAGGAAACCTCAAATTGTGACTGGGGCGTTAAGAAGAAGGTGATTCTCTGCAAATCCTGCGGAGCGGAATCGGTGTATGATGAGCTGGAGATTGCCAGCGAATGTCCGTACTGCGGTTCCAATCAGGTCATGGAAGAAAAGGACAAGGATACGATGGCGCCCGGCGGCGTGGTGACCTTTGCGCTTACGGCAAAGGAGGCGGCAGCACGGTTTAAAAGCTGGATCAAGCGAAAGCTTTTCTGCCCGGCAGCGGCAAAGGAAGGAGCCAGGCCCGGCGCCTTTAAGGGCGTGTATCTTCCCTACTGGACCTTTGACGCCCACACGGAAAGTACATATACGGCGGAATACGGGATAGACCGCACTGTGCGGCATAAGGATGAGACCAGGGTCGTGACAGACTGGTATCCTGTCAAAGGCAGGTATCGGGAGGATTTTGACGATGAGCTGGTATTGGGCTCGGCCCGGTATGAGGAAGGGCTGATGCGGGATGTGGAGCCTTTTCATACGGCGGATAACAAAAAATACAGGCCGGAATATGTGGCGGGCTTTATCGCGGAGCGGTATTCGATCGGATTAAAGCAGGCGTGGGAGAAAGCGAAGGAATATATCGGAAGAAAGCTGAAGGCGAATATTGAAGATAAGGTGCGGGAGGAGCACCGTGCGGATCATGTGCGGGTGAAGCGTGTGGACACGGGATATTACGGCATTACTTACAAATATCTTCTTTTGCCGGTATGGCTGTCTGCCTATCAGTACAAAGGAAAGATTTACCATTTTATGGTGAACGGGCAGACCGGAAAGGCGGGCGGCCAGGCGCCGGTATCCGCGATGCGGGTGGCAATCGCGGCGCTGCTTGTGGTGTCAATCTTTCTTTTATGCAGCGACTATGCGCTTTATTGTGTGATCACACTGGCGCTTGCCCTCATTCTCGGCGTTGTATGCCGGTTTATGAAATTATAGTAAAGACATTGTGTCATTTTTCATGGAGCAGGGAGCACGACCGGAAGAATCAGACAGAGCAGCGGGCTTTTGCGGGACGGGTATGGAGGACACAGACTGTTTCCGGCTGCATTATCCGAAACGGGAAATTCCGCAAAATGTCCGGCTATTCCAAAACGGAACAGGGCGCAAAAAAACTCACTGCGTTCAGACAATTTTGCGCCCTGTCCCAGGAATATCCGGTCATTTTGGGAATTTCTCCGCTTCGGATACAGCAGCCGGAAACAGTCTGTGTCCTCCATACCCGTCCCGCAAAAGCCCGCTGCTCTGTCTGATTCTTCCGGTCGTGCTCCCTGCCCCATGAAAAGTAATACATCAGTTACTGTCACACATCATTGCCGGAACTGCTTACAAATTAAAAAAAAACAGTTGACAAACCGGAATATATTTCGTATAATGATATTGTTCGTTGCAGGACGAACAATATGCGACAGTAGTACAGTTGGTAGTACGCCACCTTGCCAAGGTGGAGGTCGCGGGTTCGAGCCCCGTCTGTCGCTCTATAGTATTTGTGAGAGAAGAATTCTGGATGGACAGGGTTCTTTTTTTATACGATGGGAAAATTCGTTTCCTATCGTATAAAAAAAGACGTGAATACGTACTCGCACGTGAGGAAAAAGTTGCCTGTCGGCAACCGCGCTCGACGTAGAGTGTGCGCTTTGCACACAATTTTTTATACAATAGAATACAGGAGAATGAATGCTATGGACAAATCGAAGCGGTATAATGTCATTATCGTGTATGCGGATGATCTGGGATTTGGTGATCTTGGCTGCTATGGAAGCCATCAGATCGATACGCCGAATCTGGACAGGCTGTGCAGAGAGGGGCTTAAGTTTACCGATGCATATGCGACCTCTGCAGTCTGCACGCCTTCCCGTTACAGCATTTTGACGGGGCGGTATCCCTTCCGGAACAGCAGGGCTCATATATTGCCGGGAGATGCCGGATGTATTATCGAACGGGAGCTGGATACGATGCCGGGGCTTTTTGGGCGCGCCGGATACCGCACCGGGATTGTGGGGAAATGGCATCTGGGATTGGGGGACGGGAGCGGTCCGATCGATTGGAATCAGGAAATCAATCTCACACCGGTCGATCTGGGATTCGACGAATCTTTCATTTTTCCGGCAACGGCTGACCGTGTGCCCTGTGTCTATGTGGAGGGAAGGAAGGTGGTAAATCTGGAGGCAGAGGATCCGATTGCGGTATCCTATGAGGCAGAGTGCCCCTTTGATGACATACCGACCTATCATAAAAATCCGGAGCTATTGAAGATGCGTTCCTCCCACGGTCACGATATGAGCATCGTGGAGGGCATCGGAAGAATCGGGTATATGCGCGGCGGCAAAAAGGCAGTCTGGAAGGATGAGGAGCTGGCGGAGACCTTTTTAGACAGGGCGATTCGTTTCATAGATGACAGCCGGAAGCAAAATCAGCCCTTCTTTTTATATTATGCCCTGCATCAGCCCCATGTGCCCCGCGTGCCCTCTTCACGCTTTCGCGGCGCGACCGCCCTCGGTCCCCGCGGCGATGTGATCGCAGAGCTGGACTGGTGTGTGGGAGAATTGCGAAAGGAATTGGAAAGGCTGGATATTCTGGAGGACACGATGATCATTTTTTCCAGTGACAACGGTCCGGTGCTGGATGACGGCTATGAGGATGGGGCGTATGAGCGCAACGGAACGCACCGGGCGGCAGGTCCGCTGCGGGGCGGTAAATACAGCAAGTTTGACGGCGGCACCAGAATTCCATTTATTGTCAGCTGTCCGGGGCTTACGCATAAAGGAACCTCCCGCGCGCTGGTGAGCCAGGTGGATCTGTTCGCTTCCTTTGCCCACATGCTCGGGGAGCAGCTTGCGCCGGATAGCGCAGTGGACAGTCAGGATATGTATGCGGCGTTGACCGGGGAGGATCCTGTGGGAAGAAAAGAGCTGATGGTGGAGGACGTGTCCTGCGGTAAGATGCTGCGGCGGGGCAACTGGACCTATCTTTCTCCCAGCGAGGGCGCGCCGTTTATGGGAAATGTGCGGATTGAAACGGGGTTGTCCATGGATCCGCAGCTATACAATATGGATTATGATATCGGCCAGCAGACGAATGTGGCATGGGATTACGAAGAGGTGGTAAAGGAAATGGAGGAGCGCCTGAAAGAAATCCAACGAAGTGACCGGACGAGATAACAGGCGGCATGCTTTCCTGACAGGAAAGTCTTTTGAAAACCGCGCCATTGTATTTTTGCATGGTTCCTTTATACTATAGATATACCGGTATCAAATATAAGATGGTTGGAGGAATCGCATATGAACATAGGAATACAGATACAGACGCTGCGCAGGCAAAAGGGCATCACACAGGAGGTTCTCGCTGCGGAGATGGGAGTGACGGTGGGAGCCGTGAGCAAATGGGAGAACGATGCGACGCTGCCGGATATCCAGATGCTCTGCAGCCTTGCGGATTACTTTGGCGTCACTACGGATAAGCTGCTGGGCCGCATTGGCAGGGGGACTTTCGCGGTTTGCGACGATGCCCCGCTGATTCGCAGGGTGATCAGGGAGACTTTGGAAGAGGAGGGATATTTTTGCGCCGGACTGGCGGAGGATGGAGCACAGCTGTGCGCCATTTTTGCGGAAAATGTTCCGGATATGCTGTTTCTGGATGTGCATCTTGCCGCGGAAAACGGGCTTGACCTCTTAAAGGAAATCAAAGAAAAGCACAGTAGCGTCAAAGTTGTCATGGTCACGGCGGATAACACGGAGGAAACGCTTAAGACCGCCATTGCCTATGGCGCAGACGCTTACGTCGCGAAGCCCTTTTTGCCACAGCACATCAAGGTGGCATTGGACACCTGTGGGAGAATCCCTGGGAAGTGACAGAAGGATTGTCGGTTCCCAGACCGCTGGCAGTCCGCATTCGGCGGCAACATGAATAGCAACGAAAACGGAAATGACTTATGTGTTTTCCTATAGATCGCTATTGACAAAAAAGAAGCGTTGGTTGTATACCGAAAAAGGTTAGCAGTACCTAACAAACGATGGATATTCTCCCCTTCCGGAATTGTTGGAATGATTGCAGTTGTATTAGCCAGCGCTTTTTGAGTCAGTTTCCGGCTTGAAGCGTTGCCAGATAAGTGCGAATCAGTGGTAACAGTCCAGACAGGTCTGGACTGTTATCGTCAGTGATTATATGTGAAAATATGAGTCTGTAGCGGAGAGGGTTCCCGCGGGCAATAAGGCGGCACGGAATGCGTTTCCGGTGAAGAAGGTGTCGAGCTCACATGCTTGAAAAAAGAGCGGACGCAGGCAGCATCCGGGCGGTCAGGCCGGTGATACAACGATATCCGCCAGCCCAAACGGCACGATTTTCTGGAGCGCATCCAGAGGAAGCTCAACCTGATAGCCGATTTTGCCGCCGCTGAAAATGATGGTGTCGAAGTCTTTGGCAGATACATCAATTACGGTTTTAAACTGCTTTTTCATGCCGATTGGGGAACAGCCGCCATGGATGTAGCCGGTCAGTGCCAGTAAATCCTTTGATTTGAGCATGCTGATGCTTTTTTCCCCCACCGATCGGGCGGCTTTTTTTAAATCCAACTCCTGCAAAACCGGAACCAGATACACATAATTGCTGCCGGAATTTGCGACCGTGACCAGCGTTTTGTACACATGCGCAGGGTCCTGATGCAGAACAGCGGCAACCTCTGCGCCGCTTGTGACGCCGGTATCCACATAGCAATAGCTGACATACTGGATTTTATGCTGATCCAGTATTCTCATGACATTCGTTTTTTCCATGTTCTTTTTCATAGCGTTTCAACTCCGTTTTTTAGAAGGAATCTGGCGGCTGTTTCAATGCCTGCCGCCGGAATGTGTGACAATGGGTCAGGTCTGCCTGACCGGTAACGACGGCCGCTCTTTTTCCATGATAAAATTGGTCAGAAGTATCCCATGCCGCTCCACCTGCTGCCGTTTCATGACCTGATAGCCTCTTTTTTCGAAAAATGGTCTTGCGGTAATGGAGGCATGTGTGACAATTTTTATGCAAACGCTGTCCTCCAGCCGGTCGCAGAGCGCGGTGGCAATGCCTCTTCTTAGATAATCCTTATGGACATACAGCCGGTCGAGATATCCTGTTTTATCGATATCGCCAAAGCCTGCAATGCATCCGCCCTCAACGGCAACCAGGCTGTAGTGTGCCAGAAATGAAAGATTCCATTTTTCGATATCGATGTCACCGGAAGCCCAGGCATGTAATTGTTCTGCCGTGTAATCCTTTGCATTGACTGTATGAACTGTATGATAAAACAGTTCCGCCAGTTCCCTGCAGTCCTCTGGCCGATAGTTTCTGATGATCATATCCGCTCCCTTTGCTCATTCTCCTCGCAGCTTTTTCCATCTTATAAATTTATGAACGGTTTTCATTGTACTATGGATATTCCCTTCTGACAATAGAGGAAAGGTAAATTTGCACGGCCATGTGCGCCTGTCAGATTGTTTTTTACGGGTAATGTCATTTCGTTTAGCTGCGGACACCGGGAACGGAGCGGACACCTGCGGCGGGCACAGGAGCGGAAGGGCGGACAGAATTGTGGGGATAGCTGGTACAATTACATCTTGACATGAGTGTGATGATAGTGTATAGTGTGTATTAAATAACAGCACACTAAAAGGAGATGAATGTGTGAAGATACTCATATCAAACGCCTCCGACAGTCCTCTTTACCAGCAGATCAAAGATCAGATCAAGGATGCAGTTTTGAAGGAGGAATTGAAGGAGGGGGATGCGCTGCCATCCATACGGGCATTTGCGAACGATTTAAAGGTCAGCGTGCTGACGATCCGGCGGGTTTATGAGGAGCTGGAGCAGGAGGGCTTTGTTACGAGCCAGATCGGCGTTGGAACCTTTGTTTCCGCCGGCAATCTGGAACTGCTCCGGGATTCCAAACGGCGCATTGTGGAACAGAAAATGCTGGACATGATACAGACTGCGAAGTCTTTGCGGATTGACAGAGAGGAACTAAATGCCATGATGGATATTTTGTATGAGGAGGTGTGAAATGGAATCGATTTTGAATGTTGCCGGTTTGCGCAAATCATATGGTGATTTTGCGCTGCAGGATGTTTCCTTTTCCCTGCCGGAGGGATGTATTACCGGATTTATCGGCTTAAACGGCGCCGGAAAGACGACCACGTTACAGACGATTCTGGGATTGACAGGACGGATTTCAGGCAGCGTTTCATTTTTTGGTCTGGATATGCAAACCGATGAGCAGAGGATCAAGGACCGCATCGGCGTCATATTGGATGGGGGCTGTTTTTACGATGAACTGTCCCTGACCGAAATGAAAAGTATCATCGCGCCTGCTTATACAACGTGGAGCGAACAGGATTTTCGGGGGTATCTGGAGCGGTTTCACCTAAATCCCAGGCAGAAAATTCATACCCTTTCCAAGGGCATGAAAATGAAATATGCGCTGGCACTGGCGCTTTCTCACAAAGCGGAGTTTCTGATCATGGATGAACCGACCAGCGGGCTCGATCCCCTGATCCGCAGTCAGCTTTTGACAATACTCGCAGATTATATGAATGGCGGAGGAAAAGGGGTATTTTTTTCCACACATATCACATCCGATCTGGACAAGATTGCGGATGTGCTCATTATGATGGACAATGGCCGTATCGTGTTTCAGGAGGAGAAAGATACTCTGCTGGACAACTATCGCATTGTGAAGGGCGATCAAAAAAGCCTGAACGCAGATATCCGCAAACTTTTTTGGCGCATCACGGAAACGGAATTTGGGTTTACCGGAATTACAAAAAGGGCGGCCGAAGTACGACAGCATATGCCGGGAGCGGTTATGGAACGCCCTGCCATTGAGGATATCATGCTGTGCAATATCGAAGGAGGGAGAAAATGAAGCTATTCCATCTGATTAAAAAGGATTTTCTGATCGTAAAAAAATATGTCTGGATCATGTTTTTGGTTTGCGTGCTCATACCGCCCTTTATGCTATGGCGTATGCCGCAGTATGCCGGTCCCCTGGGCTTCATTTTGTCCGTTGTTTTTGCTGATTTTATACTTTTGCAGTATGTTTTGCTGAAGGAGTGCCAGTATCCGAAAGCGTCCACGCTGCTTCGCGCAGCGCCGTACCCCTGCAGGCTGCTCGTCTGGTCAAAATATATTTTCTGTCTGTTGATTTATGCTGCCTGTTGTGCGATCTTCTGGATGGAAACCCTGGTCTTTTCAGGACTGGGAGAATTTGAACCTGCGATGCCTGTGTGCATGTTTTTGGTGATCGCATTGCTTATCGGCATCTATCTTCCTGTGCAGTACAAGCTGGGGTATGAAAAGACGAAACTTGCTTTTGTGGTTATTTTTATGGCATTTCCATTTCTTCTGCCAGGGCTGCTGGAAATGGGAAAAGGGATAAATCTGGATTTTTTATACGCGTTGCCGCCAAGTCTGCTGTATGGCGGAGTTCTTCTGACCGGTTTTTTGATCCTGCTTGCGTCGGTCCGTATCTCTGTTGGATTATATGCCTGTGGACAGCGGTAAGAAACTTTTTATTTTTTTTGTTTACTTTAGTGTGCTACTGTGATAAAATACAATTCGTATTTGCGTTATGGCGGCATTCGGGGGAATATATGCCCTGTTTTGAATGTTTCAGCCAAATTTCGGAACGCAGATCACGAAGGAGGAGCATTATGAAAAAGAAGCTTGCACTTATGCTGGCTGTATCCATGACCATTGGCGCAGCGCTGACAGGATGTGGCAACGAATCGAAGGACGCGGCAGGAGCGGCGGCAAATGTGGCGGAGGAATCTGTAGCGGTGGAATCCGGGGCGGCACAGGATGTGGAAAGTCCGGATGCCGGAGAAGACGCCGACAGCGACGCCAAACTTGTGTATGCGGTGGAGGCAGGCTCCGCAGGAGAGGCAGCGGCGGAGGAAAATGGTTATCTGACGAATGTTGTGGCGTCTCAGGCGGACGCGTTGATGGAGGTTGCGGCGGGCACATCCGATGCGGCGATCATTGATCTTTTGATGGCGGGAGCCATGATCGGAGAAGGGACGAGCTATCCGAATATGACCCATACGACGGAGCTGACCACAGAGGAGTACGGTGTGGGATGCCGCAAGGGCTCCGATCTGGCATCCTTTATCAATTCCGTATTCGGAGAAACCTGGGCGGATGGAAGCATGGAAGAAACGGCGGCTGTGTATGGCGTGCAGGAAGCGCTGGTGGAACAGGCAGCATGTGAGTTTGAAGAGTCAGCCGAAGACAGTGATGTGGCTTATATCCGGGAAAAGGGAAGCCTGATTGTGGGAATCACGGAATTTGAGCCTATGGATTATAGGGACGAATCCGGCAACTGGATTGGTTTTGACGCGGATATGGCGCGCATCGTTGCCGAAAAGCTGGGCGTGGAAGCGCAGTTTGTTATCATCGACTGGGATAACAAGATCATGGAGCTGGATTCCAAAAATATTGACGTTGTATGGAACGGCATGACGCTGACAGCGGAAACCACGTCGGCGATGGAATGCACGAATGCATATTGCAATAACGCGCAGGTGGTCGTGGTTCCTGCAGAATAAGCCAGAGAATCTGTTTTAAATGACGCAATGGAAGGAGAGACAGCTATGTTTTGGAGTGTGACACAATCACTGCTTGACGGCTTTTTAACAACATTTCAGATTTTTCTTTTTACATTGCTATTTTCATTGCCGTTGGGGCTGATTCTGGCGTTCGCTTCCATGAGCAGGTTTAGGCCGCTGCGGTATCTGGTGCAGGTTCTGGTGTGGATTATCCGCGGCACGCCTCTGATGCTGCAGCTCATCATCATTTTTTATGGACCAGGACTGTGGCTGGGACACAATATCTGGAAAGGAAATGAGACCGGGCGTATCACGGCTACCGTGGTGGCATTTGCGATCAACTATGCCGGTTATTTTTCGGTGATTTTCCGGGGAGGCATTGAGGGCGTTCCGGCGGGGCAGCGGGAGGCAGGAGAGGTGCTGGGCATGACAAAGAGTCAGATCTTTTTTCAGATCACGCTTCTGCAGATGGTGAAGCGTGTTGTTCCGCCGATGTCCAACGAGGTGATCACGCTGGTCAAGGATACTTCCCTGGCACGTATCATTGCCGCCTATGAGCTGACCTTCGCGGGATATTCCTTTATGAAGAGTAACGGTCTGACATGGCCGTTGTTCTATACGGGTGTGTTTTATTTGATATTTGTGGGCGCATTGACGCTGCTGTTCAATTATATAGAACGCAGGCTGGATTACTTTAAGTAGGATCAAGAGGTGTATGGATATGGCGATTCTGGAAGTGAGAAATATTGAAAAAAAATTTGATTCTACCATGGTGCTGCAGGATGTCAGCTTTTCGCTGGAAGAGGGCAATGCGCTGGCGATCATCGGCTCTTCGGGCTCCGGCAAAACGACGCTTTTGCGGTGTCTGAATTTTCTGGAAATGCCGGATAAGGGCTCCATTGTCGTCAGGGGAGAAACGCTTTTTGACGCCTCTATGCCGCGCAGGGAGCAGGAAAAGGGGCTTCGGACCAAGCGCCTGCATTTTGGGATGGTGTTCCAGTCCTTCAATCTGTTCCCCCAATATACGGCTCTGGAAAATGTCATGCTGGCGGAAAAGCTTCTGGCAAAGGAAAGGGAAGATTTCAAGCAGAACAAAAAGGAAATTTATGCGCAGATCAGGGAGCATGGTGAGGCGCTGCTTTCGCAGATGGGATTGGCTGACCGCATGACGCATTATCCCCATCAGCTTTCAGGCGGGCAGCAGCAGCGTGTGGCGATTGCCCGGGCGCTGGCTCTCAAGCCGGATGTTCTGTGCTTCGATGAGCCCACATCCGCGCTGGATCCCGAGCTGACGGGCGAAGTGCTGAAGGTGATCCGGGGACTTGCAAAGCAGAAGACGACGATGATCATCGTCACCCATGAGATGGCTTTTGCGCGGGATGTATCGGATCAGCTCATTTTCATGGATGACGGGGTGATCGTGGAACAGGGCGATCCCAGGCAGGTCATCGACCATCCGAAGGAGGAACGGACGAAACAGTTTTTGACGCGGTACGCGCAGGGATGACAGGGGGAAGGCCAGATGCCTGCCGCCGCGCGGTTCAGTCCTTTGGCCTTCCCCCTGTCTCCCTGCGCATTTCGGTATTGTCTTAATCCACATCGATCCGGAAGACAACAGGGCAGTCACTTTTTAAGTCGCACTGGATGTGCAGTCCTGTTTCATCTCTGTGCCAGCTGCACGCCTCTTTGGTTTCCAGCGCGCATACGCCCTTGATGATCCCGTGGAAATTCGCCTGTCTGGAGGCATCCTGTTTTCCAAGGGAGGTGATGCAGTAGTTTCCGTCTTCGCTGCATTTCAAGGCAATCGCATACAAATATCCGCCTGCGGTGGTGAAGCGGAAATCCCGGGAGGTGAAATTTTTCCGGATGCCGTCCGAAAACTGTCCTTCCACGATCTGTGTCGGACCTTCACCATATTTTCTCCATACCTTCGTATCGTAAATTGCCTCTCCGTTTGCTTTCAGCCATTTTCCGATTCCCAAAAGAACCGCTTCATCCTCTTTTGAAATGGAACCGTCCGCTTTGGGTCCCACGTTCAGTAAAAGACAGCCGTTTTTGCTGACGATGTCCACCAGGTCACAGAGGATATCCGACGCCTTGCGGAAGTGGTTATTTTCCGTATAGCACCAGGAATTTAAGGCGATGGCGGTATCCGTCTGCCAGAAAAAGGGCTTCACATCCGCAAACTGTCCCCGCTCCACATCCGGCACCGCACAGCCGAACTGGTATGCGTCATGCTTATAGTTGATGACGGCGTCCTGTCCCCATTGGACAGCCCGGTTATAATAGTAAGCGGCGATTTTTCTTAAGTAGGGCTTGCAGACGCCTCTGTGGATCCACCAGTCAAAATAGAGCACGCGCGGCCGATAGCGGTCGATGATTTCGCAGGTGCGCACCAGCCAGTCCTGCAGATATTCCTCTGTGGGCTCAGGATCTCCAAACAACGCCTGGTGGTCTGTCTCAGGCATGGCGGGCCAGTAGAAATCGCCCCGCTCCATGGGCTCTTTGATGTCGCTTTCAAATTCCCTGCCGTGCCCCATGAAAAACCAGTGCTCCAGCCGATGGGTGGATGCGCCCACAGCCATGCCGGCACGCTCGCAGCTTTCCTTCAATTCGCCCAGCACATCCCGTTTCGGTCCCATCTCCCAGGCGTTCCAGTGAGAAATGTCGCTTTTGTACATCTGGAAACCGTCATGATGCTCCGCCACCGGCACCACGTATTTTGCGCCCGCTTCCTTAAAAAGCGCCGCCCATTTATCCGCCTGAAACTGTTCAGCACGAAACAGCGGAATGAAATCCTTGTAACCAAATTCCGCATGCTTTCCATAGGTTTTGATATGGTGATCATATTCCGGCGAGCCCTGGATATACATATTGCGGGGATACCACTCACTGCCAAAGGCGGGCACACTGTAGACGCCCCAGTGAATGAAAATGCCGAATTTTGCTTTCCTGTACCATTCCGGCACGCGGTAAGCGGAGAGAGATTCCCAGGTATCCTGATAGGGTCCCTGCGCGATCACAGCTTCAATTTCGTTTAGATAATTTGTCAAATCATACATGGTCGTACCCACCTTTCTTTTACACGGCCGCGGTAGAAAAATCATTTTTGTTCCGAAGCAGGGAACGAAGGTCCGCCTAAACGGGGGAACGCGGGCGCGGGAGAGACATAAGGCATGGTTTTTTCAGGGCTATATCCAAACCGGGAAATTCCATCCAGTTCCCCGCCCATTCCAAAACGTGTCATGGCGCAATGAACTCACTTCGTTCGGACAGTATTGCGCCATGACACAGGAATGTGCCGGAAACCGGAGGAATTTCTCCGGTTTGGATATCAAGCCCTGAAAAAACCATGCCTTATGTCTCTCCCGCGCCCGCGTTCCCCCGTCCAGGCGGACCTTCGTTCCCTGCTTCGAAACAAAATTGATTTCCCTGCGTCTGCAGTTTTTCTTTGAGCCGGTTGAAGCGTCACTGTCTGTATCTTCTATTATAGAAGGATAGCAGAACCCGGCAAGGGAGCAAACTGCCAACTTCTCACAAAAAGTGTCGCGTTTTTGCAGGTTGTAAGATGGGAGGGGCTGTAGTAAACTTATGACATGCGGAAAAATGCAGGGCAGAGGGGAAGGGAAAATGAACAAAGATACATGGCTGAAACAAAAAGAAGCGGAGCTGATGTGCCGCTGGAAAGAGCGCTGGCGGGAGGCGCATGGTCAGTATCCGTATTTTAATCCGGACGGAATTGTGGATCACGACAGATGGAACAGTCTGCCGGAAGGAAAGCATATTCTGGTCATTTTGAAGGAGACGAACGGTTTGCAGGGCAGCCTGGCGGATTTTCTGCGCAATGGCGGGAGCGATACTTATTATCGGACATGGAATAATGTGGCGCGCTGGTTTCGGATTTTGTGCACGACGTAATTCTGGAGGAAGGAAGGCCCTGGGATTACAACCCGGAGACCGATAAAAGGGCACAGGAGGATCCGGTGCTGTGGTACTTCTTTTCCGATCAGGTCCGGGTGGATAAAAAGGTGCCGGTCATCAGCATGCCCCATCCGAACCGCGCCGCCAAAAAATGGACGGAGGAGCTTGCAAAATGCCCGCTCCATCCGCCCATGTCCGGGACGGTTTTGTCAGCTTCCGGACCGGATGCTATTTTGTAAATGACAGACGGGCATCGTGCAGGGCGGATGCCTGTTTTTGCAGCGTGCAGATATCCACGATCTCCACATTTTCCGGGGTATATTTGCAGCGCAGGATATCCGTAAGCGCCAGGGCGGTGTCCAGGCTGGTGAGGCAGGGGATGCCCAGCTCCACGGATTTGCGGCGCACCTTCACGCTGTCCCGGGCGGGGGTGCGCCCCTTTTTCGAGGTGGAGATGATGTAGTTGATTTTGCCGCTTTCCAAAAGAGCGATGGTATCATGGGCGGATTCGCCAATCTTATGTACCAGCGTTACGGACATGCCCTGCCCGCGCAGCGTGGCGGCGGTGCCCTGGGTGGCGTACAGGTGGAAGCCCAGGTCCGCGAAATGGCGGGCGATTCCTGCGATTTCCTCTTTGTCGCTGTCCCGCACGGTGAGGAAAACGCCGCCCTTGTGCGAAAGCTCATAGCCGGCGCCCACCAGCCCCTTATAGAGGGCCTGCTCCAGCGTGGGTGCGATGCCAAGCACTTCGCCGGTGGATTTCATTTCCGGTCCGAGCTGGGTGTCAAGCCCGGAAAGCTTTTCAAAGGAAAAGACGGGCGCCTTGATCGCCGTATAAGCGGACGCGGGATATAAGCCTGTGCCGTAGGGCATGTCCTTCAGCTTTTCTCCCAACATGACGCGGGTGGCGAGCTCTGCCATGGGAATGCCTGTGACCTTACTTAAATACGGGACGGTCCGGGAGGAGCGGGGATTCACTTCGATCACATAGATCTGCTCCTGATGGATGACGTACTGGATGTTGATCAGCCCCTTCGTGTGCAGGGAAAGGGCGAGGCGGGCAGAGTAGTCAACAAGCTTTGCGGTTTTGGCGGGGCTTAGGTTCCATGCCGGGTAGACGGCGATGGAATCTCCGGAATGGATGCCCGCCCGGTCGATATGCTCCATGATGCCGGGCAGCAGCACGTCCTCCCCGTCGCAGATGGCATCCACCTCCAGCTCTGTGCCCATCAGGTATTTGTCGATGAGCACGGCGTTGCCGCGCATGTGGGAGAGGATGATGCCCATATATTCCTCCACATCGGCGTCGGAAAAGGCGATGATCATATTTTGTCCGCCCAGCACATAGCTGGGGCGTAAAAGCACCGGATAGCCCAGGCGGTTTGCCGCCGCCAGCGCATCCGGCAGCGTGTGGACGGCAGTGCCCTCCGGCTGGCGGATATGCAGCTTTTGCAGCAGGGCTGAAAAGCGTCCCCTGTCCTCCGCTGCGTCGATGCTGTCGGCGGGAGTGCCTAGGATCGGGATATTGTTTTTGGCAAGCCAGCCGGTTAAGCGGATGGCGGTCTGCCCGCCGAAGGCCACCACGCAGCCGGCGGGCTTTTCTAAAGCGATGATGTCCGCCACGTCCTCCGGCGTCAGGGGCTCGAAATACAGCCGGTCCGCAGTGTTAAAGTCTGTGGAGACGGTTTCCGGGTTGTTATTGATGATGACCACCTCATAGCCTGCGTTTTTTAACGCCCAGACACAGTGCACGGAGGCGTAGTCGAATTCGATGCCCTGCCCGATGCGGATGGGGCCGGAGCCAAAGACGACGACCACAGGCTTTTGGGAGGCGTGCTCCCGGATAAACGCTGCCGCTTCGTCCTCTTCGTCAAAGGTGGAGTAAAAATAGGGCGTTTGCGCGGCGAATTCCGCGCCGCAGGTGTCCACCATTTTATAGGAAGCGGGAATATGGGAAAAGGCTTTGCCGCCGCAAAGCTTTTCGATGGCACGGTCAGGAAACCCGTTTCGTTTCAGCTCCCGGACAAAGTCCGGCGTCAGCTCTTCGCCTGCCAGCCGCTTTTCCAGCTCGCACAGGTGGGCGATTTTATAAAGAAACCATTCATCCACCAGGGTCAGGGCATGGATTTTTTCAACGGGAAATCCACGGAACAGCGCTTCGTACAGGGCAAAAATGCGCATATCGTCAGCGGGGGAAAGCTTCTGCCAGAGGGCATCGTCATCCAGCGCGCGCATGGCAGGATCCATCAGACAGTCGTGGGAAATTTCTGCGCTGCGCACAGCCTTCATCAGCGCCTGTTCAAAATTTCTGCCGATCGCCATGACCTCGCCGGTGGCTTTCATCTGGGTGCCCAGCGTCCGCGTGGCATAGACGAATTTGTCAAAGGGCCATTTGGGGAATTTCACCACGATATAATCCAGCGCCGGTTCAAAGCAGGCTTTCGTCATGCCGGTGATTTCGTTTCTGATTTCATCCATGCGGTAGCCGACGGCGATTTTGGCGGCGACCCGGGCGATGGGATAGCCGGTCGCCTTGCTGGCCAGGGCGGAGGAACGGGAAACCCGGGGATTCACTTCGATAACGGCATATTCAAAGCTTTCCGGGTGCAGCGCAAACTGCACATTGCAGCCGCCCTCCACGCCCATCGCTTCTATGATATGCAGGGCGGCGCTGCGCAGCATCTGGAATTCCTTGTCCGCCAGCGTCACGGCGGGGGCGACGACGATGGAGTCGCCCGTGTGGATGCCCACCGGGTCCAGATTTTCCATGGAACAGATCGCGATCACGTTGCCGCCGCCGTCCCGCATCACCTCGAATTCGATTTCCTTCCAGCCCGCGATGCATTTTTCCACCAGAATCTGGGTGATGGGAGACAGGCGCAGCCCTGCCGCAGCGATGTCCCGCAGCTGTGATTCATTTTCGGCGATGCCGCCGCCGGTGCCGCCCAGCGTGTAGGCGGGACGTACGATGACGGGATAGCCCGCCGCGTGGGCGAAGGAGAGGGCGCCCTCCAGACAATCCGTGACCTGGGAGGGGATGACGGGCTCGCCGATTTGTTCCATGACCGCCTTAAAGGCCTGCCTGTCCTCCGCCTTTTTGATCGTATCCGGATTTGCGCCCAGCAAAGCGACGCCTTCCTTTGCCAGAAAGCCTTCTTCGGCAAGCTCCATGGAAAGCGTCAGTCCGGTCTGTCCGCCCAGAGTGGACAACAGGCTGTCCGGCTTTTCCTTTTGAATGATTCTCTTTAAAAAATCCACGGTCAGGGGTTCCACGTACACATGATCGGCGATCGCCGTATCGGTCATGATCGTGGCGGGATTGGAATTGACCAAAACCACCTCCAGACCTTCCTCCTTTAAGGCGCGGCACGCCTGTGTGCCCGCGTAATCAAATTCCGCGGCCTGTCCGATGACGATCGGGCCGGAGCCGATGACCATGATCTTTTTACATGCTGGATTTAACGGCATTATTGTGTCCTCCTTTCCATCAGCGCAATGAATTGTCCGAATAAAAATTCCGTATCGGCGGGACCGCTACAGGCCTCCGGATGAAACTGCACCGAAAAGCCCGGAAAATCATGATACCGGATGCCCTCACAGGTGCCGTCGTTCACATTGACAAAGCTCATGGCCGCATTGTGAGGGAGGAAATCATTTTTTACCGCATAGCCGTGGTTCTGGCTGGTGATGTAGCAGCGCCCGCAGGAAAGCTCCCGGACGGGCTGGTTGGCGCTGCGGTGTCCGTATTTGAGCTTTTCGGTGTCGGCGCCATTTGCCAGCGCGAGGAGCTGATGCCCCAGGCAGATGCCGAAAACCGGAATGCCCGTCCGGCACAGCTTTGCAAGCTGCGCGATGATATCCGGGTTGTCCTTCGGATCGCCGGGACCGTTGGAGAGCATGACGCCGTCCGGGGAAAGGGCGAGGATTTCTTCGCAGGAGGTGGTGGCGGGAACCACGGTCAGACGGCAGCCATGGGCGCAGAGCCTGCGCAGAATATTTTTCTTCGCGCCAAAATCCCAGACCACAACATGAAAACGGGGCAGCCCGGCGGACAGCTCATAAGGCTCTTTACAGGTCACATGTGATACCGCGTCCCGGATGCGCCAGCCGGAAAGGGAAGCTGCACCTTCCGGGGAGGGAGGGGCAGTGGTGAGCCTGGCGTTCATCACGCCGTGCTCGCGGATCCGTTTGGCGAGAAGCCTCGTGTCGATGTCATAAATGCCGGGTATGCCCTGCTGCTTTAAGAAGGTGTCCAGATCCATCTGACTGCGGAAGTTGGAGGGATGCCGGCACCATTCGCGGGTGATATAGGCGCTGATGTGTGCGCCGCCGCTTTCAAAGTCTACTTCCGCGATGCCGTAATTGCCGGTCAGGGGAAAGGTCTGTATGACCATCTGTCCGTAATAGCTGGGGTCCGTCAGCGTTTCCGTATAGCCGGTCATCGCCGTCGTAAACACCGCTTCGGCAATGACCTCCGCCTTGAGCGGTGCGCCGAAAGGTTTGCCGCAAAGGCAGGTACCGTCTTCCATCTGCAAATACACCGTTTGTTCCATAGTGCCTCCTGTCTGCGCGCTTGTGCGCGCATATTTCCCGGGGAAAGACAAGGAATTACAGCTTTTGTCCTTTCCCGCTTTTGCAAAAAAAGACGTTCATGAAAGAATCATGCCACAACCGGGATGGCTCTTTCATGAACGCCTTTGTTCATCTGACGTATTATAGCACCTGTCCGGGGACAGGTCAAGAGCAATTTTAAATAACGGCTGGCTGCTACGGCAACTGGTATTTATCTGAAAAGTGCGCGAAAAGTGCCGCGTATGTTTCGCTGTCCCTTTTCACTGCGCGGAGAGATTCGTGGAGATTCAGGTTTCCCGCCGCCATGTCGATGATACATCCGGCGATATTGGAGCAATGATCGGATACCCGTGACAGATCGGTTAAGAGATCGGACAGGATAAAACCGGTTTCGATGCTGCATTGATTTTTCTGTAATCGCAGTATGTGACGGGTGCGCATTGTTTCCTTCAGTCTGTCAATGACCTGACTGAGCGGTTCGATGCGTTCGGCGGGGGTTGCATCATTTTGTAAAAATGCGGACAGCGCAAGGTCAAGGATTTCGCCGGTTGCCCGGGAAAGGACCGCCAGCTCAGCCTGTGCGGATGGGGAAAGGCTGTAATTTTTTTCCTGCAATTCTTTGGCGGAAGCGGCAATGGAAGCGGCGTGGTCGGAAATGCGTTCGAAATCGCCGATGCTTTTTAAAAGCCGGGCGGCTTCCCGGCTGTCCGCGCTGCTGATGGGCAGAGCGGACAGCTTGACCAGGTAGGTGCCGAGAATATCCTCGTAGTGGTCGGTTTGCTCTTCGGCGGCAAAAATTCCTTCTACAAGCCCGGGGGAATACGTCTCAATGACGGACAGGCTGTCTTTGAATCCGTTTGCCGCACAGACGGCCATTTTGGATGCGACCATGCGGCAGCGCTCCAGGGCGATGGGCGGCGCAGCGAGCAGACGTTCATCCAGCTCGGATTTTTTTTCGGTTCCTGCGCTGTCCGGTATAAGCTGACAGACCAGCTTTTCCAAGAGCCCTGCCAGAGGCAGCATGAGGAGCGTACAGAGCACGTTGAAGGCGGAGTGTGCTGCGGCAATGCCCAGGGAGGAAGCGGGGGCATGGAGCAGGGCAGGGGAGAAAAGGCGTTTGATGATACAAAACACTGTAAGCAATGCAGCGGTTCCGGTCACATTGAAGGCGAGATGTACCATCGCCGCCCGTTTTGCGTTTTTGGTTGTCCCGATGGCGGAGAGCATGGCCGTGAGGCAGGTGCCGATGTTCTGTCCCATGACGATGGGGATGGCGGCGCGATAGCTGACCTGTCCCGTTGCAGCGAGCGCCTGCAGGATACCGATCGAAGCGGAGCTGGATTGCAGGATGGCAGTGAGTATTGCGCCGGCAAGCGCGCCCAGAACAGGATTTTGAAATAATAAAAACAGTTCCCGAAACGCAGGGATGCCGCTAAGACCGGATGCCGCGTCCGACATGGTTTGCATGCCGGACATCAATGTGGCAAAGCCCAGCAGGATTGCGCCGGTGTCCCTCTTTTTTGTGTTTTTACAGAACATGAAAAAAATAATGCCAATGAGAGCCAGAATGGGTGTGAAGGAGGAGGGCTTGAGCAGGCGGACAAACAGATTTGTGCTGTCGATTCCTGCGAGGCTGAGCACCCAGGCGGTGACGGTTGTGCCGATGTTTGCGCCCATAATGACATTGATCGCCTGCTTCAGGGTCATCAGCCCGGAATTTACGAAGCCCACCACCATAACGGTTGTGGCAGACGAGCTCTGGATTACCGCAGTGATGCCCAGACCGGTAAGCAAACCCGCTGCCCGGTTTGTCGTCATTTTTTCCAACAGACCGCGCAGGCTGTTTCCTGCCCGGCGCTCCAACGCCTGTCCCATCACATTCATGCCGAATAAAAACAGGCAGAGTCCTCCGATCATGGTCAACAGATCAAAAATGTCCATGACAAAATACTCCTTTCCCGATCCATAAAATCAACGCTCCATCCGGCATAGTTTTTGTAAAATGATAAAAACTATGCCGGATGGAGCGTTGATTCCCGCAAAGAATGTTTTTATGATGTTTGACCGGCCAAAACGACAGCTTTATTGATCCTGTCTGTCCTTTAACAGATTGACCCGCTCGCGGATTGTCGCCGCAAAGGCTTCGTCTGAAAGCCCCGGATCCTTTGTGTCCTGCCAGATCTGACAGGGAAGCGCGTCGCACGCCGCGCAGGTGGCGCGCTTATTCTTTTGCACACAGCACTGATAGATCGCGCAGGGCTTGTTGGCAGGGGCATGAAAAACCTTTCCGTTTGCTTCGTTACAGCCCTGACACAGATTGCCGTAATAGCTGCACAGGCTGCATTGCGTTCCACAGCAGCTCATGCCCAGAATTTCCCGCTGTTTCTTTTTGCTGAAGCTTTCTAGAACAAGCTGCCGGGATTTGTCGAGCATATCCTTTAGCAGATCGTCGGGTACAGCGCCGTCGGGCCTGATGGAATTCCAGTGCAGCTTATTGGAATAGAAGCCGGGGACAATGTCCTCATATTGTGACCGCCAGAATGCGCCCTCGGCGGGCTCCAGCTTCAGATTGATGTAGTACGGCCTGTTTTCTTCATCCAGGCAGATGGCGGCGAACATTTTTCCGCCGATCTGGTAACGGACCCAGTTCCAGTCCGCCTGTAAATCCCTGGTTACGCCCCGTTTGCGCATCAGGTAATCGTCGATCCAGGTATATCGCATTTTGCTCCCTCCTCATTGGTTTGGTATTTGTAACGACATCTTAAGTGTAACAGGATAATCATGACACCTGTATGTCATGTTCGGCTTTTTGGTTCCATGGAATGAAAAAAGAAGGAATCCCAAAAGACTCCTTCTTCCTCTACCTGCAGGAAAAGAGACTTGAACTCTCATGGTATTGCTACCATACGGACCTGAACCGTACGCGTCTGCCAATTCCGCCATTCCTGCATACAACTAACAATATGTAGTTGACTGCGGAAGATGGGACTTGAACCCACACGACATTGCTGTCACAAGATCCTTAGTCTTGCTCGTCTGCCAGTTCCGACACTTCCGCATGCAATTTTCACTGCAAGAAGTATATTACCATGTTCTACATGCAATGTCAACTGGAAAATTTCTTTTTTTCTACAAAAAATTTTTCTGAAATATGTTGACAAGATGGAATCCTTCCGTTATAATAACTTTTGTCTTGCAGGAATGGCGGAATTGGCAGACGCGTACGGTTCAGGTCCGTATGGTAGCAATACCATGAGAGTTCAAGTCTCTTTTCCTGCAGTCGCATAAAGAAGGGAATCTTTCGGGATTCCCTTTTTTGTACGATAGGAAACTTCGGTTCCTATCGTACAAAAAAGGCGTTAATGCGTACTCGCGCGCGAGGAAAAAGTTGCCTGTCGGCAACCGCGCTCGACGCAGTGTGTGCGTTTTGCGCACACTTTTTTGTATGATACAGAAGCACACTTTAGAGCAGGGAGGGATTTGGTATGGCGGAGGTAACGGCGAGGGAACAGCTGATTTTTGACATCGCTTCCATGGAATGGGAGTTTTTTCAAAAGGTGCATAACACCGGCGGCAGGGCGTCCTGCCAGGACGATCCGGACACCTTTTTCAAGATGCGCATGAGCCAGTGGATGGTTTATTCGGACGACGTGCTGGACAGCTATCTGGCGGATTTGAAGGAGGCGGAAAAGGAAGGAAGAAACCCCGTATTTGAAAAGTATGGGCGGATGATGGAGACCACCTATCCGGAGGAATATGAACAGATCCGGGAGCATCTGCCGCAGGTGTCGGAGAAAAAGGCAGCGATGGTGGAGCGGCTCTCCCGGATCCATGTGGAGTGGGATCGCTGGATGCTGGAGCATTATCCGCATATCCGCGCAAACGGCAGGGTGCTCACGACACAGGAGGATTCTGTCGCAGACGGTTCCTCCTCGGAAAGCTATTTAAAGGGAGAATATCTGACCTATTCGGACCGCACGGTGGAGCTGATTTTACAGGAAACGGAAAGCGCCTGGCAAAAAGGCGACAACCTGCTAAAGCAGATCATCGCCAATGAGACGGCTTTTTATGGATACAAGAGCCTGGAGGACGCGGAAGCGGCGATGGCATAACGCGCATCCCTCCGGATGGGAGGGTACGGTTTGCGACAGGCCGCGGCAAGTCCGGGATCGGTTTGGGAGGCTGCTAGAAATGCAGCCTTCTGCGCACCGCATTGCGCAGTCTGGCCCGGGAGAGAATGGTGATCAGGGCGATATCGATGACGACGCAGATGGAGAGCACAATGGCGGACCAGGTCAGCCGAAAGGGCGTTTCAAAGAACCGCTCGATCAAAAGCTCGATGCCGGCGCACAGAAGCGCGAGGCAGGAGAAAAAGTACAGCCCGATCATCAAAAAGGAGCGGGATACCTTTTTATAAAGCAGGGCAAACAGCAGGGCGATGGCGGTGGCGAGCAGGGTCAGCGGCATTGCCAGCTCATAAAACCAGACATGGCTTTTGGTGTTAAAGCTGATCAGGTATTGGTACAGTCCGATCGAGAGCCCGTCAAACAGCAGGCAGAAATAGATCGGCAGCCGGGTGTAGATGACCGCCGGAATCGCCAGCACCCAGAGGACCAGACATGCGCCGATCACATATAAGGACCAGGCGCTCTGGGAAAAAACGAGCAGGTTTAAGCTGCCGCAGACGACGGCGGTGGCGGTCAGGGAAATCGAAAGAAGCAGGGCGAGATCCTTGCTTTTTACGACCTCAACCTGTCCCTTTTCCTTCGGAAAGGGCGGAACGGCGTTTGTGTGTGTCACTTCATTCGGATTGATGACGGGGGTGTTGCACAGCGGACAGCGCTCCAGGGACGCTTCCAGCTCCACACCGCAGTTGACGCAATAAGACATATCTATTCCTCCTCAAAGCTTCTGTTGCTTTCAATTTTGACATGAATGCCGTCCTCCACCAGCTTTTTAAAAAAGCGGCGTTCCACGTCGGCTTCAATGATACAGCTCGCAAAGTTGATGGTGAGGATGTCCTCATAGCTGATGATGGCGCAGTTGGTGCGCTGGGAATAGGGCATTCCCATGTAAATGTCAAAGCGCTCGATAAAGGGCTTCATTTCATCCGGCACCTTTAAGGCGCCCATGTTGGTCAGGCCGGCGGAGGAATTTTTGTCCTGTACCCGCGTATAAAAAAGGCGGACCACGAAATCCTTGATAAAAAGTGGCACGATCCGGATGAAGGGATTCCGCTTGGTGGCGGCGTTGGTGGTGATGTCGCCCCGGAGGAATTTTTCATTAATATAATATCGCATGTAGTTGTGGACATGGGTGACGATTTCTTCAAAGGTATAATCGCCCAGACGCGGATCGATGCTGGGGTAAACCATGGTGATGAAATTACGCAATGTCCGGGATGGGAAAAAGCGGCGCAGGTTTACCGGCATGGCGATGCGGACAGGGCGGAGTCTGATGTGAAAATCGTGCTCCTGTTTCTGGAGCAGCGCGTATAAAAGCACGGCGTTTAAATATTCCGTGATCGTTGCCTGATACCGTTTGGCGACAGCCATCGTTTCCTGTACGGAAAGAATGCCGTCGATCACGTTAAAGGTG
The DNA here is from genome assembly GCA_910585455.1 of uncultured Eisenbergiella sp. Classification (GTDB taxonomy): domain Bacteria; phylum Bacillota; class Clostridia; order Lachnospirales; family Lachnospiraceae; genus Gallintestinimicrobium. Next base: position 52,923 of record CAJUEL010000018.1, on the reverse strand, counting down.
TGGGAAGGCTCCCGGGTGCCCCGCACCCGATAGGTTTTTTCGGAAGGGCGGTCGGGACAGACGGAGGCGTTGGCATAGCGCATATAGGCGTCCTCAAATTCCTCCTCATCCGGCGCATGATCCGTGTCCATGACATAATACTGTGCCGGGATGGGGTGTCCGAGAAGCTTTAAATAGACGGCGGCGATCGTCTGGAGCAGATACATGCCGCCGGTGCCGTCCCCCAGGCTGTGGTGTGCCTCCAGGGAAATGCGCCGGTCATAATAATAGAGCCGGATCATATAGCGGTTGTTTCCCTTAAAGGACATGGGCATACAGAAATTGCGGATATCCTTCTGCACAAAGGGACCTGGGCGGTCGTTGGGCTCCAGGTAGCGCCAGAAAAGCCCTTTGCGCATGGCGACCTTGTAGGTGGGAAAGCGCTTTAAGGCGATGTCGGCGGCGCGCTGTAAAACATCCGGTTGTATCGTATCTTTTAAAAGAACCGAAATCCGGTATACGGAGGAAAAGTCCCTGCGCTGCAGCGTCGGATAGACGATGGCGGACAGATCCAGCCGATACCAGTCCTTTGCCGGTTTTTTTGTGTTTTTTGGCATAGGCATATTCCTTTCCCTTCTATAACCATTGGAGGTGCCGTTCTTTATAGTATACACCACCCGGCAGGAAAAAGACAACAGTTTTTACACAGGAGGAACGGATCGTGAATGAAAAACAAAATCAGGGGCTGATGAATGTGATCCGCAAGGTGCACGGCATGGTGGAGCACCCGGACATTGATAAGCACAGGCAGTCCCAGGACCGGATCGGCGCGCTTTTGGGAACGGAAAAGACGGTGGAATACATTCCGGTGGAAGTGGAGGGCATGAGCGGCGAGTGGGTGCGGGTGAAACGCGCCCACATGAAAAAGTATGTGATTCTCTACTGTCATGGCGGCGGGTATTCCACAGGAAGCACGGTCTATGCCAGGACGCTGACCACGAAGCTGGCGGAGTCCACCTCCATGGATGTGTTCTGCTTCAACTACAGGCTGGCGCCGGAGCACCCCTATCCTGCGGCGGCAGAGGATGCCCAAAAGGCGTGGAACTATCTGATGTATTTAGGATACGGCGCGCGGGATGTGATCGTGGCGGGGGATTCCGCGGGCGGCAATATGGCGCTGTCGCTGCTTTTGCGCATAAAGGATCAGAGGCGGATTCTGCCCCGGGGCATGGTGCTGTTATCACCCTGGACGGATCTGACAGCCTCCGGGAAAAGCCATACCACAAAGGAAGCCCTCGATCCGGTGCTCAATCACGCCTATCTGATGGAAATGACCCACAACTACGCGCAGGGGCAGGATCTGAACGATCCTTATATTTCTCCGCTTTTCGGGGATATGACGGGATTTCCGCCCACTTATATTCAGGTGGGGGACAACGAGATGCTGTTATCGGATTCCACAAATCTGCACAAAAAGCTGGTGAAAGCCAACGTATCGGTGAAAATTGACGTCTATAAGGGCATGTGGCATGTGTTTCAGATGTCGCCTTTTAAGACCGCTTACGAGGCGATGGAGAAAAATGCGGAATTTATTTTTGACATTTGCCGATAAAAAAAGGATTTTTTCGATTTGTGCAGAATATATAAAGTAACAGGTTGTTTGTGCATACGCTTTTTTTGGCGGATGGGAGGCGCAAATGAATATCCGTGAGAATCTGGAGGGGTGGGAGGCAGAGTATTTAAGTCCCTATGCGACCCTGAGCAGGAATTCCATCGGAAGGCTCCGGGAAGAAGAGCAATGCGATATCCGGCCGGTTTTTCAGCGGGACAGGGACCGGATCATCCACAGCAAGTCCTTTCGGCGGTTAAAGGATAAGACCCAGGTGTTTCTGACGCCGCTGGGGGATCATTACCGCACCCGTCTGACCCATACGCTGGAGGTTTCCCAGAATGCCAGGACGATCGCGAAGGCGCTGCATTTGAACGAAGAGCTGGTGGAGGCGATCGCGCTGGGGCATGATCTGGGGCATACGCCCTTTGGACATGCCGGGGAACGGGCATTGAACCGCGTCTGCCCCTACGGCTTTGACCATGCGGAGCAGAGCGTGCGGACGGTGGACCTTTTGGAGAAGGAGGGACAGGGATTGAACCTGACCTTTGAGGTGCGCGACGGCATCCGGAATCACCAGACCAAGGGGCATCCGGTGACGCTGGAGGGATGTGTGGTCCGTTTTTCCGACAAAATCGCTTACATACATCACGATATGGATGATGCGATCCGGGCGGGAATTCTTACGGAGGAGGATGTCCCGGAAGAGATCCGGGAGGTGATCGGCAGGACCACCGGGGAGCGGCTGGATCATTTTATTCACGACATTGTATCCGCCAGCGAGGGGAAAAACGGCATTTTCATGTCGGAGCCGGTGCAGGAGGCGATGCAGAAGCTGCGCAGCTTCATGTTCCAGCGGGTTTATCAGAATCCGGAGGCGAAGGGAGAGGAAGGCAAGGCGGAGATCCTGGTGGAGACGCTCTATGATTATTATCTGCACCGGACAGAGCTTTTGCCGAAGGAGCACCGCAGGCTGATGGAGAAGGGAGAGCCCAGGGAGCGGGTGGTGTGCGACTATATCAGCGCGATGACGGATCGCTTTGCCATTGCCAAATATGAGGAAATCTTTATTCCGAAGTCGTGGCAGTAAGGCAGGCTGAGCAACCGGTTTTCTTATATGGCGGTGTGTCGGAAACGGCACAGGAAGGTTTCTAATGGAAGAGATGGTCTATGTATTATTCCGATGAACTGATCGAGGAGGTCAGGACCAAAAATGATATTGTGGATGTGATTTCGGGCTACGTCCGGCTGCAGAAAAAGGGCAGCAACCATTTCGGGCTGTGTCCGTTTCACAACGAAAAATCCCCTTCTTTTTCCGTATCGGGACCCAAGCAGATGTATTATTGCTTCGGCTGCGGCGCGGGAGGCAATGTCATCACGTTCCTGATGGAATATGAAAATTTAAGCTTTCAGGAGGCGCTTAAGTCTTTGGCTGACCGGGCGGGAGTGGCGCTTCCCAGGGCGGATGAGTCCCAGGAGCAAAAGCGGGCGCAAAGCCGCAGGGCGCGGCTTTTGGAAATCAATAAGGAAGCGGCGAAATATTTTTATTATCAGCTGCGGGCAAAGCAGGGCAGCGTCGGCTATGCCTATTTAAAGGGCAGAGAGCTGTCCGACGAAACCATGCGCCAGTTCGGTCTGGGCTATGCCAATAAATACAGCGACGATCTGATCCGGTACTTAAAATCCAGGGGGTATCCGGAGGATCAGCTCCGGGATGCAGGGCTTTGCAATGTGGATGAAAAGCATGGCATGTACGACAAATTCTGGAATCGGGTCATGTTCCCGATTCAGGATATCAATCACCGGGTGATCGGGTTTGGCGGACGGGTGATGGGGGACGGGAAGCCCAAGTACTTAAATTCACCGGAAACAGAGATTTTTGATAAGAGCAGGAATCTGTACGGTCTGAATTTTGCATGGACAAGCCGGAAGGGGAATATCATTCTCTGTGAGGGCTACATGGATGTAATCGCCATGCATCAGGCGGGCTTTACGCAGGCGGTGGCATCGCTGGGAACGGCGTTTACCTCCGGGCAGGCGAGCCTTTTGAAGCGTTATGCGCAGGAGGTGCTGCTTTCCTATGACAGCGACGGCGCGGGAACCAATGCGGCGCTGCGCGCCATCGGCATTTTAAAGGAAGCGGGGCTGACCGGAAAGGTGATCAATTTAGAGCCCTATAAGGATCCAGACGAATTCATCAAGAACCTGGGGGCAGAGGAATTTCAAAAGCGGATCGATGAGGCGGAGAATTCCTTCTTTTTTGAGATACGGCAGCTGCAAAGGGAATTCGATATCCGTGACCCGGAAGGTAAAACCAGATTTCACCGCGCCATCGCGAAGAAGCTGTGCGAGTTTACGGAAGAGGTGGAGCGGGAAAATTACATCGAGGCGATCGCCGAAAAATATCACATCGGCTTTGATAGCCTGCGGAAGCTGGTGGCGGGCTACGCGATGCAGACCGGATTGGCCCGTCCGGTGGAGCGGCCAAAATCCGGCGTGCAAAAGAGAGCCACTGCCCAGGATCATGTGCGCAGGACGCAGAAGCTTTTGCTCACCTGGCTGGTGGAATATCCTCAGCTGTATCAAAAGATCAGGCAGTACATTTCTCCGGGGGATTTCACGGAGGAGCTGTATGTGAAGGTGGCGGAGAAGCTTTTTTCCGATCTCGAGGCAGGCAGCTTAAATCCCGCTTCCCTGATCAGCATGTTTGAGGATGAGGAGGAGCAGCGGGAGGTGGCATCTTTGTTTCACGAAAAGCTTGCGCATCTGGAAAATGAGCAGGCGCAGAACCGGGCGCTGCAGGATATCGTATACAGCGTGAAAAGAAACAGCTATGAGCGCGACTGCGCGCAGATGAGCAGCGACGCTGCAGCCCTGCAGAGGGTGATAGCGGGAAAGAAACAGCTGGAAGAACTTAGCAAAACGCATATTTCCTGGAAATAGCGTTAACAATAGAAGCAGACACAGGAAGGATGTTTGAACATGATGGATGAAAACACAAGAGCGAAATTCGACGAGAAAATGAAAGCCCTTCTCGCAATCGCGAAGAAAAAGAAAAATGTGCTGGAGTATCAGGAGATCAGCGACTATTTCGCCGAGCTGCACCTGGAGGAGGAGCAGTTTGACGAAATTCTGGAGCTTCTGGAAAAGAACAACGTGGATGTGCTGCGCATCACGGAGGACGACGATATTCCGGACGAAGAGCTTATTTTGGCAGAAGAAGGGGACGTGGACATCGAAAACCTGGATCTGTCCATTCCGGACGGCATCAGCATCGAAGATCCTGTGCGCATGTATTTAAAGGAAATCGGGAAGGTGCCGCTGCTTTCCGCAGAAGAGGAAATTGACCTGGCACAGCGGATGGAGACGGGAGACGAGGAAGCCAAGAAGCGTCTGGCGGAGGCGAATCTGCGTCTGGTCGTCAGCATCGCGAAACGCTATGTGGGGCGCGGCATGCTGTTTCTGGATTTGATTCAGGAGGGAAATCTGGGGCTCATTAAGGCGGTGGAAAAATTCGATTACCGCAAGGGCTATAAGTTTTCCACCTATGCGACCTGGTGGATCCGGCAGGCGATCACCAGGGCGATTGCGGATCAGGCGAGGACGATCCGGATTCCCGTGCATATGGTTGAGACGATCAATAAGCTGATCCGCGTCAGCAGACAGCTTTTGCAGGAGCTGGGGCGTGAACCCACTCCGGAGGAGATCGCCGAGGAAATGAATATGCCCGTGGACCGGGTACGGGAGATTTTAAAAATTTCTCAGGAACCGGTATCGCTGGAGACCCCGATCGGGGAAGAAGAGGACAGCCACCTGGGGGATTTCATCCAGGACGATGCGGTGCCCGTGCCCGCGGACGCGGCGGCGTTTACCCTGCTTAAGGAACAGCTGGTGGAGGTGCTGGGCACCCTGACAGAGCGGGAGCAGAAGGTGCTGCGTCTGCGGTTCGGGCTGGATGACGGCAGGGCGCGCACGCTGGAGGAGGTCGGAAAGGAATTTTCCGTCACCCGTGAGCGCATCCGCCAGATCGAAGCCAAAGCCCTGCGCAAGCTCCGCCACCCCTCCAGAAGCAGAAAACTGAAGGACTACCTGGATTAACAGCGAGGCGGGCGCCGTCCATGGCAATGCTGCGATTCATGCCTGCATGAAATCGCAGCACTGTCATGGACGGGATTTGCGGAGCGTCCTGCATGAGCGAAGGGCGAAGCCCGTAGCGAATGGAGAGCGATATGGAATTATCAAATAGAATGAAAGCCGTGGCGCAGATGGTGCCCGCCGGGCACATCGCGGCGGACGTGGGCTGTGACCACGGCTTTGTTTCGATCTATCTGGCGCAAAACGGCATCTGCCCCTTTGTTTACGCGGCGGATGTGCGGCCGGGACCGCTGGCGGCGGCGAAGGCGCATATTCTGGAAAGCGGTCTGTCCGACACCATCATGACGGTGCTTTCCGACGGACTTGAGAATGTGCCGGTGGGAAAAGAAGTGCGGGCTGCCTGTCCGGGAGCCGACGTCATGATAGCCGCAGGGATGGGCGGCAGACTCACGGTCCGGATATTGGAGGGTTTTCCCGAAAAGACACAGCAGCTTTCCTGGTTGATTCTCGAGCCCCAGTCCGAGGTGTGGCTGGTGCGCCGGTGGCTTGGCGATCATGGTTTTGTGATTACGGAGGAAGCCATGGTGGCGGAGGAGGGCAAGTATTATCCGGTGATCAAAGCCCGGAACGGCAGGCAGGAGGAAAGCGCTTCGGAAAAAATGGCAGAACTGGAGAGGGACGTGTGTGAGGCGCTTGCGCGGGCAGGGCTTAGAGAGGACAGCTGCCGGGAAGCCTGTGACCGCTTCGGTCCTGTGCTGATCGCCCAAAAGAACAGGGTACTACTTTCCTTTCTGGAGCATACAATGGAACAGGATGCCGCGCTTCTGGAGCAGATGCCCCTGGCGGCAGAGAATTCTTTGAAGGCAGGACGGATCGAAATGCGCAGGCAGGAGCTTTACAGGCGGATTGCGCTTGAGCGGGCGGTAACAGCGATTTTAAAGAACGGAAATATAAAAAGAAAGGAGTCAGGGACATGACGGTAAATGTGAATGGAAAGGAGCTGTCCTTTGCAGGAAAGGTTACATATGGACAGATCGCACAAAGCGTGCAGGAAAGCTATGGGCACAGAATTTTGCTGGCGGTGGCGGACGGAAAGATCCGTGAGCTTTTCAAGGAAGCGAAGGATGGCGCGAAGGTGCATTTTCTGACCGCGGCGGACAAAATCGGACATGACACTTATGTCAGGAGCGCAACCATGCTTTTGATGAAGGCGGCGGCGGACGTGGTGGAGGATCCGGTGAAAAACAGGCTGAAAATGGAGTTTTCCATCGGAAAAGGTCTGTTTTGCTTTCCCCGGGGCGACTTTGCGGTGGATGACGCTTTTGTGAAAAAGGTTTCGGAAAGAATGCGGGAGCTGGTTGCGGCAAAGCTTCCTTTTGAAAAATCCGCCTGGTCCACGGATGACGCGATCAGCCTGTTTTCCTCACAGGGCATGGTGGATAAGGTGAAGCTGTTTAAGTATCGCCGGGGTTCCTATGTGAATGTATATTGCCTGGACGGTTACTATGATTATTACTATGGTTATATGGTGCCGGATACGGGGTATCTGTCCTGCTTCGAGCTGGTTGCCTATCAGGGAGGAGTGATGCTGATGCTGCCCTCCGCAGAGGCGCCCGAGGAGGTTCCGGCATTTGAAGAGAGAAGAAAGCTGTTCGATACGCTGGTGGAAGCGGAGCACTGGGGTAAGCAGATCGGCATCGACACGGTGGGAGATTTGAACGACAAGATCTGCGGCGGAGATCTGGCGGAGCTGATTCTGGTGCAGGAGGCGATGCAGGAGAGCCGCATCGGACACATTGCGGACGAAATTGCCGCCCGGTCCCATGTGAAGTTCGTAATGATTGCGGGACCCTCTTCCTCAGGAAAGACGACCTTTTCTCACCGGCTTTCGATTCAGCTAAAGGCCAGAGGATTAAAGCCCCATCCGATCGCATTGGATGATTACTTCGTGGAACGGGAGAAAACGCCGAAGGATGCGGACGGAAAATATAATTTCGAGTGTCTCGAGGCGATCGATGTAGAGCAGTTCAATCAGGATATGTGCAATCTGCTGGAAGGAAAGCAGGTGGATATGCCGACCTTTAATTTTAAAACGGGCAGACGGGAATACAACGGAAAGACGTTAAAGCTGGACGAAGAGGATATTCTGGTCATTGAGGGCATCCACGGGCTGAATGAGAAAATGTCTTATGCGCTGCCAAAGGAGAGCAAGTTCCGCATTTACATCAGCGCCCTGACCAGTCTGAATGTGGACGGTCATAACCGGATTCCCACGACGGACGGACGGCTTTTGCGCCGCATGGTGCGGGACGACAGAACGAGGGGAATTTCCGCGAAGCAGACCATCGACCGCTGGGCATCGGTGCGCCGGGGGGAGGAGGAAAATATTTTCCCCTATCAGGAAAGTGCGGATGTGATGTTCAATTCCGTGCTCATCTATGAGCTTTGCGTGTTAAAGACCTTCGCGGAGCCGCTTTTATACAGCATCGGAAAGGATGAGCCGGAGTATTTTGAGGCGAAAAGACTGCTTAAGTTTCTGGATTACTTTTTAGGTGTGAGCAGTGAAAACCTGCCCAACAATTCCATCGTGCGGGAGTTTGTCGGAGGCAGCTGCTTCCGCGTCTGAAAACGGGACAGGCTCTGCCGCGATAAAAGGGAGTGCGCTTTTAGCGCACTCCCTTTTTGGAAAGGAATAATCCAAACAGCAGCAGAGCCGGAAACAGGACGGCGGTCAGCAATCCGGTTTTTAAGCTGTCGTTTGCGGCGGCGGAAACGAAGCCGACCAGGGTAGGACCGACGGAACAGCCGGTATCTCCGGCCAGCGCCAGCAGGGCGAACATGGCGGTGCCGCCTCTGGGGCATTTTTCGGCGGCGATGCTGAAGACGCCCGGCCACATGACGCCGACAGAAAAGCCGCAGAGGCCGCATCCGAGCAGGGAAAGCAGGGCGATGGGGGAAAGTGCGGCGAGCAGGTAGGAGATGATGCACAGCAGCGCGCAAAAGCCCATATAGCGGGAAAGGTTGAGCTTTTCCGCAAGCTTTGCATGGAATACCCGGGCGGATCCCATGAGCACGGCAAAGAAGCAGGGACCCGCCAGATCCCCTGACGTTTTGGAAATATGCAGTCCGCTTTCGGTGAAGGCGGATGCCCACTGGCTCATGGACAGCTCGGAAGCGCCTGCACAGACCATGAGCAGGGCGAGCACCCAGAAAATGCCGGAATGGAGAAGCTCGCGGATGCCCATGCTTTTTCCTTCCTCCGTCAGGCTCGCGATGGGAACCTGCGTGAAGTAAATCGCGTTGAGCGCAGGAATGCATGCCCACAGGCAGGCGATCTGCTTCCAGGCATTCATGCCGCATACGGCGAATAAAAGGGTGGAAACCAAAATGACCAGAACGCTGCCCCAGCAGTAGAAGGAATGCAAAAGGCTCATGGCGGCGGATTTGCCGTCCGTCGGGCAGGCTTCCACGATGGGGCTGATCAGAACCTCGATCAGGCCGCCGCCGATCGCGTACAAAATGACGGCAAGGCAGATGCCGGGATAGGGATTGGAAAACAGCTCCGGCAAAAAGCCCAATCCCACGAGCCCTGCGGCTGCAAATACATGGGCGAGTATGATGGCGGGACGATAACCGATCCTGTCCACATATTTGGCGGAAACCAGATCGACGATGAGCTGTGTGCCGAAATTTATGGTCACCAAAAGCCCGATCATTTCCAGCGGGATCTGGTAAGTGTCATGGAAGGTCAAAAAGAGCAACGGGGCGAAGTTATTGACGATCGCCTGGGTGACATAGCCGATATAGCTGGCGGCTATGGTATGCTTATAATTGTTTCTGATATTCATGGAAAATTCCTCCTGTGTGTCATATCGGATATCGGGCCCGGAAACAGCCGGCCTCTTCCCGTTTGTCCGCCGCCGCTGTCTGCGCCTGATCGCATTTTTTGCCTGATATTGGACCTGAATCGTAACTGCCAGCTCACTATCATAGCATTTTACGGGAGGGAGGGCAAGTCTGTTTGCAAAGATAAAAACACAATTTTTACACATTTTCTACATCCTTTATACAAATTTTCCCTTTACACTGATAGCAGGTATTTGACAGGGGAAAGGAGGAGAGAATGGAGCAGTATCGCCATGAAATGAAAATTGAAATCAACGCGTCGGATGCGGCGGCGATCCGGCAGAGGCTGCGCTTTGTCGCATCGTCAGATCCGCATGCCCAAAATGGCAGGTATGAAATTCGCAGCCTGTATTTCGATACGCCCACGAACCGGGCGCTGTATGAAAAGCTGGACGGAATAAACCGGCGGGAGAAATTCAGAATCCGTTATTATAACGGGGATCTTTCATTGATTCATCTGGAGAAAAAATGCAAGTATAACAATCTGACGGCAAAGCGGAGCGAGGAAATTTCAAAAATGGAGGCGCAGGCCCTTGCGGCAGGGGATACTTCCTGGATGCTGTCAAAAGGGCATGTGCTGGCGGCAGAGCTTTACCGGAAAATGAAGACACAGCAGCTGCGTCCGAAAACGATCGTGGATTATACCCGGGAGCCCTTTGTCTATGCACCCGGCAATGTCCGGGTGACGCTGGATTATCATATCCGCACGGGAATGCTGTGTACGGATTTTCTGAATCCGGACTGCCCAACGGCGCCTGTCGGGGATGAGATCATCATTCTGGAAGTGAAATGGGACGCGTTTCTGCCGGATATTATCCGGGATGCGGTACAGCTGGAGGCACGCAGATGCAGCGCTTTTTCCAAGTATGCGGCATGCCGGATCTATGGCTGATATAACAGGGCTGCAAATCAGACAGAGTCTGAATTATAATAAACAGGCAGACATGATCTGATCAGAGAAAATGAATAAGGAGAAATTGATATGACTTTTCAGGATATTTTTAAATCGGGTTTTTTGGAAAACGTGACCAGCGTCAGTCTGCTCGATATGGTGCTGGCGCTGCTTCTGGCGTTCGGGCTGGGGGTATTTATCTTTTTTATCTATAAAAAGACTTTTTCCGGCGTGATGTATTCCTCGGGCTTCGGCGTCACGCTGATCGCCCTGACGATGATTACCACGCTGGTCATTCTGGCGGTGACGTCAAACGTGGTGCTGTCCCTGGGCATGGTGGGCGCGCTTTCCATCGTGCGGTTCAGGACTGCCATCAAGGAACCGCTGGATATCGCCTTTTTATTCTGGTCGATCGCGGCGGGCATCGTGCTGGCGGCGGGCATGATACCGCTGGCGGTGTTTGGCAGTGTGTTCATCGGCATTGTTTTGCTTCTTTTCGTAAACCGCAAGGCGCATCTGGTTCCCTATATTGTGGTGTTGAGCTGTGAAAATCATGCGAGCGAGATGCGGGCGACGGAATTTTTAAAGGGCATGGTGGAGCGTTGTGTGGTGAAGAGCAAAACCGTGCAGAAGGGGGCGGTGGAGCTGAATCTGGAAATCCGCTTAAAGGAGGACAATACGGACTTTATCAATACGCTGGCGGAAATGGAAGGGGTTCACAATGCGGTGCTCGTCAGCTATAACGGGGAATATATGGGCTGAAGCGTGTAGGCGGAAGCGGCGATGGATGCAAAGAATGCTCCATCGCCGTTTTTTGTTTATTTCCGGCTGTTCTTCCTGCTTGCAAAAATAAGCAAAATACCGGGTTGTTAGTGAAAAATTGCATAAAAAAATGTGAAATAAGTTGAAATGAAAGGAAAATACGATGAAATAAAATTGTGATATGGCCGGGCATCCACTAAAATATAGTTAATTCGAAAGGAGATGAGAGAATATGCAAAAGCCTGTAACAGTTCGTAAAAAATCCTTCTGGATCAGGGTCAGGCGATATTGGCAGATTTATCTGATGATGTTGCCCGGACTTGTCCTTGTCCTGCTGTTTGCCTATTTGCCCATGGCGGGGCTGACCATGTGCTTTAATGATTTTAATCCAATTCTGGGCATACGGGGATTCTGGGAAAGTGAATGGGTGGGATTCAAATGGTTTGAAAAATTTATTGATTCTTTTTATTTCGGACGAATCATGAGAAATACCCTGCTCATCAATCTGGCAAAGCTGGTCTGCGGTTTCTGGGTGCCCATTGTGTTTGCCCTGTTGCTGAATGAAGAGCGGAACGTATTTTTTAAAAAGACGGTTCAGACGGTCAGCTATATGCCGTATTTCATTTCCTGGGTCGTGACGATCGCGCTGATGGATGCGATTTTCTCCCCTACGATGGGACTGGTCAACAATCTGCGCGTCGCGAAGGGATTAAGCAGCATCTACTTTATGGGAGAACAGCAATATTTTTATCCGATGATTATCGGCAGCTCCATCTGGAAAGGCTTTGGATGGTCCTCCATCATCTATCTGGCGGCCATCAGCGGCATCAATACCGATATGTATGAAGCGGCCGTCATTGACGGGTGCGGGCGGCTCAAACAGGCATGGTATATTACGCTTCCCACCATCCGTCCCCTGATTGTCATGATGCTTTTGCTAAACATCGGCGGGCTGTTGAACAGTGATTTTCAGCAGATGTTTTGTTATATCGGCACAAACAGCAGTCTGTATTCGATCGGCGATGTCATTGATACCTATGTTTACCGTGTGGGGTTGACGGAATTTCAGTTAAGCTTTGGCGCGGCGGTCGGACTGTTCCGGGGGGTGATCGCGCTGGTATTGCTGGCCGGATCGAACTGGCTGGTCAAGCGTGCAGGAGAGGACGGGCTGTTTTGAGATGGAGGAGGATGGGATATGGTTATACAAAAAAGCGGGAAACGCGTATTTTTCAACTGGGTGATCCGGATCATTTTGCTGGCGGCGGGGCTCGTCACATTACTGCCTTTTCTGTATGTGGTTGCGCTCTCCCTGTTATCGGAGCAGGAGTTTACATCCCGGGGGCTGGTGATTCCGTCACGCCCTACGCTGGATAATTACGTCATGTTTTTGAAGTGGGGAACCAAAATCAAGGATGCCTATGGGGCGACCTTTTTTATCACCATCGCGGGAACGGCGATCGCGCTGTTCGCCACAGCGCTGCTGGCTTATGGGATTGCCCGTCAGGATTTGCCGGGGCGGAAGCTCATCAACAATCTTCTGGTGTTTACCATGTTTTTTGGCGGCGGCATGATTCCCACCTACATGGTGATCAAGTCCCTGGGGTTGCTCAATACTTATTGGGCGATCATCCTGCCCGGGGCGCTCTCGGTGTGGAACACCATGCTCATGCGCACTTTTTTTAAGCAGCTGCCTGTAGAGCTTGAGGAATCCGCCGTGCTGGATGGAGCCAGTGACTTCTGCATCGCGTTTAAAATCATGTTTCCGTTGTCCAAGGCGGCCTTTGCAACCATCGGTCTGTTTTATGCGGTGGGATACTGGAATGAGTGGTATTCGGCTCTGTTATATTTAAACGATGCCAAAATGTACCCCTTGCAGATGGCTCTGCGGGATATCATTACCACCAATGCCGCGGCGCTTGACGCTACGAAGATGGCGTCGGGAATCATGCAGAACCGTATGCCGCCCAGCGCGGTTGTGAAGATGACGGCAATTATTTTCAGCGTGGGTCCCATTTTGCTGGTATACCCTTTTGTGCAGAAATATTTTGTGCAGGGCGTGATGGTGGGTTCTTTGAAGGGGTGAAATCGGGGAAACTATCCGGCTGTTTCGGATATCCTTATAAAGACCGACGGCCGGTAGCATATAAAACTTTATAAAAAGGGAGGTATTACGTATGTTCAAAAAAATCGTTGCAGCATTTCTCACATCTGCGCTTTGCCTGACAACGCTGGCAGGGTGTGGCGCATCGCCGCAGCCACAGGCATCGTCTCCACCGGCCGATCAGGCTGTGGGCACAGAGAATGCCGGTGAGGAAAATGAAAGTGGGACAGCCGTCCAGGTGGACAGAGGTGATCCCATTGAACTGAAATTCTTTTCCTTAAACGGTGATTATAACACCGCAAAGGGAGAAGAAGCTCTGCAGGCAGTGCAGGATGCCATCTGGAATGACCTTGGCATCAACTGCAAAATCACGATGATCACCAGTGACTCCTTCAGCAACGATCAGATTGCGGTCAAGATTGCAGCGGGTGAGCTGGATGCGATCTCCAGCAACATGCCGTTGACTGAATGGCAGACTTTTATTGAGAAAGGAATGTTGCTGCCCCTGGATGATATGCTGGAAACAGAAGGGCGGGATTTGTTGGAGCAGGTGGATGAGAAATTGTGGGATCCCTACCGTGGTTCGGACGGAAAAAGCTATCTGATCCCGATTCAGTCACCAGTGCCTTTCTATTGCGGAACATGGCTGCGTATGGATTTATTCCGGAAATACGGCATCGATACAGTGCCCACAACGGTATCAGAGCTGATAGAAGGACTTAAGGTGGTATGTGAAAATGAGCCTGACATGATCGGCATGACGGCCGGTCATATTTCCTGGATATACAATTCGGGGCCGCTCAATTTCCATCTGGTAGATGAAAATAAGAATCAGACATTGACCAATGCCACAGGTGATGCCATGGCAAAATGGGTTGGGGGCGATGACAGCGGAATCATGAGGGTTTATTGGGAGGATGAAGATTTTCGCAAATCGTTGCAAAGAAGTGTAGAACTGTATGCATCCGGTATTCTTGATCCTGAAATTTTTACCACGACCTTTGACCATGCCAATCAGCTGGTTGCTGCTGACCGGGTGGTATGTGTTGGAGAAGGATACGGTTTTCAGGTTACTGCTGACCGCAAGGCAGGTCTGGATCCATCTTATCCTGTGGAAGAGGATAAAAAACAGGAATGGATTTTTCTTACAGGGTTGATCAATGATATAAATGGCGGCGCTACCACATGGCAGTATGGTTATGAAACGGGCATGTTCATAGGCATCGTATCCACTACCAAATATCCGGTGGAGGTTATGAAGATTCTTAACTGGATTTGTGCATCAGATGAAAATTACGCATTGGCAAACTGGGGCGTAGAAGGGAAGCACTGGAACTATGGCGAGGATGGAAAAGTGGAGTTTGTCAAAGATGATTCCGGTAACCGCGTAGTGAGCGGAGGTTTGGGCGGTATGGAAGGAAATCTGCGTTCCGATTGGTGGATACCGCTGACAGAATTTCATTATGGAACAGAGTGGGAGAAAATTTTTGCAGAGCCTCCCACCACTGTCACCTGGACGAATTGTGACGGGTTTATCAATTACAAATATGAAACCGATGCAACAGTACGTTCGGATATGGTGACCATTGCGGAAGAGACTGTCGTCAACATCATAACGGGAAAAGTCGGTCTGGAGGATGGTCTGGATAAAATGGTGGAACAGCTTTATAAGGCGGGGTATGAGGATTTTTATGCCGAAAAGAACGCACAATATTGTGAGGGTATGGGAATTCGATAGATGTGACAGCACGGGAAGGCAGGAACTTTCTGCCTTCCTGGATCGAATAGGAGGCAGCCTTTATGCAATTGAGAAAACGATTCGCTTCATTGCGCACGCGAATGATCCTCCTGTTTGTGCCTGTGACCGTCATTACCCTGACGGTCACAGGTCTGTTTTGCTATTACCGGACACGGAAAGTCATCCGTCAGCACCAGTTGGATATTGCCGGCAATCTTTTGGAGCAGGAGGCGGCAAAGGTGGGGGATACCCTGGACCGTGCCATACAGGTGACGGAACAGATTTTGTATTTTACGCCGGTGCGTCAGACCCTGTTGGGAGGGGAGCAGAATGAACAGCCGGAAATGCAGATGGAGGATTACCGCGCCACCAGCACCTTTTTACATGTGTTGGAGCAGCAGTTTGGTTATATGCGCGTGCGGATTTTTGCCCATGGCATAGGCGGCATGCTGCCGCCGGATAATATCCGTCTGTTTCGATACGGCAGTCTGGAGAGGGAGCTACCGGTCAGCGATATGATTCAGGATCGCACCCAGCAGATTCATTTGGCAGAGACATATCGGTATCCCGCAAATTCCGATGCAGAAAAGGGAAACTGGATCCTTTCGGTGGTGCGGTTTTTGGTAAACGGACCGGACAACTATGTGGAGGCGGTCATTTCACTGGATCTGGACAGTACGGAGCTGTTGGCGGAATGGGTTATGGAGGATGACGGATTACAGCCGTTATATCTGATTAACCGGCAGGGAAGGGTGTTGTCTAGCGGCGACGCTTCAAAGATCAACACGGAGACGGGCGGGGAACTGGCGCTGGCTTTGTATGATCATCGCCTGTGGCGGGAAGGAAATTCCACTTATCTGAGCCAAAGGGTGGCGCATTCCGACTGGCTACTGTTTATGGAGCTGCCGGATTCTTATGGGTGGAGGGAAGCGCAATCGATTCTGACCACCATACTCGGCATGATCGCTCTGGCATGTATCGGTGGAACACTGGCGGTGCTTGTCATATCCAGAGCGCTCACGAACCGCATTCAGGCATTGGCGCAGATGATTGAAAGCAGCACCATACATTCCACACTGCCGGACGTATTGAGCCTTCATATACGGGAGGAACCAGGAGAGCATGGGGAAATCGCGGTGCTGATACAGGCCTATAACCATATGCTGGAACGGATTGGCGCATTGAGCGCAGAAAATGCCCACATGGCTGTGCGGGAAAGCCGGTATCGGATGGAAGCTCTGCGTTTGCAGATCAATTCCCATTTTCTGTATAATGCGCTGGCGTCCATCAAGGGGTATATCGAAATGAACGATGCCCCGACGGCATCCGCGCTGTTGATGGAGCTGGCGGCTTTCTTTAAGCGTTCTCTGGATAAGGGAAACGTATGCATCACTCTGCGGGAGGAGCTGGAGATTGTGAATGCTTATCTGAATATTCAGCAGCTGGTGTATGAGGGGATTTTTGATTATCGGATTGATGTGCCCGGGCCGCTGTCCGATACGCGCATTCCAAAGTTTTTATTACAGCCGATCGTGGAGAATGCGGTGGTTCATGGTGTGACGGAAAGGCGGGAGGGCGGAAAAATTCTGATATCCGCTTTTGCAAGGGACGACAGGGTCTATATCTGTGTGGAAGATAATGGACCGGGATTCAGCAAGGAAATGCTCGCGGTGCGGGAAGCTGGAGAGGCGCCCAAAAGGGGGATCGGAACGGACAATGTGGAAAGGAGGCTGAAGCTGTATTTTGGTTTGCGCGCCCGGCTGCAATTTGAAAATCTGCCGGGAGGAGGAGGCCGTGTTGTGATTGAGATGCCCCATGGGGGAATACCGCAGGAGGAGGCGGATGCCTATGATCAGGATTCTTTTGGTAGATGACAACCGGGCGATGGTGCGTGCGCTGGCTACCGCCATCCCCTGGAAGGAAAACGGCGTGGAGGTCTGTGGATACGCCTACGATGGTGAGGAAGCGAAGGAGCTTCTTTCCGACAGGATCGATGTGCTGGTCACCGATGTGAAAATGCCCCGTATGGACGGCATCGAACTGACCAGATATGCGACACAGCGTTTTCCACGGCTCCAGGTGATTTTTATGAGTGCGTACAGTGAATTTGAGTATGCGGTCGCGGGCTTAAAGCTGAATGTTTTTGACTATATCAGCAAGCCTGTGGATAACAAAAAACTGATGGAAGCGGTATTGTCCGCGCATAGCCACAGCAGCATGCAGGCGGAGATGGAGGCTTTGCTTACAGATTCCCTGCCCTATATGCGGGAGCGCGTCGTCATGCAGCTGTTGCTGGGGGATATACGGAAACAGACAAATCAGCTGCACAGGATATTGCCGGACTGGCAGGAAAATATGTGGTTTACCTGCATGGTATTTGATCTGTTCCAAAAGGGGGCGGATATCGGCATCTGGGAGATCAAGGCCCTGGTGGAGCGGGATATGCCGGACATGCTTTGTGTGATCATGAGTGACAGCCTTTTGGCTGTCGTTTCGGCGGATGCCTGCGAGCCGGATCAGGTCCGGACCGGGGAATGGCTTCGGGCGGCAAACCGGATTCTGGATCTGCAAAAGCAGTGCGGACGGGATGTGACTGTGGGCGTCAGCCAGTCGCTGGAAGGGTATCTGGCGCTGCCAACCCTTTATCAGCAGGCGGTCCGGGCATTGAATATGCGCTTTCTTCTGGGCAGGGATGAGGTGTATGTCTATCCGGGCGTCACGGAATCCGTATGTCAGGAGGAACAGGCGGTGGCGGATGCCATTGCCTGTGGAGAAGGCTTGTTTTACAGTGTGGAGGAAGGGCGTTTGCGGGAACAGCTGGAGGAATTGCGCAGAACGCTTGACCGGCTGGAGGAGCGGGAGCTGTTTGTGGCGGCGGCCTGCAGCGTTCTGGGACTTTATGCCCGTGAACTGTTCAGAGGGATTATGGACGTCGATATTTCCACTGCGGGAAAACGGTGCATGGAGACCTATGCCCGGCTGATTGAGGGCACGAAGCAGGAGGGCATGGAGGCGCTGTGCGGTCTTTTCCGGGAATTCCGTGATATGCGGTTTTCCCGGATGAACCGGGAGAACAGCCATATCATTCAACGCATTTTTGAGGCGAGCGAAAAAGTGGGATTCGACGAGGACGGGGGATTGGAACGCATCGCCCGGGAGGTGTATTTGAGCCCCAGCTATGTGAGCATGCTGTTTAAGCAGGAAACCGGAAAAAGCATCAGTCAGCATCTGACCGGTCTGCGGCTGGAAAGGGCGCGTCAGCTGCTGCGGGACCCGGAGCTGAAGATATATGAAATCAGTCAGATGGTGGGATATCCCAATCAATATTATTTTTCGGTATGGTTTAAAAAGAATACGGGAATGACGCCCTCGGAATATCGCAATGGCGGATAACAAACAAAGAAAGGAAACGAGAGGTATGCAAAAACAACGATTATACAAAGAGCTTTTTGGAGAGCAGTTTCCCATGGGATTTACTTTGGGAGACAGGGATGCTGCGCTGGGGGAACAGGGCTGGAGCATTTCCAAAGAATGCATGGAGGAATATGATCTGGAGAGATGGAGCGCGATGCCGGAAGAGGGATTGCGTCTGGAGCTGCATCTGCGCCGTTACCGGGATGTAGATTGTCTGGAGTGGTATTTGCAGATCGAAAATATTTCCGGATATGACTCCGATCTGATATCGCAGATGGATATTGCCCGTTTTCAGATCCTTTTTGACGGAGCCACATCTCCGTTTTTTCTGGATTATAACGGCTCCAATGAACAGATGTGTGATTTTATGGAACACCGCACCCAGCTGTTCCACAATGCCAGGCGTAACCTGCGCTGTGACCGTGGGCGCTCCTCCTCGATGGTCATGCCTTATTTTCATCTGCTCATGGAGGATTACGGGTACACCTTTGCCATCGGCTGGAGCGGACAATGGCGGGCAGAGCTGGTCCGTCCAAATGATGACGGGGCAGTGCGCTTTACAGCGGGAATGGAGGATGTGTCCTTCCGGCTGCATCCCGGGGAAAAGGTGACGCTGCCGCATATGCTCGTCATGCGTGCCAGGGGGGATGAATTTGAGGTTTTCAATGCCTACCGCCGTTTCGCATTTGCCCATGTGGTACCGAAAACGGGTGGAAAAACGATAGAGGCGCCAATCTGTATGGGCACCTGGGGCGGCAATCCCGCTTCCCGGCATCTTAAGACCATTGAAATGGTAAAAAAGCATCAGCTGGAAATCGAAACCTATTGGATTGATGCGGGGTGGTATGGGAATGTTGCCGTTGGCAATGTGGAGAATGACGGCAGCTGGTATCGCAATGCGGGGATCGGAGACTGGCAGCCCTCCAGGGCATTATACCCGCAGGGGATGGAGGAGATTGCCAATGCGGTGCATGCGCTGGACATCGGATTTTTGCTGTGGTATGAGCCGGAACGCTGCCGCGCCTGCGCGCAGCGGGTGGCGGATCATCCTGACTGGTATGTCGGTGTGCGCCAAAAGGATGGCGATGTGATGCTGGATCTTGGCAATGACGAGGCGCGTAGCTGGATCACGGGGATTTTGGCGGATGCCATAGAACGCTATGATATGCAGGTGCTGCGCATCGATTTTAATTACGGTCCCTTGCCCTTCTGGAATTATCAGGATAGTCCGGATCGAAGGGGAATTGCAGAATTGCGCTATGTAGCGGGCTTTTACAGGATGTGGGATGACCTGCGGGAACAATTCCCGTCCCTGATCATTGATAACTGCGCCAGCGGAGGCCGCAGGCTGGATTTTGAGGCGCTGCGCCGTTCCATTCCGCTGTTCCGTACGGATTACAGCTGCTTTGGACTATTGGGCAGGCCTGCAGCCACCCAGCTACATACCTATTATCTGAGCCGGTTTGTGCCGGTAAATTCTACCAGCGTGCTCACCGCTGCAATGGATACCTACCGCTTCCGCAGCGCGCTGGCAGCAGGGGTGAATACCGATATGCCCGCCGCAGACAGTCCGGAAGAATTCTGGGACTGGTACAATCAGTCCCTCAGGGAGGCAAAACGTCTGCGCAGCTATACGACAGGAGATATGTGGCCTCTGACCGGCTGCTCGGCAAGCGACCAGGACTGGATGGCATATCAGTTAAATCAGCCGGAGCAGGGACGCGGCGTTATCGTCGCCTACAGGCGCGGGGAAAGCCAGATCCGCCTGATGGATGTCAGGCTGCGTATGCTGGAGCAGGAGGCTGTATATGCGCTGGAGGACCTGGACGCAGGAGCGTTGGGACAGGTGACCGGTAAGATGCTGACGGAAGGATGGCCGTTGGAGATTTTGGAGAAACGCAGCTGCCGGATGATTTTCTATCATAAGGTCTGACGGGCAGCTTAAAACGCTTGTGCGAATGGGAGGAGTGGGTATGTATTATGTGTTGGCGGTCCTGGCGGATGTGGGTATCACGGGCACATTTTCCATCGGAAAGCTGTATAGGAGCAAAGTGCCATATACCGTACAAAGTGTGACAGGAAAGATGGCCTTTACCTCTTTCTTAAGCTTTTGCCTGTTTTTTTCTCTGAATGGTTTTACGCTGGAGCTGAACGGTTTCACGATATTGATGGCAGTGATTATGAGCTTCCTTGGAATTTTGAGTGAGGCGGTATGCTTTACTGCCTATGGAAAAGGACAGCTTTCTTTGTTTACCGTATTCCAGATGCAGGGAGGCATGCTTTTGCCGTTTTTGTATGGCGTCCTGCGGGGAGACCGTCTGACGGTTCCCCGCATGGGCGGAATCATTCTGCTGACCATCGCCCTCGTGCTCACGGTCACGCCGAAGAAGGAGAGCCAGCAAAAGCTGTCCAGGGGCTTCATTGCGCTCTGCTGCGCCATATTCCTGATTAACGGATCGGTGAGCATCGGTTCCTACATATACAGTAACGGCCCGCAAACCCTGGGACCGAACAGCTTCCTGATCAGCAAAGCGGCTCTGCTGTGCGCAGTGTCCACCATTGGCTGGTGCGCGGCAAAAAAGTCCGGCCAGACGGCGGCGCTGCCGCGCAGAGAAGGGCTGACCTGCGGCATGCTTCTGCTGTGTGCCGCCGCCATGGACAACGGCAGCTATTTTTTACAGCTGGTCAGCGCCGCCCATCTTCCGTCCACAGTGCTTTATCCCGTCATCACAGGCGGTACGATCGTGCTCGCGGCATTGGCGGGACGTCTGTTTTTTGGCGAAAAGCACAGCAGGAGAGCATTATTGGGCACGGCATTAAGCTTTCTGGCTACGTTACTGTTTGCCCTTTGAGAAAATTAAAAAGCCCAAACATTCCCCTTGACGGTGTGCCAAACTTTTGCTATACTGCATCATGTCGGGCGGTTAATCCGCCCGCGCAGAGAATGAGGAAAGGACCATGCAGAGAACATTGCATGTACGGTGGCAGGGTGTGTTGTGGAGATAACTTCTGACAAATTGTATACTGGGGAGGCTTCCTGACCGGGAAGCGTTCATCTGGTGCGGTCTGCAGCAGGCAGAGCCGTTTTGTCCGGGTTATCTTTTCATAGCGCCTGAAAATTTCGCTGTCCATTTTACGGATGGCGGGGTGTGAGCCATTGTGCGGGAATATTCTGTGCATGGTCTTTTTGTTACTGGTCATAGAGTGAACAGTAACGCCTTTTTTCGTGACAGCGCGTCAGGAAGTCTCTCCCTTTTTCCATGTCAGAGTGTGGCATGGCGCAGATGGGAGGGATTTTTTTATGCTGTTATTGAAAGCGGAAAACGTAAAAAAAGGATATGGGGACCGCACCGTGCTGGAGGTGGACTCCCTGCTCATTTATACGGGTGACAAAATCGGCGTGGTCGGCGCAAACGGCGCGGGAAAAACCACGCTGCTCGAAATCCTGTCCGGAACGCTGGAGCCGGACGAAGGGCGCGCAGAGCGGTTCGGGGAAATATCCTACTGCAGGCAGTTTCAGGAGAAGCGTGCCGATGCCGTGCAAAACGGCTACGAGGCAAAGCGGTGGAAGGTGCCGGACCGGGAGGATTTTGGCGTGGTAAGCGGCGGAGAGGAAATGCGGCAAAAGCTGGCGGAGGCCTTTGGGGGAGAGAGGCATGTGCTTCTTTTGGACGAACCGACGGCGAATCTGGATCAGGAGGGGATCGGGCAGCTGATCGGGCAGCTTGCGCGCGTGGAGACCTTTTTGTGCATCAGCCATGACCGGAATCTGTTGAACGCGGTATGCACACAGATTCTGGAGGTGGCGGATGGAAAAATCAGGTTATATCCGGGCAATTATCAGGCGTACGAGCAAAGCAGGGAGCAGGAGAGGCAGACGAAGGAGAAGGAATACGGGGAATATGTGCAGGAAAAGGCGCGCCTGGAGGCTGTCTACCGGAGCAAAAAGGAGAGCGCGGTGCGGATGGTGAAAATTCCGAAAAACATGACGCCCCGGGAAGCGCATCTGCAGGATTTTCTGACGGTTTCCGGGCGCAACAGCGGCGGACGGCAAAAAAGCATGAACCGGGCGGCGGAAAATGTCAGAAAGCGCATCGAGCATATGGAGGTGAAGGAAAAGCCGGCGCAGGAGACGGCGATGCGCCTGCGCTTCGACCGGACCGACCCGCCGGAAAGCCGCAGAATTCTGGAGGCGAAGCATGTAAGCTTTTCCTATGGAGACCATGTGATTTTCAAGGATGCCTCTTTTTCAGTCCGTAACCGGAAAAAGACGGCGCTGACCGGAGAAAACGGGTCCGGCAAAACGACCCTGTTTCGGCTGATTGAAAATGCCTGCGCGGGAGCAGAAAACGGCATCAGGATCGTTCCGAAGGTGAAGGTCGGGGTATTAAAACAGGATTTTTCCCAGCTGGAGCCTGAGCGGACGGTGCTGGAAAATGCCATGGCGTACAGCGTGCAGGAGCCTGCCGTGGTAAAAAGCGTGCTGGCGGGACTTCTGTTTGGTGTGGATGACTGGGGAAAGCGGGCGGCTGTGCTCAGCGGCGGAGAGCGGATCAAGCTGGCGTTTGCCCAGCTCTTCGTATCCTCCGCCAACGTGCTTTTGCTGGACGAGCCGACAAACTATCTGGATCTTGTGTCCATTAAGGCGCTGGAAAAGCAGCTGCTTGCCTATGAGGGGGCGGTGCTTTTCGTTTCCCATGACCGGGAATTTGTCCGGCATATCGCACAGGAGCTTTTGTGGATAGAGAAACAGCAGGTTTTTAAGTTTTCCGGAACGCTTGCGGAATATGAGGCAGAGCAGGAGCGGCAGCGCCACGCGGCAAAGGATGCCCGGGAACGCATGACGCAGGAAGAAAGGATGCGGGCAGAGCTTTCACTCGCCCGGTTAAACGGGCTGCTCGGGCACGCGCCGTCTCTGGAGGAGAAGGAGCGTCTGGAAGCAGAGTACTGGGAGCTTGTGGAGAAGCTGAAGCAGCTGTGAGCAAAATGCAAAAATGGCGCAGAGAAGATTGCTGCGCCATTTTTGTATTTGTTTGCAGGCATCGCGCAAATTCCAGAATCTTCCCTTTTTCCTCTCCTTTTTTCGCGCTGTTTCGGGAAAAATCGAGAAATATCGATGCAGGTTTTAAAAAAAAGAAGCGAAAATTGTGGATTGGACGCGTTTTATGGCGATGACGTTTTCTTGCAGAATTTTCCATTTATGCCTATAATGAGCGTGTTTACGGGAACGTCCGGCGGACCGGGCGGGGCCTGTTTTTTCAGAAAATACCAGGACTGGATGGAGGATGATCATGGAACAGCTTACAATGACAGCAGGAAAAGAAGGCGAAAGAGTGGTACAGATTTTGACCGATCTGATGAAAAACAATAGAGAGTTTCAGATTATGATTACCGTGCCGGCGCAGAACGGGAAGGAAGAGAGTGCGGACGGCATACAGACTGTGCACAGCTTTGCGGCAGAGCGGGACCTGGAAAAGGATGTGACGGACATGATCCATGAAATCGGCGTTCCGGCGCACATCAAGGGATATCAGTATCTGCGGGACGCGATCCAGATGTCGGTCAACGATATGGATATGCTCGGCTCCATCACAAAGACGCTCTATCCGACAATCGCCACAAAATATCAGACCACATCAAGCCGTGTGGAGCGTGCCATCCGACATGCCATTGAGGTCGCGTGGAACAGAGGGCGGATGGAAACGCTGGATGCGCTCTTTGGCTATACGATCAATACGGGCAAGGGAAAGCCGACGAATTCGGAGTTCATCGCCCTGATCGCGGACAAAATCCGCCTGCAGTACAAGGCGTAATGGATGGCCGGCCGGTTACTTTTCACGGGGTGAGGAGCACAGCCGGTCGGGTTTGTTACGCCAAAGCGTAAAAAAAGTCCTTTTCTATTGGAGATGAATGGTGTATAATAGAAAAAGGTTACATGCTTTACTACGATTCATCTATTGGGAGGACTCTTATCATGAGAAACATTTTGTTCGTAGCGTCGGAGGGCGTGCCTTTTATCAAAACAGGCGGTCTTGCTGATGTTGTCGGTTCGCTGCCGAAATGCCTTGACAAGGAGTATTACGATGTGCGCGTCATTTTGCCCAAGTATACCTGTATGCATCAGAACAAGAAGGATATGCTGCAGTATCGGGATCATTTTTACATGGATTTTCATTGGAAGAATGAATACGTGGGCATTCTGGAGGCGGAATACGACGGAATCAAATATTATTTTGTGGATAACGAATATTATTTCAACGGCTTTAAGCCTTACAGCGATAACGCCCTCTTTGAAATAGAGAAATATGCATTTTTTTCAAAGGCAGCGCTTTCCATTCTGCCTGTTATCGGTTTTAAGCCGGATCTGATCCACTGCCATGACTGGCAGACCGGGCTGATTCCGGTATATCTGCATGAGAGGTTTGCGGGCGGCGACTTTTACCGCGGCATCAAGACTGTCATGACGATTCACAATCTGAAGTTCCAGGGGAAATGGAATATCAAGGATGTGAAGGAGATCACAGGGCTGCCGGATTACTATTTTACAT
This sequence comes from uncultured Eisenbergiella sp., assembly GCA_910585455.1. Lineage (GTDB taxonomy): Bacteria > Bacillota > Clostridia > Lachnospirales > Lachnospiraceae > Gallintestinimicrobium. The sequence continues at coordinate 27,879 of CAJUEL010000018.1, read as the reverse complement.
CGGATAAGATGGAAGCATACAAGGACGCGAACCTGTTAAAGGGCGGTCTTGTATATGCGGATGCGATCACCACCGTGAGCGATACCTATGCGGATGAGATCAAAACCGCCTTCTACGGCGAAGGACTGGACGGGCTGATGCGCGCCAGGGCAAACGACCTGCGCGGCATCGTCAACGGTATCGATTATGATGATTTCAGCCCTGAGAAGGACCGGTATATCGTCAATCCCTATAATGCGGTGAATTTCCGGAAGGAGAAGATCAAGAACAAGCGGGCGCTGCAGGCACAGCTGGGATTAGAGCAAAATGATAAGACGATGATGATCGGCATCGTGTCCCGTCTGACGGACCAGAAGGGCTTTGACCTCATCGCCTATGTGATGGATGAGCTTTGTCAGGACAATGTACAGATCGTGGTGCTGGGAACCGGGGAAGAGCGCTACGAGAATATGTTCCGCCATTTTGAATGGAAATACGGCGGCAAGGTTTCCGCGCAGATTTATTATTCCGAGGAGCTGTCCCACAAGATTTATGCGGCGTGCGATGCGTTTTTGATGCCGTCGCTGTTTGAGCCCTGCGGCTTAAGTCAGCTGATGAGCCTGCGCTATGGCACCGTGCCGATCGTGCGGGAAACGGGCGGCTTAAAGGATACCGTGCAGCCCTACAATGAATATGAAGGGACCGGAACCGGTTTTTCCTTCGTCAATTACAATGCCCATGAGATGCTTTCCACCATCCGTTATGCGGAACAGATTTATTATGATAAGAAGCGCGAGTGGAATAAGATCGTGGACAGAGCGATGGCGGCGGATTTCTCCTGGTATGTATCCGCGAAGAAATATCAGGAAATGTACGACTGGCTGATCGGCTAAAGCAGAATATTTTTGAAGACAGATTCAGGATGGCAGAATCCACGCTTTGCGTGGATTCTGCGCTTTGCGCATACTTTTTTTGGTATGGGCATGCCCGTGTTCTGTGGTGAAAGTCCACTTCAGAACGATTTGTCAAAGACATTATCAGAAGAAATAGCAATTATCTTCGCCAATTATTCCAGCGAGTATCTTCTTGATCTCTAATCCATGTGGTGGTGACTCAATTGTACCACAAACTGCTCTAAGGCAGCTTCTTTGCGTGCATATCCTGAACTGCCAGTGATTGCTGTCAGATTCATCAACCGAATAATCATCACAATCCCAGTCATCGATACACTTTATGTTTGCTTTCGCTTTTTGCCATGCTACCCCCATGTCGCCGCTTTTCTCTTTGCAATTTCATATTTTATATTATACGTCGCTGTATAACGATTAACAACACAAAATTTGTAAAACGGGGTATAAATACCTGCTGAATGTATGTTGACAAAATCTGTTTCACTGGATATAATGGGTCACATACCAAACGAATGATAGTAGAAAGGAGGATTGGCGTGGCACGAAATAAATATCCAGAAGTAACCGTTGAGAAGATATTGGAAGTATCACAGCGATTATTCCTGGAAAAAGGATACGACAATACAACTATTCAGGATATTGTAAATGAGCTTGGTGGACTGACTAAGGGAGCGATTTATCATCATTTCAAATCGAAAGAAGAAATTATTGACGCATTAGGGGAAAAACTCTTTTTTGATAATAACCCGTTTGTTACCGTACAAAAACAGAAGAACTTGAACGGTCTACAAAAAATGCGGGAAGTTATTAAGCTAAACCATGTAGATATTGATAGGACAGAGCTTGGCAGGCAAAGTATTCCTCTTTTGAAAAATCCCCGATTATTAGCAGAACTGGCTGACACAAACAGAAAATTGATTGCCCCTCTTTGGCTGCAGTTTATTCAAGAGGGAATAGAGGACGGCTCTATACAGACCGAATATGCAAAAGAACTTTCCGAACTTTTGCCGTTACTTACAAACTTTTGGTTAATTCCCTCTGTCTATCCTGCGACACCGGAAGAACTGATTTCAAAATTTGCATTTATCAAATACCTTTTGGATAGCATAAAACTTCCAATTATTGACGATGAAATTTTTGATACGCTGCAAGACTACCTTGAACATCTAAACGAGGGCAAATAAACAATAGAATTCACGCCCTGCGAGAATTTTATTGTCATGAATAAAATTGCCTTGAAAAAGGCGATTTTATTTTTAATCAAATACATTCATTCGTGAGGTATTATTTTTTGAACATATACATACCGCTTAAATGTATGAAAGGAGATTATAATGTCTAACTTAGACCAAAAAATCGAAAACGTAGCAAACAAAATTGAAGTCACCGCAAATAAGGCATGGAAAAAACGTTCATTCCGCTTTGTATCTAAGTCTGTATCTGCTGCGGCAGAAATTGGACTGATGATAGGAGCTGCACACTTATCTGAAAAAGGCTATAAATCAGCCGCCACCTGTCTGTTTGGTTTGGGTGCGGCAGGACTTGTCTGCGATTTGTTTGTGAACAGAAAATAGGCGGACACTGTTATATGATACGCTACTTAAAACAATACAAACTTCCGCTGTTTCTCACCGTATTATTTACTGCTATTAGTTCTTTGTCCTATGTGTTTATCGCTATCTTGTTGCAACAGGTTATGGACATTGTAGATATGGGCGATATGGAGGGATTTATCAGAATACTGCTCTTTTCTTTAGTCTACTTTGCGCTAATGGAAGTATTTATGTACTTGCAATCTTTGTTGGGGATAAAATGACCCATCAACGAAAAGCTGTTTACAGTCAGAAAAACCGATTTTCAGTCTGCAGCAAAATTATTGACCCAAATCCTTTCTGAATCATAACGCTGCCTGTATAACTTTTACAGAAAATGGAAAAACTGTGCTTGAGACCGGACAGGATTGCGCGGTCTGTGAAAAATGATAGAGCGGCACGAAAAGGAAAGAGAGGAAATGCGCATGAAAAAGGCATGGTATATGTTGGCGGTCATCTTTTGCATAGAAGCGGCGGTGTTGGCCGCGGCCTGTGGGAAAAAAACAGTCAATCCGCCAAAGAGCGATCAGGAGACCCAAAGCGGTCAGGAGACGGGAAGCGACCTGGAAACCGAAAGCGCGCAAGGGCAGACAACAGCGGAAGAGGAGCAGACGGAGAGCGGGACGGAAAGCGAAACAGGGCAGGATCAGCTGATCGGCGGATCGAGCGGCGATGTGCTCTATGAAATCGAGCGTGTGGAAAAGCAGTATGAGGCGGAGGACGAAACGCCGATCTTTGAGGTGACGCTTGCCTATCCGGTTTTGGAAGGAGAGGATGTGGGCAGCAGAGTGATCAACGCCTTTTATGAGGATTGGAAAGATAAGAAGCTGAACGAATATGAAACCGATGAAAATTCTATCCGGCAGTCCGCGCTGGAGGTTTACCGGGAAAGCCGGGACATTGGATGGCAGGGACCCTGGTGGGAGCATTATGAGGTTTCCAGCGTGAAAACCTGGGGCGGTTATCTGAGCGTTTTGACGGATGCTTATCTGTATGAGGGCGGCGCGCACGGTATGCCTTACCGTGAGGGCAGGGTTTTCAGGCTTGCGGACGGACAGGAGGTTGCGCTGTCCGATCTGACGGACAAAACGCAGGAGGATTGGGAGAAGCTTTTGCGGGCGCGCTTTGCGGACAGAGTGGCGCAGGGAGAAGAGGGGGACTTTTACGAGGACGCGATGGACCTGATCAAGGAGCGGGATATGTCGGATGTGGGATATTATTTTACGGAGACGGGAATCGTATTTTACCTGTCGCCCTATGAAATTTCCCCTTATTCCACGGGCTATGTAGAGGTTGAGATTCCGTATGAAGAAACGGGAGTGACACAGTTTCATGCAGATTAAAAAAATGACGGGCAAAAAATTTTTCTGGCATAAATCCTTTGCAAAGCATGCATACTATAGCGGACGACAAAAATAACTGCCGTCCACTATAGCCCATCCGGGGGATGCGCACGATTTTGTCCGGTATATGCTGCGTTTTGCGCAGCCAAAATCGGCGCAGCAGACGGCAAAAGAAGAAACGTTTTGCCGTCTGCTATAAATAGCGTAAACCGGATTTGTGTCCGCGCGGTCCATGCAAATTCCGGATATGTGACGGGACTGCGCAGAAAGAGGTGAAGGAATATGGCTAATCTGTCAGAACTGGAGTTACAGAATCTGCGCCATCTGATTGGCGGCTATGACACGACCCATTGCAAAATGCAGGCATATGCGAGCTGCGCGCAGGATGAAAAGGTGAAGCAGTTTTTTGAAAAAGGCGCGAAGTCCGCAATGGAAAACAAGCAGGCATTGATGAAATTTTTGCAGTGACATGACAGCAGCACGCCGCAGCAGAGCGGCAGATTGGAGAGGGACATGTTTGAAGACAAGACAATGGTGGCGGATACGCTGACCGGCATTAACGGGGAGCTGGTGCGCTTTGGCGAGATGATTCCCCAGACCGAAAACAAGGAATTGAAAACGACTTTGAAGCAGTTTCGGGCTGCCTGCGAGCAGTCTCAGGAGGAGCTGTATCAGCTCGCACGGGAAAAATCCTACTATGTGCCCGCAAGCAAGGCGACACAGCAGGAAGTGGATCATGTGAAAAACCTGTTTACAAGTAAAACAATATAAGAAATCCCAAAGGACCGCCGCAGCGTTGTGGCGGTCCTTCCTTGTTCCGTGAAAAATGTCATAAAGTCTGGCGGCGGACACCGGGAACGGAACATCGGCTTCAGAATCGGGAACGGGGAGGCTGCGGAGAAAGACCGGCTGTTTCCGATTCTTCCGCCGACGTTCTGTTCCCGGCACCCGCCGCCAGACTTCATGACATTGCCGACGAAAATAACCTGTGAACAGTCAGGAGCGGGTATATCAGGAATAAAAGAAAAGTTGTCACAGGCATATAAATGATGTATATTGAACATAGCCTTGGGCGGGAAAAGTATATTTGAAAGCTGATTTCAGGGGAGAAGGCATTTTAAGAGATGCCATTAAGGAGGGTGAAAAATACGCTGATGATATACTAATGTCAATTTTGGAAAATGAATGGAAAGAACAAAAAGGAGGTGATATGCATGGAGCGTTTTTATAAAATGGTGGAAGGATCGAATAAAAAGTTTCCCAATGGTGTTGCGCCGTATCAGATGGCGACCCGTCTTTTGGAGGAATGCGGAGAAGTCGCATCGGAGATCAATTTGTGGGAGGATTCCGGGCTAAAGCGGCAAAAGCATGGGGAGCCCAAAAAAGAGGATCTGGCCAATGAACTGCGGCAGGCGATGCTGGAGCTTTTTAAAATAGCGCATTATTACGGCGTGGAAAAAGAACTGGAGGAATCCATTGAAAGCACCCTGCGGCGATACAGGGAAAGCGGATTGATTGAGTGAGATAAATGTTTATTGCAATGCAGAACTCCGGGTTATTTCATCTTGCGGCGGACATGGGCGCAGGCTTTGCGTTACTTTTCATGGGGTGGGGAGAAAGGCCGGGCGGGGCAGACGGGACAGGGAGCGGTCAAAAGATGGGCAGGCGGAGGACACAGACTGTTTCCTGACGCTTTTATCCGGAGCGGAGAAATTCCAAAAATGGCAGGATATTCCTGGGACAGGGCGCAAAAATGTCTGAACGCAGTGAGTTTTTTGCGCCCTGCCCCGTTCAGGAATAGCCAGTCATTTTGTGGAATTTCCCGCTCCGGATAATGCGTCAGGAAACAGTCTGTGTCCTCCGCCTGCCCATCTTTTGACCGCTCCCTGTCCCGTCTGCCCCGCCCGGTCTTTCTCCCCACCCCATGAAAAGCAACGGCTTTGCTGCAGATGGCGCATGGAGAAAGAAAAGGAATTGTCAAACTGGTTGGAATATAGTAAAATAGTTACAAAAGAAAATGCGCGTTACAATTCGGAGTCTGTTTGAATTGTGGCGAAAATGGAAGCTGTAGCGGCAGGAGGCAGTGTGAAGAGATTTTCCAAGGCGTCCAAAAGACGCCGCCAGGCGGCGACATGGGGGTTAGTGTGAATGTACAAAGGCAAGGTTCAGATTTTTACTGTGATTGGTATAGTGTTGTTTATAGCGGGGCTGACATTGCTGATCGGCGCCGCCAATCTGGGGATGGAAGCGGCGAGCCGTGCGATACAGGCCAACGGCGGCTCCATGGAAACGGATAAGTACTACTTTATCATGGAATCCGTGACGCGCAGCTACCAGATAGCCGGTGCAATTTGCTCTTTGGTGGGCGGTCTTGGCATGGTGCTGTCACCGTATGGGAGACAGAAAAAAGAAGCCTGACCTGTCAAAACGGGCAGGTTTTGCCCGTGATAAAAATAAAAAATCGGGGGAAGCGGTTATGCAGGAAAAAGCAAAACAAAATCAGTTTGACGCCCTGTTTCAAAATCCGGGCAGCTACTACAGGGGCGCGCCCTTCTGGGCGTGGAACACAAAGCTGGACCGGGAGCAGCTAAAGGAGCAGATCGGCTATTTTAAGGAAATGGGCATGGGCGGCTTTCACATGCACAGCAGGACCGGTCTGGATACGCCCTATATGGAGGAAGAGTTCCTTTCCATGGTGAAATTCTGTGCAGAAGAAGCGAAGCGGAATGATATGTACGCCTATCTGTACGACGAGGACCGCTGGCCGTCGGGGGCGGCGGGCGGAAAGGTGACGAAGAATGAGGCATACCGCAGCCGGTATCTGGTGTTGACGCCTGTCTCCAATGAGGAACGAAAGGAGAAAGAGGCGTGCTATGATTCCTCCGCGCGGGCGGATATCAGCGGCAGGGGAAAGCTTCTGGCGGCATACCGGATCGGATTGCAGGATGGCATTTTGAAAGAATACGAACGGCTGGATATCACGGAAAAGCTCCCGGCGGACTGCTGGTATGTGTATCTGGAAACGGCGACGGAAAGCCCCTGGTATAACAATCAGACCTATGTGGATACCCTGAATCCGGAGGCGATTCAGGAATTTATCAAAGAAACGCATGAGAAGTATTACGAGCTTTTAAAAGAGGATTTCGGCAAATGTGTGCCCTCCATTTTTACGGATGAGCCGCAGTTTTCCCACAAGACGCAGATGGGACGTGCCGATGAAAAATGTGATATTGTGCTGCCTTATACGGAAAGCTTTGAGGCGCGCTATCAGGCGCAGTATGGGGAAAGCTTTTTTGACCGCCTGCCGGAGGTGATCTGGGAGACGGAGGATGCAGCGGGGCATGGCGTTCGCTACCGGTATCATGAGCTTTTGGCGGAGCAGTTTGCCAGCGCCTTTGCGGACACGCTGGGCAGCTGGTGTTGTGATCACGGGCTGTGGCTGACAGGACATATGATGGAGGAGCCCACGCTGCGCAGCCAGACGGCGGCGCTGGGCGAGGCGATGCGTTCCTATCGAAGCTTCCAGCTTCCGGGCATTGATATGCTGTGTGACAGCCGGGAATATACCACCGCCAAACAGGCGCAGAGCGCGGCGCATCAGTACGGCAGGGAAGGGGTGCTCAGTGAGCTTTACGGTGTGACGAACTGGGATTATGATTTCAGGCGGCATAAGCTGCAGGGAGACTGGCAGGCGGCGCTGGGCGTGACCAGACGGGTGCCCCATCTGTCCTGGATGAGCATGGCGGGAGAGGCAAAGCGGGATTATCCCGCATCCATCTTTTATCAGTCGCCCTGGTATCGGGAATATCGCCTGCTGGAGGATCATTACGCCCGGCTGAACACGGTGCTCATGCAGGGAGAACCGGTGGTGAAAATCGGCGTGATCCATCCCATCGAAAGCTATTGGCTTCATTATGGTCCGAAGGAGCAAAACGAGGTCATCTGTCAGGAAATGGAGGATCGGTTTGCGGGACTGACCCAGTGGCTTTTATTTGAGCATTTTGATTTTGATTTCATTGCGGAATCTCTGCTGCCGACGCAGGTGCGGGAATGCAGCAGGCCTGTGCTGCAGGTGGGGAATATGCGGTACGATGTGGTGATCGTTCCCGGATGCGAAACGCTGCGCAGGACGACGCTGGAGGCTTTGTGCAGCTTTGCCCAAAGAGGCGGGCGCGTTGTGATGATGGGCACTGCGCCTTCCTGTCTGGACGGCATGCCGGACGACGGCGCGGCAGGGCTTTTAAAGATCGCCCAAAGGATTCCCTATGAGCGGGGTGCGCTGCGCAACGTCATGGAGGAATTCCGTCTGGTCCGTATCCGGAACCGGGAAGGAGAAGAGGCAAGAAGATGGCTGTATCAGCTGCGCAGAGTGCAGGGAGATTTGTGGCTGTTTATCGCCAACGGAAAGGCTCAGCAAAACCCGGATGTGGGCAGCGCAGAGGAGCTGGAGGTTCTTGTGCCCGGCGCATACGACGTGCGTTTCTATGACACGCTTACGGGCAGGATACATAAGGCTTTATACACCATAGAAAACGGAAAGACGATCATCCGCCTGGCGGCGTGGGAGCATGACAGCTTTTTGCTACGGCTTTGCAGCGCCGGCGCGGACAAAAAGGAGAGCGGCGCATTCTGCGGGGAATGCGGCAGCGCAGTGTCTGGTAGAGCGCATGCCAGCGTAGCATTTTTGGAAGAAAGCGATAGCTCTGGGAGCGATAGCGGGCAGAAGAGAATCGCACAGGCATCTGATCTGGGACAGCCGGAGGGCTATTCTTTATCCGAGCCAAACGTCATGCTTCTGGATACGGCATACTGGCGGCTGGATGACGGCGACTGGCAGGAGCGGGAAGGCATTTTGCTCATCGATGATGCGCTGCGGGGGCTGCTGGGATATCCGAAGAGAATGGATGCGGTCGCCCAGCCCTGGACGGTGGAAAAGAAAAAGCCGGAGCATGTGGTGGAATTAAAGTTTTTAATCGCATCGGAAACGGAGGTGCAGGACGCAGCGCTCGCGCTGGAATATCAGGAAGGATGGCAGATTTTTGTAAATGGGGAACTGCTCCTTTTGGAGGAGGACGGATATTTTGTGGATGCCTGCATCAAAAAAATGCGTCTTCCGGCGCTTGACAGCGGGACGGCGGAAATTGTTCTGCGGATTCCTTATGGAGAAAAGACCGACCTGGAATGGTGCTATCTGCTGGGAGATTTCGGCGTGCGCCTTGCCGGCGATCAAAGCATCGTGACCGCAAAGCCCCAAAAGCTTTATTTCGGGGATTATACCGGGCAGGGATTCCCGTTTTTTGCAGGAAATATGGAATATGTCTGCCGGACATACACACAGGCAGGGCAGTATAGCCTTCGCATCAGCAAATTCAGAAGCCCGCTGCTGCGCGTGTGGGTGGACGGAAAGGACTGGGGTCCTGTCATGCTGGCTCCCTATGAGACAGCGCCTGGATACCTGGAGGAAGGGGAGCATGAGATTCGCATCCATTCCTATGGAAACCGGGCGAACGCCTTTGGCATGGTACATAACTGTAACGACCAGCTTTCCTGGGGCGGCCCCAACGCCTGGAGGACAACGGGAGACGAATACGCAAAGGAATACCAGCTGAAGCGAATGGGGATTTTGAAGGCGCCGGTGCTTTTGCGGTATCAGGATAAAGAGGGATAAGGGTGTGTCCTGTTTGCGGACAGGCCGGTATCCTTACCGCACAGACCGCAAAAAGCATGGTGGCAGCAGGCATTGCATAGAATACGTCATAATGAAGAAGGAGGGCTATCTATGAAACTACAGTTTATCGGCGCAACCCATGAGGTGACAGGGAGCTGTCATTATCTGGAAACAGGCGGGACGCACATCCTGGTGGATTACGGCATGGAGCAGGGCGTGAACGTGTTTGAAAACTGTCCGCTTCCGGTGGAGGAGTCGATGATCGACTATGTATTTCTGACACATGCGCATATCGATCACTCCGGTCTGCTGCCGCTTTTGTGCGCGAAGGGCTTTCAGGGCAAAATTTATACGACGGAGGCGACTGCCGATTTGTGCAGCATCATGCTGCGGGACTGTGCGCATATCCAGATGCAGGAGACGGAATGGAAAAACCGCAAGGCAAAGCGTACCTCCGGAATGGAAATATTGGAGCCCCTTTACACGATGGAGGATGCGGAGGCGGCGATCAGCCGGCTGGTTCCCTGCCCCTATGAAACGATGATCACCGTTTGTGACAATGTGGAAATCCGCTTTACCGATGTGGGACATCTGTTGGGCTCCGCCAGCATTGAGGTGTGGGCGAAGGAAGGGGATGTCACCAAAAAGTTTGTTTTTTCCGGCGATATCGGCAATGATAATCTGCCGCTGATGAAGAATCCGAAGACGACAGCGGAAGCGGACTATGTGATCATGGAATCCACCTATGGCGAGCGCCTGCATGCCACAGAGCGCCCCGACTTTGTGGGAGAGCTGTCCAAAATTTTACAGGAAACCTTTGACAGAGGCGGCAATGTGGTGATTCCTTCCTTTGCCGTGGGCAGGACGCAGGAGATGCTGTATTTTCTGCGGATCATCAAGGAACAGAAGCTGGTGAAAAACCATCCCGATTTCCCGGTCTATGTGGACAGCCCGCTGGCTGTGGAGGCGACGGGCATTTTCTCCAGAAACGATAAAAAGTGCTTCAACGAGGCGGCGGTGGAGCTGGTCAATCAGGGCATCAATCCGATTTCCTTTAAAGGCCTGCAGCTCTCCATCACCAGCGAGGAATCCAAGGCGATCAATTTTGACGAGGAACCCAAGGTCATTCTTTCCGCCTCCGGCATGTGTGACGCGGGGCGTATCCGCCATCACTTAAAGCATAACCTGTGGCGGCCGGAATGTACCATCCTTTTCGTGGGCTATCAGTCCATCGGAACGCCGGGGCGGGCGCTGATGGAGGGCGCTACGGAAATGCGGCTGTTCGGAGAGACCGTGGATGTGCGGGCGCAGATCAGAGGGCTTGCGGGCATGTCCGGACACGCGGATAAGAACGGGCTGCTGCGCTGGGTACATGGCTTTGAAAAGAAGCCGGCGAGGGTGTTTGTGGTGCATGGAGAGGATTCCTCGACGATGGCGTTTGCAAACTGCCTGCATGATGAGCATGGTTTCCGTTCCTATGCCCCTTACAGCGGTACGGTTTTCGATCCGGTTACGGATACCTTCCTGTATGAAGCGGGACCGATCCCTGTCAAAAAGAAAGGAAAAGCGCCGACAATCAGCGGCGTATATGCGCGCCTGGTGGCGGCGGGGCAGCGGCTGCTTGAAATCATCAAACGCAGCGACGGACTGGCGAATAAGGATATGTCAAAGTTCGCGGATCAGATCAATGCGATCTGCGACAAATGGAGTCAGAAATAAGGAGAATATGGCGATGAGCATGGCGGATACGGTTTTTATCAATATGTGCAGGGATATTCTGGAAAACGGAACCAGCACGGAAGGGGAAGCGGTGCGCCCACACTGGCCGGACGGCACGCCTGCCTATACGATCAAGAAATTTGGCGTTGTCAACCGCTATGATCTGTCCAAAGAGTTTCCGGCTTTGACGCTGCGCCGCACCGCGTTAAAGAGCGCGACGGATGAAATGCTCTGGATCTGGCAGCAAAAATCCAACAATGTCCATGATCTGCACAGCCACATCTGGGATGAATGGGCGGACGGGGACGGCAGCATTGGAAAGGCATATGGCTATCAGCTGGGGATAAAGCATGCGTATCGGGAAGGGATGTTTGACCAGGTGGACCGGGTGATCTACGATCTGAAAAACAATCCCTTTTCCCGCCGCATCCTGACCAACATCTATGTCCATCAGGATCTGCATGAAATGAACCTGTATCCCTGCGCCTACAGCATGACCTTTAATGTGACGCAGAAAAAAGGGCAGGAGAGGCTGACCCTGAATGCGGTGCTAAACCAGCGCTCTCAGGACGTGCTGGCGGCGAATAACTGGAATGTGGTGCAGTATGCGGTGCTTTTGCATATGCTGGCGCAGGTGTGCGATATGGAGGCCGGGGAGCTGCTTCATGTGATTGCGGATGCCCATATTTATGACAGGCATGTGCCCATCATAGAGGAATTGATACAAAGGACGCCTTATCCGGCGCCGAAATTCTGGCTCAATCCGGATGTGCATGATTTTTATGAATTTACGCGCAATGATGTGCGGCTGGAGGAGTATGTGACGGGTGAACAGATACAGGATATTCCGATTGCGGTGTGACAGAGTAACAGGAGGAAGAAAAGCGGATGAACGCGATTGTGGCGGTGGACGAAAACTGGGCGATCGGCAATAAGGGAGATTTGCTGGTGCGGATTCCGGCGGATCATAAGATGTTCCGGCAGGAGACAACGGGCAAGGTGGTGGTGCTGGGAAGAAAGACGATGGAAACCTTTCCGGGCGGCCGCCCGCTGCCCAACAGGCTGAATGTGGTGCTGAGCCGCAACCCGGCCTACGCCTGTAAGGATGCGGTGGCAGCGCATTCCCTGGAGGAGCTTTTTGAGGTGTTAAAGCCCTATGCCAGCAAAGATATTTACGTGATCGGCGGCAGCAGCGTGTATGAGCAGCTTTTGCCACATTGTGACACGGTGCATGTGACAAAGATCGATCACGCCTATGACGCAGACGCCCATTTTCCCAATCTGGACCGGGATGAAAACTGGAAAATTACAGCGGACAGCGAGGAGCAGACTTATTTTGATCTGACCTACCATTTTGTCAGATACGAAAGAAAGAGCTTGCATTAAAGAGAAAAGTCTGGTACGCTGTAACAGGATAGGCCGTGACGGATTTCGACAGCATTTGCGGCCGGGAGGATATGGATATGGCACAGGTCAGCATTGTGATGGGCAGCGATTCCGATATGCCCGTGATGCGCAAGGCGGCGGAAATTCTGGATAAGTTCGACATTTCTTATGAAATGCGCATTATATCCGCACACCGCATGCCGGATACTTTTTTTGAATATGCAAAGACTGCGGAGGAGCGCGGTGTGAAGGTCATCATTGCGGGCGCGGGCATGGCGGCGCATCTGCCAGGGATGTGTGCGGCATTATTTCCGATGCCTGTCATCGGGATTCCGATGCATACGACCTCTCTGGGAGGACAGGATTCTCTCTATTCCATCGTGCAGATGCCCTCAGGCATTCCGGTGGCGACCGTGGCGATTAACGGCGGCGCGAATGCCGGCATACTGGCGGCGAAGATTCTTGCGGTTTCCGATGCTGCTCTGCTGGATAAGCTGAAGGCATACAGCGCGCAGATGAAGGATGATGTGCTTGCAAAGGATGCGCGGCTTGCGCAGACAGGCTGGAAGGAATACACAAAATAAACCGGTGCAAATGGCTGCAGCGGTTTTTGTGCTGTGACAGAGAGGTATGAGAATGGATTATAAGAGTTCGGGAGTGGACATTGAGGCGGGCTATCAGTCCGTGGAGCTGATGAAGCAGTATGTGAAGGGCACGATGCGCCCTGAGGTGCTGGGAGGACTGGGCGGTTTTTCCGGCGCATTTTCCATGGAAAAATTCAAGAGCATGGAAAAGCCCACGCTGGTTTCCGGGACGGACGGCGTCGGCACCAAGATCAAGCTGGCGTTTTTGATGGACAGGCATGACACGGTCGGCATCGATTGTGTGGCGATGTGCGTCAATGATATCGTATGTGCGGGCGGCGAGCCGCTCTTTTTCCTGGATTACATCGCCTGCGGCAAGAATATTCCGGAGAAGATCGCCGCCATTGTCAAGGGTGTTGCGGAGGGCTGTAAGCAGGCCGGGGCGGCGCTGATCGGCGGTGAGACGGCGGAGCATCCGGGGCTGATGCCCGAGGAGGAATATGATCTTGCCGGTTTTGCGGTGGGCATCGTGGACGAGAAGGATCTGATTACGGGAGAACATCTAAAGCCCGGCGATGTGCTCATCGGCATGGCGAGCTCCGGCGTGCACTCCAACGGATTTTCCCTGGTGCGGAAGGTTTTTGACATGACGAAGGAAAGTCTGGACACCTGGTATGAGGAGCTTGGCGGGACATTGGGAGAAACGCTCCTTACGCCCACCAGAATTTATGTGAAGGCATTGCAGGCGGTAAGGGATGCAGGCGTGACAGTGAAGGCGTGCAGCCATATCACAGGCGGCGGTTTTTATGAGAATGTGCCCCGTATGTTAAAGGAAGACACCCGTGCCGTCATCCAGAAGGACAGCTATCCCGTGCCCGCGATTTTTGGACTGCTTGCAAAGAAGGGGAACATCGACGAAAAGGTCATGTACAATACTTATAACATGGGAATCGGCATGATCGTGGCGGTGGACGCTGCGGATGCCGGACGCGCTATGGAAGCGATGCGGCAGGCGGGGGAGACCCCCTATGTGATCGGTTCCGTGGAGGCAGGAGAAAAGGGAGTGACCCTATGCTGAGGCTACTGGTATGCGTTTCCGGCGGGGGAACCAATTTACAGGCGATTCTGGATGCGATTGATCACGGTATCATCACCAACGCGAGGGTGGAGACCGTAATCAGCAACAATGAAAACGCCTATGCGCTGGAGCGTGCGCGCAGCAGGGGAATCGAAGCCCTTTGCCTTTCTCCCAAAAGCTATGAAACCAGGGAGCTGTTCAATCAGGCTTTTACGGACCGGGTAAAGCGGATCAATCCGGATCTGATTGTGCTGGCGGGTTTTTTGGTGGCGATTCCGGCCGCGATGATTGAAGCGTTTGAAAACCGGATTATCAATATCCATCCGTCCCTGATTCCCTCCTTTTGCGGCGTCGGCTTTTATGGGCTGCGGGTGCATGAGGCGGTGCTTGCGCGGGGGGTGAAGGTGACCGGGGCGACCGTACATTTTGTGGACGGCGGCATGGACACCGGACCGATTCTTTTACAGAAGGCTGTGGAGGTCTGCCAGCAGGATACGCCCAGGGAGCTGCAGCAGCGGGTGATGGAGCAGGCGGAATGGAAGATTCTGCCGCAGGCGATCGATCTGATCGCAAACGGCAGGGTAGAGGTAACAGAAGGGAAAGCATATATTATATGAAGGTATTGATTATAGGAAGCGGCGGCAGGGAGCATGCCATCGCAATGAGTGTGGCAAAAAGCGACAGGGTGGATCAGATTTACTGCGCCCCCGGTAATGCGGGCATCGGACAGATCGCGGAGTGTGTGCCGATCGGCGCGATGGAATTTGATAAGATAAGGGATTTTGCGCAGGAGAAGGCGATCGACCTGGTGATCGTGGGCATGGATGATCCGCTGGTGGGCGGATTGGTGGACGTTTTGGAGGAAGCGGGAATCCGCACCTTTGGTCCGCGAAAGAATGCGGCGATCATTGAGGGGAGCAAGGCATTTTCCAAGGAGCTGATGAAGAAATATCAGATTCCCACGGCGGCGTATGAGACCTTTGACGAGGCGGAGGATGCGCTGGAGTATCTGCATACGAAGGCGAAGTTTCCCATCGTGCTTAAGGCGGACGGGCTGGCGCTGGGAAAGGGCGTTTTGATTTGCAATACGCTGCAGGAGGCGGAAGACGGCGTCTGTGCCATCATGACGGAGCGGAAATTCGGCTCCGCAGGGAACCGCCTTGTGATAGAGGAATTTCTGACGGGAAGGGAGGTTTCCGTACTTTCCTTTGTGGACGGCAAAACGATCAAAATCATGTCCTCGGCGCAGGATCATAAGCGGGCGCAGGACGGCGATAAGGGACCCAATACGGGCGGCATGGGGAATTTCTCCCCCTCTCCCTTTTACACGAAGGAAGTGGATGAATTCTGCCAAAAGCATATTTACCAGGCAACAGTGGATGCTCTGGCAGAGGAGGGAAGACCTTTCTGCGGCGTCATATTCTTCGGGCTGATGTTGACAGCGGACGGTCCAAAGGTGCTGGAATATAACGCGCGCTTTGGAGATCCGGAAGCGCAGGTGGTGCTGTGCCGTATGAAGAACGATATCATAGACGTCTGCGAAGCGTGTATCGACGGGACGCTGTCCGATCTTGATCTTATGTTTGAGGACAATGCGGCAGTCTGTGTGGTGCTTGCGTCGGAGGGCTATCCGGTCAAATATGAGAAGGGACTGCCGGTCAGCGGTCTTGAGAATTTTGAGGGAAAAGACGGATATTACTGTTTCCATGCGGGAACAAAGCTGGCGGAGGATGGCAATACGATCCTCACAAACGGCGGCAGGGTATTCGGCGTCACCGCGAAGGGCGCGACCCTGCAGGAGGCGCGGGCGAATGCCTATGCCGCGACGGAGTGGGTTGATTTTGCAAATAAATATATGAGACACGACATCGGCAAAGCGATTGATGAGGCATGAGCCGGTGGGATTTGAAAGGAAAAGGTTTATAAAAATGAACGTAAGAAATGAGAAACTCAAAAAACTGTTGCGCGCTTTGCCCGCCGGACTGTGCTGTATTGCGGCGACCGGCATTCTGTTCTGGGCGTCTCCCATGCAGGCGCAGGCGGTGCCGCTGGGCAGCAATCCGAATGGCACGCTGCCTGCCGGCGATGATACCCCGGCAGAGGGCGGCGAGGCGGACGCAGGAAATGAGGAAGGACAGGAGGTTATTGCAGGAGAGGGCGAAGGCGGCGGTGAAGCGGCCGGCGCAACGATGGCGGTGACCAGCGCGACGGTGACCGAGGACAGGGTGAATGTGAGAAGCGATGCCTCCACCAGCGCCAGCGTTGCGGGAAAGGCAACCAGAAATATGGAACTGACCGTTACCGGCGAGAAAGAGGACAGCTCCGGAACAGTCTGGTATGCGGTGACCTTTGAAAGTGACGGAAATACGGTAAACGGTTATATCCGTTCCGATATGGTGGAAGCGCATATGACGGAGCAGACGCCTCCGGAGGCAGAGCCTGCGCCGGAAGAACAGCCGGAGGAACCGGTAGATCCCGCGCCCGCTGTGTCGAATGATTTCTTTGTTCAGTATGAGGATGACGGGACAGGAACGGGTACCAATGCCTGGTATCTTTATGACGGAATCATGGGCAATAAATACCGCGTGGATACGCTCCTTGGTGCAGAAGAAACCAACCAGAGCAATCAGAAGCTTCTGGAGGAAGAGACCGGGAAGTTTAAGCTGATTATCATTGTCATGGCGGTCGTGATCCTGATTTTAATTATCGTGCTGACGGTTCTGATCATAAAGCTTCGGAATTCGGATGATGATGACTATGATTATGACGACGATGATGAAGATGATGACGACGATGAGGACGAAGAGGATTACGAGCCGAGGAAGCGCCGCTTCGGCAGACTTGGCCGTCGCCGCGATGAGGATGATGAAGAGGAAGACGACGAGGATGAGGAAGACGAGGAGGAAGAATATCGTCCCGTGAAAAAGGCGCCTGTGCGCAGGGCTTCTACAGAAAAGGCATCCCGCCGTGCCCGGTATGAAGATGACGAGGATGATGAGGATGAGGAAGAGGAAGAGCCGGTGCGCCGTACCGCAAAGACGGCGAAAAGCAACAAAAACTGGCAATCCAAAAATTTCCTGGATGACGACGATCTCGAGTTTGAATTTCTTGATTTAAAATAAAGTGATGCAAAATCCACTGTTGACGGAACAGTGGATTTTTGTTATAGTGTTCCTATAACAGGAGACCGGCGAAAGCTGCAGGGAGATACCAGGGAGGAACGGGCATGCTTATTGAGGTGGATTTTAACAGTGAGGAAGCGCTGTATATTCAGCTGCGCAACCAGATTATTGTCGGGATCGCAACCAGCAGGCTCAAAGAGGGGGATGTTCTGCCCAGTGTCCGGCAGCTGGCGGAATCCGTCGGGATCAATATGCATACGGTGAATAAGGCCTATACCGTTTTGAAGCAGGAGGGCTTTGTGAAGGTGGACAGAAGGCATGGCGCGGTCATCGCCATTGATGCCGACCGTCTGCAGAATATGGAAGAGATGCGCGGACAGCTGCGGGTAATTCTGGCGAAGGCGAGCTGTAAGAATATTTCCCGGCAGGAAGTGCATGCTCTGATTGATGAGATTTATGAGGAATATGGAGGATATTGATTATGCAGGCACAGTTTACGGATAAGGCGAGGACCGCCCTTTTGCTGGCAGGCAGGGCGGCGCGGAGCCTGCACCAGAGCTATACGGGAACGGAGCATCTGCTTTTGGGACTTTTGCGGGAGGGAAGCGGCGTTGCGGCGAAGGTGCTTTCCTCCAACGGCGTGAGCGAGGAGGCAATCCGGGAGATGATCCGGGATCTGATTGCGCCGGAGAGCAATGCGCCTGTGGCTGAGCGGGACGGATATTCGCCCCGGGCGCAGGAGGTGCTGGCGGCGAGCCATAAGCAGGCGCAGAAGACGGGAAGTCTTTTGACAGGAACGGAGCACATTCTGCTGGCCCTTTTGGGGGATGGGGATAATGTGGCGGTGCGGATTCTGAACACGCTGAACGTGTCCATCCAGAAAATTTGCGCGGATACCCTTTCCGCCATCGGCATGGATCCGAACGCCTATAAGGAGGAACTTTCCAGAAAGCAGAGGCGTAAGGGAGGCACCGCCACGCTGGAGCTTTACAGCCGGGATCTGACGAGGCTTGCGAAGGAAGGCAAGCTGGACCCGGTGATCGGGCGGGATGAAGAGATCATGCGGGCGGTTCAGATTTTAAGCCGCCGGACCAAGAACAATCCCTGTCTGGTGGGAGAACCGGGCGTAGGAAAGACAGCGATCGTGGAGGGCCTGGCGGCGCGCATTGTCGCGGGCAATGTGCCGGATACGGTGAAGGAAAAAAGGGTGCTCATGCTGGATCTGTCCGGCATGGTCGCCGGGAGCAAATACCGCGGTGAATTTGAGGAGCGCATCAAACGGGTGATCCGGGAGGTGATTGAGGATGGCAACATCCTGCTGTTTCTGGATGAGCTGCACACCCTGATCGGCGCCGGCGGCGCGGAAGGAGCGATCGACGCCTCCAACATTTTAAAGCCCTCCCTGGCCAGAGGGGAGATCCAGCTGATCGGCGCGACGACGCTGGAGGAATACCGGAAGTATATCGAGAAGGATGCCGCGCTGGAACGCCGGTTCCAGCCTGTGACCGTAGAGGAACCCACCGCCCTGGAAACTGTGGGGATTTTAAAGGGAATTGCCCCCCGGTACGAGGAGCATCACCGGGTGAAGATTCTGCCGGAAGCGCTGGAGGCTGCGGCGATTCTTTCCGAGCGCTATATCAATGACAGAAAGCTGCCGGATAAGGCGATCGACCTGATGGATGAGGCGGGCGCAGCCGTCCGCCTGAAAAATATGCAGACGCCCCAGGAATTAAACGGGCTGCTTGCGGAAATCGGGAAGCTGGACGCCCAGATCGAGCGCTCCATCCGGATGGAAGTGTTTTCCCAGGCGGGCGAGCTGAAAAAGAAGCAGGATGAGCTGTTGGCGAAATACGAGAGACAGCTGGCAAAGCAGGAAAAGAAAAAGGTAAAGGAGCCCTGCGTTGTGACGGAGGACGATATCGCGGAGGTGGTATCCACCTGGACGAAGATTCCGGTGAGCAAGCTGACGGAAAAAGAGGGAGAGCGGCTTTTGAAGCTGGAATCCATTCTCCATAAACGGGTGGTGGGGCAGGAGGAAGCCGTGACCGCCGTCGCGAAGGCGATGCGCCGGGGCAGGGTGGGGCTGCAGGATCCCAAAAGGCCGATCGGCTCCTTCCTGTTTCTGGGACCTACCGGCGTGGGAAAGACGGAGCTTTCCAAGGCGTTGGCGGAAGCGATGTTCGGCTCCGAAAACGCGCTGATCCGGGTGGACATGTCCGAATATATGGAGGGACATTCCGTTTCCAAAATGATCGGTTCTCCTCCCGGCTATGTGGGCTTTGAGGAAGGCGGGCAGCTTTCCGAAAAGGTGCGCCGCAACCCCTATTCCGTGGTGCTGTTTGACGAGGTGGAAAAGGCGCATCCGGACGTGTTCAACATTCTTTTGCAGGTGCTGGACGATGGGCATATCACCGATGCCAGAGGCAGGAAGGTGAGCTTTAAAAATACAGTTATCATCATGACCTCCAATGCGGGCGCACAGCGCATCGTGGATCCGAAAAATCTGGGATTTGCGGCAAAGGAGACTGCGGATAAAAACTATGAGAAGATGAAAAACGGCGTGATGGAAGAGGTAAAACGCCTGTTCAAGCCGGAATTCATCAACCGGATCGATGAGATCATGGTGTTCCACCAGCTGACCGGGGAGGACATGAAAAAGATCATCACCCTGCTTTCCGATAATCTGGTGAAGCGCTGCAAAGAGCAGATGAACATTCACCTGACGATTACGGCAGCTCTTAAGGAGCACATCGTGGAGAAGCACAGCGACTTAAAGATGGGGGCAAGACCCTTAAAGCGGGCGATCCAGACGATGATCGAGGATGCGCTGGCGGAGGAAATCCTTTCCGGCAGGGTGAAGGGAGGAGACAGCGTGAGCGCAGGCTTCCGGGAAGGAAAGATCACGTTTAAGGTGAAGGAAAAGTGAGAGCAGGCGGGGCATTGTCACCGTTTACTTTGTGAATGGTAACGGGGCATATGCTGCGCAGATCATAAACAGAGAACCGGAAGCATATATACCGGGAATTTATCACAGACACAGGAGGAGAAAAAAATGGCGGCGGTAACAGAACTGATCAGGACGGAAGCGGACGGCTCATTGAGCTTTGGCAATCATCTGCTTTCGGCAAAGGGCAAAAAGGACGGCTTTGAAAGCGGCGGTGATCAGTATAAGGTGAAAACCTTCGGGGAAATCACCAAGCTGGAGAGAAACGGCATGTTCGTGTACGAGTCCGTGCCCGGCACCAGCGTGGGACATTTTGTGGAAAATGAGGACGGTGTCAGCTTTGTCGTGGAGGGCAGCGAGGATGCGCAGCTCACCCTGGGTCTGGAGGATGATACGGAATATGATGTAGAGATAAACGGAGAAGCGGCGGGAAAGGTGCGCACCAATCTGGGCGGCAAGCTGAGCGTCAGCGTGGAGCTGGCCGGCTTCGGGGAAGTGCAGGTAAAGATTACAAAATAGTATGGCAAAAGAGAAAACGAAAACGGTATTTTTCTGTCAGGAATGCGGATATGAATCCGCAAAGTGGATGGGGCAGTGCCCGGGATGCCGGGCATGGAACTCCTTTGTGGAGGAGCCCACAGCCAAAGTGAAGAGTCAGAAAGCAACGGCAGCGGGTGTGGGCGGCATAAAAAGCCGCCCTGCTGTGTTAAATGAGATTTCTACGGAAGAAGAATGCAGGATTCCCACAGGCATTGCAGAGCTGGATCGGGTGCTGGGCGGCGGTATCGTCACCGGTTCGCTGACTTTGGTGGGAGGGGATCCGGGAATCGGAAAGTCCACGCTGCTTTTGCAGGTGTGCAAAAACCTCGCACAGGCAAACAGGCGGCTTCTCTATATATCAGGAGAGGAGTCCCTGCGCCAGATCAAAATGCGCGCCCAGCGCATCGGGGAATTTTCGGATATATTGAAGCTGTATTGCGAGACAAATCTGGGAGATATCGAGGCGGTGATCGAGGCGGACAAGCCGGAGGTGGTGATTATCGACTCGATCCAGACGATGTATCAGGAATCGGTGGCATCCGCGCCGGGCAGCGTGTCCCAGGTGCGGGAAGCCACCGGCGTTTTGCTGCGTCTGGCAAAGGGGCTGGGAATTTCCGTCTTCATCGTGGGACATGTGACGAAGGAAGGGACGGTGGCAGGTCCCCGGGTGCTGGAGCATATGGTGGATACGGTGCTTTACTTTGAAGGCGATCGTCACGCTTCCTACCGGATTTTGCGGGGCGTGAAAAACCGTTTTGGCTCCACCAATGAAATCGGCGTATTTGAAATGCGGCAGGAAGGGCTTATGGAGGTGAAAAACCCTTCCGAATACATGCTAAACGGCAGACCCAAAGGCGCCAGCGGCTCCGTGGTTTCCTGTTCCATGGAAGGGACCAGGCCGATTTTGACGGAGATTCAGGCGCTGGTCTGTCACAGCAATTTCGGCATTCCCAGGCGGCAGACGACGGGAACGGACTTTAACCGTGTCAACCTGCTGATGGCGGTGCTGGAAAAGCGGCTGGGGCTGCAGATCGGCAGCTGTGACGCCTATGTCAACATCGCGGGCGGTATCAGGATCACCGAGCCGGCGATCGATCTGGGAATCGTGATGGCGATCATGTCCAGCTTTAAAAACCGCCCTGTTTCCGATGATGTGCTGGTCTTTGGCGAGGTGGGCTTAAGCGGTGAGGTGCGGGCGGTCAGCATGGCACAGGCCCGGGTGAACGAGGCGAAAAAGCTCGGTTTTTCTGCCTGTATCCTGCCCCAGGTGTGTCTTTCCAATATGCCGGATGTGGATGGCATACGGCTGATCGGTGTCAGAGGGCTGGGAGATGTGGCGCAGTATCTGTAAGTCCTGTTGAGGGTAAGATTCAGTCACTGCCCACGGCACCGTCGAAGGCGGACAGCCAGCCGGTCTGGTTCTCTCCCTTCCCTCCTTCTGGCCGGTGCAGACTGTTTTTGGGGCGCCCATATCCGAAACGGCAAATCCATCCTCCAAAGTACAGCCGTTCCTGCGCAAAAGCGGGAACTCACGTTGTTCGTTTTCCCGCTTTTGCGGCAGAAACGGACTGCACTTTGGAGGGGATTTGCCTGTTTCGGATATCAGGCGCCCCAAAAACAGTCTGCACCGGCCAGAAGGAGGGAAGGGAGAGAACCAGACCGGCTGGCTGTCCGCACTCGACGGAGCTGAGGACGGTACTGAAATTCAGGTTCAATGGCCTGGAAGGAGGGTTAAATATGAAAATAATTTCTGTTGCTGCGGTTACTGCCGGTGGAAAAACAACGGTTGTCAATGAACTAAAGAAGCGATTGGGGAATGCACAATCGTTGCATTTTGACGATTATACTTTTGAGGGGGAGGTTGATGACTTTCATCAATGGGTACTTGATGGGGCCAATTATCAGGTCTGGAATTTAAAGCCTTTGGAAGACGACATTTTAAAAATCAAATCCGCGGGAATGTGCGATTATCTGATATTGGACTATCCCTTTGCGTATTGCCATGAGACAATCAGACCGTACATTGATACAGCTTTTTTTGTTGACACGCCGCTCGATGTGGCTTTGGCCAGACGGATTTTAAGAGATATGAGCGATGCCACAGCGGATGAGATACGACATGATCTGGAAGTGTATTTAAAATATGCGCGGGCAGCCTATCTTCAAATGCAAAAGGATATTTTACCATCATCAGATTATGTAATAGACGGTACGCTGAGCGTAGAAGAGATTGTGAATGAAATAATTGGGAGCAAACAGGAATAACGTTTTGCGGAGATGAGCGATGTTGCGAAATATTGGCGGAATGGACTTGTGCATATTGCGCTGTATGGACTGGAAAAGCAGGGTGGAATCATAGGAATTGTGAACAAAATTCGTCAAGGGAAATATTTTGAAAAAGAAATAGAGGCAGATTTATGATCTACAAGACATTGGAAATTTGTCTTGTAGATTTTTTTACAGAAAATGAGTAAACAGCAGAAACTTAATTTTCTGAAAAAAATAATGAGGATGCCGCGCTTACTTGATATTGCATAATTAAATTGATGATTGGCATGATATACGAAAGATAGTAAATATAGATTTAGCATATCGGCATTTTTAAATAAAAATGCCGATATGCTAATTGACAAATGCAAGGAAAAGATTTAGGATAAGAATAGCATATCGGCACTTTTAAATGAAAAATGCCGATATGCTAATGGAGATGATTTTATGATCAATGAAAGCGGTATATCTTTATTAAAGAATCTGGAACCCTTTGGCAGGCAGGAGCTTTTCCAGGTTTTAGAAGAGCAATATAAAGGGCTGAGTCAGGCGTCTTATAAGTTGAAAATGCAGCGTTTGTTGGAATCAGGGCAGATTGCGAGAGCTGGAAGGAATCTGTATTGTGTTCCGGATGCCCAGGCGCCGATATATGATTACGGATATTCAGAGCTTGCAGCAAAGATACAAAAAATGATCTGTGAAAAACACCCTTTTTTAGAATATCGGATTTTTGAACTGGTACAGATGAATGAATTTTTAAATCATCAGATTGCTCATAATGCAGTCTTTGTGTTTGTCGAGGCAGATTTGGGTGATTTTGTGTTTGAAACATTGAAAGAAAAATTCCCAGGAAAGATTTTATTAAATCCTTCGGTAAAGGAGTATCACTTATATTGGCAGGATGATTTTATCGTTATAGGAAAGCTGCCTACAGAAGCGCCGAAAGGAAAGAAGGCTATATGGCATACCTGCCTTGAAAAAATGCTTGTTGATATGACGGCAGAGAGGGTGATAAAGACCACCTTCAGTGAGGCGGAATACCCGGATGTACTGGAGCAGGTGTTTCAAAAATATATTGTTGATGAAAGCCAGATGTTCCGCTATGCAAAGCGGCGGCATGTAAAAGATGATATTCTGAAAATCATTCAGAGCCAGACAACAATAAAACTCAGAACGGAGAAATAAATTTATGCTCACGAAAGAAAACTTTAATGAATCGCATATCCGGATGCTGCAGAACCAAAGTAAAAAAGATCCCGCGCTTTTAGAAAGGGCAGTATTTGCATTTGGCTTGTTAGAGGCGATCAGGCAGGTAGAAATGCCTTTTATTTTCAAAGGTGGCACCTGCCTGCTCCTTTTGTTAAAGCATCCTATGAGATTATCTACAGATATAGATATCATTGTTGCGCCAGATACTGATGTGGATACATATATTTCTAAAGCATCGACGATATTTCCATTTAAACAATGCGAGGAACAGGTACGAATTGGCAGAAACAGTATTGAAAAGAGGCATTTTAAATTTACTTACCAGTCTCCGATTACCGGAAAAGATATTTATATTCTTTTGGATATTTTATTTGCAGAAAATCCTTATGCCAGAGTGGTGGACTGTGAAATAAAAAATGACCTGTTATTAACAGAGCCGGAATTCCTGCTGGTAAAAACACCGGATATCAACTGTATTCTTGGTGACAAACTGACAGCATTCGCACCGCATACAACTGGGATTCCATTAAATGCTAAAAAGGATATGGAAGTGATGAAGCAGATGTACGATGTCGGGACATTGTTGGACGAATTTACAGATTTTGAGCTGGTGTATAATACATATTTTAGAGTGGCAGCGGAAGAAATTTTTTATCGGGGAAATGACATAACAGTGGGGGATGCAATTAAGGATACTTATATGTCGGCAGCCTGTATTGCATCTCGCGGCGCTCTTTTTGCGGAAGAGTATCCTTTCTATGTACAGGGGATACGTGATCTGCGGGGACATATTTATGCAGAGAACTATTCTCCGGAAACAGCCGTGGGACGAGCTGCCAAAGTCATGTATATGGCTGCATGCCTGTTGAAGAGACAGCCTTATAAGAAAATCGAGGATCCTATGGAATTCGCCACTCAAAAGTTTTATACTGCAGATATGACAAAATTAAAATATTTGCGTAAAGTCAATCTGGAGGCATATGGATATGCAATTAAAGCGGAGCATTTGATGAACTTCTAATAATAATGGATAGGAGATTATGAATACTACTGTGAGACGGCTAAGAAATTTTGTGAATTTTCAGAGAACGAATGCAAGGAGTCAATCTAAGACATTCAGAAAATATAATCTGTCCCAGAAAGCAAGGGCTGTTGGGGAGATGAATGTTGTAGGCAGACGAGGATTGGCGTTCGAAAGCTGGAAGGGCATGACATTATGGCACTGGAATGTTTTGATTTGGAAGCGCTACATACGGGTAGAAAGGAATGTGCAGGAAAATGATGTCGTGTTGGATGTAACAGAATTTCTTCCGGACACAGGATAAAAAGAACAAAAGTTCGGTTTTGCATCTATACAAATTTTGTGGTTTGTGATATGATAAAAAAGTTCTTTTGGTGCTGTTTTGTCCGTATGGAATTATAGGGGAAAAATCAGATGAATATTGAGCTTGTCAGATTAACCGGCGCATACAAAGAGCAGCTGTTTGACATGCTGACGGAATGGAAAAAGGATATCGTTGAGCACCATACCGATATGTCTCCGTTCAAAATATGGATACATGATTTCCATGATTTTGATGTTTACTTAGAAAAGCTGAATGCGTTTGATGCAGAGGAAGCGGTCAAAAACGGCTGGGTTCCGGATACGACCCTGTTTTGTCTTGACAGGGACAGAAATATCTTTGTGGGAGCTGTGAATATTCGCCATTATTTAAATGAGGGATTGCTGAAAACAGGCGGGCATATCGGCGATGGGATCAGACCAGGCGAAAGGAGAAAGGGCTATGCGACAGCGATGATCGCATTGGCGCTGGACGAGTGTAAAAAGCTCGGCATCGATAAGGTCCTGATGTGTTGTGACAAAAATAACATTGGCTCGGCGAAATCGATCATGAAAAACGGCGGGGTATTGGAAAATGAGGTGGAAGAGGACGGGCATATACAACAGCGTTACTGGATTGCGCTATAGCGCAGGGAATTGCCCGGGATGGCTGCCCATGCTTTCGCCCGGTCGTATAAGCGCTTTGGAATGGAGATTTTTATGGAAATAAGGCATACGACGAACAGAGACCTGGAACGGATCATGGAAGTATATGAATGCGCGAGAAGGTTCATGGCGGAACACGGGAATCCAAATCAGTGGGGTGTGACGCAGTGGCCTCCGGAACAGGTGATTTATGAGGATATTTTACACAGGACGAGCTATGTGTGCGTTTGTGAAAACAGAATTGTGGGGACGTTTTTCTTTCGGTCAGGAGAGGATGTGGAGCCGACATATCGCAGGATCATCGATGGAAAATGGCAAAATGACAGCGCCTATGGCGTGGTGCACCGCCTCGCTGGTGACGGCTCTGTAAAGGGAATCGGGAAATTCTGTCTGGATTGGGCATATCAGCGGTGTGGGCATCTTCGCGTGGATACCCACGGGGATAATATTGTCATGCAGAATTTGCTGTCTGAAATGGGGTTTGTCCATTGCGGAACAATTTTTGTGGAACAGGACGATGCCCCGCGGCTTGCGTATGAGAAATTTTGATTTTGGAGGGAAAAAATGGCCAGCCTATATGTATCCGATCTGGATGGAACACTGTTAAGAAGCGATGAAACCACCTCGGAATATACGAACGCGGTGATAAACAGTCTGACGGAAAAGGGCATGATTTTTTCATATGCGACTGCCAGATCCTTTGTGACGGCAAAAAAGGTGACGGGTGGAATCCGGGTCGCGATTCCCCTGATCGTTTATAACGGGGCATTTGTCATGGATAATGTTACGGAAGAAATCCTGCTTGCCAGCTATTTCGATGAAACGGTATGTTCGCTTCTGGACGATCTGTTTGCGCATGAGGTATATCCGATTGTTTACGCATACATTGACGGCGTTGAGAAATTTTCCTTTGTTCCGGATTTGTGCAGCAGAGGAATGCGCGCTTTTCTGAAAAGCAGAAAAGGGGATGTCAGGACAAATGCGGTGGCTGATTTGGCGGATTTGAAGCGGGGAAAAATTTTTTATATTACCTGTATCGGTGAGCCGCACAGGCTAAAGCCATTGTATGATACCTGGAAAGACCGTTACCACTGCGTATATCAGACTGATATTTATACAAATGAGCAATGGTTTGAAATTATGCCGGAATCCGTGTCGAAGGCGAATGCGGCAAAGCGCCTGCAAAAGCTTCTGGGATGCGATAAGCTGATTGCTTTTGGGGATGGAAAAAATGATATCGATCTGTTTGAAATAGCGGATGAAAGCTATGCGGTTGAAAATGCCCATGAAGAATTGAAGAAGAAGGCAACGGCGGTTATTCTGTCAAATGAGGAGGACGGCGTGGCAAAATGGCTTGCGCGCAATTATGATGGGATGCCCTGACCGTGCCGGGAAGCCGTTACTTTTCACGGGGTGGGGAGAACGACCGGGAGGGCGAATGCGTGCTGCCGGTACGATTTCTCACGGCTCGCGCGATGAACGCGCAGACCTGGCTGAATGCTCATGTACGGTAAAGAAGCAAGCAACCGAAAACAAGAGATAGACCGCC
>CAJUEL010000017.1 GCA_910585455.1 uncultured Eisenbergiella sp. | reverse complement strand
TCCCATTACATATATCACAGACCGTAGTATATGGAACTCCGCTATTTTGGGAAAGCCTATATTTTGTGACAGCTTTCTGCTCCATCAGTTTATTCACATTCATACAGCTTACCTTCCTTCTATCAATGGAATCTTCAGAAATAATATGATTATTTCAGTATAACGGTATACCGTTATAAAGTCAAATGGAAAAATTTTCACTATAACAATCAATGTTTTGAATAAAATACAAGGCTTCCTCTTGATTTTATGGGAAAAGGTGATATCTTTATTTTTGTAAAAAGCAGGCTGCAAAGACCTGAGCAACCAACTGCAAAAGGCAGCTGATCCCGATCCCAAACAGTCTGGGAAAGGGAGTTTTTTTATGCAGAATATTCTTTTATGTGTTTCTATCGCGTTGATTGGGGGACTGTTCATGTCCCGCATTGTGAAAAAAGTGGGACTGCCCGCCGTCACGGGCTATCTGCTCCAGTGGGCGTTTCCATGGCGGAATTTGATATCGGGCCGGTGCACTGTTCCTTTTCTCTTCTGCTGATGTGCATGATGACAGGCACGGTTTTCTGCAACGTCTGTAAGACCTCAGAAGCGCTCATGGAACGGCTTGACCGGTGGACGACGCCGTTGTCCATTCTGTTTTTCGTGCTTTCCGGCGCGGAGCTGGATATGCAGATTCTGAAAAATCCGGTGGTGCTTCTCATCGGGATTGTGTACATATGCGGGCGTACCGTCAGCCCTGATGAAACAGTGGAGTAACGGGCATGCTGTCATGCAGGAAGATCATTTACGGAGAAGAACATGTGCAGAATCGGGAAAAAGCAATTTTATTCCATAGCCGCCACACTGCTTCTGCCCCTGTGCGCGCTGCTGTCAGGAATTGACAAGGGCGCGGACGGGGAGCGGGAGCCTGCGCCCGCAGCGGATTTTTTTGCCTATACGGACAGCCAAAACAGGCTCTGTCTGTGGAAGGAGGGGGAGGATGCGCCCCTTTTTCTGACGGACAGGGCTTTTGCTGTATCCGGGGAAGAGGTGGAAAAGCCCTATTGGGAGACCTGGGAATACTGGCAGGAGTGGGATGAGGCGAACCGGAAATGGGTGTCAAACGAGGAAAGGGCGCTGCAGGGCGTGGTATGGGAAGCGCCCGATAAAAGCGTGTATTTTCCCCAGGACATGGGATGGGAAGCCTACGGCATGCGAAGCGGAGCAAAGGAACGGGAGGAAATGCTCGCCTATGCGGCAGAAGAGGAGCTGGAGGATTGGATTTGTGTGCGCGCCTTTGGCTATGATCTGTACCGGAAGGATTTTTCGGCTGAGCAGGAAGTAGAGAAGGTCGCGGAAAGCGTTCTTTTTTACAGCGTGGATGAAAAGGCGGCGGTCTGGTACTGCAAAGCGTCTGTGGACGGAAACGTGCAGGTCGGGGAGGAAACGCTGCCCTGCGCCCGCTGCGTGCTATACCGCTATGACGGGACAGGACATCAGGAAATCGGGGAGATCGACGGCAGGCGTACGGATCCCTTCCGGGTGGGAAAAAACGGAGATTTTGTGATCTTTTATGGAATGGATGGCGGTCTGTACCGCTGTATGCCGCCGGAAGAGCCAACGCTTTTGGCAAAGGGCGCGGATGCCGTTCTTTACCGGGATGAGGAGACAGGCAGCCTGGTTTATGCGCGGGATGGCGCAGTATATGTCACTGGAGATGAGGGAGAGGAACGGGAGGTGTACGCCGGTAAGAGCGGACGGCAGTCGATCGGCGCTTTGGGAAAAGAGGGAAATCTGCTCTTTGTGATGGAGGCGGCAGAGCATGTCCGGTATGCAGACTGGATTGAACGGGAGGCAGGAGAAGAGGATGCGGATACCCAAAGGCTCTGGGAGCTGTTTGAACAGATCGAACAGGACTATTATCCCTTCTATTGCACGGTGCGCGTGCTGGATATTTCCGTTTTTCCGGCAGAAACGATCGACGAAGCAGCGGGCTATGTGCTGACCGCACCGATGTCGGACGAAGAGGGGGAGCCGAAGGACGTTTATTACATGGAAATGATACCGGAAGATTCCTTCGAGAAAATTCCCCTTTCCGAGCTTTTGGGCGACAGTCTGCCGGGAGATGTGCTGCATTCCTATGAATATTATCTGGACAATTACGGCGAAGGCTATCGGGAGCAGGCTTTTGCCTGGGGGCTGGAGGCCTGCTGGGAGCGGGAGGCGCTTGAAAAGCGCTCCCGTGCTTATGGAATCGGAAAAAATGGTTTCTTTTCTTTGGAGCTGCCCCAGGATGGAGTGCTGCTGGTCGATTTCGACGATTATTCTGCGGATGGGGAACAGCTGTATCTGATACAGTATGTGAGCCCGACGATGGAGAACGATTACAGGCGGTACGGGCATCAGGTGTATTACGGCTATCTGGAAAGCCGCTATGCGCTGGATGGCGACGGGAATTGCAAAAAGGTGGTAGAGCTGGCGGATGAAAGCTACGTGGTTGGGAATGAGGTTTTTTACAGCAGGAATCTGGGACTGGAGGGCTATGTCAGGCTGTATGGAGTAGAGCATGCGGATGCGATCGCCACTGCGGCGGAAATTGCGCTGGAAAGCCTGCAAAAGTCCGGGACCTCGGACGCCCTTCTTTTTCTGGCTGAGGGGCTTATGACAGAGGAAGAGGAGGAAATCCCTGTGCACGCGCAGGCGGATTTATGGGCGGCGTATCGGCAGCTTGACATAGAGCAGGATCGCTTTGGGGAAGAAAAGGATCTGCATACGCTGGCGCTTTATCAGGAGGGAGC
The DNA here is from genome assembly GCA_910585455.1 of uncultured Eisenbergiella sp. GTDB lineage: Bacteria > Bacillota > Clostridia > Lachnospirales > Lachnospiraceae > Gallintestinimicrobium. The sequence goes on along the minus strand of CAJUEL010000017.1, from coordinate 81,010 downwards.
TGTCCGGGAGCTGGGACAGGATGTTGTCCAATACGCCTTTTACGGGGCGGACAGCGTCTGGATGCTGCAGTATGAGAACACGGAAGACTCCCAGGCGGAGGATGAGGACTGGGAGGAAGAGGAAACTGCCCAAATCGGCACTCTTTTCGTGGAGGAAAAGGGAGAAAAGCGGATGGTCACCGATCAGGCGGTGTGGATGATACAGGCGGGATGCAGGGAAAACAGCAGGAGGGCGTCATGGGTATTCGGATGAGACAGGATGCAGAGCGGACAACGGAGTGCAGGAGCGGACGGCATGCTTTGAAAAAAGGGACAGTCCGCCGCATGAGAAGACAGGCGGGGCTTATTTGGTCCGCAGTCTGCATGCTGCTGGTGCTGTGCGGAAGCGGCAGGCTGCCGGAGGAGACGCCGGGCGACTATGCGATGCTTTCCCGTCCGGGCAGATATGTCGAACACTACCGGAAGCTTACGGAGGAATTGGAAGCACATACCGTAGAAAAGGGCGACAGCCTCTGGAAAATCGCCATGGAGGTTTATGGAGACGGCGGCATGTGGACCGGGATCGCCGCCCAAAACAGGCTGGAAAATCCGTCCCTGATTTATCCTGGGCAGAGGCTTGCCCTGCCGGACCGGGTTTTTTATCTGCAAAAGCCCTGGATGCAGCGGGGAAAAGGGCATTATATGAAAGATATGGGGGCTTTCCGCTTTGAAATACCGGAGGGCGACTGGGCGTTTGGTACCTGCAGTCTGGACGCCCGCTTAAGCACCTTTTCCGGGTCGGACCGGCGGGCGCGGGTGCTGTGGGGTGTGGAGGATAATGAAATGGGAGAGGACGCCTGGTCCGAAAGCTGGGACAGCGTCTGTGCAGCTATGGAACAGACGGCGCAAACGGTATTCGGCGATGCGCTGGAAGAGCTTTCCTTTGAAAAATACCGGGTGGAGGACGGCAGGGAGGTCTATGCCTTTTGCTGTGTTTTTACGGATCAGGAGGGCGCGCGCCAGGTGGTGAGCGCGGCATATCGGTTCGGTGAGAAAAACCTGATGGAATTTATCGGGCTGGGACCGGCGGAATTTGTGCCGGATATCGGCAGGCTGACGTTGTATACGGCGGTGACCTACGAGGAGTATGAGGAAGAGCGGCACATGGGCTTTGGAGAAAAGAACGGGGAATACCGGGGAATGGAGGTGTGGGCATACCCGCAGCTTCATAATCCCTTTGTGCTCGCCTGGGAATATGCAAACGGTTCCGCATGGAGACTGAAAAAGGAGCCGGAGGCGATAGAAGAGGATTTTGTCATCGCATGGAAGGAGCCTGTGCTTCCGGCAATTCTGAAAAAGGCGCTGAATCTGGAGGGCGATATCCGTTACAACGATCTTTTGCAGATCGAAACGCTGGAGGCATTAGAGTGCGCCGGATACGATTTTTGCAGTGTAAACGGCGTGCGGTATGAAACGGACTGGAAAGCCATCGGCAGCGGGGACGCGCTGGTGGAGGATATAGCCTGTCTGGGCGGATTGTATGCGCTGCGGATGCAGATCGGGGATATTACGGAGCTGTCCGCGCTGGAGAGGCTGACGGCGCTTGAGGAGCTGGAGATATGGACGGGGCAGCAGGCACAGACGCTTCAGATCCCGCAAAAGCTTCGCAATCTGAAGCGCTGTGTGGTGGAAAAGGCGCCCCTGCAGGATTATGTGGACTGCCTGGATGGGGCGCTTGGGGAGCGTACCCGCAGGGAACTGGGGATTACGACCTTTGTGCCGTTTGAAAAATGAATTCATGTCATATTTATGCCCTATGTGCCCGGAAAAATACCCCCTCGTAGTAGATCCAGAGCGTATCCGCATCCACCGGAATGAAGGAGGAACCGAAAAAAATTTCATCCGATACAATTTCTCCCATGGAAAGCGCTGTCCGCCCGGTCTGCCATGGGCTCAGATCTACCCGGAAGCTTTGCTGGAGCTCAGTTAACGTATAATCTGTGAAGGTGTAACCGAAGTCCGTCAACGCGACCGGCTGTCCGTTTATGGAAAAACCGTCAGCCAGATAGGTGACCTGACAGGTGAGAAATTCGTCGATTTCTTCCTGCGGCAGAGCGGATACCGAACAGAAAAGGCAGTCTGTAATCTGCCAGCTTCCATAGAAATCCGGCGTGCTCTGTGAGGCGGACGCTTCGGATTGCGGTGTTGTCATGATTTCATCGTTTTGCCCGTCCGTATTGCCGGAAGCGTCAGTGTCGGGCTGTAGCACAGAGTCAGTCTGATCGCCTGCGGCCTGTGTTTCGGCAGGCTGGAGGGGTGCTGTGTCCTGTCCGGTCTGTGGAGTCTGCTCCTGCTTGGGGGGAGTCTGAGATGCTGTTTCTGCCTGATCCGACTGGGTGATCGGAATCGGTGTGACCTCAACATTCTCAAGCTTTGCCTGTCCGCAGGCTGTCAGGGGACAAAGGGTCAGAATGCAGGAAAAAAGGGCGGCAACGGCGGCGCTCCTTTTTTCGGCCCTTTCCGGTTTTGCTTTTGCAACGATCTGTGTGTGTTTCATGTGGTTGTTCTCCTGTTCTTTTTTATCTAAACCTCCATGCGCCTGGCGGCGCACCACCACGGCATGAAAGCCGATTGATCCGCGCCTTTGGCGCTCCCGCAATCGCCGCCGGTATTCGCAATCCGGGCTGTCGCCCTGCCTGCTCATACCGTCTTGCCCGTCCGATGTCTGCACGCCCCAGCGTACAGCCGCCGTCCGGGGCTTTCATAGTATATTTAATGGGAATGTCCCTTTGGGTATGGACCGTAAATGCGGCTCACAGCCTGAATCGGCAGGTCCAGCGTGATTTCATAAAAGCTGCCGTCTGCGGCGATGGCTTTGACGGTATTTTCCAGCTCGTCGGAGAGCTCGGTGGAGACGATGTCCTTGCCCTGCCAGATACCGCTGTGCTGTAAAAACCAGACAGCCAGCTCACCGTCCGGCATTTCCTCTATATGGTTCGGAAGACTCAGCTGCTGTACATCGGAAAACCAGAATCGCCGCGCGCTGACGATGTCCATACTGGGCAGGCAACCGTAGCCTTCCTTTTCACCGAAGCTTCGACAATAAAAGTCCCTGCTGTGGCGCAGATCCGATTCGGTTTTTGCAAAGAAAAAGGTGCCGAGGTCGGAACAGCTGTAGACACAGTCCTCCGGCTGGTAGCCGGTCAGATCGTAAAGCTCCCGCAATGCCTGTTGGGCAAAGGCGTCCAGCTCTTCTTCGGAACGCAGTCCCGGCGTGAAGTAGAGAGAATCCGGGATATGGGTGACGGCGACCGGCACATATCCTGCATGGCGAGAGGCGCCGGGCAAAGGAGAGGTGTCAGGATTTTGGTCAGCTTCGCGATCTGCGGGCGGCGCAGCGTTTGGATCGCTGTTGGTGGTAGATTCCCCGCCGCTTTCGGCCTGGGAGGCCGGAGCGGTATCCGGACTTTCTTCGCTTTCTGATGGCAGAGCTTCCGTTTCTGCAGGAGCAGGGGTTTCCTGTCCGGGCGGGACCGGCGTCGCCTGGGATGTCAGCGGGTGGATGAGCATGCCGGAGACCGCCAGCACCGTCGCAATTCCTCCCGCCAGCCGATGCAGCCTTCCCTGTTTTCGGAAATACAGGATATTTTTGATCCGTGTCTTTGCGGAGGGCTCGCCGAAGGCGGGAGGCGTCACGAAAAATCCGTTCTGTATGGCGGCATAGCGCAGAAGCGTCTGGGCGTATTGGCGGCGGATATTTCTGTCGGCATTCCGAAGGACCGCTTCGTCGCAGGCAATTTCCATATCCCGGTTAAAAAGCGCCCACGCTGCCCAGACAGCGGGATTGAACCAGTGCAGCGCTACCGCCGCAGAGGCGGCAAGCTTTTTGGCGGAATCACAGCGTTTCCGGTGGCAGCTCTCGTGCAGCGTGATTAAAGCCTTTTCTTCTTCTGCCAGTCCGGCGGGCAGAAAAATGACGGGGCGGAAGATACCCCACAGGAAGGGAGCTGGCAGGCCCTCAATCTCTGCGATTCTTTGGCCTGCGTCCCAGGCAACCCAATGTTTTTTTGCCAGCCGCCTGCGAAAGGAAAGCAGGTGGGCGGCATTCCATAGCACGATGGCGGACAGACCCAAAAGCCACACAATGAGGAGCGTCCTGCCGGGGATTTTGAGATTTTTTGGAGGCGTGTATGTCGTCTGTTGGTCGATATTTTCAAAGGTCCCGGGCTGTGTGGTTGCCGGAAGCCTGTCCGCTGTGGGGGCTGGCTCCAGATTGTCCGCTCCGGAAGTTGGCGCCCAAACCGGTTTTGGCGCTTTGGGCGCAGCAGGGGTCATCGTTTTTGCTGCAGTTTTGCCATCTGGCTGATTTTGGAACGCTTCCTTTTCTTTGCCGGCAGCAGAAAGCCGGGGCAGCACAAGCGCGCCCGTTTCGGCATCCATTTCCACAGAAAAGGCGGCAGCCCGTCCGGGAATCAGGCTGAATTTTCCGTGAAAGGAAAAGGGTATGAGAAGATTGATAAAAACGGCAAGCCAGAGATAGCAGGCGTATTTTCGTCCGCATTTTATGAGCGGCAGCCGGATGGGCAGGACCAGACAGACGCAGCAAAGTCCGGTCACACTCATTTGAAGTATCCTGCAAAACAGTTCCTGCATGATTTCCCCCTTTTTGTAACATGATATCTGAAAAGAGCCGCGATCGCTCATGAAACGTCAATGGCACTTGTGAAGAGCCGCGGGCATTTATGAAGCGCCGATGGCGTTTGCGAAGTGCCGGGGCGCTTGCAAGGTATCCGCAGGCGGATTTTCAAAGCTCCTTTCCGGGGCTGGCGGAGGGTAACAGTTCAGCCAGGTCTGAACTGTTACGGCGAGGCTTCCTCCTGGACCTTGTAGTCCTCGATCATTTGCGCCAGCTCGTCGATTTCCTGTTTGTTCAGCCTCTTCTTTTTTAAGAAGGCGGCGACAAAGCCGGGCAGAGAACCGTTGTAATGCTCGGTTAAATACCGTTCGCCTTTCAGGCGGGTGTATTCCTCCCTGCTCATCCGTGAGGTGACAATGGCATTTTCATTTTGGAAAATATCGTTGGTGCATATTTTGCGCAGCACCGTGTAGGTGGTGGATTTCTTCCAGCCAAGCCGCATGTCCGCAAGGCGGACCAGCTCTCCGCTGCCGACCGGCTCGTGCGTCCATATGATGTCGGCGAGCTGCATCTCCGCTTCTGTCATGAGGTAAATGACCATGGATTTGTGCCTCCTTTCCAAACGAAGGTTTAAAAATATTAAACCATATAATGAGTTTAGTATAATTGGGTGGAGTTGTCAAGAGGGTTTCGCAGGAGCGCATTTACAGGGAATCTTGCGGTGTAGCAGTTCAGACCTGCCTAAACTGTTATGCCGCGAAATCGATTGACATCAGAAGCGAAGCGCAGCACCATTTACCCCTCAAAATTTACCGCTTGCGCATAACCGGTTTACGAATCCGCAATATTCCACTATACTATAGGAAACAGCAAAAAGCTTGTCGTTTCCTGTATAATCACAGGCGATGAGATATCCCTGGCAGCGGTTTGGAATTGTCTGGATCGTTATAACAGTTCAGGCTTGTCCAAACTGCTACAAACCGTTCCAATCCTTGCAAAATCACAACAGAGGGAGAGGCATGAAAGTAAAGATTGAATTGCTGGAGGGGCTGGATGAGGAGGAAGTGGTCATCCGCTGCAGCAGGCTGAACGATGCGGTAATCGGACTGGAAAAGTACATAGAAAAGCAGAGCAGCGGGAAGCGGTGCCTGTCCTTGACCGGCGGGGAAACGGAGTACTTCGTGCCGGTGGAGGATATCCTCTTTTTTGAAACGGAGGGAAGGGAAATCCGTGCGCATACCGCGGAACGGATTTTCACCTGTGTGTATAAGCTCTATGAGTTGGAGGAGCTTTTGGCTGGAGGATTTATGCGGATTTCCAAATCGACCATCGTGAATCTGGACCATATCTATTCCGTCACCAGAAATCTGACGGCATCCAGCGTGGTCGAATTTGCCGGGAGCGGGAAAAAGACTATGGTGTCCCGGGGGTATTACAAATTGCTGATGGAACGTTTGAAGGCAAGAAGGCTTGCGCTATAACGTGGAAGGAGAGAAAATCATGAACGGAAAAAGAGGAGGAGATGCCCTGGTTGGCATTCTGCTTTTGGGAGCGGCGGCAGCGCTGATTTTAAAGAAGCTGGGGTACTGGGGGGAGATCAGAATTCTCCCGCTGCTGTGGAGCATTCTTTTGGTGAAGTGGTTTTGGGAAGGGCTCGTGCGCAGGGAAGTCGGGAAAATGTTCTTTTCGCTGGCACTTTTCATCATCGCGAACGATGAGCTGCTGCATCTGGAAGCTCTGACGCCGGGGACGGTCCTTGCGGCAGCGGCGCTGGGAACGCTGGGCATGCAGCTTTTATTTCCGCAGTTTGGGAAAAACCATATTAAAACGGTTTTCCGGGAATGGCAGGGGAAAAGCTTTGACAAGGGTGATATTCTTTTTTACAGAAATAACTTCTCCGGCCTGACCAAATATCTGACCGGTGAAATCGGCGCGCTGAACCTGCAGAACCGGTTTGGCGGCATGGAGATCTTTTTTCACGAGGCCACGCCCAAAAACGGAGAGCTGTATGTATATGTGGAATCCTCCTTTGGCAGCGTGGAGCTGTATATTCCCGCCGAATGGAGGGTGGAGCAGAGGGTGAGCACGGCATTTGGCGCGGTCGATGAATCGGGCTCCTGCGATTCCAATGGGGCATACGTTGTGTATATTGAGGGGAAGGTATCCTTTGGGGCGTTGGAAATTCATTATATATGATTTATGTTCAATGGAGTAATGCCTTTTTCGAAGAATTGAGAACGTCCTTAATATAGCATAGGAAATATAGGAAAAACACAGGGAATATAACCGCCGCACCGCTGGTGCAGATCAGTTATTCCCTGTGTTTTTTAGATTGATCGGGACAAAGATTATAGCGTTTTGGCAGCCTTTTATAGCAACTGCAATCGGTGGAGTTTTCATTTCATACTACTAATAAATCGGGTTCTGGAATTGGCTGTCCATCTTCCAATGCTGTTTCAATCCACAATTCCTTCGCTGTTTCAATTTCCTTTAGTGCCTGCTCTTTCGTATTGCCATGTGCCATACATCCAGGTAATTCCGGAATACTTGCCACATAAATCTTATCTATAGGGTCATATTTTATAAAAATAGAATATTCAGCCATTTTAGCCCTCCTTATAAACTATGCTTTTCAATGATGCGTCTTAATTGTTTTACCTGATAATCTTTTGCTTTAGCCCCATCTTTTTGTATTATCATGCGTTCATTGAGTTCATTATGGTAAAATGACATATGGGAACCTTTCTGCCCCTTAAAAGTAAAGCCTAAATCAAGGATAAGATTGTGAAAATCATTAAAGCGAATATTATTATCACTTTTTCCGCTCATCACCATATCATATGTATTATTTGCCATTCTGATTCACTCCTTTGCATGATATTATTATACCAAAATCCCTTTTTTTTTCAAGTGGTCTCCTTAGAAACAGATAGGCATAAAAATGTTATTTTTCAGGGAGGACGAATCTCGTTTCACTTAGGCATAGACACCGGTTTATTCCATGTATCTGCCGTTACATGGAATGATATTGCAGAGCGAACAGCAACAAGAAAAGGACAGGATTCATAACTGACATTTCAGAGAGATATCTGTATATTTTACAGGATATCTCTTTTTTTCGTTTTGTATTAGGGGTAGGATGGGATGAGAACATACAAAACCAGTTTATGGGAAATGGAGGGAAGCTTATGGGGAGAGGAAAAAAATGGGGATATCTGGTCGCTGCGATATGTGCCGTCTGGTTGTTTGGATGCGCCCAAATTCAGGTCTGTGCCGGAAATGAACCGGGCTGCAGGATTGAGACGGCTGATTCACTTTCGGAAAATGCGGATGCCCAAAAGCTGCATGGGCAGCTGGAGGAGGACATTGCCAGACTAAAGGAAGCGGGCATTCCTGCTGTGGCAGAGCTTTCCATCAGCATTGTGGAAGGCAAAACAGCCATTTGTGATGATGGCAGCCTGGAATGCTCGGTTGCCGATCTTACGGGAAAAGCGTACAGACCTTTTCTTGTGGAAGCCTGGTGCGGTGTGAGAGAGCCCTGGATCGGATATGGAGTCAGCGGTTATATATTTGGAGAAAAGGTGGATGAGGCCTTCCTGTTTTCCTGGTATCGCGATACGGGGAATATGGGAACCCTGCGGCTGTCCGGAATCCGGTTTTTCCCGGAATGGGTGACGGCAGAGGAGGGAAAGGCGGCGAGGCAGACGGCGGTGTCTTTGGCATCCATGCTGATAGAAGAGTCCGGTTTTTCCTGGATCGGCAGTCCGGTTGTGGATTCTGCAAAACAAAGATGGCTGTCTTCTATCGGGGTGGATACGGTCTATGAGGACGCATATACGGGGTATCTGGACGGGTATCGGTTTGATGCCACGGGCGATTACCTGATCAGGATCAGCGATGATGCTGCCAGCTATACGTTTTATGATCCGGTAGGCGGGGCAAAAAACGCGGAAGAGATAGAAACCTTCCTTTACAGGGAGCGGTGCGGAAAAGAGAAGATTTACAGGTATCTGCGCGAGGAAGGCGGGGCAGCTTTTGCAGAGGTGATCCGGAAGGAGGAAAATATTCCCTTTATCCGGTATACCCTTCGAAAGGATGGAGAAAGCCGGCTTTATGGTGACAGGGAGAAGATTGCGCTGAATGGCTCTGTATTCGGACACCTGGGATATTGGCTGCATTCCATCAAAAAAACAAAAGGAGTGCACTGGTATCACGGCGCACTTGTTACCTATATCAATATGATTTATGCGGAGGATGATTATTGCGGCGACAGTATCCAACAGCTTTGGGAGACTGGCAGCTTCTTTTCGGACGACGCAGACACGGGCGCAGAAGCGGATGAGGCTGTGCACAGGAATATGGAAGCGTATTTATCCCAAAGAGAAATATCAGTAAACCGCGCCATGGTGGATGCCTGTGCGGCAGTATCGCTTTTTGAGCAAGTCCCGCTGAATCAGAGAATGGACGCCACTTATATCGAAATGTATCGCTTAAAGGAGAAAGACGTGCGTTCCGGGGATGAGCTGACCCTGATTCGGGCGACTTCCTTTTTCGCCTGGCTGACGGACGAATATACATTGGAAAAGTCGTTACAGCTTTGCAGCGCGAAGGCGCCGGATTATGAAAAGCTTTTTGGGGATTCCTATGATGCCCTGAAGGCAAGGTGGCAGGATTCGCTGAAAACAGAGTAAATACACTGTCTCTGTGGCATCAGACCTGAAATGCCCCGGAGCGGTGCATAAAGAAGAAGGAAAGATTCCCCCGGAAAAGATGCCGACAGGCTACTCTTTTTTGGGGGAATCTGGTATAAATTCAGAGATATCATTCAGGGTAAATCCTTCGCCCAGAATGTTTAAAATCATATCCAGCGTATGCGTTGTGACGGAGCGGTTTTCTTTGAGCCGTTGTATTTGTGACCGGCTGATTCCGTAATAAGTATACAGCCGATATTGACTGATACCATTTTCTTTTAAGGTTCTGAAAAGCTTCTCGAATGTAATCATATTTTATGCTGTTTCCCCCACTATTTTCTTGTTTATTTTCAATTATGCTCCTATAATGGAGATGGTTATAGTTGCTAAAAATGGAGATTGTATAGAGGAAGGCTTATGGGAGAAGATAAAGAGCTGGTATACATCACAGACATTTATAATCATTTGCCAGAAGAAAAACTGAAAGTGCTTGCGGAAAAAAGATGCTGTTTTGAAAGGCAAGCCTGGAATTGATTCATAAAGTCCTTTGAAAAAAATGCTTTATACATACAAAAAGTCCTTTGACTTTTTGTAAAAAGGGATTATACTGGTTAACAGGTATGAAAGTGGAGGATGTTTATGGAACGGATGGCGATGGAGAGTCTGCTTCGATGGAAGGGGCGAAATAACCGGAAACCTTTGATCATTCGCGGGGCACGGCAGGTGGGAAAAACCTGGCTGATGAAGGAATTCGGAAAAAGGTTCTATGAAAATACCATATATGTGAATTTTGATCATGACGTGCAGATGAAGCGGCTGTTTGAAGAGGGCGGAAACATCAGGAGGTTGGTGACGGGGCTGGAGCTGTTTGCCGGATATAAAATTGATCCGGAGCGTACGCTGCTTATTTTTGACGAGGTGCAGGAAGTGCCTGAGGCGTTGAAAAGCCTGAAATATTTTTATGAGGATGCGCCGGAGTATCAGATCTTATGTGCCGGGAGTCTTTTGGGCGTGGCATTGCATAAGGGCACATCTTTTCCGGTGGGAAAGGTGGACTTTATGGATCTGCATCCGTTATCATTTTTTGAGTTTTTGGGTGCGATGGGAAAAGGACAGCATATGCGGCTTTTGCAGGAGGGCGATTGGGGCATGGCATCGACTTTCCGGCAGGAGTATACGGAGCTGCTGCGCCAGTATTATTTTGTGGGAGGCATGCCGGAAGCGGTACAAAGCTTTTGTGAAAAGGGCGATTTTTCGGAAGTGCGGGAAATTCAGCGGAGGATATTAGCGGCATATGAGCAGGATTTTTCAAAGCATGCACCTTTGGAAACCGTGCCGCGCATCCGGATGCTTTGGAACAGCATTCCCGCTCAGCTTGCGAAGGAGAATAAAAAATTTCTGTATGGGCTGATCAGGGAGGGGGCAAGGGCGAAGGAATATGAGCTTGCGCTGCTGTGGCTGTCTGACTGCGGGCTTGTGCACAAAGTGCGCAGGGTCAATGCGGCAAGGCTGCCGTTGAAGGCCTATGAGGATTTGAAGGCCTTTAAGCTGTTTTTTGTGGATGTGGGGCTGCTTGCCTGCATGGTCGGCCTGCGCAGAAGCGTGCTGTTGGAGGGCAATGCGCTGTTTACAGAGTTTAAAGGCGCTTTGACAGAACAGTTTGTATTGCAGCAGCTGAAGACAAAAGAAGGGCTGCAGGTCTGGTATTGGACAAATGACAGGGGAACGGCCGAGGTGGATTTTGTCGTGGATGATGGGGAGCGCATTATTCCGGTGGAGGTAAAAGCGGAGATAAATCTGCAGGCAAAGAGCCTGAAGGTTTATCGGGAAAAATATGCGCCGCCGCTTTCTGTGAGGGCTTCCATGGCGGACTACCGCAGGGATGGGGAAATCCTGAACCTGCCTTTATATGGAATAGAGACAATTGACAGACAGCAGGGCGTATGAAAAGCGGTTCATACGCCCTGCAATATTGTAGAATTGACCTGGTTCAGAGTCATCTGAACCGTTACGCGTTCATGGTTTCCCGATCGTAAATACGCCTGCGCAAAAGGAGATTTTTTCAAAGGTCATATGCGGAAGAGACGGCTGCAGGACCTCTTTTACCATATAAAATTCATCCTCGTCCCATTCATCCTCATACCTGCTGCGGCAGGCGTCCTGTTCTGCAGCGCTTTCAAACGCCACATCGCCGATCAGGAGAAGACCGCCGGCGGACAGATGGGAAAAAAGCGCATTGATCAGGCGCAGCTTCTGCGGATCCTCCAAATGGTGGATGGCGTAGGTACAGACGATGAAATCAAAAGCCTCCGCCTGCAAAAAATCCGGGTATCCCGCCGAAAAATCGTGCCTGTACAAAGAGGCATCCGGCATCTTTTCCTTTGCGATGGCGAGCATTTGATCCGAAAAATCCAGGCCGGTTATGCGGTATCCGTCCTGATACAGCTTTTGCGCCAGAATGCCGGTGCCAAAGCCCACATCCAAAACGCTTTTCCCCGCATGTGTCCGGATTTTTTGGTAGATAGTATTTAAAACCTGTCTGTAGCCTGCAAACGGATAGGAGTGATCCTCGTCGCTTTGCTGTACGCTTTTGTCATATCCTTCCGCCCATAAATCAAATCCCTGACTGTTTAACATCACATTCCTCCGGTTCCCTGGCATGCCCCAAAATGGAGCCTGCCGGTGTATGGTACAAAAGCTACTCTTCCTTCGCGGGATCTGCTTCGATCACCCGGTTATCCGCCAGTATTTCCGGTTTATATTTCATGCTGTCCGCTTCGGTGAGCCTGCGGATTACCTTGCAGGGCACGCCTGCAGCGAAGCAATCGGAGGGAATGTCCCTGGTCACCACGCTTCCGGCGCCGATCACACAGTTGTCCCCGATGGTCACGCCCGGGCAGACTGTGACGGATGCGCCGAACCAGCAGTTATTGCCGATCTGCACGGGTTTGGCATAGCAGAGACGCTTTACGCTGCCGTCTGCGGTATACATGGCATTGCGCTCATCCGCGAGCATCGGATGAATGGGGGTGACGATGGTCACGTTCGGACCGAAATTGCAGTTGTCGCCGATGGTGACCTGCGCGTCGTCCTGAACGGTCAGATTGAAGTTGGCAAAAAAATGGTCGCCGATGCTGGTGTGCTTTCCATAATGAAAGGCGATCGGTCCCTGCATAAAGCAGCCTTCCCCCATGGAACCGATCATTTCTGCGAGGATGGCGGCGCGCTTTTCGCTTTCGTCCTCATGCGTCTGGTTGTAATCCACGTTCAGGTTATGCGTGCGCAGCTTGATCGCCCGCAGCTCGTCATCGCCGGGGCAAAACAGGATTCCCGCCTTTATCTTGTCTTCTTCTCTCATCTTGGATATCCTCCCTGATTGATGTAATATTGTCCGGAACCTTTTACGCTTCACCCGGCGCTGATAAAATATCTATTGATATTTTACCATAAATCGAAGCCCAGTACAACATGGTCAGCATTTTGATACAGGGAAATCGATTTTGATAATTTAGATATTGGAAAATCAGTAGTATTGATATATGATAGAAATGATCCATAAGAGGTAAAACATTATTTGGCATTCCATGATTATTTGGAGAAAACAGGATTCAATCCTCATTAGTCTCGTAGTCATCAATTTTTTGTCTAACTTTTTGGGGTCAGAACATACGGACAGGAGACAAAACGTTGAGTAGATTGTTACTTGTGGAAGATGATATAAGCCTGATCGACGGCCTGCAATATTCTCTGGAGAAAAACGGATTTTCCCTGCAGGTGGCGCGCACGGTGCGGGAGGCGAAGGAGATGCTTTCCCAAAGGGATATCTGCGACCTGGTGATTCTGGACGTGGCGCTGCCGGACGGGACGGGGTTCGAGATTTGCAGCGCCCTGCGGGAGAGGGACGGCAGGCTTCCCGTCATTTTTCTGACGGCGGCGGACGAGGAAACCAGCATCATCCGGGGGCTGGACGGCGGCGGGGATGACTATATCACAAAGCCCTTCCGGCTGGGAGAGCTGTGCTCCCGTATCCGGGCGCTGCTTCGCCGCAGCGGTATGGAGCAGGGGCAGGATGTATCAGTGTTGATATCCGGGGAGATACGCATCGACCTGGGAAGCAGCCGGGCATATCGCAAGGGGGAGCCGCTGGAGCTGACAGCGGCGGAATATCGCCTGCTTTGCCTGTTTTTACAAAATGCCGGAAGGGTTTTGACGCGGGAAGCGATTCTGGACGCGCTCTGGGATGGCAGCGGAAATTTTGTGGATGACAATACGTTGTCCGTCTATATCCGCCGCCTGCGGGAAAAGGTGGAGGAGGAGCCCTCCAGCCCCAAATGGCTTGTGACGGTGCGCGGCTTCGGATATCAATGGAGGGAAACGAAATGAGCTTTTTGCATGAAAAACAGTCCCGGCAATATATGCTGTTTCTTTGTCTGGTCTGTGTGTGTATCACAGGATTTTTTGCCCTTGCCTGCTGTTTGCAGGCAAAGGGGACGCAAAGAGCCCTGCTGGAGAGGGAGCGCGCCATCGCTTCCTCTTTGCTTTCTTCGGGTGTTTCGCCCATGATCGTCGCGCAGGCATACGGGAATGAGGAAAGCACGGCAGAGGGCATTTCCTTTTTGGAGCGGGCAGGGCTTTGGGAGCGGAGCAATCCATGGCTTTTATGGACCGTGCGAAGGGCGACAGAGATTGCATTTCCGTTTTTGATGGGAGGCGCATGCTTTTTGAGCGCGGTTTTGCTTGCCGGGACGTTTCTTTTTCTAATGAAACGGGAAAAGCTGTATCAGGAGGCGGCGCAGGTGATCGGTGAATATGCGGAGGGCAATTTTACCCATCATTTGAAAAGGGATCAGGAGGGGACGCTCTATCAGCTGTTCGGCGCGGCAGAACAGCTTTCCAAAGCGCTGCAGGCCAGGGGGGAGACTCTCCTTTGGGCGAAGGAATTTTTAAAGGAGACGGTTTCGGACATTTCCCATCAGCTCAAAACGCCGCTTTCCGCGCTGTCCATGTATACGGAAATCATACTGGAGGAGACGGATAATCCCCGGACCGTGCAGAAGTTTACGCGAAAATCGGTGCAGTCGCTTGCGAGGATGGAAACGCTAATCGGGACCCTTTTGAAGGTGATGCGGCTGGACGCGGGAAGCGTTTTATTTGAAAAAAGAGCATGCCGGATGGAATCGCTTCTATCCGACGCGCTGGGGCAGCTGTATATCAGGGCGGAGCGGGAAAACAAGCGGATTTTGCAGGAAGGCGATCCGGAGGCTGTGCTCGTCTGCGATCCGGTGTGGACGGCGGAGGCGCTTTCTGCTCTTGCGAAAAATGCCCTGGATCATATAGAAGCGGGCGGCACCGTGCGGATTGGCTGGAAGCGCACCCGCGCCATGCTGCGCCTGTGGGTGGCGGACGACGGCTGCGGCATTGATCCGGAGGATATGCCCCATATTTTCAAACGGTTTTACAGAAGCAAAAATTCCGGTGATACGCAGGGGGCCGGTCTGGGTCTGGCATTGGCAAAATCCATTGTGGAGGGCCAGGAAGGAATTTTGACGGCGGAAAGCGTTCCGGGAGAAGGCGCTGCCTTTTTCATCACCTTTTTAAAGGAGGAGCTTTTGGATGCTTGACGTTACTATTCAGACAGGTCTGCGCGTTCACCGCGCAGACCGTGAGAAATAGTACCGGCAGCAGGCATCCGCCCCATCGCGTAGCGATTTTCATGGGCGGATGCAGTTACTATTCAGACTTGTCTGAATAGTAACTGCTTAACGGAGGCTTTCGTTTTCTTACAGAATTGTAAGCTCGAATTCACCCGATTGTAAGGAGGACCTGCTATTCTTTATCTGGGCGCAGAGAAAATGCTGACAGGAAGGGGGCTGTCCGTTTTTTAGGTTCAGGCGGAGCCGTATATGGGCAGCAGAGCCCTCAAAAGCTGCGGCAGGGATGATTCGCCCAATCTTTGAAAAGGAGAGCAGGAAATGGAAATTTTAAAGGTACAAAATCTATGCAAAACCTATGGCAGGGGCGAGGCGCAGGTCCGGGCGCTTAAGGATGTTTCGTTTTCCATGCAGAAGGGGGAATTTGCGGCGGTGATCGGAGAATCCGGTTCCGGCAAAAGCACGCTGTTAAACTGTATCGGCGGGCTGGATTTGCCCACGGCGGGCTCCGTATGGCTGGATGGGGAGGAGCTGTTTGCCATGCCGGAGAAGCGGCGGACCGTGTTTCGACGGCGGAATATCGGATTTGTTTTTCAATCCTTTCATCTGATCGAGGAGCTGAACGTGGAGCAGAACATTGTTTTTCCGCTGCTTCTGGATCATAAAAAGCCTGACCGGGAGCGGGTGGAGGATATTCTGGAGGTGCTGGGGTTAAAGGAGCGCCGCCGCCATCTGCCCGGACAGCTTTCCGGCGGGCAGCAGCAGCGCGTGGCGATCGGCAGGGCGCTGATCACCCGTCCGGCGCTGGTTTTGGCGGACGAGCCGACGGGAAATCTGGATTCTAAAAACAGCCGGGATGTGATGGATTTACTGCTGCAGGCGTCCAGAAAATACCAGCAGACGGTTTTGATGATCACCCATAACGCGAACCTGTCTGCTTCGGCAGACCGGGTATTCCGGGTCGCAGACGGGGTGCTGCATGAGCTGGGAAGGGAGGGATGACCGTGAAAAAAAGGAATATTTGCGGTGATCGTTCACCTGCCAGCCGGCAGCGGGGCGTTTCTTTTCCAAGAGCGGAAAAAAACTATGGACGGCTTCCGGGAGGCATGAAAAGCTGGCTGGATTTGATCCCTGTATCCGGAAGGGTACGCAGAAGGCAGAGCAGGATGACGCGGGTCTGCATTGTGCTCGCCGTGGCGCTGGTGTCGGTCCTGTTTGGCATGGCGGATATGGCGGTTGTGAGCCAGAAGCTGCAGGCGATTAAAAACGACGGGAACTGGCACGTCGCTTTCAGGAATCTGTCGCGGGAGCAGGAGGCGGTTTTAGCCGCCCGCCCGGAGGTGGAGCAGACCGCCTGGTACGATGTGGTCAATTACCGGCTGGATCAGGGGTATCGGATCGGCGGAACGGAAACGGTCATCTGCGGCATGGAGGAAGCCTTTCTGGAGATCATGTCCTGTCAGATCGAGGAAGGGCGCTTTCCGGAAGAGGAAAATGAGGCGATTCTGACAAAGGGCGCGCGGACGAGGCTGGGACTGAAAACAGGGGATACCGTTGCGCTCGCCCTGCCTGACGGAAAAAGCGCAGAGCTCACAGTCAGCGGATTTGCCGGCGACACTGCCATGCTTACGGATAAGGACGCTTTCGGTGTTTTTGTAAACCGGGGCGCTTTTGGACGTCTGTCGCCGGGAAAGCCGGAGGAAAGCCCGGACGGGATGATTTATACCCGGTTTGTGCCCCGCTGCAGCATTCAGAGGGCAATTGCGGATATTCAAACGCAGCTTGGCCTGGAAGAGGGACAGGCTCCCCAGAATGCCAGACTGCTGGGGCTGATGGGGCAGAGCAGCGACAATTTCATTCAGGGACTGTATCTGGTGGCGGCGGTGCTGGCAGTGCTGGTGATCGTCGCGGGCATTCTGATGATTACCGGCAGCTTAAACAGCAACATCGCCCAGCGGACCGGATTTTTCGGAATGCTGCGCTGTCTGGGGGCGACGCCGGGGCAGGTGAGGCGCTTTGTTCTGCTGGAAGCGCTGGACTGGTGTAAAATGGCGGTTCCGGCGGGGCTTTTGCTCAGCGTAGTCGTGGTATGGGCGCTGTGCACCTTTTTGCGCGTGCTCAATCCTGTCTGGTTTGGGGAAATGCCGGCGTTTGGTGTCAGCTTGGGCGGCATTTGCGCCGGTGCGGTTCTGGGCGTGGTCACGGTTTTGCTGGCGGCGCAGTCACCCGCCAAAAAAGCGGCGCGGGTATCCCCGCTCACCGCGGTTTCGGGCAACGCCGGGGGTGTGCATGCGGCAAAGTGCGCGGCGAGCACGGGAATTTTCGGCGTGGAAACCGCGCTGGGCGTCCATCACGCGAGAGGAAGCAGGAAAAATTTCTGGCTGATGACGGGTTCCTTCGCCTTTACCATCATATTATTTTTGAGCTTTTCCGCTTCTATCGATTTCATGAATCATGCGGTGACGGCGCTGAAGCCTTATACACCGGATTTATCCGTTGTCAGTCCGGACAATACCTGCAGCGTACCCGCCGGACTGGCGGCAGAGCTTTCACAGAATCCGGCGGTAAAGCGCGCCTATGGCAGACGGTTTGCCTATAACGTGCCCGTCCTGCTGGACGGACAGGAGGGCTATGTCAACCTGATTTCCTATGAGACCCATCAGTTTGCCTGGGCAAAGGATATGCTGGTGGAGGGAGAACTGGAATCGGTGGAAAACGGGAGCGCCGTCATGATCGGCTATGCGTATGCGGGAGGAAACCTTTTGAAGCCGGGAAGCGTTATTTCCCTGCAGAGAACGGGCAACGCATCCGGGGATATGAACGCAGAGGGCGATGCTTTGGATGCCGTGGAAATCGGCGTGGCGGCGGTTTTGTCCGAATGTCCCTTCGACCGGGTGGAAGGCGTGGAAACCGTGATCTGTTCGGAGGCGCTGTTTGAAAGGCTGACCGGGCAGACGGATTATACCGTTCTGGATGTCCAACTGAACAGGAGCGCGACGGATCAGGATGTAGAGCAGATCCGCCAAATGGCAGGGGACGGATTTCTGTTTTCGGATAAGCGCCAGAAAAACCGGGAAGGACAGAGCGCCTGGTATTCCTATGCGGTGTTTCTGTACGGTTTCCTCGCGGTGATCGCGCTGATAGCAGGCTTCAATATTGTAAACAGCATCGCCATGAGCGTATCCGCCCGCATCAGACAGTATGGCGCTATGCGCGCAGTGGGTATGGAAAACGGCCAGCTTGTGCGGATGGTTGCGGCGGAAGCCCTGACCTATGCGTGTGCCGGGGTGGCGGCAGGCGGCATTGTGGGACTGTGGCTTCATCATTTTGTCTTCACCTATATGGTGACGGTCCGGTGGGGAGATGCCTGGTATTTGCCGGTGCGTTATATCGTGATTATCCTGAGCGTGGTAGCGGTTTCGGTTTTCCTGGCAATTATCGGACCTGCAAGACGGATCAGAAGAATGTCGATTGTGGATACAATTGGAGATTGCTGAAAGGTCAGGGCTTATAAAATCTCAACCGGGAAAATGCATGGTTACGGGCACAGCGGCAGTCCTTTGCCGGAAGCTTTCCGGCGTCTCCCCATACGCATCCCGGAATTTCTGGCAAAAATAGGAGGTATTGCGGAAGCCGACGGCTTCCGCAATCTGATGAACCTTCATTTGTGTGACGAGCAGCAGCTCGCAGGCGCGCTTTAAGCGGTAATCATTCAGAAAGCGCATGACATTGCCGCCCGTTTCCCGCTTGAAAATGGCGCACAGATAATTGGGCGTGATATAAAAATGAGCGGCGATATCATTGAGAGACAGCGGCTCCTCGTAATGCTGGCAAATGAACTGTTTGACTTTACCGACCTTTAAGCTGTCCGCAGAGGTCTCGCGGGGAGAGTCGGCGGAAGAGTCGGCGAGCCTGCGGATTGTCTGCAGCAGCTCGGATATGCTGCCCGAGCGGCAAATCTGATCGGACAGCGCTTCCGGGTCTGCGCTGATGCAGCCGGTTTTCAGCATAATCTTTACCAGTTCCAGAAAGCAATATTTGGTATAAATCAGAGAATTCGCTTTTTCGTTTTTTTTCAGATCAAATATTTCCTCCAGCCGGGTGGAAAAGGCGATCAGGTCGGGGAGAGGAAGCTCTTCCAGACTTTGCCAGAATGGCGCAGCCTGCCCGTTAAAATATTCGTTTTTGTTATCCAGCATCAGCATATGGTAATAGCGGCCGAGAAAGCTGCTATTGTCCGCATGGAAATTTTCATCATGCAGCGCCAGCCAGAGAAGATGGCTCTTTACGATATGAGTCTGCAGGCTTCGGTTCTGCTGCTGTGTCTGCGCGTCCGCAATGGAAGAAAGGGTCTGGCGCAGCGATGCGACAATCTCCCTGTTGGTGGCAGAATCCAGCAAATAATCCTGTATGCCAATGCAGATCGCCTCCTGCATGCACTCCGGATTGTAAGGAGCGCCGCAAAGAATGATTCTGGTACAGGGAGACAGCAGGCGTGCCTGTCGGGACAGAGCGAATCCGTTCCGGACCGATGCCGCGATGTTGACGAGCAGAATATCGAAAGGAGCGGCAGCCGTCGAATCCAGAATCCGGGCGAGCGCTTCCTCTCCTGTGGCGGCAGCTGTGGGCGCGAGCGGAAGAGCGTTATGGTGGATTGCGGAAATGATATCACCGGTATCGTTAATGGAAAAACAGGCAATCAGGATTGTATACATTCGTAATTTCCCCTCTTTCGCGTTTGGCGCAACTATTGGTCCCTGAAAAGCGATCATACATTTTGCTGAAAAAAATATAATATAGTATATATATGTTATTCTATATTACCAATAAAAACAACAATATGCAAGCCCCATTTTTTGCTAAAATAGAATAATTTTATGATATGTATGATAAAATATTAATATTTACAAATTTGTTTGCAGCGTGTAACATTAACGTTAAAGGAAGGGCGATGGTAGAGCCGGTTTCTTTACATAACAATTTGCTACCAACGAAAAAAAGGGAGGTTACTATGCAGAAAAAACGTGTTATTTCCATTCTTTTGTCGCTGGGCCTGTTGGCAGGAGCCTTGAGCGGATGCGGCAATGACAGCAACCCGTCTTTGAACGAGGATGGCTCCACGGGTGGAGCGGTGGTTGGGAAAACTCCGATTGTGGCGGAGAGTGAGCCGGAAAGCAAGGCTGAAGGCGCGCAGGAGGAGCAGGAACCGGTTGTGGACGCGCAGGGGGAAGCGGTGGATCCATACGGACCGGTCAGCGATGAGGTGACTGTTGTGCATGTGGGCAGGGCGGAAAGCGCCAATGTGACCTATGAAGAGGGAGAGGACTCCTTAAATAATTATGTGACCAGATATTTACAGGAACAGCTGAACGTGGAATATGTGTATGACTTCTCCGTGCCGGATGAAACCTATGGCACAAAGGTCGCCATGTCGATCGCTTCCGGAGAAATGCCGGATGTCATGAACGTAAATTACTCGCAGATGGTACAGCTGGTGAATGCGGATGCGGTGGAGGATATGACGGACGCGTTCCTCACCTATCGTTCTCCGGGATTAAAGCAGTGCTTTGATTCCACCAACGGCATCGCGGAAGGGCTGGTCACCTTTAATGGAAAAATGATGGCGATTCCGGATATTCAGCCGGGCATGGATACCACGTCCCTTGTGTATATCCGCGGTGACTGGATGGATGAGCTTGGGCTGGATGCGCCGGAGACGTTGGATGACATTATCGATATTGCCAAAGCGTTTCTGGAAAAGAATCCCGGCGGAAATGTGACGGACGGTATTGCGGCGAGCAAGGATTTCCATCAGGCGAACGGCGGCTGCTTCCACTTAAACGGTGTGGTCTGGTCTCAGGATGCATATCCGGGGCTGTGGCTGGAGCAGGAGGACGGTACCTATGTGAGCGGCGCTACCACTCCCGAAATGAAAAACGCGCTGGGCGTGATCCGTAATATGGTTGAGGAAGGCGTCATTGATCCGGCGTTTGTGGTGCGTGACGGCGATCAGGCATTGGAAATGGTCAGCACCGGTCAGGCGGGCATTTTCTTTGGTTCCTGGTGGTCCGGTCAGTGGCCCGTGGTCTCCCTGCTGGAAAACGCGGATGATTCCGTGCGCTGGGATTGCTTCCTGGCTCCCTTCTCGAAGGAAGGAAAGGTGAACGTGCAGAAGAAGAATCCCGCAACTACCTATATTGTTGTGAAAAAAGGCGTTTCCGAAGAGGTGAAGGAGGCGATCGTCAAGACGATCAATTATCAGTATGATCTGGATCAGGAGCAGGCATGGGATATTCGTCCGAACGGCATGGATTCCCCGTTCTCATGGCACTATTATCCGATCAACGTGCTGCACTGCGATTATGATGCGAAGGAAAAACAGATTCAGGCGGTCATGGATTGTATTGACGGCAAGATTGAGTTTGACGATTTGAGCGGCGACGGTAAGACCTGGTACAACGGTTATACGACAGTGGAAAAGGACGGCTTCCGCAAGGCTGTGGAAACCAATATTTCCACAGCGAATGCCTGGGGCTGGGCGCGCGGCGCATGGGCGGTGCAGAGTCAGGCTGACAAGATGAACGACAAATATTCCGTATACTACGGGCAGACGCCTTCTTCGGAGGAGCTGGGCGGACAGATCGGCACGATGCAGAGCGAATTTTTCCTGCAGGTGCTCAGCGGCGAAGTGCCTCTGGACGATTTCGATGATTATGTGGAGCGCTGGTATGAGCAGGGTGGACAGACAATCACAGATGAAGTGAACGAAGCCGTGCGTGCAGCACAGTGAGATAAAAAACCGGACGGTCAGGAATATGCCGACCGTCCGGTTTTCCTTTTACATGAAGCGAAAGGGGGAACCATATGAAGGGGTTTATGAAAAAGCGGGAGAAAAAGTCAGGCGGCAGAAAAGTGACGATCCGGCAGACCTGGCAGTACCATTTGCTGATGCTGCCCGGCATTCTGGTTGTGTTTATCTATACGATCATTCCCTTTTTCGGAAATGTGATGGCGTTTCAGAATTTTCAGCCCGCTTTGGGATTTTTAAAATCCCGGTGGGTGGGGCTGCGCAACTTCCAGAGGATTTTGAACATGCCGGATGCGGCGCGGATATTCCGCAATTCCCTGCAGATCGCGGTCGGCAAGCTGGTGCTTTCGATGCTTTTGTCCATCTTTTTTGCCGTTTTGCTGAATGAGATTCAGCACGCGAAGTTCAAAAAGACAATTCAGACCATCTGTTTTTTGCCCCATTTCCTTTCCTGGGTAATCCTTGCGACGATATTCAGAAACCTTCTGGATGTCAATGGCATTGTAAATCAGGTGCTGGTGAATATCGGGCTGATAAAGGAGCCGTTAATGTTTCTGGGCTCCAACGACCTGTTTCAGGGCGTGCTGATCTTGACGGATGTGTGGAAGGGCTTCGGCTATGGCGCTATCATTTTCCTGGCGGCGTTGATGGGGATCAGTCCGGAGCTGTATGAGGCGGCGGATATTGACGGAGCGGGAAGACTTGCCAAAATCTGGCACATCACCCTGCCGGGCATCCGGACCACTGTGGTGCTGGTAGGAACCCTGAACATCGCCAACGTGCTGAACGCAGGCTTTGACCAGGTATACAACCTGTACAGTCCGATCGTTTACCGCAGCGGTGATATCATCGATACGTATGTATACCGGATGAGCTTTTTGAG
This sequence comes from uncultured Eisenbergiella sp., assembly GCA_910585455.1. Taxonomy (GTDB): domain Bacteria; phylum Bacillota; class Clostridia; order Lachnospirales; family Lachnospiraceae; genus Gallintestinimicrobium. The sequence goes on along the minus strand of CAJUEL010000017.1, from coordinate 58,362 downwards.
CGCCCAGTACTCGCTGGCGACGGCGATCGGTCTGATGAAATCTGTCATCAGCTTCATCCTGATCGTGACTGCCCACGCCCTTGCGAGAAAATTTGCAAATTACCGGATTTTTTAAGGAGGTGTGCTTATGAAAAAATATAAATCATGGAAAAGCCGCCTTTTTGATGCGGTGGTGGTGCTGCTGCTTATCATTCTGGGATTAAGCTGTCTGATTCCGCTTTTACATGTGCTGGCGCTGTCCTTGAGCAGCAAAAATGCTGCCCTTTCCGGTAGGGTTTATTTATGGCCTGTGGAGCTGACCTTTACGCCCTACAAAATGCTGATTACAGATATCCGGTATCTTCGTGCGCTGGCGGTATCCTTTGAGCGGGTATTCTTAGGCGGCACGATCAACCTGGTCATGACGGTGATCACAGCTTTTGCCATGTCTCAGGAGGAAAGGGACTTCCCTGCGCGGAAATATTACATGTGGGTGCTGCTGTTTGCGATGCTGTTCGGCGCGAATATGGTTCCCTGGTATTTCATGATCAAGGCGACCGGTCTGATGAATACGATCTGGGCGCTGATCATTCCGGGGGCGCTGCCCATCTATAACGCGGTGCTGGTGATGAACTTCTTCAGGAACCTGCCCAAGGAGATCAAGGAGTCGGCGCTTTTGGACGGCGTGAGCCCGATCCAGATGCTGCTGCGGATTTATGTGCCGCTGTCATTGCCTGCGCTGGCGACGGTTACGGTATTTTCCGTAGTAGGGCACTGGAACGATTTCTTCAACGGCATGCTGCTGATCAATACGCCCCGCAAGGTGCCGCTGCAGACCTATATTCAGAGCCTGACCATCAATACGATGGAAACCTCCAACACGTCCCTGACGCCGGAGGAGCTGGCTGCGCTGAGCTCCCTAAAGACCTTCAACGCGGCGAAAATTATTGTGGCCGCGCTGCCGATCGTTGTTTTTTATCCCTTTATGCAGAAGTTTTTTGTATCTGGCTTGACTTTGGGCTCTGTGAAAGAGTAATCTAACAATATTAAGGAGAAAAGTTATGGAAAAACTGTACCTGATGTTCCCGGAGGAGCTGGGAACGATTGCCCCGGAAGTATATGGACATTTTTCAGAGCATATCGGCGGCGTCATCTATGACGGCATCTGGGTGGGAAAGGATTCTGCGGTGGAAAACGTTCATGGATTCCGTAAATTCCTGATCGATAAATTCGCCGCGCTGAACCCACCGGTGCTGCGCTGGCCGGGCGGATGCTTCGCGGAGACCTATGACTGGCGCGATGGCATTGGGAAGGAACGCCCTGTGCGCGTAAACTGGTGGACCCGGGATGATAACCGCTATGAATCCAACGAAGTGGGCACCCATGAATTCATGGACTTTTGCGAGCTGGTGGGGACAAAGCCCTATGTGGCGGCGAACCTGACCTCCGTTACGCCCCTGCATGTCCGGGACTGGATGGACTATTGCAATTCTCCGGAAGGGACGACCTCCTATGCGAAGGAGCGTGCCGCAAACGGACATCCTGCGCCCTTCGGCATCAAATATTGGGGAATCGGGAACGAAAACTGGGGCGGCGGCGGAAACATGACGCCGGAATATTATGCGATGGAATACCGGCGTTTTTCCGCACTGGCAGATAATTTGCCGGGAGAGAAAACCCTGATCGCCTGCGGTCCCAATGCGGCGGATTATAATTGGACAAAGGGCTTTATGGAAAGCATGGTGAATTCCGAGAAGCATATGAAAGGCTATTCCCTCCATTATTATTGCGCCTTTGCCGGTGATCCGGTCGCATTTACCCGGGATGAGTGGTATCAGCAGCTGCAGCAGGCGCTGTGGATGGAGGACATCCTGAAACGCCACTGGAGCATCATTGAAGGCTACGGCATGCAGCCCTGGTCAAAGCTTGTCATCGACGAATGGGGCTGCTGGCATCCCAATGGCTCCGGACCGAGCAAGGGATATAATCTGTTTGAACAGCAGAGCACCATCCGGGATGCGATGGTCGCGGCGCTGACCTTGAATATATTTAACAATCACTGCGATAAAATCATGATGGCCAATGTGGCACAGCTGGTCAACAACCTGCACGCGCTGTTTCTGTCAGGCGGAGAGCACTGCATCCTGACCCCCACCTATCATGTGTTTGACATGTACAAGGGGCATCAGGGCGCGACGGCGATCCGCACGGCGGTAAAGCGGCAGAAGGTAGCGTTTACCGATAAGCAGGGCAAGGAGGCGGGCATCGACAATCTGTCCGTATCCGCATCCTTTAAGGATGGCGTTGCGACGATCACCATCGCCAATCTGTCAGCGGAGGAGGATAGCAGGCTGCTGCTTACTCCGGTGGGAGAAAAGCTTTGCGATACGGCAAAAATGCGCGTGCTTGCGGATGCAGATTATCATGCGCACAACACCTTTGAGGAGCCGGAGCGTGTGACGCTGCGGACGAGTACCATCGATCTGCGGGAGGAAATCGTGATTCCCAAAGCGGGCATGGTCAGCATCGAGGCACAAATCCAGCCGTGAGACGGGTATTGGCATCATTGAGTTGACTACGAGAGAGCGGGACGGAGGAGAAGCCTGTGTCACAGAAAAAAACAGTTGTTACCCTGAAGGACATTGCACAAGAGACCGGTTACAGCATCAATACGGTATCCCGCGCGCTGCGGGATAAGGAGGATATTTCCGATGCGACCCGGGAAAAAATCAAGAAAGTGGCGGCGCAGATGGGACATGTGAACAATATGCTGGCGGCGTCGCTGCGGTTAGGGTACACAAATACGGTGGCGGTGATCCTGGGCGATATCTCCAACCCGCACTTTGCGATCATGATGAAGGAGATAGAGTTACATGCCAGAGAATACGGCTACAACTCTATCCTGTATAATACGAATGAGGATGAAGCGCTGGAGCTGGAGGCGATCCGCTCCGCGCTGAACAAAAATGTGGACGGCATCATTATCTGTCCGGCGCAGAAAACCCGGAAGAACCTGGAATATCTGGAGAGCACGGGCGTGCCCTTTGTGCTGATCGGGCGGCGGGATGAGGCGTACAGCTATGTGGTCTGTAACGATGAAATGGGGGGATTTCTCGCCACGGCGGCGCTGATTTCCGCAGGGCATAAGGATATCCTGCTGCTGCACGGCGCTATGTACATATCCAGCGCCCGGGAGCGTCTGGCGGGCTACCGGCGGGCCTATGCCCAGTCGGGGCTTGCAGTGCCGGAAAAGCTGATCCGGGAGGTGCCGGTCACGGCGAATGGCTGTGCCGCTGTGTTGGAGCAGCTGCAGGAGGAGGGCGTTTCCTTTTCCGCCATATTCGCATTCAGCGATATGCTGGCATGGGAGGCATGGAGCTGCCTGCTGCGCAGGGAAATCCGGGTGCCTCAGGATTGCTCGCTGATCGGCTTTGACCATATTCAATCCAGATTGAGCCTGCCTTTTTCGCTGACCTCTGTCAGCAGCTATAAGGGGAGGATGTCCACCGCGGCTGTGGACATTTTGCTAAAGCAGATGCAGGGAAACGGTGAAAAGGAGCAGCTTGTGATCGATACCGCGCTGGCGGTGGGACAGACTGTGATGGCGCTGTGACAGGGCTTTGACCGGGAAAGAGCTGCCGGCTGCTGTAAACGGTAACCGGCAAGGAATATAAAATAACGGAGGAAGCATGCAGATAGGGGTCATTTTTGACTGTAAGGAGTTCGCTGTTTTTGACGGACCGGGAATGCGGCAGACCATCTTTTTGAAAGGGTGTCCGCTGCGCTGCAGCTGGTGCCATAATCCGGAGGGGCTATGCAGACAGCCCCAGCTGATGGTGAGCAGGGCTTCCTGCACGGACTGCGGGCGCTGCAGACAGGTGTGCACCCATGAAACCTGCATCGCCTGCGGCGCCTGTGTGCCGGTATGCCCGCTGCACCTGCGCAAAATTGCGGGGGAAACTGTGACGGCGGAGGAACTGGCGGAGCGGATCCGAAAAAACGGGGACTATTATGCAAGATACGGCGGCGGCGTTACCTTTTCAGGAGGGGAACCGCTGATGCAGGCGGATTTTCTGCTGGCGGTGCTGCAAAGGCTTCCCGGCATCCATCGGGCGATCGAAACGAGCGGATACTGTGAGCCTGCGGTATTTGAAACGATAGCATCCGAGCTGGATTTTGTCATCATGGATATCAAGCTGTTCGATGCAGAGCAGCATAAACGCTATACGGGAGTGGATAATGAGCGGATATTGCGGAATGTGAAGCTGCTTTGCGGCGGGGAAAAACCCTTCGTCATCCGGATTCCGGTAATCCCGGGCGTGAACGATACGGAAGAGAATTATCGAAAGACCGCGGCGTTTCTTTCGGGGGCAAAAGCGCTTTTGCGGGTGGAATTTCTGCCCTATCATAAAACTGCGGGCGCCAAGTACGGCATGGCGGGCATGCAGTACAGCCCGGACTTTGATCCGGAGGGAAGCATCTTTATTTCTCAGAAAATATTTGAGGAGTATGGAATAAGGAGCGAGGTGCTATGAGAGAGCGGATTCGGAAAATGAGAGATTTTTTTGTGACGCAGAAGGGACAAAGGGCGTATTGGAAGCCGCCGGAGGACGAATACCGGCTGGCAAGAGAATATGCGGCGGCACAGCTGCCGGCGACAGACCGCAGCGCACAGCGATTGAAGGATGTGCTGGACCGGGAAGAGCCGGTGTTGTTTCCGGGGGAAAGGATCGCGTTTACCAGAACCGTACAGACTGTTCCGGAGATTTTTACGAAAGAGGAGCTGGAGGAGCTCAAAAAGAGCCATTGGATCCACGAAAAGGGGGATGTGTGCAACATCAGCGTGGATTATGCCAGGCTTTTGAATGTCGGTCTGATCCCGAAACGGAATGAATTGACAGCGCGCATGCAGGCGTGGGAAAAAGAGGGAAAGAGGGAAAAGGCGCACTATTGCGAATTACAGATTTCGATTCTGGACAGCGTGCTTGCGCTGGCGGAGCGCTATCGGAAAAAGGCGGTGCAGGAGGGCAATGAAACGGTGGCAAGGACGCTGGCGCGGGTGCCGGCATATGCGCCGGAAAGCTTTCTGGAGGCGCTGCAGATGTTTCGGATTCTGCACTTCGTGATGTGGTGCGGCAGAAATTATCACAACACGGTGGGAAGATTTGATCAGTACATGTATCCCTGGTTGATGAGGGATATGGAAAAGGGGCTGTATGATGAGGAGAGCGCTCTGGAGCTGATTGAGGAATTTTTCCTGAGCTTTAACCGGGACAGCGATCTGTATCCGGGCATGCAGCAGGGGGACAACGGACAGAGCATGGTGCTGGGCGGTTTAAATGAGGACGGCAGCGACAGCTATAATCTGCTCTCAGAATTGTGTCTGCGCGCCAGTCTGGAGCTTCGGCTGATCGATCCGAAAATCAATCTGCGCGTGCATAAGGACACGCCGATGGAGACCTATGTGCTGGGAAGCACGCTGACAAAGCAGGGGCTGGGATTTCCCCAGTATTCCAACGACGATGTGGTGATCCCGGGGCTTTTGGAGCTGGGATATGAGAAAAAGGACGCTTATAATTATGTGGTGGCGGCATGCTGGGAATTCATCATTCCGGGAACCGCCATGGATATTCCCAATATCGAAGCCCTTTCCTTCACCAGGGCGGTGTCGGAGGCGGTGGAGGATGCGCTTTCGGCGTGCGCTGATTTTGAAGCCTTTTACGGGCAGGTGAAGCGCAATATTGTCGGTCAGGCGGATGAGCTGTGCGAACGGGTGAAAAATGTCTATCTGTTTCCCGCGCCCTTTGTATCGCTGATGATGGAGGGCTGTACGGAAAACGCTGCGGATATTTCCGAAGGCTGTCATTATAATAATTATGGCTTTCACGGGACGGGAATTGCGACGGCGGCGGATTCGCTGGCGGCGATCAAAAAGTATGTGTTTGAGGAAAAGAAGGTGGACGCAGAAGAGCTAAAGCGCGCGCTCGCCCGGGATTTCGAGGGAGACGAGGCGCTCTGCAATCTGTTGCGCTGGGAAGCGCCCAAAATGGGCAATGACGATGATTACGTGGACGGGATCGCCTGCAGGCTGGTGGCGGATTTTGCCGATGCGCTGCAGGGCAGGAAAAATGACCGGGGCGGAATTTTCCGCGCGGGAACGGGCTCTGCCATGTATTATGTCTGGCACGCGAAGGATATGCCCGCCACACCGGACGGGCGGCATAAGGGGGAGGGGCTTGGCTGTAATTATTCTCCCAGCCTGTTTTCCCGCTGTAACGGACCGGTTTCCATCGTACAGTCCTTTTCCAAGCCGGATTTGCGCCGCGCCATCAATGGCGGTCCGCTGACGCTGGAGCTGCACGATACCGTATTCCGCACGCCGGAAAGCGTGGAAAAGGTTGCCATGCTGGTGAAGTCCTTCATGGATCTGGGAGGGCATCAGCTGCAGCTGAACGCGGTGAACCGGGATACCATGCTGGAGGCCCAGAAGCATCCGGAAAATTACCGGAACCTGATCGTGCGGGTCTGGGGCTGGTCGGGATATTTCGTGGAGCTGGATAAGGAATATCAGGATCACATCATCCGCCGCATGGAGCTGGCGGTGTAAGAGGACAAACAGGAAACGGCAAAAAGGCAGGTAAGGATGTGCTGTATGCACGTCTGTGCCTGCCTTTGAATTTCTCTGTCGGCCAATGGGAAGAGCGTTCCTGTCGGCGGTCAGAATTTAAATTTTACGGCGGTGCCGTATGCCATTACTTCGGCGGCTCCCTGCATGATGGCGGAGGAGGCGTAGCGGATGTTGACGATGGCGTCGGCATTGAGGCGCTGGGCTTCCTCGACCATGCGCTTCGTTGCAAGATCCCGGGCGTCGTTCATCATTTCCGTGTAGGCCTTCAGCTCGCCGCCTACGAGGGTTTTCAGTCCCTGGGTGATATCCTTGCCGAAGTTTTTGGATTGGATGGTGCTTCCTTTTACCAGCCCCAGCATTTCCAGTTCTTTTCCTGTGATGTAATCCGTATTTACCAATATCATAATGATACCTCCTGTGCGCTTTGGCGCGCATACCAATCAATAGTCTGAAAGTTTATTCCCGGACTTAAATGTCAAGCTCCGGCGGGACGTCCAGCTCATGGGGGACGGGCCTGCCGTTCTTTTTGCGCTGACGGACGCATTCCGTCAGCAGGTATTCGATCTGTCCGTTCACGGAGCGGAAGTCGTCCTCCGCCCAGGCGGCTATAGCGTCGTAAAGTTTGGATGACAGGCGCAATGGAACCTGTTTTTTGGTGTTATCTGCCATAGGCGCTTCCTTTAATACAAGCTGCCCGAATTGACGATGGGCTGGGCATCCCGGTTTCCGCACAGAACGACGAGCAGGTTGGAGACCATGGCGGCCTTGCGCTCTTCGTCCAGATTGACGATTTCCTTTTCGCCAAGGCGTTCCAGAGCCATTTCCACCATGCCGACGGCGCCGTCCACGATCATTTTCCGGGCGTCGATGATGGCGGATGCCTGCTGGCGCTGCAGCATGACGGCGGCGATTTCCGGCGCATAGGCGAGATAGGTGATTCTGGCTTCCAGAATATCAAGCCCCGCTTCCGTGACCTTTTCCTGGATCTCTGCGCGGATCCGCTCGGCGACCACTTCGCTGGAGCCGCGCAGACTGCCCTCGTCCGCGATACCGTCCCCTGTGGTGTCCACGTTGGGCGCTACGTCATAGGGGTAGAGGCGGACGATGTTGCGGAGGGCGCTGTCGCACTGTAAGGACAGGTATTCCTTGTAATTGTCCACGTTGAAAACCGCCTTTGCCGTGTCCGTCACCTTCCACATGACCGCGATGCCGATTTCGATGGGGTTGCCCAGACAGTCGTTGATCTTTTGACGGCTGTTGTTGAGGGTCATGACCTTTAAGGAAATCTTGTTGCCTGTGGATTCCATCTGGGGCGTCTGGGATGTGGCGATGGTGAGGGCTCCTCCGACGCTGCCATTGTCCACATCGCCGCTTTGCTTGAGCTTCGTCTTCGCCGCGGGATTGAAGCCGGAGCAGAAGGGATTCACAAAGTAATAGCCGGCGTCTTTGAGCGTCCCGATGTATTCGCCAAACAATGTGAGCACCAGCGCTTCCTGCGGGCGGATGATCTTGAGCCCGCAGAAGGGGATCCAGCCGATGGCCATATAGACAAAGCCGATGATGAACAAAACCGGGTCCTTCCCGTCCTCCAGGCGGATGACGCCGAAGATGAGACAGACGATCGCCGCCGCGTAGAGAACCAGCGTGAGCAAAAGCATGGGCAGACCGTTTTTTCTGTAGCTGAGTATTTTTTCCTGCATAATGATATCCTCCTGCGATTTGATATTTGAATGATATCATTTTGATATCTGTTTGTCAATAGATTTGAGAGGATTTTGTGATAACGGAAAAGGATCAAATGCTGAATAATCTGATTGAAAGCCTGCTGATAAAAAGTCAAGTGTTTTTTGAAAAATAATAACGTAACGGGCGGCAGGAAAATCCTGTAGTAATTGTAACAGCTCAGACAAGTCTGAACTGTTAGTTACTATTCAGACAGGTCTGCGCGTTCACCGCGCAGACCGTGAAAAAACGTGGTGGCAACAGGCATCCGCCCCATCGCGAAGCGATTTTTATGGGCGGATGCAGTTACTATTCAGACGTGTCTGAATAGTAACAACTGTTACGCTTCATTTCCGTTGTTTTAGTTCAAATTGTAGAATTGTGTCAGAAGATATGAATACTTGATTTGTTGTCGCTCCCTAAACTGGCAACAGAGAGGGGGTGCTAACAGTGTCAGAGCTTGTAATCTCTTTTATTATCTCCTTTTTGGCGGGAGTAGCCTGCTACTACTTCTGCAAGTGGTTAGAGGATGATAGCAGCGACAACTAGCCCAAAATGAGAAAAGCCGGGTCTGCTCACCCGGCCTTTTCTCTGTGCTAACCTTGCATTAGCCTGCAATCTCTTATTGCCTATCGGCATTATAGCATATGTAGATTTTTTTTTCAATATTCTCTATTCAATTGTTTTTACTGTGAATAGTAACCGAAGTTACTATTCAGACAGGTCTGCGCGTTGACTATTCGGCGTTTTCATGCTAAAATAAGCAATATTTGTGCCGCATTGAGCGATGCGGGACGATAAACGGGAGGAATTCAAGGAGGGTGTTATACAATGGAAGAAGTAAAAAAAGGAATTGCGGACGTGCAGGAGGGCGGCACCACGGAAACCATGGCGGATTACAGCAAAGAGCTGGAGGCATCCTTCCGCACGATTCGGGAGGGGGATATCATTTCCGGCACCGTTATCAGTGTGAATGAGGAAGCTGTTACGCTGGATCTGGACTATTATGCGCCGGGGGTGATCAAAGCGGCGGACATGAGCAGCGACCCGACATTTTCCGTACTGGCGGACGTGCATGTGGGGGATCAGGTGGAAGCGACCGTAGTGAAGAAGGACGACGGTGCGGGTAACATTCAGCTTTCCTGTGTGGAAGCGGCCGAGGTGCTGGGCTGGGACAGGCTCAAGCAGTATCTGGATGAGAAGAAGGTGCTTTCCGTCAAGGTCAGCGAGGTGGTGAATAAGGGCGTAGTCGCATTCGTGGAAGGAATCCGTGGCTTCATTCCCGCATCCCAGCTTGCGCTGGACTATGTGGAGGATTTGAGCGTATTTCAGGGCAGGACGCTGGAGGTCATCGTCATCACCGTGGATACGGAGAAGAAGCGTCTCGTGCTTTCCGCGAAGGAGCTTTTGAAGGAGCGGGAAGCAGAGCGGCTGAATCATAAAATTTCCATGATCGTGCCGGGCAGCATTTTGGAGGGCAGGGTGGAGAGTCTGATGCCCTACGGCGCATTTGTGGATCTGGGGGACGGCTTAAGCGGGCTGGTGCACATTTCCCAGATCAGCACCAGAAGGCTGAAAAAGCCCTCGGAGGTGCTCAGCGTGGGCGATCAGGTGAAGGTCAGGGTGCTTAATACCAATGACAACAAGATCAGTCTGAGCATAAAGGCTGCGGCAGAGGCACAGGAGCCGGATGAAATCGACGAAAGACAGGCGGCTGAGTACAGCTCCAGGGAATCTGTCGGTACCTCTCTGGGAGATTTATTAAAAGGGCTTAAATTTTAACAATTTTTTCTTAAAGTTGGATGAAATCCCTTGCTTAAAGGCGGACGGTGGCTTACACTCAAAGTAGGCTGCTGTCCGTTTTTTGAGGATGGCTACGAAAGGATAAAGGGGCTGTTTTTATGGCGGAACATACGGAGGCTGAAGTGACTATAGAGGAAAGGGAATATCCGGAGGAAATCTTTCTGGAGGATGCCCGGTATCAGAACCTGATGATGCAGTATCGCTGTGCGATTCTGGAGCTGGAGACGAAATTTCATGTGCTGAATTCGGAATTTTCCCTGCGGCATAACCGCAATCCGATCGAGAGCATCAAGACGCGGCTGAAATCCCCCCACAGCATCGTGGAAAAAATGCGGCGCAAGGGCTGGGAGCTGTCGCCGGAAAGCATCGAAAGGAATCTTTCCGATGTGGCGGGCGTGCGGGTGATCTGTTCTTTCCCGGAGGATATCTATAGCCTTGCAACACTGCTGACCAGGCAGGATGATATCGTGGTGGTGGGCATCAAGGACTATATCGCCAATCCGAAGCCGAACGGATACCGGAGCCTGCATTTGATTCTGGGAATTCCGATTTTTTTGTCCGGCGGGAAGAAGCATATGCGGGCTGAGGTGCAGTTCCGCACCATAGCCATGGACTTCTGGGCGAGCCTGGAGCATAAGCTCAAATATAAGCAGGATATTGAAAATGCGGAAAGCATTGCGGAAGAGCTGAAGGCATGTGCGGACACGATCTGTCAGGTGGACTATCGGATGCAGGAAATCCGCAGAATCATCGATCCGGGACGGGTGGGACCGGAGGAGGATGAGGAGCAGAAGGTCAGTGAAAGCATCTGGTGGGAAAAACGTGCGGCCGATATCGCGCGGGAAGAATGAGGAGGAATTGGTTTTTATGGAAAAGAAAAAAATGGACCTGCGGATGGTGAAATATTTCCTGCTGGCGACGGTGCTGATTCTGGGCATCCGGTATTTTGATGTACTGCTGGGAGGGGCTGGCAGATTGTGGAGCATTGCGGCGCCGCTGGTCATGGGCGGCATCATCGCTTATGTACTAAATCTTATCATGTGCCGGCTGGAACGGCTTTATTTTCCAAAGACGAAGAGCAAAGCTGTGATCAAATCCAGAAGACCTGTCTGCATTGTGCTGTCCATTGTGCTGATTGGCGCAGTGATTTTTCTGGTTTTCCGCCTGGTGATTCCGGAGCTGGTATCCGCCATCGGCATCATCGGATCGGGCATTCCTGTGTTGTTTTCTCAGGCGACGGCATGGGCGGAGGAAAATGCGGAAATTTTTCCGGGCATCGCGCAGGAGCTGCAGGATATGAAAATCGATTGGAACGCTATCGGAGAAAATGTTCTGAATTACTTAAAAGCAGGGGTCGGCGGCTTTTTGAATTCTACGGTTTCGATTGTGGGAAGCGTGGTGAGCAGCGTCATTAATTTTACGATTTCCCTGATTTTTGCCATTTATATTTTGAGCAGTAAGGAAAAGCTTGCGGATCAGGTTGGGCGCATGCTGCGCGCTTATGTGAAGCCGGCATGGAGAACGCTCGGAAAGCGGATTTTAGGAACGGCCAACGAGACCTTTTCCAGCTTCATCATCGGACAGGTGACGGAGGCTGTGATTCTGGGAACGCTGTGCACCGTCGGCATGCTGATTTTCAGGTTTCCCTATGCGCCGATGATCGGCGCGTTCATCGGTGCGACTGCGCTGATTCCGGTGGTTGGGGCGTATCTGGGCGCAGTTGTGGGCGTGATCATGATCCTGACGCAGGATCCCTTAAAGGCTGTATTATTCGTCGTTTTCATCGTGGTGCTGCAGCAGCTGGAAGGAAATCTGATTTATCCGAAGGTGGTGGGAAGCTCCATCGGTCTGCCCGGCATCTGGGTGCTGGCGGCGGTGACGGTTGGCGGCGGCTTTCTGGGAATTTCCGGCATGCTGCTGGGGGTGCCGCTCGCGGCAACCGTTTACAAGCTGCTGCGGGATGATGTGAACGGGCGAATTGGAGGCTGAAGCATGGGGAAACAACTTCCGAAGATCAAAGACATGGAAGCGTCATTAAATGAATTATGCAAAAATTTTTATTGGAATTGGGCAAAGGCTACCTGTTTGAAGCAAGGCAGAAGCGATTTACATGCAATGAAGATAACTATTATGTGGATCTCGTGTTTTATAATAGACTTTTACGGTGTTATGTGTTGATAGATTTGAAAATTGATAAACTTACACATCAGGATTTGGGGCAGATGCTGATGTATGTGCATTATTATGATAGATATGAGAAGTTGCCAGAGGAAAATCAATTGTATTTGCCTGATAAGAAGGTACTTCAGAAGAAATTAAAGGAATGGATAGAAGAAGGAACGGAATTGTAAAATAAATGGATGATAATCCATATCTCAATGAAAAAATAATTGCCTGTCAGGGTAAAATCATTTATGATAGAAATGACGGAAATACTCTGTTTTTAGCAGGGAATGCGGCTTGTCATCCGACATCCATGGCATGGTGCATACGGGCAGGTCTTTACCATGGCTGCCGGGTGGAACTGTTACACTTTTACAGTCATCATCAGAAGAGGCAAAGGAGAGAAAGTATGCGGTCAACTCAGAAAAAGGCAGGCAAAGACGAGAAAAAGGAGAAGGTACAGCTTCCGGATGCGGCGGCAATTTTTCAAAAAAGGCTGAAAAAGCATCACGACGAGCTCAAATGGCTCTACACAGAGCTCTACGGCAACGATTCCATGTTTGCCGAGCTGTGCGACAACATGTGGCAGTTTTATCAGGAAAGAAACGACACGCTCCGGGCGCTGGATGAAAAGCGGGAAGCGCAGCCGGACTGGTATAAGAAAAACGATATGCTGGGCATGATGTTTTACATCGACAATTTTGCGGGAAACATGAAGGGCGTGGAATCCCGGCTGGATTATATTGAGCAGTGCAACGTGAATTACATTCATCTGATGCCGTTTCTGGACACGCCCGAGGGGCGTTCCGACGGCGGTTATGCGGTATCCGACTTCCGCAAGGTGCAGGAAAAGCTGGGAACCATGGAGGATCTGGAAAGCCTGACGGCGGCGTGTCATAAAAAGGGCATCAACGTCTGCATGGATTTTGTCATGAACCACACCTCCGAGGATCATGAGTGGGCGAAGAAGGCGCGCGGCGGCGACGGCGAATATATGGATCGTTACTTTTTCTTTGATAATTCGTACATTCCGTCGCTCTATGAAAAGACGGTGCCGCAGGTGTTTCCTACCACCGCGCCGGGGAATTTCACATGGCTGCCGGATGCAGGGCATTTTGTGATGACGACCTTTTATCCGTATCAGTGGGATTTGAACTATAAAAATCCCCGGGTGTTCAACGAGATGATGTACAATTTCCTCTACCTGGCAAACCGGGGCATCGATATCATCCGCATTGATGCGGTTCCCTATATCTGGAAAGAGCTCAACACCTCCTGCCGCAATCTGTTGCAGGTACATACGATCGTGCGCATGATGCGCATGATCAGCGAGATCGTCTGTCCCGGCATTCTGCTTCTGGGCGAGGTGGTGATGGAGCCGGAGAAGGTGGTTCCCTATTTTGGCACGGTGGAAAAGCCGGAATGCCACATGCTCTACAATGTGACCACGATGGCGACGACCTGGCATACGGTTGCGACGAGGGATGTGGGGCTGCTCAAAAAGCAGCTGGATATCGTGAATTCCCTGCCGAAGGATTACGTATTTCTGAATTATCTGCGCTGTCATGATGATATCGGCTGGGGATTGGATTATGCGACCCTGCAGCAGGAGGGTATCAGGGAGCGCGACCATAAAAAGTACTTAAACGATTATTTCCAGGGCTACGACGGCGACAGCAACAGCCGCGGCGAGCTTTACAATGCGGATCCGGTGACCGGGGACGCCAGATTCTGCGGCACCACCGCCTCCATGTGCGGCATAGAGAAGGCGGGGTTTGAGCAGAATGCGGAGGCGATGGAGCGGGCGATCCGTTTTGATGTGATGCTGCACGCCTATATGTTCATGCAATCCGGCATTCCGGTGCTCTACAGCGGGGATGAAATCGGACAGGTGAACGACTATACCTACAAGGAAAATCCCCTGAAAGCGGCGGATTCCCGCTATATTCACAGAGGAGCGATGAACTGGGAGCTGGCAAAAAATATCGCGGATCCCAGGACCGTGGAGGGAAAGCTGTTTACCGCGCTTGACCGGCTGGAAAAGCTTCGGAAGCAGGAAAAGGTGTTTGTGTCAAACGCGGACACTTGGACGATCGAGACCTGGGACTCCTCTGTGCTGTGTATCGGCAGATATTTTGAAGGGGAAAAAATTCTCGGTTTGTTCAATTTCAGCGAGTTTGATAAAACCGCCTGGATCAATGAAACGGACGGGGAGTATGTGGAGCTGATTTCCGGAGAGCGGATGCAGGCGTCCGGCGTCAACATTCCGGCATATGGCTTTTATTATCTGAAAAAGTGCTGATACTTTTGGGGGACAGGTATGAAAGGAAAGCTTTCATACGATTGAATTTATGTCCGCTGAAGCGGACATAGGGGGTAAGTTTGGAAATAAATTTCCAGACCATTGATTGGTATATGCGCGAAAGCGCACAAGGGGGTATAAAAATGGATACCATGAACAGGCCTGAGCATAAGCAGGTGCGGATCACGGAAGGGTTCTGGAAGGAACAGCTGGATCGGATTCATCATGTCACCGTGTGGGATATCCTGAATAAATTTGAGCACGACCATGAAGCGGGCATCATGAAAAATTATGAATGGGTCGCGCAGGGAAAGTGCGGGGAGCATATCGGACCGCCCTGGTATGACGGGCTGATCTGTGAGGTGATCCGGGGAATCAGCGATATCATCGCTGTCTCCTATGATGAAAAGCTGGACGCCCGAATCGAATTTTACACGGAGAAGATCGAGCAGGCGCAGAATGCGGACCCGGACGGCTATCTTTCTACTTACACGACGCTGATGTGTCCGAAAAAGCGGTGGGGGGAAAACGGCGGCAGCCTGATCTGGCAGCACGAGCTGTACAATATGGGCTGTCTGGCGGAGGCCGGTATCCACTATTATAAGGCGACGGGCAAAACCAGGCTGTTAAAATGCGCAATCCGGGCGGCGGACTGCATGTGCAGCGCAATCGGTCCGGCGCCGCGCAAAAACATCGTGCCCGCCCATTCCCTTGCGGAGGAGGCCATGGTAAAGCTGTACCGGCTGCTGTGTGAGGAGCCCCTGCGGGAAAGGCTTGCCAAAGAATATGGTTTGAAGATAGAACCGGAGAAGTACCTTTCTCTGGCGAGGTTCTGGATGGACCACAGAGGCGTGCATAAGGACCGCGCTTCTTTTCCTCACTATATGGGAGAATACGCCCAGGATCACTGCCCTGTAACGGAGCAGTCCGAAGCGGTGGGACATGCGGTGCGGGCGGCGCTGATGTACACAGGGCTTACAGCAGTCGGCATCGAAACAAAGGAGACAGAGTATCTGGAGGCGGCAAGACGCATCTGGGACAATGTGGAGCAGACCAAGCTCCATATCAGCGGCGGCATCGGTGCTGTGCACAATGAGGAACGCTTTGGTTATCAGTATGAGCTTCCCAATGACGCTTATCTGGAAACCTGTGCCGGCGTGGCACTGGCATTCTGGGCGGGCGAAATGTACCGCGCTTTCGGGGAAAGCCGGTATATGGATGCCTTTGAATGCGCCCTTTATAACAATGTGCTGCCCGGACTTTCGGCGGATGGCGTGCATTATTTTTATGAAAACCCCCTGATCAGCAACGGGAGCATCGAACGGTGGAGCTGGCATGGATGCCCCTGCTGTCCGCCCATGTTTTTAAAGCTGATGGGCTGTCTGCAGGATTATATTTATGCGGTGGGAAACGGAAGGGTTGCCGTGAATCTGCATATTGGCAGCAGCGCAGATCTGACCGTGAACGGCACAAAGCTCCGGATAGAACAAAAGGATTGCGGGATCCCTTATGCGGGAACCAACCGCATTGTGCTGCACATGGAAAGCGAAACGGCATTTGCTCTGGCAATCCGCAAGCCTGCATGGTCCGGCGCTTTTTCGGTGACCTGGCGGGGAAAGCGGTATGAAGAAGGGACAGAGAAAGGGTATGTTGTCATAGACGGAATTTTTGGGGACGGGGATGAATTGACGGTTACAATGGAGCTTCCTGCCATGAAGATCGAAGCCCATCCTTACGTGGATGCCGACGCAGGCAAGGTAGCACTGATGCGCGGTCCGCTCCTGTACTGTCTGGAGGAGACGGATAATCCGGGCGGGGTTGATATTCTGCTTGGAGGGGATGCTCTGGAGCCTGCCGAAAGAAATATTCTGGGCGGGACATGCGTGCTCCAGGGGAAATGCAAGGACGGTACCGCCTTTACCGCAGTGCCATATTTTCTGTGGTGCAACAGGGAAAAAGGAAAGATGAACGTATGGCTGCGACAGGATGGAAAGACGGGCATACGGGAGCAGGCCGACGAGGCAGGAAGCTATGCCGCCCATCAAAGCAGAGGTACGGAACCGGACGCCGACATGACGCAATGGGAAGGAAAGCTGTACCGCAGATATCAATGAGTTATGTACAATGGGCGTCGCATGCAATGGACATGCGGCGCCGTTTTTTTGTTGCTTTTCGCGGGGGAGGAAACAGCCCATGTCCTCCGCCCGCCCAGTCTCCCGCCGCCCGTTGCCCGCCTGTCTCTCCCGCCCTTCCTTTCACTGCGGGAAAAAGCATTTTTTTTCTAAAAGATTCCTTAAATTGTTCCGGTGGGGTTTTACAAGGAACCGGATTTGTGATATTCTAATAGAAGTTTAACAGACCAAACGGTCATATATTCTTTGGCAGTATGATTTCATGGAGAAAGGTACATATAGAGGCTGGGCGATGAGTGAGAAGCAGGAATTTTCTGAAATCGGGGAGCGGATTCGCAGCGCGATACAGGATGCGATGGAAACCGGGGACTTCGGACAGATTAACGCGGTTGTAAATGATACGGTGGGCGGTGCGATGGAAGAGGTGCGCCGGCAGGTGAATCAGGCGCACGAGAGGATCAACAGACCCCTGGGAGACCGCAACACGGGCAGAGACAAAATACCCCGGGAGGATGGCGCGCAGGAGGCGGATTATGCGTCCCGATACCGCAGCAAGCACACGTACGGACCGCGCCGGACGATGTATGCCAGCGACCGGGCGGCACGACGGACGCAGGAGGCGGAGGAATATAAAGAGAGCCTGCGGGCGGGGAACCGGGAGCAGCGGGGAGCAAATGACGGCACAAACCGCATGACAGTATACCGGGGGCAGGGAACGACAGTGATTTCCCGGGACAGGCAGGTATTGGTGCCTGCCCGGTATTTTCATAAGAATGGAAAGGTCGCGGGCGTATTGTTTACGGTGTTCGGCGGCATTGGCATCGGTTTGGGCAGTTTATTCACCTTCCTGTTTTTGATCACCTGGCTGGCGGTTCCGGATACGGGCCTGGCCTGGATGACCACGATATTCGCGCTCCTGACGGGCGGCTTTGGCATCATGCTGAAAAGAGGCTGTGGATTGCAGGCGCGCTTGAAGCGTGCGGAGCGGTATCTGCGGATAGGGAAGGAAAAGATGTATCTGGAGCTGGAGGATCTGGCGGCGCGGACCGGGCAGAGCCTGCGGAAGGTGAGAAAGGACGTGCGCAAAATGCTGCGCGCGGGCATTTTCCCGGAGGGGCATCTGGACGCGAAGGAGACGGTGCTGATGCTCAGCGATGAAAGCTGGCAGCAGTATGGGAATGCCCGGGCAGAGCAGGAGAAGTGTGCGCAGGCCAAAGAGGCGGCAGAGGAAGAAGCGGAAACAGAGATTCCGGAAGGGATGGATATGACCGCGGAGCAGCAGATTGAGCAGGAAGGGCGCAATTATATGGAGCGGCTCCGGCAGCTGAATATCGAGATTCCCGGCGAAGTGATCTCCAATAAGCTGTACCAGCTGGATTATCTGCTGCAGCGCATTTTCATGGTATTAAAGGAGCATCCGGAGAAATGTCCCCAGATGCGTAAATTTATGGATTACTATCTGCCCACCACGGTAAAGCTGGTGGAATCCTACGCGGATTTTGACAAGGCGGGCGTGCAGGGCGAGAACATCCGGACCGCCAAGGCGGAGATCGAAAAGACGATGGACACGATCAACCAGGCTTTCGAAAAGCTGCTGGATGATATGTATCAGGACGCTGCCTTTGAAGCGGCGGCGGATGCGAAGGTTTTAAAGACCGTATTGGCCCAGGACGGCTATATGAAGAGCGAATTTTTCACGAATACATCTAAGGAGGGGGAAGCATAAATGGAACAGGATCTGGAAATTTTATTGAATGAAGCGCCGACACTGACGCTGGAGCCCTTTGGGGAGGAAAAACAGGAAGTGGTACAGACGCCGGAGGCGGCGCCGCTGGCAGCAGCCGAGGAGGCGATCAAGCTGCGGGAAATTCTGACACCTGCGGAGCAAAAGCAGGTGGACGAGTTTGTCAAGCAGATTGACATCACCAATTCCCAGCTGGTGCTCCAGTATGGAGCCAGCTCTCAGAAAAAGATTGCGGATTTTTCTGAGGTCGCACTGGGCAATGTACGCTCCAAGGATCTGGGGGAAATCGGCAATGATCTCGCTTCGGTGGTGACGGAGCTAAAGAGCTTTGACGAGGAGGAAGAGGAAAAGGGATTTCTTGGATTTTTCAAGAAAAATGCGAACAGGCTGGAGAACATGAAGGCAAAATACGCCAAGGCAGAGGTGAATGTGAACCGCATCTGCAAGGTGCTGGAGGGGCATCAGATTCAGCTGTTAAAGGATGCGGCGATGTTGGACCAGATGTATCAGCTCAATTTAAACTACTATAAAGAGCTGTCCATGTATATTCTTGCCGGCAAGAAGAAGCTGGATGAGGTGCGGACGAAGGAGCTGCCGGACCTTTTGGCACAGGCACAGGCGAGCGGACTGCCGGAGGATTCCCAGAAGGCGAGGGATCTGGCGGAGCTTTGCAACCGCTTTGAGAAAAAGGTTTATGATCTGGAGCTGTCCCGGACGGTGGCCATGCAGATGGCGCCGCAGATCCGGCTGATTCAGAATAACGATACGGTGATGTCCGAAAAGATCCAGTCCACGCTGGTGAACACGATTCCGTTATGGAAAAGCCAGATGGTGCTGGCGATCGGCGTGGATCATTCCGCGAAGGCGGCGGAGGCGCAGCGGAAGGTGACCGATATGACCAACGAGCTGCTGCGCAAAAATGCGGAGGCGTTAAAGCTGGCGACCGTGGAAACCGCGAAGGAGTCGGAACGCGGCATTGTGGATATCGAAACCTTAAAGCAGACGAATGAAACGCTGATCGCCACGCTGGACGAGGTGATGCACATTCAGGAGGAAGGGCGCAACAAGCGCAGGGAAGCGGAAGCGGAGCTCGTGCAGATCGAGGACGCGATGCGCAGCAAGCTGCTGGAGGTGAGCAGGCGGACAGGCGCGGCCCAGTAACCCAAAGTACCCCGGCACAGACCTTTATCAGGATTGTGCCGGGAGTTTGTTTTGTAGCGGGTAAGCCCGACAGGAGCAGAGGAAACGATGGAACAGCAGCACAAAAGACGGGTCCGGTATGCCGGGACGCATCCGAAGAAATTTTCGGAAAAGTATAAAGAGCTGAATCCGGAAAAGTATGCGGATACGGTGGCGAAGGTCATCGCAAAGGGGAGTACGCCCGCAGGCATGCACATTCCCATCATGGTGGAGGAGATCCTGGACTTTTTGCAGATCAGACCAGGACAGCAGGGGCTGGATGCAACCCTGGGATATGGCGGACATGCGGGGAGGATGCTGCAATGCCTGCACGGACAGGGACATCTGTATGCGTTGGATGCCGACCCCATTGAATCTGTGAAAACAAAGGAGAGGTTGGGCAGGCAGGGATTCGGGGAGGATATTCTGACGGTCCGGCTCATGAATTTTGCGGATGTGGACCGGCTTACAGCCGAGGTGGGAAAATTTGATTTCGTGCTCGCGGACCTCGGCTTGTCCTCCATGCAGATTGACAATCCGGAGCGGGGATTTTCCTTTAAGGTGGACGGACCGCTGGATCTGCGCCTCAATCCGCTTAAGGGCCAGTCCGCGGCGCAGCGCCTGCAGGAGGTGGACCGTTATGAGCTTGCGGGCATGCTCGTGGAAAACGCCGACGAGCCCTATGCGGAGGAAATTGCGGGAAGGATCATTTCTGCTCTGCGCAAAGGGAAAAAGATCGAGACCACAGGACAGTTGAAGGATATTATTGCGGAAACGCTCGCTTTTTTACCGGAAAAGGAAAGAAAGGAAGCGGTGAAGAAGTCATGCCAGAGGACCTTTCAGGCGCTGCGGATTGATGTCAATCAGGAATATGAGGTGCTGGAAGCGTTTATGGATAAGCTGCCCGGCGCGCTTTTATCCGGCGGCAGGGCGGCGATCCTGACCTTTCATTCCGGAGAGGACAGGATTGTGAAGAAAGCGTTTCAGCGTTTTTGCAGGGAAGGAATTTATGAAGAGGTTGCCAGAGACGTGATCCGTCCGTCCGCAGCAGAATGCGCCGCAAACAGCCGCGCGCATTCCACGAAGCTGCGCTGGGCGGTGAAAGCTTAACGAGGCTCACAGGCTTTGCCTGTGAGGTGCAGGGGGATAGAAATGAAAGCAAATTATCACACACATACCTGGAGGTGCATGCACGCCTCCGGCACGGAAAAGGAATATGTGGAGCGTGCCATCAAAAACGGACTGAAAATCCTGGGATTTTCGGATCATACGCCTTATCCCTTCCCGGAGGGGTATTCCTCCGGCATGCGGATGCGGGTGGACCAGCTGGAGGATTATGCCAACACGGTTCTTTCGCTGAAGGAGAAATATCAAAAGGACATTGAAATCCATCTCGGCCTGGAGGTGGAATATTATCCTGCCTATTTTGAAAAGCTGCAAAGGCTCGCCGCGACATATTCTGTCGAATATTTTTTGCTGGCGCAGCACTGCATGGGAAATGAGATCGGCGAGGTGTGGAGCGGCGCGGAGACGAAAGACCCGCAGGTTTTAAAAAGATACTGCGACCAGACGGGGGAGGCGATGGAAAGCGGATATTTCACGTATTTTGCCCATCCCGATCTGATCCGCTTTACGGGCGACATGAACGTATATGAAGCGGAAATGAGAAAGCTCTGTCAGCGTGCGAAGGCCTGCAATATGCCGCTGGAAATCAATTTCTTAGGTCTCTATGAGGGCAGGCATTATCCGAATGAGCGCTTCTGGAAAATCGCCGGGGAGGAAGGCTGCCAGGTGATTTTCGGGATCGACGCCCATGAGCCGGACGCTTTTTCACGTCCGCAGGTGTATGAGGCGGCAGAGGCGCTCGTGCGTAAATGCGGGCTTTCGCTGATAGAAACGGTGGAATTTGCCAAACCGGTATAAAAGTATCGGGGACGGCAGGGAAAGTGGGGGAACCATGCATGGCGGGAAGGGTAGCGATCGGACAGCAGGATTTTGAAACAGTCCGGAAAGAGGGATATTTTTATATTGATAAAACGGGTTTTATCCGGGACTGGTGGGAGAGTGGGGACAGCGTTACATTGATTGCCCGTCCGAGACGGTTCGGGAAAACGCTCACGATGAGCATGCTGGAAAAATTCTTTTCTGTTGAGTATGCGGGGCGGAAAGAACTGTTTGAAGGCCTTGCAGTCTGGAAGGAAAAGAAGTTCAGAGAATTGCAGGGAACCCGCCCGGTCATTTTCTTAAGCTTCGCCGATGTGAAGGAGACCACATTTGCGGAAGCGCGGAAAAAAATCTGTAAGCTCATTCAGATGCTATATTATAAGTTTGATTTTTTGCGTAAAAGCGAAGTGCTCAATGAAAGTGAGAAAGATGATTTTTTGAAGATATCTGCAGATATGGAAGGGTATATGGCATCTCTGTCCCTGAAAATGCTTTCCGGCTATTTGAGCCGTTACTATGGGAAAAAGGTGCTCATTCTTCTGGATGAGTATGATACACCCCTGCAGGAGGCTTATGTAAACGGATATTGGAAGGAGCTTGCCGATTTTACCAGAAGCCTGTTTAATTCCACCTTTAAAACCAATCCGTACCTGGACAGGGCTGTCATGACGGGGATTACCAGAGTCAGCAAGGAATCCATTTTTTCTGATTTGAATAACATGGAGGTCATTACGACAACGTCGGAAAAATATGAAACAACCTTTGGCTTTACGGAGCGGGAAGTGTTTGCTGCGCTGGAGGAATACGGGCTTTCTGACAGAAAGGAAGAGGTGAGGCTTTGGTATGATGGCTTTTCTTTCGGAAAAAGGACAGATATTTATAATCCATGGTCCGTCGTCTGCTATTTAAACAAAAAAAAGGCGGCGCCCTATTGGGCGAATACCAGTTCCAATCATCTGGTGGAAAAGCTGATCAGGGAGGGAGCATCGAATGTGAAGCGGATTTTTGAATCGCTTCTATGCGGTGAAGCGGTCACGATGGAGGTGGATGAACAGATCGTGTATGACCAGCTGCCGGTCAAAAAAAATGCCGTCTGGAGCCTGTTGCTTGCAGGTGGTTATTTAAAAGTGAAAGAGACCCGGTTCGTGGAAAGGACAGGGCATATATATTACAGCCTCGCGCTTACGAACAGGGAAGTTCAGATTGCGTTTGAGAGCATGGTGCAGGGCTGGTTTTCCGGGAATGATGCTTATAACGACTTTGTGAGGGCGTTGTTTTTGGACGATTTAAAGGCGATGAACGCTTACATGAATAAAGTGACGGTGGAAATGTTTGGCTATTTTGATACGGGCAATCGACCGTCTGATGCGGAACCGGAGCGGTTTTATCACGGATTTGTGCTGGGGCTGATGGTGGAGCTGACAGACCGGTATGTGGTCACCTCGAACCGGGAAAGCGGCTTTGGCAGATATGATGTGATGCTGGAGCCGAAGCATCGGGAAGATCCTGCGATCATTCTGGAATTCAAGGTACAGGATGCGGCGGAAAAGGAGCTTTCCGATACGGTGCGGGAAGCGCTCGCGCAGATTGAAGAGAAACGTTATGAGACGGCTTTGGTGGCAAAGGGGATACCAAAGGAGCGCATTCGTAAATATGGTTTTGCTTTTTGTGGAAAAAGGGTGCTGATCGGCAAGTAACAGCCTGGAATGGTCTGCGCGTTTGCCGATTGTGAGAAATCGTGCCGATAGCGGGCACGTAAAAAGAAAGGGGATACAGTATGAAACTGGTAACACAAACACAGATCATGGCGGAAAACTATGGGGATGAGGAGGGCATCCGCATTCTGGCGAAGGCGGGATTTGACGCGGTTGACTGGTCATTTTTTGCCATGGAAACGGGACAGGGAATCTGGTGTAGCGATGCGTATAAGGAGCACGCCCTGCGATTAAAGGAGATCGGCAGCGAATGCGGCATCGGCTTCGCCCAGGCGCACGCGCCGTTTCCGTCCTCCAGAGGGGAGGAGCCCTTTGATTCCGAAATCAAAAAGTGGATCCTGCGCGCGATGGAAGCCGCCGCTCTGATGGGGGTGCGGGATATTGTCGTTCATCCGCGCCAGCATCTGGAGTATGCCAGAAACCGGGAGCAGCTTTACAGAGAAAATCTGAAATTTTACCGGGAGCTGATTCCGTATTGCGAGGAATACGGCATCCGCGTATGTGCGGAAAACATGTGGCAGTACGATAACCGGCGCAAATACATTGTGGACAGCACGTGCTCCTGTCCGGAGGAATTCAATCAGCTGTTGGATGAGCTGGACAGTCCCTGGATTGTGGGGTGTCTGGATCTGGGTCACTGCGCGCTGGTTGGCAGGGAACCGGAGGACTTTATCCGGGCGATGGGAAGCAGGCGGCTGCAGGCACTGCATGTGCACGATGTGAATTATCTGCAGGATTGTCATACCATGCCGTTTCTGGAGAGCCTGAACTGGGAAGCGATTACCCGTGCATTGGCGGAAATCGGTTACGAGGGAAATCTCACTCTGGAAGCGGATAATTTCCTTATGAAGCTTCCGAAGGAGCTGATGCCGGATGGCAGCGTGCTGATGGCAAAGACCGGCCGGTATCTGATCAGACGGATACAGGAACAAATGTGACGGCGATCTGAGAGCAGAGCGCCCGGCATTTGGCGCAGAAGGGAGAATACATATGCTGAAAATAAAAAATAATAAATCGTTAAGGGGACTTTCCTCTTTTTGTCCTCATGTGGTCTATTCAGAGGTCACCGGGCTCTGGATGGACATGCTCATTCCGCAGACGCCTGTGGAAGAGGAGCGCTTTCCGCTGGTGGTGTTCATTCAGGGAAGCGGCTGGCATTTTCCAGACACCAATTATGAGATTCCCCAGCTTGCCACACTTTCCCAGGCGGGCTATGTGGTGGCGAGCGTTACCCACAGGAATATTGACGACGGGCATCCGGCGCCCGCCTATTTGCAGGATGTGAAAACTGCCATCCGTTTTTTGCGGACCAACGCCCGGCAGTATCACATCGATCCGGAAAGAGTGTTCGCTTTCGGCACCTCGTCCGGAGGAAATACGGCGCTGCTTCTGGGGCTTACCGGGGACATGGAGGAATTTCGCACGGAGGAATATCCGGAGGCTTCCGACCATGTGGATGCGGTGATCGATTGCTTCGGACCGGCTGATTTTGACCTTTTCCGGACGCCGGACGGGCAAATGCCGGAAGGAAGAACGGAGCTGATGGAGCGTTTTTGCGGCGGCCCCGTTGACTGGGAGCTTATAAAGCGGATGAGCCCCATCAATTATGTGCAGCCGGGCAGGGAGTATGTGCCGTTTCTGCTCGCCCACGGGGACGCGGACCAGCTGGTGCCCTTTGTGCACAGCCGGCAGATGGCGCAGCGTCTGGAGCAGTGCGGCGCGGATGTGAGCCTGATCTGTGTGGAGGGCGCGGATCACGAGGGTGACTTCTGGAGCGCGCACATATGGGATATTTTCCGTAATTTTCTGGATAAACAGGCGGGACGGTAAGTGGAAGCGCCGCTTTGCAGGCGACAAAGCAGGCAGCTATGCCTGAATGGACATTCGGAGAAAGAATGAAGAAAGGATATGCAAAAAAATGCTGAAATTGTATGTGCAGGAGCCGTATTTATGGCTGCCTGTGGATCGGTCAGAGCCGTGTGTGAAATTACATTTTTATCTGGAAAAGGAAAAGGTGCAGGAGGTGGATATCCGGCTGGGTAAGCCATGCAGGGATTTTTATGCCTGTATGGATGTGAGCGAATGGATGGGAAAGGAGCTCACCATCGAGGGGGATGCAGAGGAGGAGCTGCTGAGCGGTATCTTTTGTTATAAAGAGAAGGTGCAGCATGTCTACCCTTTTCGTCCGAAGCTGCACTTTTCGCCGGAATCCGGATGGAACAATGATCCCAACGGGCTGGTTTATGCCGATGGGCAGTATCATTTGTATTATCAGGCCAATCCCTATGATACGGATTGGGGGAACATGC
Organism: uncultured Eisenbergiella sp.; assembly: GCA_910585455.1. GTDB lineage: Bacteria > Bacillota > Clostridia > Lachnospirales > Lachnospiraceae > Gallintestinimicrobium. The sequence goes on along the minus strand of CAJUEL010000017.1, from coordinate 32,742 downwards.
ACTGGGGGCATGCGGTAAGCCGTGATCTGCTGCACTGGGAGCACAAGCCGATAGCGCTTGCGCCGGACGCGTATGGAACTGTATTTTCCGGCTGCGGCTGGGAAGATCAGGAGAATATCGCCGGATATGGCAAAGGCGCGTTGCTGTTTTACTATACGGCGGCGGGCGGCAGCAATCAATGGTCTAAGGAGGCAGGGAACCGATTTACCCAGAGACTGGCGGTATCCACAGACGGCGGCAATACGCTGCAGCGTGCCGACGGGGTTTTGATCGGTCACATTGCGGGGGACAACCGGGATCCGAAGGTGTTTTATCATGAGGAGAGCGGCGCTTATATCATGGTGCTGTATCTGGAAGGATATGAATTTGCCATTTTCCGGTCAACGGATCTGCTGTGCTGGGAGGAAAGTCAGCGGCTGACCGGGGAAGGCATGCAGGAATGTCCGGATCTGTTCCCGTGTGCTGTCGGGGAGAACGAAGAGGAAAAAAAGTGGGTCTTCTGGTCGGCGGATGGTTTTTATATGGTCGGCAGCTTTGACGGATACCGGTTCATACCGGAAACCGAAGTGCTGTCCGCTTATGCAAACGGCCTGCCCTATGCCGCCCAGACCTATGCGGGAACGAAGGGCAGGGTGATCAGCGTAGCCTGGCTGCGCATGAAAAATGACCGGGGCAATTACCGGGGGCTGATGGCGATTCCGGCAGAGCTTTCTCTGGTAAAAAAAGCGGAGGGCTGCAGGCTGAGACTGCAGCCCGTGCAAAGGCTGCGGGAGATCAGGCATTTTGCGGGAGAGGCGGAGGCGGATTGCGCGCAGGTGCGGATACAAATGGACGGCACACCATTGGAAATTACCGTTTCCTTTGAGCCGCAGAACACGGGACGGACGCTTTTGGGTATCGGAAAGACAGGCGTGGCGGTGGATTTTGAACGGGAGATCATGGAAATTGAAAATCCCGATACGGCGGCAAAGAAAATCACAATCCCCTTTTCCGGAAAAGAAGGGCTGTCTCTGGATTTCATAATCGATCAGGAGATCATTGAGTTTTACGGAAACGATGGCTGCTTTTACGGGGCGGTGGAAACCGAAGAAAATGTGCTGGCAAAGGCAGTGACCGCAGAGACGACGGCAAAAATTGCGGAAATGAAGTGGTTTGAACTGAGGGATGATCTGTAAAAGGAGGAAGGGATGTATCAGCATCATAAGGAATCGTTGGAAAACCTGAAAAAATATTTTTCAGAGAAGGAGGAGGTCATCGCCCTGATCTTTGGCGGTTCTGTGGCGAAGGGCTGTGAGAGACCTGATTCGGATCTGGATGCCATGGTCGTGGTTACGCAGGAGGCCTACGAGCGCCGGGCAGCGTCGAATACGACGGCGGAGACGATCGATGGATATTGTACCTATGAGGGCGGATATTTTGATGTCAAATACATGACGAAGGAATTTTTAAAGGACGCGGCGCAGAAGGGAAGCGAGCCGGCACGAAACGCGTTTGTAAAAGCCCGCGTGCTGTTTTCCAAAGATCCGGAAATTGAGCGGATTGTGTCCGAAATCCCTGTTTTTCAGAAGCAGGAAAAAGAGGATAAGATGCTTTCCTTTTATGCGGATTTCTGGCTGAATTACTATTATTTTCTCAAATCCTGTCCCGTCGATGGCTATATGAAGCTGCACGCGGTGAACGAGGTGATCTACAGCATATACCGCATGATTTTGCAGGAGAGCGAAATTTTATTTCCCAGCAACCGGCGGCTGGAGGAGTTTGTGGAAAAGATATCGGATGAAACCGCTGCGCTGACCGAATTGGGAAAAAAAGCGGCACGGTCGCAGGAAATGACGGATGTGGATGCGTTCGTGGAATATTTTCAGGGAATCCTTTCCTGGCAGACGCCTGCGAATATCGGAAATGTGCTGTCACGGTATGTGGCGGATTTTGAGCAGTGGTGGCGGGCGCCCAGACCGAATGTGAATGAGTGGTAGAATGGTAACAGTGAAGCCTGAACGCATTTATCAGTTGCACATCGAAGGATTTCAGTATAAAATGGTAACAGTTCAGCCAGGGCTGAACTGTTACATAAAATGGGATTTATTGGAGCGTAAGGCCTGGAACCATGGGTGTCCGCAAAGGCGGGCAGAAAGAAGAAGATGAAAGAACGGATTTATATCTGCCATACCTATTATCATGTATATGTGACCTGCTTAAAGGAGCTGACCCTGCCAGCCGCCATGCGCGGACAGGCTACGCTGGTTTTGAGCACGATGTCCAATGATTTTGGGAACTTAAAGGAGCGGGCGCAGGAGCGCGGGCTGTTTGAAGAGGTGTTGATGTTTGAGGAGAAAGAGGAGCATTTTTTCCCTGAGCTGCAAAAATATCACACCGATTATGGCAATCTGGTGCTGAACCTGCTTTCCAGGATGAGGTTTACGAAGCTGTATGGAAGGCTGCAGGAGCCTTATGTGCCGGTGGATTTGAAGCAGTACCGGGATATTTATGTGTTCTGCGATTCCGACCCGATCGGTTATTATCTGAATTATAAGAAAATCCGCTATCATGCGCTGGAGGACGGGCTGGATTGTATCTGTTATTATGACACGGCGCGGTATGACAATCGGGGGCATTTCGGGCTGAAGGCGTTTCTGGCGCGGCATAATCTGATTTTTATTCAGAACGGCTACAGCAAATATTGCGTCGATATGGAGGTGAATAACACTTCCATCTTAAAATACCCCTGTCCGAAATATATCGAGCAGCCCCGGGAGGTGCTGGTGCGGCGGCTTACGCAGGCTGATAAAAATGTGATCCTGCGGATCTTTCTGGAGGACATGGATGCGCTCATGGCGCAGCTGGAAAACGGCAACGGCCATGAAAAAAAGGTGCTGGTGCTGACGGAGCCGTTATGCGCTCTGGATGTGCGGGAGCGGCTTTTTTCGGATCTGGTGGAGCAGTATGGGCAGGGAGCACAGGTGCTGATCAAGCCCCATCCCAGGGATGTGCTGGATTATCATAAGGTATTTCCGCAGCATATCGTGCTGGACGGGAAGTTTCCGATGGAAATTTTGAATTTCATCGAGGGACTTGTCTTTGAACGGGTGGTATCGGTATATACCGTGCCCAATTCCATTCATTTCGCGAAGGACATCGTCTTTCTCGGGGACGATTTTATGGACAGGTATGAAGCGCCAAAGGTGCACCGGCAAAACGAGCAGATCTATTGAGACTGCCGTCTGGATATGCCCAAATGGCAGTTATATGGAGAGGAATTCTGACAGAATATGAAAAAAATCTGGAAAAAGATGATGGTTTTGATGAACCGCCGGCAAAAGCTGAAAATGATACAGATTCTTGTGCTGATGATCGTCGGCGCGGTGCTGGAGACGGCGAGCATTACCATGGTGCTGCCGGCAATTCAGGTGATCATGACGCCGGAAAGCCTGGAGGGAGACGGGATTGTCGCAAGGGTTTACCGGATGACCGGGATTGGCAGCGCCACAGGCTTTACGGTGCTGATTCTGGGCATGATTATTGTGGCTTTTGTGCTGAAAAATATTTTTCTGTATTTTCAGAATGTGGTGCAGCTTCGGTTTGTATACACGAATCAGTTTGAGACCTCTCAGCGGATGATGATCAACTTCATGAAGCGTCCTTACGAGTATTATCTGGATGCGGACACCTCCATCATTCAGCGCATGATCACCTCGGATGTGAACAATATGTACGGGCTGGTGCTGGCGTGTCTGCAGCTTGTCAGCGAGCTGATCATTTTTCTCTTTCTTGTGACCGTGCTGATCTCCAGGGCGCCGCAGATGATCATGACAATCGCCGCCCTGCTCGTCGTCGTGCTGCTCGTCATCAAATGCGTGCTCAAGCCGATCATGTACCGGGCAGGACAGGAAAATCAGGATTATTACAGCGGGCTCTATAAATGGATCGAGGAGTCCGTCATGGGCATTAAGGAAATTAAAATCGCCAACAAGGAAAATTATTTCATCGTCGAATACGGAAAATGCGGACAGGGCTATGTCAACGCCGTGCAGCGCTACAATATTTTTAATTCCACGCCGCGGCTTTTGATCGAAACGGTATGCATGACGGGACTGATTCTGTATATGATCATCATGATCCTGTCCGGCGCGGCAGCGGCGGATATGGTGGAGCAGATCGGGGTTTTTGCGGTGGCGGCGATGCGGCTTTTGCCCTCCGCCAACCGGATTAACAATTATCTGACGCAGATTTCCTACTTTGAGCCGTTTTTCATGGGGGTTTCCGATAATCTGCAGGATGAGATTCACGATGAGAGCATGGTATATGATATGGAAGCCTATCGTCAGAAAAAGCAGGTGGAGAAGCTTCCGGTGACGGAAAAAATCGTGTTGGACGACATCGTTTACAAATATCCGAATACGGATGTGCTGATCTTTGACCGGGCACATATGGAAATTCCGGTGGGGGCATCCGTGGGCATTGTGGGAAGCAGCGGCGCGGGAAAGACGACGATCGTGGATATCCTGCTGGGACTTTTGGACATTCAGCAGGGACATATTCTGGCGGACGGCGTGGAGGTGCGGGAGCACTATGAGGGGTGGCTGAAAAATATCGGCTATATTCCGCAGACCATTTTCATGATCGATTCCACCATCCGCAAAAATGTGGCGTTTGGCTATGCGGATGAGGACATTGACGATACCAGGGTGTGGGCGGCGTTACAAAAGGCGAGCCTGGATGAATTCGTGCGGGGACTGCCCGAAGGGCTGGATACCGGCATTGGCGAGCGGGGCATCCGGCTTTCCGGCGGACAGCGGCAGAGGATCGGCATTGCCAGGGCTCTGTTTGAGGATCCGGAGGTGCTGGTCTTGGACGAGGCGACGAGCGCGCTGGACAATGAGACGGAGAGCGCGATCATGGAATCCATCAACAGCCTGCACGGACACAAGACGCTGGTGATCATCGCTCACCGGCTGCAGACCATCGAGAAATGCGATATGGTTTACCGGGTGGAGCATGGACAGATTGTGAGGGAGCGCGGATGAGCAAAAGCAGGCGTCAGGCGAATATGGAATTGCTGCGGATCGTGGCGATGTTCATGGTGGTGGTGATGCACTATCTGGCAAACAGCATTGCCACGACGCCTGAGAGCGGCATGGGGAGCATGGACGTGCTCTATGCGGTGCTGGAATCGCTGTGCATTGTGGCGGTGAATGTTTACGTGCTCATCAGCGGCTATTTTTTGTCGGAAGCCGCTTTTTCCTGGAAACGGCCGCTGCGCATAATCGGGCAGACCCTGTTTTATACGGTGCTCATTCCTCCTGCGCTGGCGCTGTTTTCGGTGATACCTTTTTCGGAGGTGCTTGACCGGTATCATATCTGGAACAGCATTTTTCCGGTGCAGTCCGGACATTACTGGTTTGTGACAGCCTATGTGGTGCTGCTTTTGTTTTCCCCTTTTCTAAACGCTGCGGTCGCCAGGCTGGAGCAAAAACAGCTTTTGCAGGCGTTGGGCGCGTTGCTGTTGTTTTTTTGTATCGGAAAGACCTTAAGCCCGTTACAGTTTGCCACGGACCGGTACGGATACGACTTCGGCTGGTTCATGGTGCTTTACCTGATCGGGGCTTATATCCGCAGGTTTGGCGCAGGATGGTTTCGGAATGCGCTCTGGGGATGGGCGCTCTATCTGGGCAGCGCCGCCATCACTGCGGGAGGAGAGCTTTTGCTCACCCTTCTATGCAAAAAGGGGGTTGGCCTGACGTATTACTGGAGCGTGCCCTTTCATTATAATTTTCTGTGCAATCTGACCGGGGCGCTTGGATTGTTTTTTGCTTTTTTGCATATGGATATAAAGGAAGGAAGAGCGGCGGACGCGATCCGTTTCTTTAGTCCGGCGGTGTTCGGCGTGTATCTGATTCACGGGCAGGCGGATGTGGCCGGAAGATGGTTTGGCTGGGTGAACGCCCTGACCGGAAGGCTGGGAGAGCTGTGCACGGGAGATGGCGCGGGCTTTTGCTGGCAGCCGGGGGAGGCGATGCCGGTCTGGCGTTTTCTGCTTCTGCTGGCGGTCCAGGTGACGGTGGTATTTACGGTCTGCCTGGCGATCGACAAAGCGCGGGGGCGTTTGTTTGCCGGTCTGGAAAGGCGGCTGTGCCGCAAGGGAGGTTTGTGATGAAAGAGCAGGCAAAATGGGCACTCAAAAATTACATATTTCCGCTGATATTGCTGATCTATCCGCTGATCAAGGTCAATCAGGGAATCGATCTGACGGATTCCTGCTATGGGCTTGTGAATTTCCGCTTTTTTCCCCATGCGGGAAGAGAGTGGACGGTCGCGACTTATCTGGCGAACGTGGTGGGGGCGTTTCTGCTGCGCCTGCCCTTCGGGGATACGCTGATCGGCATCCGGGTTTACACCGGGCTTTTGGTGAGCGCCATGGCGCTTTTGTCCTATTATTTTTTAAAAGGGAAAATGTCCTCCTGGATCGCGTTTCTGGGAGAGCTCGTGGCGATCGGCCTGTGTTGGATTCCCACCACGAGTCTATATAACTATCTGACCTTTTTTCTGTTTTTGTGTGGTTCTGTCACGCTGTATCGGGGACTGATCTGGCACAGAAGGACTTTGATGGCGCTGGCAGGCGTTTTTCTGGGGCTGAGCGTGCTGACGCGCCTGCCCAATATCCTGGAATGCGGTTTGATCCTCACGGTATTTTATTATGGCGCTTTGAAAAAAAAGGAAGCCCGGGAAATCTGGAAGGACGTGGCGGCCTGCGTGGCGGGCTTTGCCGGCGCCTTTGCGGCGGGCTTTTTCGTAATTGGCGTAGAGTTTGGTTTTCGCGCTTATGGGGAGATGCTTTCCGGGCTGTCGGGCTATGGCGCCACGGACGCTTCCTATTCTCCCTTTTCCATGCTCACTTCGATCGCGGGCGCATATGTGTTTTCCTTAAAGTGGGTGCTTCTGCTGCTTGTGGCGACGGTGATGGGCGTGGTGATGTTTTTCGTGCTGCCGGGGCGCTATGAAAAAGCGAAGATGGCGCTTTATGTGTGTATGCTTCCGGTGCTTTTGCGGCTTCTGTGGGGCCGGGGGATGTTTGATTTTCACTACGCCTTCTACTGGAGCGTGATACAGTGGTGTATGGTGCTTTTGTACGCGGCGCTGTGGTTTTGCATCCGGGCGCTTCTGGATCCGGTCATGTTCCGGCGGGATAAACTGCTGGCGCTGTTCGTGCTTTTGATCATCCTGATCACGCCGGTCGGCAGCAACAACGAGACCTATCCGAATATGAACAACCTGTTTTTGGTCGCACCGGTGACGTTCTGGTTCGGATACCGGTATTATCTGTCCCTGCGCTTTCGGAAAAAGGCGTTTCCGGTCCGGGCGATGCTGGTGTTTGTGGCGGCAGTCATCCTCGTACAGAGCACGGGCTTTGGCATGCGGGCGGTTTTCAGAGATAGCATCGAGGGGCAGCGGCGGGACAGCTATGTGACGGGGAACCGGAAGCTTGCGGGCGTAAGGACCAACGCGGAAAATGCGGCTGCCCTGCAGGGCGTGGTGGATTTCGTGCAGGAAGGCGGGTATGGCGGTTGGGCGCAGAGGCTGATCACATTCGGCGATGTGCCGGGCTTTGGCTGGATTTTCGACATGCCCTCAGAGCTTTCCCATGACTGGCCGGATATGAACACCTATCCGGCAGAGCGGATGGAGCAGGATTTGGAGAATTTTGCTGCCACCAATCATCTGTATCCGTTGATCATCGTCAATCCTGCCAACATAGACATGGAGGATGCGCAGGAGGCTCAAAAGTGGCGGTTATTGGAGAACTTCATGGAAAAAAACGGGTATGGAGCGGTTTTTGATAACGGAACCTATCGGATATATGGATCGGGAACGGCAGGATGATGGAGCGGACGATCAAGGGAAATAAGCAGTCGCTGTCCGGCCTGTCCGAAGTATGGCAGAATGCGCAGATTGACGGGCGGATGCAGAAAGAGAGGTTTTTATGAGCAGCGGAAAAATACATTTTACGGGACATGAAAAAATACGGTTCAATGTGCCCCCCTTTACGGGAAAGGAATACGAATACATCCGGCAGGCGGTGGACAATAAGAAAATCTGCGGGGACGGTTCCTTCACCAAAAGGGCGGGAGAATGGTTCGAGAAGCGCACTGGCACAAAAAAGTGCCTGATGACCACCTCCTGCACCCATGCCACGGAGCTGGCGGCGCTGCTTGCGCAAATCGGCCCGGGGGATGAGGTGATCATGCCTTCCTTTACCTTCGTTTCCACGGCGAACGCTTTTGTGCTGCGGGGGGCTGTGCCGGTGTTTGTGGATATCCGTCCGGACACGATGAATATCGACGAAACGCTGATCGAGGCGGCAATTACGGAGAAAACAAAGGCGATCGTGCCGGTGCACTATGCGGGCGTATCCTGCGAAATGGACACAATACTGGATATCGCAAAGCGCCATAACCTGTTCGTGATCGAGGACGCGGCACAGGGGGTGATGGCGTCCTATAAGGGAAAGCCGCTGGGCGCTATCGGCGATTTCGGCTGCTACAGCTTCCATGAGACGAAAAATTACAGCATGGGCGAGGGCGGCGCGTTGCTGATTCAGGACAGCGCTTATATTGAGAAAGCGGAGATTTACCGGGAAAAGGGCACCGACCGCAGCAAGTATTACCGTGGGCAGGTGGACAAGTACCGCTGGCAGGAGTTCGGCTCCAGCTATCTGCCCAGCGAGCTCAATGTGGCTTATCTGTATGCCCAGCTGGAAGAGGCGGAAAAGATCAATGAGTGGCGGCTGGCGCGCTGGCAGGAATATTGGTCGCTTTTAGCGCCTCTCGCCCAAAAGGGGAAGATCGAGCTCCCCACCGTGCCGGAGGGCTGTGTGCACAATGCCCACATGTTTTATATCAAGACGGCGGAGGAAAGGGAAAGGGCGGCGTTGATTGACTTTCTGGAAGCGCGGGACATCGTGGCGGTTTATCATTATGTGCCGCTGCACAGCGCGCCGGCGGGCATGAAATACGGCAGGATGTCCGGTGAGGATGTTTATACCACAAAGGAGAGCGAACGTCTGCTGCGCCTGCCCATGTATTATGGGCTTACGGCTGACGAGGTGGCGTTTGTGGCGGAGAAAGTAAAAGAATTTTATGGGGAATGAAAAAAAGGAGAATCTGTTGCTGGCGCTGCTGTTGATCGTGGTGCTGTTTCTGCCTGTGGCGCTGCGGTTCGATTTTTATTATGATCTGAATGACGATGTGCTGATTAAGGATATTCTGTCTGGCGTATATGCCGGACATCCGTCCGGGCACACGATGCAGCTTTTGTATCCTCTGGGATTTTTGCTCAGCCTGCTGTACCGGGGGCTTTCGATTCCGGTGTTCGGGATTTTTCTACTGCTATGTCAGTATGGAAGCATTTTCTGTATCGCTTACAGAAGCCTTTTTGTGTGCCGGAGACGGACAGGCAAGGCGCTTGTGCTGCTTACACAGGGGGCGTTCTGGGCGGCGGCGTTTGGCATGCACCTGGTGTTTTTGCAGTATACGGTCACAGCGGGAATGCTGGCGGGGGCGGCGATTTTCTGGGTGCTTCTGCCGTGCGGGGCTGAGATTTTGGCAGTCTGTGACGGGGAGGCATCCGGCAGCGGGAGCGGCCGGGCCGGCTTTCCTGGCGGCAGGAATGGCGGAAACCGGATTGCGGCCCAAAAGGCCGAGGGCAGGAAGGTCGGAAATCGGATTGCGGCAGGGAAAAACGGGAGAGCCGGGGAAACGGTACTCTTTTTGAGGGAAAATCTTCCCGCTCTGGCGCTGTATTGGACGGCGTTTTGTCTGCGGTCAGAAATGGCGCTTTTGCTGCTGCCCCTTGCGGGCGTGGCAGGGCTTTGCAGATGGGGATGGGAAGCGCGCATATTGGCGAAGGAAACGATCCGGAAATATCTGTCCGTTTTTGGTGTTCTTGTTTTGGGGCTTTTGCTCTGTCAGGGAGCGGACAGCCTCGCCTATGGGCAGGAGGAATGGACGGCGTTTGGGCAGTTTTTTGACGCGCGCACGGAGCTGTACGATTATCAGAAGGATTTTATCGACCATTATGAGGAAAATGCGGCGTCCTATGAAGCGCTGGGGGTGACCCGGCAGCGGCAGGCGCTGCTGGAAAATTATAATTTCGGCGTGGATGACGGAATCGACAGTGATTTGCTTTTGAGACTGGAGGAAGCGGCGCTCGCCAGACCGGAGGCGGGCGGCCTCTTTCGGAAGAGTCTGTCGGAGGGGATATGGAGCCTGGGTTACGGACATTGGACAAACCGGGGAGATTTTCCCTTTAACGCAATGCTTTTGCTCTGCGCGGCGGCAGTCTTCGGGCTTGGCATATGGAAAGGAAAAAGGTATCTGCTTTGGCAGGCTCCGCTGTGCATGGCATGCGGCGCAGGGCTTTGGTTATTTTTGCTGCTGCGGGACAGACCGGTGGACCGGGTGCTCCATCCGCTGTATCTGGGGCAGATTCTGGTGTTTGCCGGGATTTTGCTGGCGGAGGCGGGAAAAAGCGGCGCAGCGTTGCAGGACGGTCAAAGCGCGGAAGAGAGGGCTGGAGCGGCTTTGCGGGCCGGTTGGGAGCCGGAGGAAGAAAACGGTGTAAAGGAAACGAGGGAGGCCTGTGGACAGAGAACATCCGTCACCGTTATCGGTAAAGTGGACATGAAAACGGTCTGTGCCAGGCTTGTGGCAGCGGTCGCCGTTGTAGTGTTGTGCCTGTGTCTGCCGCAGGCAATGCGGACCTTTCGCGGCATTTCGGAGGAATATGCCCGCCGGGAGGCGGTAAATGAAACAAATGAGGCTGTGATGGCTTATTGCAGCGCCCATCCGGGCAGACTGTATCTGGCGGATGTTTATTCCACGGTTTCCTTCAGCGAAAAAATTTCCACAGACCGAAACAAGCCCTTCAATTATGATTTGTTGGGCGGCTGGCTGGTCAAAAGCCCATTGACGAAAGAAAAGCTGGCGGCATTTGGATTTTCTTCCATGGGAGAAGCGGTGTGCGCCGGGGCAGGGGTCAGCCTGCTTGCGGAAACGGGGCGCGATATGCAGTGGCTGGAGGAATTTTTCGCGGCGGAAGGGATTGCGGCAAGCGTGGCGCATACCGGAAGCGCGGCGGATGGGATGGAGGTCTATCAGGTATTGCCGGCGGATACGGGGCTGCAGATCAGTCAGAATTTGCCTGAACGATAACGGGGGAAGCGCGGAAAGGCGGGGAGGAATGTCAAATGGGAGTTTATTTGAATCCGGACAACGAGAAATTTTTTCAGGCGGTCAATTCGGATGTCTATGTGGATAAAACCGGATTGATCGCGCATGCCAATAAAATGATGCGGACGTTGAAGAAGTATCTTTGCGTCAGCCGTCCCCGCAGATTTGGCAAGTCCATAGCGGCGGATATGCTGACCGCTTATTACAGTAAGGGATGTGATTCAAGGGAGCTTTTTGCGGGGCTGCAGATTGCGGAAAATGAAAATTTTGAAAAGCATTTGAATCAATACAATGTGGTGTTTTTGAATATACAGGAGTTTTTGAGCAGAAGCGGCAGTATGGGCGAGATGCTGGCAAATATGAAACATGCCGTATTATGGGAGCTGCTGGAGGAATATCCGGATTGTCGATATTATAATAATACTGACCTGATCCGGAGCATGCAGGATGTTTACCAATATACAAAGTGTCCCTTTATCATCATTATGGATGAGTGGGATTGCATTTTCCGTGTGCACCGCAGCGATAAGGAGGCACAGGGGCAGTATCTGGATTTTTTGCGGGACTTTTTTAAGGATAAGGGGTACATTTATCTGGCATATATGACAGGAATTCTGCCGGTCAAAAAGTACGGGACACACTCAGCGCTGAACATGTTTACGGAGTACTCCATGCTGGAGCCAGGGCCCCTGGCGCCCTATGTGGGATTTACGGAAGGAGAGGTAGCCGGGCTGTGCCAGCGGTATGATATGGATATGGCGGAAATGAAAAACTGGTACGACGGATACTGGTTTGAGGAGGTGGGCTCTGTATACAGCCCGCGTTCGGTGGTGAGCAGCCTGGAATTCAGAAGGTTTAACAGCTATTGGAATCAGACAGAGACCTTTGAAGCACTGCAGATCTATATTGATATGAATTTTGAAGGCTTAAGAGATAACGTCCTGAGCATGATCGCAGGAGAACGCGTGCCGGTGAATACGGGAAACTTCACCAATGATATGGTCACGTTCCGGGATGCGGATGATGTGCTGACATTGCTCGTTCATCTGGGCTATCTGGGCTATGATCCGGCGCATAAGAGCGTATTTATTCCGAACCATGAAATCCGGGGAGAGTTTGTAAATTCTGTCGCCGTATCCGGCTGGGGAGAGGTTTCCCGGGCGTTGAAGCATTCGGTGGATACGCTGTGGGCGATCTGGAATCAGAGAGCGTCCATCGTAGCGGAGGGAATGGAGCAGGCGCATTTTGAAACCTCCCATATTCAGTACAATGATGAAAATGCCTTAAGCTATACGATCTCACTGGCGCTGTATGCCGCCCGGGATTTTTACACGGTATACCGGGAGCTGCCAACGGGAAAGGGCTTTGCGGATATGGTATATGTGCCGAAGAAGAGATTTGGGGATAAGCCCGCATTTGTGGTAGAGCTGAAATGGGATAAAAGCGCGGAGGGTGCGATCGCGCAGATCAGGCAGCGGCAATATTGCAAAAGTCTGGAGGACTATGTAGGGAACCTTCTTTTGGTCGGCGTTAATTATGACAAAGCGACGCGGGCGCACACCTGCGTGATAGAGGAATACCGGAAGGAATAGGGAAACGGGAGCATGAAAAAGGAACAGGATGGACGGGCGCGCATTGACGGAGAGCAGATTTATCTGCGTCCCATCACGATGGCGGATACGGCGCTGATCGTCAAATGGCGCAATACGGACAGGGTGCGGAAAAATTTTATCCATCAGGAAGCTTTTACAGAGGAAGGGCACGAGGCGTGGATGCGCACGAAGGTGGCGTCCGGCGAGGTGGCGCAGTTTATCATCTGTGAGCGGGAAAGCGGCAGACCGCTTGGCAGCGTCTACTTCCGGAATATCGATCCTTTGCAGAAAAAGGCGGAATATGGTATCTTTATCGGAGAGGATGGCTGGGCAGGAAAGGGCATCGGCACGGAAACGGCGCGGCTGGCGGTTGATTATGCCCGGGATGTATTGAAGCTTCACAAGCTGATGCTGCGCGTATTTGCGGATAATATTGCCGCCATAAAGAGCTACCGGCACGCGGGCTTTGTGCAGGAGGCATTGTTAAAGGACGAAATCAGGCAGGACGGGCAGTACCGGGATATGGTGCTGATGGCGGTTCTTTTTGAGGAGAACAGATGAGCGGGACGAAGAAAAAACTGGTGAGCTTTGTAATTCCCTGCTACCGGTCGGCGGAAACGATCGGGAGCGTGGTGGAGGAAATTGACGCGGCGATGGAAGGGCTGGCGGCCTATGACCATGAGATCATTCTGGTCAATGACTGCTCTCCGGACAATACCTTTGCCGTAATCCGGAATCTGTGTGAGGAAAACGACCGGGTGCTGGGCGTGAATCTGGCGAGAAATTTCGGGCAGCACGCAGCGCTGATGGCGGGATTTCATCAGGTGCGGGGGGACATTTTAGTCTGCCTGGATGACGACGGGCAGACGCCCGCAGACGAGGTGGGAAGGCTGCTTACAGCGCTGGAAGAGGGTGCGGACGTGGTGTACGCGAAATATGAGCATAAGCATCACAACAAATTCCGCAATTTCGGCAGCAGGGTCAATGACTGGATGCTCTGCTTCATGCTGGGAAAGCCGAAGAATCTGTTCATTTCCAGCTATTTTGCCGCGCGGCGCTTTGTGCTGGAGGAAATGCTGCGCTATGAAAACGCCTTTCCCTATGTGATCGGGCTGGTGCTGCGCGCCACGAAAAACATCACCAATGTGACGGTGGAGCACCGGGACAGAAAAGCCGGGGAGTCCGGTTATACCTTTGGAAAGCTTCTGGCGCTGTGGTTCAACGGCTTTACCTCCTTTTCGGAAAAGCCGCTGCGCATCGCCACCCTCGCCGGCATGGGCTGTGCGGGAATCGGCTTTTTATACGGCATTTATACGGTGATCAAAAAGTTTGTGCGGCCGGATGTGCCGGTGGGCTTTTCGGCGCTGATGGCGGCGATCATGTTCATCGGCGGCATGCTGATGCTGATGCTGGGGCTGATCGGCGAGTATATCGGCAGGATGTACATCTGCATGAACAGCGCGCCCCAGTTTGTGGTGAGGGAGATTATCGGTGGTAAAGCGCAGCGGGATGAGTTGTCATAAATATCCAAATGTGCTATACTGCTATCCATAGTGTGAGAGAAGGGCGATATGAACCGTAAAATAAAAGTTTACCGCGCAATGACCTATATCGTGATTTTTTATCTGGCCGCAGCATGCATTTTGCTGGGGCCTGGCGGTGTTCTCAAAAAGGACAGGCTTGTGGCGGGAAACGAGGCGCCGGTGGGAACGGCGCAGGTGCGCCAGGATCAGCAGATCCATCAGGTGTTCATCGCGGAGGGCGCCTATTTAAAATATCTGGACCTGAAGGTGGTCAGCGAGGCATCCGCCTGGCGGGTATTCCGGTTCCGGTTTTATAATGACCAGAATGAACCGCTGATCAACCGGGAAATCACGCTGAATATGACCCAGTCGGAATTTCCGGGGTATTGGCGCATTCCGCTGGGGGTGGAGACCGAACCGGGCAGAATTTACTTCTGGCAGCTGCAGGGAACGGACAAGTATCTGGATCTGGAGTATGAAAATACGGGAGAGACCGGGCTTACCTCCTTTGGCAATTATTATATTCTGGAAAACGGGGAAAGCCGGATGCAGGAGGCGCAGAATGTGATCATGCGCCTGACCTACACGGACAGCCCCTCCGTCAAAAAAATGGCGGTTTTATACGCGGCGCTGTTTTTGCTGGCAGCGGTAGCGATTGCCTTTTTCGAATACGCGGGAAGAAAGCAGGAAAAGCTGTCCGGCAGACAGGCGGGCTTTAGGGACAAGGCCGGGAACGGCATCAGAATGTGGCGGCTGCAGACGGTAGTGATCATCACCTGTGCGCCGGTGATCTCCGCATTTTTGCTTTATCTTTTATATGAAATTTTCGTCCGGAACCGGTTTGGCGGCGCGCTTCCTGACAAGGCGGTTTATGGGATTGCGACCTGTCTGACGGCGCTTTTTGCCGGATGGGTTATCTTTGCAAAGCGCAAAAGGAAAAGGACAGCTCCGTTTCGGAGGATGATCCGGGAACAGGGGATGGACTGGCTGCAGACCATATGCTTTGCCGGTGTGTTTCTGGGCGGCATCCACTATATGAACGCGCTGTACATGATCTGGCAGGATCTGGCGGCGCGGGAGATTTTGATCTGGTCGGGCCTGCTGCTTCTGACCATGGGCAGGCTGCAGGAGATTGTGCGGAAAAAGACTGCGGTCTGGATTGTGGCGGCAGGGCTTGGCGGCGCAGGATATTACTGGTATCAGAGCGGCAGGCTTACGGAGGAGGGAGCGCTTGGACAGCTCACGCTCCGGCTGTACAGACAGGATATCCTCATTTTCCTGATTGCCGGCCTGGTGGCGATCGCATTGTATGAGAAAATACGCAGGCTTTGGACGGAGGCAAAGGCGCAGGGATATTCTGCAGCGGAGCTGCTGCTGCGCTGTCTGCGCCGGATCAATGCTTTTTATGCGGCGCTTCTGGCGGCGTTTCTTGTGATGCTGGTGATCTTTTCCAACACCAGAGAATGGACTGTTTATCTGACCTGTGTGTTTGGGCTTTTTTATCTGTTTTATCTGGGCTGGGAAAAGAGGGACAGGCTGATGCATAATTTCTGCAACGGCATTGTGCTGAATTTCGCCTGCGCCTGTATGTTTGCGTTCGTCAGACGGCCTTATCGGGCATGGATCTATAACCGCTATAATTTTGTGTTCCATACCGTCACCATCACGGCGACCTATCTGACGCTGGTGGTCTGCGCGCTGACGGTGCGGCTGTTGGTAAAGCGCCGGGAAAAGAAGCGGGTAATCGAGCTGTGGGGAACCCTGCTGCTTTACGGATGTGCGCTTTCCTTCCTGTTTATGACCCTGTCCCGTACCGGCTATCTGGCGGTCATCGTGATGACTGCGGTGGTGGTTCCCTTTGTGATATTTGGCTGTTACCGGCAGAGCATTGCCGTGTTTTTGAAAACGGCGGCGCTCATGGGAGTCTCTGCTCTGCTGTGCCTGCCCGTTGTGTATACCGGTGTGCGGCTTTTGCCGGCCATGTATGCGGACCCCTATATTTTTGAGGTGGAGGAGTCCGCTTCCGCCATATATAAGGAAGAACCGGCGGATTCGGAAAACTATATTTCCCTTCCTCACTTCTGGATGGTGATGAAGGACAAGCTGCTTGCGGATGCCCCGCCCGAAAGGGAGGACGCACAGGAGCTCATGCTGTGCATGGCGCATGCCATGGCACACGCCATGTATGGAGGAGAGGGCGTTTATATCCGTCCGCGTACGGAGCTTGTGGCATCCGGGGCGGATGCCATAACCGGAGATGATTTTTCCAATGGACGGTTTGACATATACCGGCTGTATATCAGGGAATGGAATCTGACCGGACATGATCAGATGGGTGTGCTTTTGCCCGATGGTACGATGAGCGTGCATGCGCATAACACGTATTTACAGGTGATTCATGATCATGGGCTGCTCACAGGGGCGGTATATTTGCTGTTGGGGCTGGTGAGCGCATGTCTGATGTTTTTGTATGCGCGCAGAAAAATCCGGGAGGATGCCTATGCGGCGTTGCCGTTGGCGGTGTTTGTCGGGTTTGCGGTGGCGAGCCTTGTGGAATGGCTTTTCCATCCCTGTAACCCCATGGGCTATGCCGTCATGGTGGTCTTTGCGCCCCTTTTATTATTTACCCTTTCAGGAAAGGTCAGGAGAAATGAAAACGATAAACCGGAAAAACTTTAACGTTCAGCTGTTCTACCGAAGGACGGCACTAATTGCATATGATATCATCGGCGTGGTGGCGGCGAGCTTTCTTGCGATTTTGTTCCGGTACGATTTCAAAATCAATGATGTGGCGCCGGAATTTCTTACGCCGATCCGCAACTATCTGTGCATCAATATCGTGCTCACATTGGTTATTTTTTACCTTTTCAGGCTATATCACAGCCTGTGGGCGTTTGCGGGGGAAACAGAGCTGCAGAATATCGTGATCTCCTGTCTGCTCGCCAGTGTCACGACCGGGATAGGCGTAAACCTGTTTAAGGTATCCATAAAGGCGGTGCCGGACAGCTACTATTTCATGTACTTTTTTATCCTGCTTTCCGTCGTGTTTGCGAGCCGGTTTTCTTACCGCTTTTTGCGCAGCAGAAAGCATAAGATGCAGAATAAGAAGAACAGCATTTCCGTCATGATCATCGGTGCGGGAGAGGCGGGAAATACGATCATCAAGGAAATTGTGGGAAGCAATTATTCCACGATGGTGATCCGTTGTATTATTGACGACGATAAGGATAAATGGGGACGGTTCATCCAGGGAATCAAGGTGGTGGGCGGCAGGGACAAAATCATCGAGTCCGTGGATATTTATGATGTGGATGAGATCTTTTTGGCGATGCCCTCCGCGTCCCGGACACAGATCCGGGAAATTCTGGAAATCTGTAAGGAAACCAGCTGTAAGCTGCGCTCTCTGCCGGGCATTTATCAGCTTGTGAACGGAGAGGTGAACGTCAGCAAGCTGCGGGATGTGGAGGTGGAAGATCTCCTGGGACGGGAGCCGATCCGGGTGGATCTGGATTCCATCGCGGGCTATGTGCAGAACAAGACGGTGCTTGTGACCGGAGGCGGCGGCTCCATCGGCAGTGAGCTGTGCAGGCAGATCGCCCAGCATCAGCCCCGGCAGCTGGTGATTTTTGACATTTATGAAAATAATGCTTATGATATTCAGCAGGAGCTAAAGGAGCGGTATCCCCGGCTGGATCTTGTGGTGCTCATCGGAAGCGTGCGCAATACCAACCGGATCAATTCCGTATTTGAAAAATATCATCCGGATATTGTTTACCATGCGGCGGCGCACAAGCATGTGCCCCTGATGGAGGACAGCCCCAATGAGGCGGTGAAAAACAACGTGTTCGGCACCTGGAAAACCGCCATGGCGGCGGCGGAGAACAATGCGAAAAAGTTCGTCATGATTTCCACGGACAAGGCGGTAAACCCTACCAATATCATGGGGGCGAGCAAGCGTATCTGTGAGATGATCGTGCAGACCTTCAACCGCCATTACGATACGGAATTCGTGGCGGTACGCTTCGGCAATGTGCTGGGCTCCAACGGCAGTGTGATTCCGCTGTTTAAGCGCCAGATCGAGGCGGGCGGTCCCGTGACCGTCACCCATCCGGATATCATCCGTTATTTTATGACGATACCCGAGGCGGTGTCGCTGGTGCTGCAGGCGGGCGCATATGCCAGAGGCGGCGAGATCTTTGTGCTGGATATGGGAGAGCCTGTCCGGATTCTGGACCTGGCCAGGAACCTGATCCGCCTGTCCGGTTATAAGGTGGATGAGGATATTAAAATTGAATTTACCGGACTGCGTCCCGGCGAGAAGCTTTATGAGGAGCTTCTGATGGAGGAAGAAGGGTTGCAGAATACGGAAAATAAGCTGATTCATATCGGGAAACCGATCGAAATGGACGAAAGGCAGTTTTTTGTCTGGTTAAAGGAGCTGGAGGATGCTTCTAAGGGCGAATGCAATGACATCCGCCCGCTGATACAAAGGATTGTGCCCACTTACCACTATACAGAGTGAGCGGCTGTGAAAAGGGAGTTTTGGAATGTCTGTTCAAAACAGGAAGGATGCGTTGACCTCCGGAGCGATTCTGGCGGCGGCATTGGTATTTTATCTTTTTTTTGCGGTGTTTGACGGAGCGGTGATCTGTGTGGATTCTCCCAGCTATATCTATATGGATATTTCCCGGGAGCCCCTTTATCCGCTGTTTCTGGCGGCGCTTCGCGCAGTTTTTTCGACAAACGGAGAGTTTTATCTGACGGTGGCGGCATTTTTACAGAGCATTCTGGCAGCGGCTGCCGCATGGAGCCTGGCGGATTTTTGCCGCCGGGAGTTTAAGCTGTCAGGGCTGATGGGATTTTTGCTTTTGGCGATGCCGCTTGCCACCTCTTTACTTTGCCGGTTTGCCGCAAAGCGCGCCTCCATGTATTCCAACAGCATTTTGACGGAAGGAATCGCGTGTTCTTTGTTTTTGCTGTTTTTCCGCTGCCTGCTGGCATATTGCTATCATCCGAAAAAAAGCAGGCTGGCATGGACCTGCCTGCTATCCTTTCTGCTGATTCTGACCCGGAAGCAGATGTATCTGAGCCTGATATTGCTGGTCATTGCCATTGGATATGTGACGATAAAGGGGAAATGCTATAAAAGGGGACTGCTTGCGGTATGCGGCTGCAGCGCCATGATCATTCTGGGAAGCATGCTTTTTGACTGTAGCTACAATTTTGTGCTGCGGGGATCCTTTTCGGGACATTCCAGCGATAACCGGTTTCTTGCCACAATGGTTTTTTATAACGCGCAGCGGCAGGACGGGGAAGCGATTGAAGATCAACAGCTGCGGTCCCTGTATGAGCAGATTTATGATGCCTGTGAGGCGGGCGGTTATTTAAAAGAAAGTGCGGGAGTCGGCTGGCATGCGCGGGCGGCGCATTTTGAGGAACACTATGATCATATTCAGATCGATACGATGTGGCGCATGGTGCGGGAACACGTATACGAAAGGGAAGAGGGGGATCCCTCCTATCTGGAGGAACAGGTGGACCTTTTGACACAGGAAATGATCGATGCGGTTCTGCCCCGGATCAAAGGAAGGCTTGTGCGTACTTTTCTGGACAGCTATCTGGTAGGGCTGGTCACCACAGTGGCGCAGTGCACGCCGGTGCTGATGGGATATGCAGCGTTTGCCTATGCTGCCTATATCGCGCTGCTTTTCTGGAATCTGCACAAAAACGGTCTGGACAGGCTCAGCCTGCTGGGAATCTTCACGCTGCTTTCCATAGTGGGCAATGTGACGGTGGTATCGGCGCTCATCTTCTGCCAGACCCGCTATACCATTTATAATATGCCGCTTTTTTACTGCAGCGGGCTGTTGCTTTTGGGAAATGCGATGCCGAGGAGGTTTCGGGAAAAGGTTTTGCAAAAAAGGGTGGAAGCGTGATGAAAATACATCATATCGGTTATCTGGTAAAAAAAATAGAAAAGGCGGCTGCCGCGTTTGAGGCGATGGGCTATGTGCGGGAGGGCGGCATGACCCATGACGAATATCGCAAGGTGGACATTCTGTTTCTTGAAAAGGATGGATACCGGATCGAGCTGGTCAGCCCCTATGCCCCGGATTCGGTGGTGGCGGGACTGATTAAAACCTACAAAAATGCGCCCTATCATATTTGCTATGAAACGGAGGATTTTGCGGCAGAGCTTGCGGCGCTGGAAAATGGCGGCTGCGTCCGGATGGATGAGCCTGCGCCTGCGCCAGCGATCGGCGGACGCAGAGTGACCTTTTTGATGCATGCGGCGATGGGAATGCTGGAGCTGCTGGAGCCGTGCGCGCCTGACTGCGGCCAGGAAGCGTAACAGGGGTGCAGAGAGTGATGGAAGCAACGGGAGTGAAGGAACTGGTAATAGAAGAAATTCGTGGCTTTGTGCGCCTGCGGGACGGCATTGTGACACATTATGAGGATGAACTGGATAGTTTTTAAAAAGAAAGTACGAAAATAAATTTTCATACCATTGATTGGTATGCGCGCTAAAGCGCGCGGGGAGGCATAAAAATGGAGCGGAAAAAGATTTATTTATCCTCGCCCACGATGCATGGGGACGAGCAGAGATTCGTGCAGGAGGCTTTCGACACCAACTGGGTAGCGCCTCTGGGGCCGAATGTAAACGCCTTTGAAAAGGAGCTGGAGGGGTATGCGGGCTGTGGCCATGCGGCGGCGCTCTCTTCGGGAACGGCGGCACTGCATCTGGCGACGATTCTTTCCGGCGTGAAGCAGGGGGATATCGTGTTTGCCCAATCCCTGACCTTTTCTGCCAGCGTCAATCCGGCATGCTATGAAAAGGCGAAGCTGGTATTCATCGATTCGGAGCCGGACACCTGGAATATGGATCCTGTGGCATTAAAAAAGGCCTTTGAAAAATACCCCCATCCTGTGGCGGTGATCGCGGTACACCTGTACGGCACGCCCGCCAAAATTGATGAAATCGCGGCGATCTGCCGGGAGCATGGCGTTTTGCTGATCGAGGATGCCGCGGAATCCTTAAGCAGTACCTTCAAGGGGCAGATGACGGGAACCTTTGGAGATTTTGGCATTTATTCCTTTAACGGCAATAAAATCATCACCACCTCCGGCGGCGGGATGCTGGCGGCAAAGGATGTCGCAATCATCGAGCGGGCGCGGTTTTTATCCACCCAGGCGCGGGATCCTGCTCGGCATTATCAGCATTCCGTTATCGGCTACAACTACCGCATGTCCAACATCGTGGCGGGCATCGGAAGAGGACAGCTTCTGCACCTTGAGGAGCATAAAGCGAAAAAGCAGGCGATTTACCGGCAATACCGGGAAGCCTTTGCGGATATTCCCCAAATCGCCATGAATCCCATGAATCCGGACGGGGATGCCAATAACTGGCTTTCCTGTATGACGATCGCGCCCGGATGCGCGGTTACGCCCGACCAGATCATGGATGCGCTGGCGGCTCAAAATATTGAAAGCAGGCCGATCTGGAAGCCGATGCATCTGCAGCCTGTGTTTGCGGACTGTGATTTCGTGCAGGCGGTGGAAGGAAAGAGCGTGTCGGAGGATATTTTTGACCGGGGCCTGTGCCTGCCCAGCGATATCAAGAATACGGCAGAGGATATGGAGCTGATCATTTCCATTGTCCGGGAGCAGTTCGGAAAAAAATGAGAAGCGCATGAGCGGCAGAGCATGCTGAGGAAAGCGGAGGAAGCACGGTATGAACCAAAAGCACAAAGCGGGAATTTACGAAAAATATGTGAAACGGCTGTTGGATATTTGCTGCGCCCTTGTCGGGCTGGTAGCGCTTTCTCCTGTCCTTCTCATTACGGCGCTGTTGGTCCGGATCAGGCTGGGAAGCCCTGTCATTTTCTGTCAGGAGCGTCCGGGGAAGGATGAACGGATTTTTAAGCTTTATAAATTCCGGAGCATGTCGGACGCCCGGGATGCGGAGGGCAATCTGCTGCCGGATGAGCAGCGGCTCACCTCCTTTGGCAAAACGCTTCGCAGCCTGTCCATTGATGAGCTGCCGGAGCTGTGGTGCATTTTAAAGGGGGATCTTTCCCTGGTGGGTCCCAGACCGTTAAAGGTGGAATATCTGCCTCTGTATAACGAGCGGCAGCATCGCAGGCATGAGGTGCGCAGCGGGCTGACGGGCTATGCCCAGGTGCACGGTCGCAACGCCATCAGCTGGGAGGAGCGGTTTGAGCTGGACGTGTATTATGTGGAGCATATTTCCTTCCTGCTGGACATGAAGATTGTGTTTCAGACCTTTTTTGCAGTGCTGAAACGGGAGGGAATCAGCAGCGAAACCTCCGTGACGATGGAGCCCTTTCGCGGCACGAAGGAATGAAAAAAGTGCGCATACCGCACGGATGGGAGCGGGCATGGATAAGAAGGTTGTGATCATCGGGGCGAGCGGTCACGGCAGGGTGATCGCGGATATCGTCATGAAATCCGGCGATCAGGTGTTGGGCTTTCTGGACGACGACAGGGAGCTTCCGAAACAGATCGCGGGCATTCCCGTATTGGGCGTCGTAGCGGATTATGAAAAATATGAGGACGCATACTTTGTGATCGGGATCGGCAGCGCGAAAATCCGGGAGAAAATTGCCGGTTTTTTAAAACAGCGGGTTTTGTGGTATACGGCAATTCATCCGGCGGCAATTCTTTCCGTTCTGGACGTAGAAATCGGGGAAGGAACCGTGGTCATGGCAAACGCCGTCATCAATGCGGGCGCGAAAACCGGCAGACATTGCATTGTCAATACGGGCGCGATCGTGGAGCATGACTGTGTGCTGGAGGACTTTGTTCATATTTCGCCCAATGCGGCGCTGGCCGGGACGGTGACGGTCGGGACGCGCAGCTGGGTCGGCATCGGCGCCAGCGTCAGAAATAACCTGCGCATTGCCAAGGACTGTATGATCGGCGCGGGCTGCACGGTGGTGAAGGATATCCGGGAGCCCGGCATTTATGTGGGAACGCCGGCAGGGCGGCTTGTCAAATGACAGGATGTCAAAGGACCGGGATATCGGGGAGATGTGACGATGAAAAATACGAACGGACATACCGTCCTGATTCTGGGCAATCTGGATTCCGGGCTGTATGATTTCAGGAAAGAGGTGCTGACCGCGTTTTTGGAGGCGGGCTACAGCGTGCATGTGTCTGTGCCGGATACGGGTCATCTTTCCAAAATAGAGGCGCTGGGCTGCATCTGCCATCCGACCGTCATGGAGCGGCGGGGCATGAATCCGGCAAAGGATATCGGGCTGCTTCTTTTTTATAAAAAGCTGATGAAGGAGGTCAGACCCGGAGTGGTGCTGACCTATACGATAAAGCCGAATATATACGGAGGCTTTGCGTGCCGCCTGCTTCGCATCCCCAGGCTTGTGAACATCACAGGGCTGGGGTCCGGGCTGGAAAACGGCGGCGTTCTGCAAAAGCTGCTGATCGGCATGTATCGGGTGAGCCTGCGGCATGCCGCCTGCATTTTTTTTCAGAATCAGAAAAACCGGGATTTCATGCTGGAGAAGGGCTGTGTGTCGTTAAAGGACCATATCCGGGTCATCCCCGGTTCGGGTGTGAATCTGGAAGAGCATGTAAAGAGACCCTATCCGAAGGAGAAGGAATGCCGCCTGCTGTCCGTCATGCGGATTATGAAGGACAAGGGGATCGAGGAGCTTTTGACAGCGGCGCAGACGGTCTGCCGGGAGCATCCGGAGGTGGTCTTCGAGCTTGTGGGGGCATATGAAGAGGAAACGGAAAAGAAATACAGACCGCAGATAGAGGACTTGCAGAAGAAGGGTATTCTGCGGTATTATGGATATCGGGAGGATACGGATTTCTTTTATGAGCGCTGTATGGCGCTGGTGCATCCCTCCTATCATGAGGGCATGTCCAACGTGCTGCAGGAGGCGGCGGCGACGGGAAGACCGGTCATCGCCGGAAACATAAGCGGCTGCCGGGAAATATTCGAGGATGGCATTTCGGGCATCGCCTTCGCGCCTAAAAATGCGGACAGCCTGACGGATGCGATCCGGCGGTTTCTTGCCATGCCGGTTAAGGAACGGGAACGGATGGGAGAGCAGGCAAGACGACATGTGGAGCGGCACTTTGACCGCAGGAAGGTGGTGGCGTGCTATCTGGAGGAAGTGCGTAACAGTACAGACAGGTCTGCGAAGATATGAATATGAAGTACCGATAAAAAGAGTATGCCGCGGCATGCGGCGGACTGGAGGAGAACATGGGATTATATGAAAAAATTCTGGCGGGAGAGGAAAAGCTTTCCCTGGTGGGGCTGGGCTATGTGGGCATGCCGATCGCGGTTGCCTTTGCCAGAAAGATCAAGGTAGTCGGTTTCGACTTAAACGAAAAGAAAATTGCGCTGTACAAATCCGGCGTGGACCCGACCCGCGAGGTGGGAGACGAAGTGATCCGCAATACGTCGGTGGAATTTACGGCGGATGAGACAAAGCTGAAAGAGGCGAAGTTCCACATCGTAGCCGTGCCCACGCCGGTCAACGACGACCATACGCCGGATCTGACGCCGGTGGAGGGAGCCAGCCGCATTCTGGGGCGCAACCTGACGAAGGGAAGCATCGTTGTGTTTGAATCCACGGTCTATCCCGGCGTGACAGAGGAAATCTGCGTGCCGATTCTGGAAAAGGAGTCCGGCTTAAAATGCGGCGAGGACTTTAAGATCGGATATTCTCCGGAGCGCATCAATCCCGGCGATAAGGTGCATCGTCTGGAAACCATCACCAAGATCGTTTCCGGCATGGATGAAGAGACGCTGGATACGGTGGCGAAGGTCTATGAGCTGGTGGTGGAGGCCGGCGTTTACCGGGCGGAATCCATCAAGGTGGCCGAGGCGGCGAAGGTCATCGAGAACAGTCAGCGGGATATCAATATCGCGTTCATGAATGAACTGTCCATCATTTTCAACAAAATGGGCATCGATACCAGAAGCGTGCTGGAGGCGGCGGGAACGAAATGGAATTTCCTGAAATTCTTCCCGGGCCTGGTGGGCGGTCACTGCATCGGTGTGGATCCCTATTATCTGACCTATAAAGCGGAGCAGATGGGGTATCATTCCCAGATCATTCTGGCGGGACGGCGGATCAACGACGACATGGGAAAATACGTGGCGGAAAATGTGGTGAAAAACCTGATCCGGGCGGATGTGCCGGTCAAAACCGCAAAGGTGGCGATTCTGGGCTTTACCTTCAAGGAAAACTGCCCGGATACGCGCAATACCAAGGTTATCGATATCGTGAAGGAGCTGCGGGAGTATGGCATCGACCCTGTGATCGTAGACGAAACGGCGGACCAGGCGGAGGCCAAAATGCTTTATGGCGTGGAGCTTGCAGGACAGGACGCGGTGCATGATGTGGACGCGCTGATCATTGCGGTCGCCCATACGGAATTTGCCGATATGAATCCGGAAAAAATTGCCGCCTGCTTCAAGGCTTCGAATAAAAAGAAGGTTCTGGTGGATGTGAAGGGCGTTCTGGACAGAAAGACTTACCAGAATGAGGAATACCTTTACTGGAGACTATAGTGTGAAGAACAGGAGCGGTCCGCAGCCGGACCGTCTGGGAGAATGGGGTTATGACCGGAAAAAAACATGTGTCCGTTGTGGCGCTGGTTCCGGTCCTGCTGTTTGCAGGGCTGTGGCTGTTTGGAGAAACCGGAATTTATAATGACAGTGAGCAGTATATCGCCATGCACATTCACCGGGAACCGCTGTATCCGTTTTTTTTGTGGGTGCTTCGATCGGTTCTGGGAGAGGCGCATTATCTGGAGGCGGTCCGTTTGCTGCAAAACCTGCTGGCGGCTTTTTCCGTAATCTGGCTGACAGGCAGAATCGGACGGCATTTTTCCCTGAAGGCCTGGATAGAGCTTCCGGTCTGTCTTCTACTGCTTGCGCCGCATGTGATCACACCTCTGTTTGCCCAGACCAGGCTGGTGTTGTCAAACGGCGTCATCAGCGAGGCGCTGACGCTTCCGCTTTTTTATCTGTTCACTGCGGAATGTCTGGACAGGATGTTTGGCGGCGGCTACCGTTCCTCCTTCCGTGCGCTTTTTTATGCCGTTTCGCTTTCCCTGACGAGAGGGCAGATGATGACGGCGATTCTGCTGTGGGCGATTCTGGAGGCAGTACTGTTACTTTTGAAAAAAAAGTGGAAACGCATGGCGGGAGTGCTTTTGTGTGTGGCGCTCGCCTTCGGCGGCAGAGGGCTTTTGGTGAAAAGCTATAATCTGGCGTTTAACGGACATTTTATCAATAATACCTTCGGGAATGTGGGATTACTGGCAAATGTTCTGTACGCGGCGGATTGGGAGGACGCGGAACGGATTGAGGATGATCTGGCGCGGGAATATTTTGATTTGTCCTGGGCGCTTATCGAGGAGCAGCAGGCGAATTACCGGTATGCGCCGGAGGGGTTTTTAAACCGGGCGGCGCATCTGGAGCAATTTCACGATACGCTGAAATTCAAGCTGATTGAGGAGAACTGGCGGGCACGCCACGACAGAGAGGGTTTTCAGGATTATATTCCGGAAAATGTGGAACAGGACCGGATCGCGGGGATCCTCATAAGGGATCTGCTTCCCGCTGTGGCGGGGCGCTGGCTTTATGATTATCTGGCGCTTTCCGCCTACGGACTGATTCGTTCGGTCGCGGTGGTACATCCGTTGCTGAACTGGTATGCGCTGGCGGTTTATGTGTTTGTGGCGGGCCTGGCGGTATATACATTTCGAAAAAACCGCCGGTCAGGGGCGGCATGGTTTGCCATGTTTTCTCTGCTTTCCATTCTGGCAAATGTCTATGCCACATCCATGATCATCATGTGCCTTTCCCGCTACATGATTTACGGGCTTCCCCTGTTTTACATTTCGGCGCTGCTGCTTGTGTGGGAAAATGTGAGGGACAGGCGGGTGGATGTCCATAGCCGCCACATTTTGCACGGTCTGCAAGGTAAACGTTCGGAGCTGTCTGAACTGTCATAAATTTTAATTAAGATTTTATGAAGCGCGTTGCCGGAGTGGGAAAAAAAGTTTATACTATAGGAAACGGCAAAATGCTTGTCGTTTCCTATAAAGGGGCAGGGATGCCCGGATGGCGGGCAATGCTTCGATATGGATGGAGAAAAGGGCGGCGGGATTTGGGAATGCTTTTATTTTCTCCTGATTGGGTGTGTGCCAAAGCGCGCGGATAGGAGTCAATTATGAAAAAGGGATCAAAGCTGGTCTGCAGTCTGGTGCTGACTGTGGCGGTACTGGGAGGAACGCTTCTTGCAGGATGTGCCGAAAGCACCAATTACGTGGAGGAGATCAGGCAATATCAGGCAAAGCTGGAGGAGCTGGAGGCGGAAAACCAGCAGCTTAAGGAACAGCTGGGCATGAGTGCGCAGCCTGAGACCGCTTCTGCAGAGCCTGAGACTGTTGCGGCAGAAACGGAAACGGAGGCACAGTCTGTGGCGGAAACAGAGCCGACGGTAACGGAGGACGGGGACGTGCCTGCAGAGACGGCAGAGCAGGAAGCGGGAGAAGAAGACGGGCTGACACAGATTCTCGTGCTGGGAGACAGCATATGGGGCAATTATCGGGATGAAACCGGCATTGCGGCGCGGGTGGAATATTATATGGGTCTGTTGGATAAACAGGCGAAGGTATATAATGCGGCGATCGGCGGCACCAGAGCGACGATCGACCTGGACGATAACGAGTGGGAATTCGGACCGGGAAGCGACAACAGCCTGGCGAAGATGATTTCCATTCTGAGCGGAGACACCAGCGCGGACCTTCTACAGGGGAAAGCGGCCTATACGGATATGGTGGAAGCGATGGAGGTGCTTTCCGATATTGACGTGGTGATTCTGGCATACGGCATGAATGATTTTCTGTCTCAGGCGATGGACAACAATTCCGACCGCCCCTGGACGGGATTTGGTACGGCGATGGTTTCGGGTGTGAAGGGAATCCGGCGCGTTTGCCCGGATGCGGAGATTCTTTTGATCACGCCCACCTATGCGACCTATTTTTCCATTCCGGTACAGAATCAGGGCGCTAAGGCATTGTACAATTACGCCAGCCTTGTCTGTGATGTGGCGCGGGGGCAGGAAACGCTTTGCATGGACGCCTATAACAATATGGGAATGGATGCCTATACGGCGGAGGAATACCTGGAGGACGGCGTGCACTTAAATGAAAAGGGCAGAGATCTGTATGCGAGGCATGTGGTATCCTGTCTGGAGGGCGGTACGAAGGGGACGGTTTCCGGCAACAGCATTCTGGATTTTGATAAAGTGAACGAATGAGCAAAAAGGAGGAAGGGCTGCCGCGCGGTTTGTGTCTGGCAGCCCTGCATGACGATGGGATATAAAAATCTTGTTTTTGACAAAGACAGCGTTTTTCTGGTGACGGGCGGCGCAGGGTTTATCGGCTCCAATCTGTGCGAGGCGATTCTGAAAATGGGCTATCGGGTCCGCTGCCTGGATGATCTGTCCACGGGGAAGAGCGCCCACGTGGAAATGTTTGCGGATAACCCGCGCTATACCTTTATCAAAGGGGATATCAAGGACTTTGATACCTGCATGAAGGCGTGCGAGGGCGTGACCTATGTGCTCAACCAGGCGGCCTGGGGCAGTGTGCCCAGAAGCATTGAAATGCCTGTTTTTTATGCGCAGAACAATATTGTGGGGACGCTCAATATGATGGAGGCGGCGCGCCAGAACGGCGTGAAAAAATTTGTCTATGCCTCCAGCTCCTCCGTGTACGGGGATCATCCCGGACTGCCCAAAAAGGAGGGAGCAGAGGGCAATGTGCTTTCTCCCTATGCCCTGACCAAGAAAACGGATGAGGAATTTGGCAGGCTGTATCATGCCCTGTATGGACTGGACACCTACGGCATGCGCTATTTCAACGTGTTCGGGCGCAGACAGGATCCGGACGGCATGTATGCGGCGGTGATTCCGAAGTTTTTAAAGCTTCTGCTAAATGGAGAGGTTCCCACCATCAACGGGGACGGCAGACAGTCGCGGGATTTCACCTATATTGACAATGTCATTGAGGCGAATTTAAAGGCCTGTCTGGCCGACAGCAGTGCGGCAGGGGAGGCGTATAACATCGGCTCGGGCGGCAGAATTTTTCTGATCGATCTGTATTACGGGCTCTGTGACGCGCTGGGCGTGAAGGTAGAGCCGGTCTTCGGACCGCCCCGCAAGGGGGATGTGCGGGATTCCAACGCGGATATCGACAAGGCCCGCAGACTGCTGGGCTACGACCCGGAATACGACTTTGAAAAGGGCATTCAGCTCGCCATCGACTGGTATAAGGAGAATCTGTGAATATGTGAATGCGCGCCAGCGGCCTGTCAGGTCTGCATGCCGCAGTGTGAGCTATAGGAGCGTGTTGTCAGGATCGCCGCTTCCGGGGTGTATGCATATTCAGCTGCGTGAGCCCTGGGAGGCGCCGTCAGGGCAGAAGTGGAGTGTGTGATGAAATATAAGGTAGTGGTTTTCGGGGTGAAGGATACCTCGGAAAATATTGTGAGCTTCATTCAGGAAAATATCTGCCCGGTGGATCTGGTCGTCACGATCAGCCCCCAGGTGACAAAGAAAAATCAGGTTTCCGGCTACAAGGGACTGTCCGGACTGACCGATAAATACGGAATACCGGTGCACGAGGCGGACAGCTATTTTCTGGCGGATGAGAAAACCCAGAGCTTTCTTTCCCAAAATGAATTCGACATCGGCATTTCCATGGGATGGCAGCGCCTGATTCCCGCTTCCGTGCTGGAACGGTTTGCCTATGGCATATACGGGTTCCACGGCAACAGCGGCTACCTGCCCTTTGGCAGAGGGCGCTCTCCGTTAAACTGGTCGATCATTCTGGGGGATACCCGGTTTAATCTGAATTTATTTCGCTATGACGAAAAAGCGGACAGCCCCAACATTTTCGCGACCGAGATGTTTTCCATCACGCCGCATGATACGATCCGCACGGCGACCTATAAAAATATGATCTGCTCCAAAAGGCTGATCCGCAGGCTGCTTTGCGCCTATGCGGAGGGACATGTGGAGGTGCGCACCGACTCGAAGGATTTTGATTCCTGGTACAATAAGCGGACGGCGGCGGACGGCAAGATAGATTTTCATGGGCGGACCCGGGACATTTACAACCTGATCCGGGGCGTTACGGCGCCGTTTCCCGGCGCGTTCGCCTTTGTGGGCGGAGAGAAAATCACGATCTGGGAGGCCCATCCCTTCGATGAGATGATGGATTTTTCCGGTTATGCGCCCGGACAGGTGATCGATATTTTTGACGAAAAGCTCATCGTCAGAACGGTGGACGGGTCGCTTTTGATTGACCGGTATGAATGCAGCGTGCCGGTGAAGGCGCTGGATATTCTGGAATAAGAGGATTTTTTCATGATAAAAATGGCGGTGCGGCTGGACGATATCACGCCGGACATGGATTGGGAGCGGTTCCTTGCGTGCAAGGAAATTCTGGACCGGCATGGGATCAGACCGTTGATCGGCGTGGTGCCGGACAACCGGGATGACATGCTTAAGGGAAAATCGGAAGAAAGCCGGGCGCTTGCCCGGGAACGGATGCCGGGCGGGGCAGAGGACTTTGGCGCGTATGTGAAAGCGCTAAAGCGGCAGGGCTGGTCGGTTTCCATGCATGGCTGCAGACATATCTATACGACAAAATCCGGCGGAATGTTTCCGCTCAATGATTTTTCCGAGTTCGCGGGCGTGCCTTTCGGGGAGCAGAAGGAAATGCTGGAGGAAGGAAGGCGGCGGCTTATGGAGTGGGAGATCGAGACGGATCTGTTTATGGCTCCCGCCCATTCCTATGATGTGAACACGCTGCGGGCGCTTCGGGAGACGGGCTTTACCGCATTGACGGATGGCTTCGGAAGCCGTCCCTATCGGTATCGGGGGCTCACCTTTTACCCGATTTCCTTCCATTTAAGGCACACGCTGCAAAAGAAAACGGGATTTTCCACGATGGTCATTCATACCCAGACTGCCACGGATCAGGATCTGGAGCGATATGAGCGGCTTTTCTCCGACCCGTCGGTTTCCTGGATTTCCTGGCGGGAATATCGGGAGCAGGCGGTGGTGAAACGGCATCTGCCGGGGCGAGTGCTGGAATACTGCATGGCGAAGGGAAAATTTCTGGCGGGAAAGCTGCGCTGAGGATGTGGATGGCAGGGAGGGTGCGATGAAACAACCGGTTCGGGTGCTGCATGTTCTGGGGAACACGCAGCTTGGCGGCGCGGAGAGCCGCATTATGGATCTGTACCGTCATATCGACAGGACACAGGTACAATTTGACTTTCTGGTACATACGACACAGGAAGGACATTTCGATCAGGAGATTGGGAAGCTGGGAGGGCGGATTTACCGCGTTCCCCGTTTTCGGCTTTACAACTGGATTTCCTATCGCCGGGCGATGCGGATTTTTTTTGAAAAGCATCATGACTTCGCGGTGGTGCAGGGGCACATCACTTCCTCGGCGGCGATTTATCTGCCCATCGCAAAAAAGGCAGGTGTGCCCGTGACGGCGGCGCATGCCAGAAGCGCCGGGGTGGATCATGGAATCAAGGGAGCGCTGACGCGGCTGATGCGCAGAAACCTCGCCGATCGGGCGGATTATCTGTTCACCTGCTCCAGGCTGGCGGGCATTTCCGTGTTCGGGGAAAAAGCGGTGGAGGAGGGCAGAACGGTTTTTGTGCCCAACGCCATCGATTGCAGAGCCTTTGCGCCCAATGCAGCGGTACGGGAAAAAATGCGGACAGAGCTCGGGCTGGATGGAAGCTATGTGATCGGGCATGTGGGACGCTTCCATTATGCCAAAAACCACGAATATCTGCTCCAGGTTTTTGCCGCCCTGTGCAGACGGGGAAAGAGAGCATACGCGCTCATGCTGCTGGGAGAAGGCGGCGGCATGGAGGATATGAAAAAGCTGGCGGACAGGCTGGGCATCGCAGACCGGGTGCTGTTTTTGGGGAACCACAGCAATATCGCCGATTACTATCAGGCGATGGATTATTTCGTCTATCCCTCCCGGTACGAAGGGCTGCCGGGCACGGTGGTGGAGGCGCAGACCTGCGGGCTTCGCTGCCTGATGTCGGATACGATCTGTCAGGAGGTCATGGTCACCGGACTGGTGCACGCCATGCCCATTACGGCCGATCCGGATGAGTGGGCGGAATATGTGGAAGAAACGGCGGACTATGAGCGGAAAGGTCAGGAGGAGCAGATGCGGGCTGCAGGCTTTGACGTAAATGAGCAGGCGAGACAGATGATGGCGTTTTATTCCCGCGAGCAATGAGCCAAGTGCCGTGCTTGCACGAGCATTTGGCGAATGCCGCGA
>CAJUEL010000016.1 GCA_910585455.1 uncultured Eisenbergiella sp. | reverse complement strand
TTTTTGTTTTCAGGAAAGGGGTACGTTTCCTGTCACTACATATTATCTGTTACTGCATCCGCCCCATGAAAATCGCTTTGCGATGGGGGCGGATGCCCACAACCACCACGTTTTACACGGCCTGCGCGGTGAGCGCGCAGGCCTGCTTGAACTGTTACGAAATATTCCCTGGAAAGATTAACGGTTCTGATCTCACCTGCAAAATCATAAATTTCCTCAAAAAGATATCTGTGTATGCGGGCAAGGCTGTTGAAGGTGCCGGCACGCAATGTATTCAGATAGCCGCTTTCAAAAAGCAGCAGGGCTTTTTGCTTGCTCAGCTTTTCCTCTGTACGGGCGAGGGCGGTAGAGTCAGTTATGTTGAGTTTGTTTGTTAGTGCCATGGGTAATCAGCCTCCATATCATCTGTTTTTGCGGGCAACGAGCCAGGAAAGCATTCCCAGAAAAAAATAAATTCCTGCATACAGAATAAACGCCGTTTCACCCATGTCAAAAAATATCCATGTGCCGAGAAGAAATAAAACAGCGGTAATGGCCGGCAGGCTTCGACAACTCTTTCCGTTTTTTCCCGCGAAAATTCCCGTGAAAATGCAAAAGACAGGATTGATGGCATAGAACAACAGAAAGCAGACGGCCATTGCTGCGTCGCCCTTTATGAAGGTGACAGCAAGCCACGGCAACAGTAACATGACAAGGGCTGAAGCTGTGAGCTGATATATAAAATTTTTGCGCATCGTATTGCGGTTGCCTCCTGTGCTGACGAACGTTTTACAAAATTTTATCATAGTTTCATGGCGAAATCAATCTGTAACAGCTTTGACTTCTTTGCCTGACTTGTGTTTGGTTACTTTTCACGGCGCCGCTGGCAGTCCGCATTCGGCGGCACCGTGAAAAGTAACTGTGTTTCGGCTTGCATTTTTTGAGGGTACATGCTACACTGAATGTAAGCATAAATTTCTCTGGATCCGATTTATTTCTGATTTCTTGTGCGGATGAGCTGCAATATATTTGTGTATCCGCATTTCATCACAGAAACTCTATGCTTACGATTCCATTGAACAGGCAGGAGTGGCTGGATGAAAAGGCTGTTCCTGATTTTCACGCATGGCGGAGCGCCGGAAAGAAGCGCTTGCCGGTTTCCCATATGAAAGGAGCGGCTTATGACCAAAGGTAACATATTGAGAAATCAAAAGGATTTGATATTCCGGATGCTGTACCGGGATAAGAAAGAACTGCTACAGCTTTATAACGCATTGAATAAAACGGCGTATGAAAATCCGGATGAGCTGGAAGTTTACACATTGGAAAACGCGATTTTTATGAACGTGAAAAATGATGTTTCCTTTTTGCTCAACTCGGAACTGAATCTGTATGAACATCAGGCATCCTTCAATCCGAATATGGCTTTGCGGGATCTGATCTATGTGACGAGGCAGCTGGAAAAATATGTGCAGGAAGAATCATTGTATTCGTCAAAGCTGATTCGCATTCCAGTGCCGCGGTTTGTTGTGTTTTACAACGGTACAACGGATCAGCCGGAAAGGAAAATCCTGAAGCTGTCAGATTCATATGAAAAGGAAACGCGGAATCCGGAATTGGAGCTGCAGGTTCTGATGATCAATATTAATGTGGGACATAATGAAGAGCTGATGCAGAATTGCAAAACGCTGCGGGACTACAGCCTTTATGTGGACCGGGTGCGGACACATGCGAAGTGTATGCCGGTTGAGGCCGCTGTCCGGCAGGCTGTGGACGAATGTATCCGGGAGAATATTCTTTCCGGTTTTTTACGGGCACAGAAAGCGGAGGTGATTGCAATGTCGATTTTTGAGTATAACGAAGAAGAGGAAATGAAAAAAATCCGTCGGGATGAATATGAACTCGGTATGGAAGCGGGTATGGAAGCAGGCGCTACGCGGGAGAAGAAAAAACAATGGGAGGAAACCTGCCGAAAGATCTGTAAAAAGCTTTCCAAAGGTAAAAATGCGGAGCAGATTGCGGATGAGCTGGAGGAGGATTCTGTAATGATTTCCCGTTTCTGCAGCATCGCTGCCGGATATGCGCCGGATTATGACTGCGATAAAATTGCCGCGGAATTTTGGAAAGAGACTCAGCGGAGGCAGATATGAACTTTGGATTTTCCTATGTGGGATTGATTTATCTTGCTATGCTGATGACGCCCAATCTGATATGGACAAAGCATCAGCCGAAAGATTATGAAAAATATGTGGGCAATGAAAACAGAGCGCTTCTGGGGCTGGAACGGGTGGGCGAGGTCCTCGTTTCCTGCGCGGTGCTGATTTTTTCGGATTTCAATATAAAGCCCTGGTCGAACTGGTCCTGGTGGCTTGTGTTGTCCTTTGCGGGAATGGTGCTCTATGAGATGTACTGGGTGCGGTATTTTCAAAGCGAAAAGACAATGCGGGATTTTTACCGCAGCTTTCTGGGAATTCCTGTGGCGGGAGCCACGCTTCCGGTTGCCGCCTTTGGGCTCCTGGCGATATACGGAAGGAACTGTGTATTGGCGGCAGCCGTTTTGGTTCTGGGAATCGGGCACATCGGCATACATCTGATGCACCAAAGCGCGTGCGCTAAAGATTTTTCATAAATGCGATATCCGCAGAAGCGATTTCGGGATTCATTTCCTCCCGCAGCAGGTACATATCGGGGCTGTTTTCGTGCAGCCACCGGGAAATCGCCTCATACCGGAGGACGCCTTTGCCGAGCGGCGCAGGATGATATTGCCCGTTTTGATCATAATAAAAATCTTTCACATGGATCGCTTCTATGTATGTTCCGATGTGCAGAAGCCATTTTTGCCAATAAGCGTCCTGGTCCTCCAGAACCGGAAAGGGGAGCAGATTGGCAGGATCAAAAATGATCCGCAGATGTTTGCTGTCTCCGATCTGATTCATGACATCCGTCACCGCATCCAGATTTTCCAGGGGATGAGAATACACGGGTTCGATGGCAAGCTTTGCATCAAGACGCGCCGCCTCTTCCATGACACGTTTTAAGCTGTCCAGCATGCAGGGATACCATTTGGCTTTTTCCTCCGCGCGAAGGGATGGATAGGCGGTTTCGGTTCCCACCACATTGGCGCCCACTTCTTTGCTGCAGGCGAGGCACTTTTTCAGGGTGTGCACGGCATAGCTGCGGACGGATTCGTCCGGATTCCCCAGGTCCATATAACAGCCGAAAACGGGAATCTCAATTTTATGCCTTTCGAATGCATTCCTGACCCGTTCCAGATGCTTCAAAGTGATATCCTCATAGCTTTGGATTCCCACAAAAACCTTGGGAAACGCCAGCTGTGCCGCCTGATATCCCTCCTGCTGCAGCGTTTCCGCCAGCCGCTCAATCTCCATTTTCCCATAATCATGGGCTCTCACACCGATTTTCATATCCCATACCCCCGGAAAAAATTTTAAATTTCTGTCCATATTTTATCACATTAAAAAGGAAGAGGCAATGTGATGCCGTATAAACTGCTTCATCATAATAATTCGCCTGTCACTGTTCACGGTGTCATCGGATGCGGACTGCCAGCGGTCTGGTGGCACCATGAACAGTATCGTTCACCCGGTGACGTTTTTCAGCTGTCCGTTCCTGATTTCCAGGACGACGTCGGCCTGCTTTGCCATTTCGGCGGAGTGCGTTGCCACCACAACGCACTTTCCGGAAACATGGGCGCAGTCTTTCAGGATTGCGGTGACCTCTTTGGCGGTGTCGGCATCCAGATTTCCGGTGGGCTCGTCCGCCAGAATGACCAAAGCGTCGGATGCCAGCGCCCGGGCGATTGCCACGCGCTGTTGCTGGCCGCCGGACAGCAGGAGCACATTCCGGAGGATTTCGTCCCTTTTAAGCCCGAGCCTTTCCAAAACAGGGAAGGCATTGCGCCGTGCGGAGAGCTGCACATTTTCAAGGGGCGTCATGTAGTCGATCAGATTATAATTCTGGAAAATCAGCGAGATATGGTTTCGCCGGTGATATTCCAGCCCGCAGGCTGTGATGTCTCCGCCCTGGAAGAGGATGCTGCCCCGGGTGGGGGCCTGCAGTCCGCCCAGCAGGGACAAAAGCGTTGTCTTTCCGGAACCGGAGGGACCCAGGAGGGCGTACATGGTTCCGGCCATCAGCGCTGCGTTTACGCCGGATAAAATCATTTTATTTTTTTCGTAGGCATGGGAAATATTTTTCAGTTCCAATGTTGGCATCATAGTTTCTCCTTTAATTCATTTTGGACAGGATTTCCTGTGGTTTTAAGCGCATGATGGGGATGGACGATGCGCTGACGGCTGTGATAATGATGGCAAATCCGATCAGGTACAGGCATGCGAGGCTGTCCGCTTCCACCAAAATGCGGATATCGTTTTCGGCAGGCATCAGATTTTGGATCAGACTGTCCGCGCCCACATCGGCTGCGGCGGCAAAGGTAGAATCGTCCTTGGCTGATTTTGTCTGTATGCTCTGGGCTGACAGGCGGCTGCCGATTTTTTCTGTCATAACGCTGCTGGTGAAGCCGGAGAGGCCAAACGCGAGGACAGCGATCAGCAGCACCTCCGTTAAATACTGTCCGATGATTGCCGTTTTCCGGATGCCCATGGAGAGGAGCACGCCTGTTTCATGAATGCGGGCCTTTGTCCAGAGCGTCAGGACCAGGGTCAGGAGGATGGCGGCAGAGGCGATGATCACCGTCAGTAAAGTGAGGGTCAGCTCATGCAGGGCGCGCAAGGGAGCGGCGGCATTTTCGTAGGTTTCGTTGTCCGCTTCGACGGTAAAAGCGTCCCAGTCAATGATCGGCAGCGCTTTTACATCCGTCATCACCTGATTTATATTTTCGGGGTCCTCCACGGTGACATGGAGAGCCGAGAAGCCATAGTGCTGTTTTCCGCCATCCATTTCCAGAGACGATGCCAGATCCACAAAGATCCGGTTCTGGATTTTGTCATAGGCTGTGACTGTCTCGCCGAAGGGTTCGAGCGCGGCGGGGGCAAACAGACCGATGATCTGAACCCGGATTTCTTTTCCGGTGTAGGCGTCTTCTTCCGCATTGTAGCTGTGGGTGATGATAGAATCCCCGATTTCCAGCTCGTTTCGCTGTGCCAGATCCTGACTGATGAGGGCGGTATGGCGGTCATCGGCTGTGATGTGCCGTCCGTCTGTCAATGCCAGCGTGCCGGAGGTGAAAAGCACATCGTCTCTGCTGTCGCAGACGCCCAGCGTTTTGGTTTCGTTCGCATGCTTTTCATCCACCGGAATCGTGCCGGGAAACAGGGAAATTCCTGTAAAGGGGGTGAGGTTTTCAAACCTCGCGCTGCAATATTTCACCTCCGGAATCTTCCGGATGGCGGCGACATCTTCCGGCGTAAACTGTTTTGTGGAATACATGATGTAGCTGGTGATTATTTTTCCGGTTTCTTCATCGACCCCGTCCCGGACAGTTTCCCGGATTACGTAAGGACTGTTTTCCCAGTCCACAAAAATGTCGAAGCTGCCGCCCAGGCTTTGGCGCAGCCTGCGCTGTGCGGTCTGTGCCGCCTTTCCGACGGAAAGACCTGTCAGAACAAAGGTTGCCATGGTCAGCAGAATCGTAAACAGAAGAAGGGTTTTTCCCCGTTTGCGGGTGACGCATAAAAATGCTCTTTTGAAAGTGCTCATGTTTTGATACCTCCGTATGGTTGTGCGGCGCCGGTGGGCATGGCGGACGTAACAGGGAAGCCAAAGGCGAAACTGTTACGCCCGCCACACTGGCGATAGCATAGCGCGGCAATGTGGAGGGGATATGAAAGAGATGTGGAATTTGGGTTTGTCGCAGCGGTTTGGACAAGTCTGCGCGTTTACCGCGCAGACCGTGAGAAATCATGTCGTAACAGTTTGGTCTGTTTGAACGGTTACGGTTTGTCCGCTTCCGGTGCTGGCCATCGTCCCGGGCTGCGGCGGCCGGACACGGCGACGGAGCGCTCACAGACTGATGGTAAAGCGCATTCCGGCGGGGGCGCTCATGGGAGAAAAGGAATAGGGAAGGCGCATGGAGGTCAGGAGTGTGTCCACAAGATAAAGTCCCAGACCATTGCCGCCTCCCTTCCGGCTGCGGGAAAAGCCGGGGCGGTAAAATGGTTCGAATAAGCGATGAATTTCGTCAGCGGGGATGGGCACGCATTCATTTTCGATGATGAGGCTGCGCCCGTCCATATATACGGCAACACGTTTCCCGGCATCCGTATATGCGACAGCGTTGGCGAGAACATTGGATACCGCCTTACAGAAGGGCCCGACCGGAAGCGTCGCAGAAAATTGCTCCGGCAGATCGAGAAAAAAAGAGATAGCGTGGGCCGATGCGATCATCTGCCAGGGTTTACAAAGCTTTTGCAGCAGAGCGGATACGTCGGCGGGCACGGACGGTTCCATGGCAGAGCCCGGCTTTGCGGCTTCCAGAATATCATGTATCATCCGGGAAAGCTGCTCCGTCATTTCCTTGCATGCCGGTAAATGGGCGGCATAGTCCTGATATTTTCCGACGCCTAAGATCATGTTTTCCAGCGTGGCGTTTAAGGCGGTCACAGGGGTTTTCAGCTCGTGGGAGGCCGCACGCAAAAAATCAGCCTTTGTCCGTTCCATATCGCGCACCATATTTTTTTCCTGCTCCAGATGTTCGATGGTGGACAGCAGACCGGCATATAGACTGTTGACGTTTTGCGCCAGCATGCCGATTTCATCCTGTGTGCGGACAGGGCAGTTTGCAGTCCGGTCTAACGCCAGCATCCGCCCGGTCGCAGCAGATATTTTTTCAATCGGGCGGGTGATCGCTTTTGAGAACAGGAAGGAGCATAGGGCGGAAAGCAGGAAGGAACAGACGAGGGAAACAGGCAGCGCCCTTTTTACCGATTCCGTCACCAGCTTCTCCTGATTGATGCTGACCTCGATGGTGTCCGACGCAGGAGCTGCAGGGTTTACCTGAAACTGCATGCGCGGCGCGAACAGATAAAGCAGCCCATGGGAAATCAGGACGATGAAGAGCAAGATGCCCAGCGTATAAAGGAAGAGTTTGGGAAACAATTTCAAATTTTTCATATTTGTGCCTCATATTTGTAACCGATTCCTTTGACCGTCACGATGCAGGACAGCCGCAGCTTTTTCCGCAGATTTTTGATATAGGTGTCCACGGTACGGTCGATGATCGGATAATCGGCGCCCCAGAGCTCATCCAGAATCTGGGCGCGCGTCAGCACCAGTCCCCTATGTTCGGTTAAAAGCCGGAGTAAATCGATCTCCTTTGGCGTGATATCGATTTTGCCGCTGCTGTCGCTGGCGGTATAGCCGGAAAAATCCACGGTCACATCGCCGAAGGTCATTTTTTGCGGCGGGGGCGTCTGGCCGCAGCGGCGCAGGAGCGCGGTGATCCGTTTTCCCAAAAGCACCATCGAAAAGGGCTTTGTCATATAGTCGTCGGCCTGTTCGTCAAAGCTCATGATTTGGGTATATTCATCCTCCAGGGCTGTGAGCATCAGGACGGAGGCAGAGCTCGTTTGCCTGATTTCATGCAGGACGGTCAGTCCGCTGACGTGGGGAAGCATGATGTCCAGCACGACGAGGTCGATGCTGTTTTGGTGAAAAAGCCGCAGCGCTTCCCTGCCGTCGCAGGCTGACAGGATCGTATGGCCTGTCGGTTTTAAGTATTCGCAAATCGCTTCGTTGGTTTTGAAATCGTCCTCGACGATCAGGATTGTTGCCATGGGAAACCTCCTCGTTTGTTTTTGACCGCAGTCTGCGGATGCATTCATAAAAAATAAGATAACACGGAAATGTGGAATATATATGAAATTTCGGGGCGACTTGTGGATATGTTACCCGGAAAGCAGGAATTTTCCATAAACCAGGCTGCAAATAAAAAGTCAGGCAGAAATTTGTTTATTTAAAAGTAACGGTAGATCGCCCTAAATGGCGGCGGCGCACCTTTGTCAGGCATATCGGATAAGCTATTCCTCATATGCTTTTGTAAGAGCGATTCCGGCAGCGCCGGAAGAGGAGGGACAGCTTGTGCGCCGGTCCGGAAAAAATCGAATGCTACAGAGTAGAAAGGGTATATCTGGGAAAATATA
Source organism: uncultured Eisenbergiella sp. (assembly GCA_910585455.1). Classification (GTDB taxonomy): domain Bacteria; phylum Bacillota; class Clostridia; order Lachnospirales; family Lachnospiraceae; genus Gallintestinimicrobium. The sequence continues at coordinate 89,441 of CAJUEL010000016.1, read as the reverse complement.
CCGCAAAGGAGCTGGTCGGGCGGATGATCCGCGAACATCTCAGGCAGTCCCCGGAGGAACCCGGACATGAAGGAAAGCAGGATGCTCTACAGTGTGGCGGGGTATGTCAGGCTGTCCAGGGAGGACGGGGATAAAGCGGAAAGCGACAGCATCGGAAACCAGAGAAAGCTGATTCTGGATGATATCAAAAGCAGGGAGGATTGCACCCTCTATGATATGTATGTGGATGACGGCTGTACGGGAATTCATTTTGCGCGCCCTTCCTTTCAGCGCATGCTGGCGGATATTGAAGCGGGGCGTGTCAACTGTGTGATTGTGAAGGATCTGTCGCGGTTCGGGCGGGATTACATCGATACGGGAAAATATCTGGAGCGGTATTTTCCGGAGCGGGGCGTGCGGTTTATTTCCATCACGGACCATATCGACAGCGATGGGCAAAGTTATGATATGTTGCTGCCGATTAAGAATATTTTTAATGAGCAATATGCCCGCGATATCTCCAAAAAAATCCACGCCTCCATGCAGACCAAACAAAAAGCGGGTGATTTCATCGGCGCCTTTGCGCCCTACGGCTATCGAAAATCCCCGGCAGATAAAAACAAACTGGTGCCGGATGCCTATGCCGCCGGCGTGGTGAAAAGAATTTTTGACCTGTACAACAGAGGCTATGGGAAAAGCCGGATCGCTGCTCTGTTAAACGGGGAGGGGATCGTCTGCCCATCCGTCTATAAACAATATAACGGAGAGCGCTACAGAAACTCCAACCGCCTGGACAGCACTTTTTACTGGACCTATTCCACCGTGAACCGGATTTTGCAAAATGAACTGTATATCGGAAATATGGTGCAGGGAAGAAAAAGCCAGGAGATGCGGAGCAAAGCGAAGGCAAAAAAGCGGGCGGACTGGATTGTGGTTCCCCGGACGCATGAAGCGATTATTGACCGGGACACCTGGGAGAAAACGCAGGAGCTGCTAAAGCGCAGGACGAGAAATCCGGATATGCGCACGAACAGGGGGATATTTGCGGGCTTCTTAAGGTGCGGGGACTGCGGCCGGGCGCTGGTAAAAAAGACGACAGGCTCTGCGCACAAAGAGCATGCGCTGCGCTACTACTGCGGGACCTATGTGCGCTCCGGCAGACAATACTGCACACCCCACGCGGTTTCCCACAGCGCTTTGGAGGAGATCGTGCGCCAGGATTTGCGCGCGGTCCTGCAAAACACAGATCCGGAGGAAATCATCGCCGGCATGGAAAAGGAATGCGCTCTCCCAAAACAGCCCGATCAAAAAGAAACGGGCAGGCTGAAAGCGGAGCTGGAGCGAATCCGGAGACTGAAGCAGACTCTTTATGAGGACTACAAAGAAGCGCTGCTTTCCAGGGAGGAATTTATTTCCTATAAGCAGAATTACGCACAGAAAGAAACGCTTATGACAAAACAGCTGACAGAGCTGGAAAAGAAACCGGAAAACGCTGCTGCGACAGACATCCGGAGCATCCCCTGGATCAGACACTTGCTGGAATGCCGGGATGTGGAAACACTGGACCGGGAAATCGTGACCGCAATGATTCATGAAATCCGGGTATATGAAGGAAATGCTCTGAAAATTTTTTATAACCATACAGGTTGAGACGCTTTTTTATGGGCAATGCCATTCGGCAACGGAAAGTGGGAACAAAGCGGAGAACCGGACAGGGCCACAGAGGCGGCCTGCCGCCAGCACGATTTCTCACGGCCGGCACGATAAGCGAGCAAACCTGTCTGAACGGTTGCAGACAGCAGGCTGCTTTTTGGGGGGGAAAGCCCGGGCAGTAGCCCTGGTGTCCGGAAAAATCAGGAAAGCGCTTGTCATATTCTGTCATTTGTATTAGAATATGGATGAAAAATTTTCTTATAAAAGGAGGCATTTTTATGGCTGGTGTTGGAATGGTTGCCTGGTTAGTGGCAGCTGTAATCGCAATTTTGTTTGGAGCGCTCGCTTTTGTGAATTTCCGCAATTTTCAGAAAAGAAGCGCTTTGCTCAACCGGGCGAAGGACATGACAGGCAGCGTGGACGGACGGATCAGTGAGGTGGTGAAGGTCTACCGCAGGAATAACACATTCCGTTGGAAAAACGAATATCCCGTGGTGGCATACCAGATTGACGGCCGGGATTACACGGTAAAGCTGGAATTTGCAGAGAAACGGTCGGGACATTACAGGATTGGCGATACCTGCCAGGTCCGCTATGTTCCCGCAGAACCTTCCTGCAGCATCGTGGAGGAGTTTCGCAAGCCTTTGGAAAGCGCCCGCACAAGAGCGCTGGCAGGAGCGGTAATACTCGGCTTATTCTTTCTAAACGCACTCTTCTCCCTGATTAACGGCCTCGGTTCGATGATGATGTAATAAAATATCACTTCTTTTAACGGCTGCCACAGAAAACAGAGTGGAGAACCGCCGCTAAACTGCATAACACTGATACACAGAGCAGTAGAATATAGAAATCCCTTTTCACCGCCCTGGAAAACCAGCCCCGGCGGCGCAATATTCCACGAGGAGCCCTTTGAAAAACGCCAGTGCTTAGCGAGGTCCCATCGAGCTTAGCACTGCTGCGTTTTTCACAGAGCGCAAGCGTGGCGACGAGGGAATATTGCGCCGCCGGGGCGTGGCACTGCCACTGTGACGCGCGAAAGTTTTTTCCCTCTTTTCAAATCCAGAAAAATATGCTATGATACCCCAAAAGCGAGGAAGAGAAGAGTAAGCGGTCAGATATGTCACAGAGAGCCTGGACGGGTGAGAACAGGCACAGAAGGGAACGCCGAACATGGTCTCGGAGCTGCGCACCGAAGCATTTTTGCCAAGGCTGCGACGGGTGCACCCGTTAACGTGATAGACTATCGGTGAATCATTTCTCATCTGTAGTTGATAAGGCGCATGCCGTGAGGCATGGGTGAATTTGGGGTGGTAACACGAAGCATATGCTCTCGTCCCTGAAAAAGAAATTTTTCAGAGAGGAGGGCTATTTTTATGCAGATTTTTACCGGATAAAACGATTATAAAAATGCGATTCTGATACAGCCAGCAAGATTCTGCGACAGAAGCCAGGCGGGGATGCCCGCCGCAGCCATACGCTTTTACGGGGCATGAAAAAAGAGCAGCTTTGCCAGACGGCGGTGATATCGCCTGACCGGCTTTTCGCGGGAACAAAAAAAGAAGGAAGAATGAGGAATGAGACCATGAAAAATATATTAATCGGAGGCGCATGGCCGTATGCGAACGGTTCTTTGCACATCGGGCACATCGCGGGGCTTCTGCCGGGGGATGTGCTTGCCAGATATCACAGAGCGATTGGGGACCGGGTCTGTTTTGTCTCGGGCAGCGACTGCCATGGAACGCCGGTCGCGATCCGGGCGAAGCAGGAAGGCAGGACGCCGCAGGAAATCAGCGATTTTTATCATGAGGAATTTGAAGAAGTTTTTCGCAGGCTGGGCTTTTCCTACGATGTGTACACGAAAACATCGGCGCTGCATCACAGGGAGTTCGTGCGGGAATTTCACAAAACGCTTTATGAAGGGAAATATGTGTATGAAAAGGAGGCGCTGCAGGCATATTGCGAGAGGTGTGATACGTTTCTGGCGGACCGGTTTGTGACGGGAAAATGTCCTGTGTGCGGCAGCGACGCCCGGGGGGACCAGTGCGATGCCTGCGGCAGCGTGCTGGAGACAGAAAACCTTCTGGAGCCGGTATGCGCAATCTGCAAAAAGCCCGTGGGATTTCGGGCTTCCCGGCACTTATATATCGCGGTTTCCGCTATGGAAAAACAGCTCCGAAGGCTGGTGGACACACATCCGGCGTGGCGGAAAAACGCGGTCGCCTTCACAAACCGGTATCTGGAGGAGGGGCTGCGGGACCGGGCGCTGACGCGGGATCTGGAATGGGGCATTCCTGTGCCGAAGGAAGGATATGAAAGCAAAACTATATATATCTGGGCGGAAAACGTGCTGGGCTATTTATCCGCCAGCAAGGCGGCAGCCGGACAGACGGGCGGCGACTTTGCCGCGCTGTGGGGAGAGGATGCGAAGCATTATTATGTGCACGGAAAGGACAACATTCCTTTTCACTCCATCATATTGCCCGCGCTTCTGATCGGAAACGGCGGAAGCTGGCGCCTGCCGGATCAGATTGTGTCCAGCGAATATCTTACGCTGGAGGGAAGGAAAATATCCACCAGCCAAAATTACGCGATCTGGGTGAAGGATTTGCTTGCGCGCTATGAGCCGGACTCCATCCGCTATTATTTTCTGGCGAACGGGCCGGAAAAAAAGGATGCGGATTTTTCCTGGAGGGAGTATGTACACAGCCATAACGGGGAGCTTTTGGGAGCCTATGGGAATTTTATCAACCGCACGCTGTCGTTCATCCACAAATACTGGAACGGTGTGGTGCCGGAGGGAACGGAAGAAGAACTGTCGCAAAAGGCGCAGGGGCTTTATACCGTCGTGGGCGGACTGATCGAAAAGGGAGCTTTTAAGGACGCCATCGCCTGTATTTTTGACCTTGTGCGGGAGGCGAATAAATTTTTTGACACGAAAAAGCCCTGGGCGACCCGCACGGAGGATGAAGCCGCATGTAAAAGCACGCTGCATCAATGCGTGCAGCTGATCGCCAATCTGGCGGTTTTATTATATCCCTTCCTGCCCTTTTCTTCGGAAAAGGTCTGCGGCTGGCTGCAGATCGGAAATGAGTGGAAAAGGCACACGGTTCCCGCCGGATATCAGCTTCCCGAAACGGAGCTTTTGTTTCAGAGGATCGATAAAAAGGTGATTGAGGAGGAAACGCAAAGGCTGCAGGAGCTGATTTTGCAGAAAAAATGATGGCATGACGAGGCGGCTGCAGGGAGGTGTTTTGCGCGCACCCTCCTGCGGCCTGCGTTTTCTCTGCGCGGACAGTCAAAGCAGCGTTTTTGCCGCAATCGACCGCCGCCTCATGGGGGCAACGACCCGGGAAAGGTGGGCACGAATGGCGCGCTGGAAAAGGACATCAATCTCGCCATCGCGAAGAGGCTCTCGGTTTTGCTGGAGCAGTCCGACGTGAAGGCGGTCATGACCAGGGAGGATGATAACGGGCTGTATGATGTAGACGCGGAACGGAAAAAGGTGCAGGATATGAAGCGCCGGATTGCGGTAATGGAGGATGCGGACCCGGATATTGTGGTGAGCGTGCATCAGAACAGCTATGACGGCGCTTCCATCAAGGGCGCGCAGGTGTTTTTTTATACGGGCAGCGCCGAGGGAGAAAAGCTTGCGAAGATCATTCAGGAAAGAATGGTGCAGGGGCTGGATCCGGAAAATCATCGGACGGCAAAGGCGAATGACAGCTATTATCTGCTGAAAAAGACGACAAAGCCGATCGTGATCGTGGAGTGCGGATTTTTGAGCAATCCGCAGGAGGCGGAGCTTTTGGCGGACGCAGAGTATCAGGAGAGGGTGGCATGGCAGATTCATATGGGAATCCTGCAATATCTGAACCAAAATATACAAAAGTAATGTTACCGCCAACTCTATGACCAGCAGGTTACTTTTCATGGGGCGGGGAGCGCGACCGGAAGGAGCAGACGGCGCATGAAAAGTAACACCAGCAGCGCGTCTTTTTGCGTGCCGCAATAATATTTTTTGCATCAAAGCCTCTGATGTGTTATACTGTACAAAACAGGTGAGCAGATTGCCTGCGGTTCCGGAAATGCAGAGCATATTACCGGAGGAAACAGTATACAAAGCGGAGGCTGTTTTTGTGGAAACAAAACTGATAAAAATCGACGGGGGACAGCCGGAGGCAGAGCCAATCCGTCTGGCGGGACAGATCATAAAGAACGGCGGTCTGGTGGCATTTCCCACGGAAACCGTCTATGGGCTGGGCGGGGATGCGCTCAATCCCGACTCTTCCCGGAAAATTTATGAAGCGAAGGGACGTCCCTCGGACAACCCCCTCATCGTGCATATTTGCCGGTGGGAGGATATTTATAAAATCGCGGAACCGGTGCCGGAGGAAGCGCGTAAGCTGGCAAAGGCATTCTGGCCGGGACCGCTCACCATGATTTTAAGGAAGACTGATCTTGTGCCGCAGGAAACCACCGGCGGGCTTTCCACGGTGGCGGTCAGGTTCCCGGCAGACCTGCGGGCGCTGGCGTTCATAGAGGCGGCGGGAGGATTTGTGGCGGCGCCCAGCGCCAACGCATCGGGAAGACCAAGCCCGACGCTTGCGCGTTACGTGCAGGAGGATATGGACGGAAGGATCGAGATGATTCTGGACGGCGGAGAGGTGGGAATCGGCCTGGAATCCACAATTGTGGACCTGACCGGGGCGGAACCGATGATTCTGCGTCCCGGATTTATCACGAAGGAAATGCTGGAGGAGGTTTTAAACACCGTGGAGGTGGATAAAACGATTCTGGATGTAGACTGCAGGCTGCGACCAAAGGCGCCCGGCATGCGTTATAAACATTATGCGCCGAAGGGGACGCTTTCCATCGTGGAGGGAGCGTCTGAGACCGTAGTCAGGAGTATCTGTGAAAAGAGCCGGTCGGCGAAGGCATGCGGCGAGCGGGTCGGCATCATCGCCACCGATGAGACGGTCCAGCGTTATTTGACGGACAGTCAGGCGGACAGCGTAAAAAGCGCGGGCAGCCGCAGCGACGAGGCGGCGGTGGGCAGAAACCTTTATCGGATTTTGCGGGAATTTGACGATGAAGGGATGACGGTGATGTATGCGGAATCCTTTGCGGAACATGGCTTCGGGCAGGCGATCATGAACCGGTTGCTTAAGGCGGCGGGACATCGCGTGGAAATCGTATAAAAGCCCTTTGGACGGGGCACACTGCGGCGGGATGGAGGATGGCGGCATTATTTTCCTTACTGCAGGCGGAGAAGTTTGCTCTACAGGATTCTTTTTGGAAAAACCTAAAAAATGATAAAAATATGACGATATGAAAAAGGAGGAAGAAAGAGATGATTGCATTGGCGAGTGATCACGGCGGTTACGATTTGAAATGTCAGGTGATTGCGTATCTGGAGGAAAAGGGGATCGCCTATCGGGATTTTGGCTGCTACGGCAAAGAGTCCTGTGATTATCCGGATTTTGGCAGACCGGCGGCACAGGCGGTGGCGAGCGGGGAATGTGAGAAGGGCGTGGTGATCTGCACCACGGGAATCGGCATTTCCATCGTGGCGAACAAGGTGAAAGGAGTCCGCTGCGCGCTGTGCAGCGATACGGTTTCCGCGAGGCTGACAAGAGAGCATAACAATGCGAACATGCTTGCCATGGGGGCGGGCATTGTGGGGCCCAATCTGGCGATGAGCATTCTGGATACCTTTTTGAATACGCCTTTTCCGGGGGAGGAAAAGCACGCCAGAAGAGTGGGAAAGATGGAAGAATAACGTTATAGGAAACGAAAAAAGGAGGAGTACGGACAATGGCAAAGGTAGTGATTATGGATCATCCGCTGATTCAGCATAAAATCGGCCTGATCAGGAGAAAAGAGACGGGAACCAAGGATTTTCGGCAGACGATCGGTGAAATTGCCATGCTGATCTGTTTTGAAGCCACGCGGGATCTGCAGCTTGCCGATGTGGAGATCGAGACGCCGATCTGTAAGGCGACCGCAAAGGAGTTAAAGGGCAGGAAAATGGCGATCGTCCCGATCCTGCGCGCAGGGCTTGGCATGGTGGATGGCGTGCTGCAGCTGATTCCGGCGGCAAAGGTGGGACATATCGGTCTTTACCGGGATCCGGAAACCTTAAAGCCGGTGGAATATTACTGTAAGCTGCCTGCGGACTGCGCGGAGCGTGAGGTCTTTGTGGTGGATCCCATGCTGGCGACGGGAGGCTCCTCCGTGGCGGCGATCCAGATGCTGAAGGATAAGGGCTGCAAAAAGATCCACTTTATGTGCATCATCGCTGCGCCGGAAGGCGTGAAGGCGATGCAGGAGGCGCATCCGGATGTGGATGTGTACATCGGCGCGCTGGATGATCACTTAAATGACCATGGCTATATCGTTCCGGGTCTGGGCGATGCGGGCGACCGGATTTTCGGCACGAAATGATAGGAGACAAGCCGGACCGATTCGGGCATTAACCGGGAATCTGACAGGAGAGCTGCATGAAAAGAGAGGATTATATTTCCTGGGACGAGTATTTCATGGGGGTCGCCATGCTGGCGGGCATGCGTTCCAAGGACCCCGGCACACAGGTGGGAGCCTGTATCGTCAGTCAGGATCATAAAATTTTGTCCATCGGATATAATGGTCTTCCGACCGGATGCTCCGATGATGAATTTCCCTGGGAAAGAGAAGGGGACGAGCTGGAGACTAAGTACTCTTATGTAACCCATAGCGAACTGAATGCGATTTTGAATTTCAGGGGAGGCAGCCTTGCGGGAGCGACGCTGTACGTTACCCTGTTCCCCTGCAATGAGTGCGCCAAAGCGATCATTCAAAGCGGGATCAAAGAAGTGATATATGATTGCGACAAATACGCGGACACGCCGTCCGTGCGCGCATCCAAGCGGATGTTTCGGGCAGCGGGCGTTGCCTGGAGGTCCTATTTAAGGAGCGGGCGCGTTGTGAAGATGGAACTGTAAGAACGACAGAGGAAGGATGTTTTAAGATGAAGGTGCCGGGGCGCAGGCTCGTCTGTTGTATGCTGGTGTGCATATTATGCGCAGGAATGCCGGAAATGACAGCGCGGGCGGATAACAACAGCACGATCGATTCAATCAGAGAACAGATTAACAAGGCGAAGGAAGAGAAAAAGGCGACCGAGGATGCCAAAAAAGCCACAGAGGACAATCTCGGTGGCTTAAACAGCGCGCGCAATTCCCTTCAGGGACAGTTAAACAGCCTGACTGAGGAGTTGATGGAAATCAGCGAGAACCTGGAACAAATCGAGAATGATATCATAGAAAAAAACGATGAAATCTGGGAGACGCAGCAAAAGCTGGAGCTTGCCAAAGAGACAGAGGCTTCCCAGTACGCCGCCATGAAGCGCCGCATCCGTTATCTGTACGAAGAAGGAAATCAGACCTATCTGGAGCTTTTGATCAACGCAAAAAGCTTCAGTGAAATGCTGAACCAGAGCACCTACATCCAGAAGCTGCAGGAATATGACCGGAAAATGCTGCTCCAGTTCAAAGCGCAGCGGGAGGCGATCGAAGAGCTGGAGGCAAGGCTGCAGGAAGAAAAGGAAAAGCTGGACGAGCTGCAGGCGCAGGCGGAGCAGGAAAAGAGCAAAATCGCCAGCAGCGTGAGCAGCACCAGAAGCGGAATCGCCGGCTATGTCAGCCAGATTGAGGACGCGCAGGCGCAGGCGGACGCCCTCGCCGCCCAGATCAAGGCGCAGAACCAGAACATCGCCGCCCTGCAAAAGCAGTTGGAGGAAGAAATCGCCAAATCCAAGCTCGCCGCCAGATCCGCCTGGAGAGACATTTCGGAAGTGAATTTCTCGGATGAGGACAGATATCTGCTGGCAAACCTGATTTACTGTGAAGCGGGCAACCAGCCCTACGAGGGACAGCTCGCCGTCGGCGCGGTCGTGATCAACCGCGTGCTGAGCGCCGTCTACCCCAACACGGTTTCCGGCGTCATCTACCAGAACAAACAGTTTTCCCCGGTCCTGGACGGCCACCTCGCCCTCGCCCTCGCCAACGACCGCGCCACCGCCGCCTGCTACCGCGCCGCCGACGAGGCCATGGCAGGCTACACCAACGTAGGCCGCTGCGTCTACTTCCGCACCCCCATTCCCGGCTTAACAGGGACACAGATTGGGGACCACATCTTTTACTAGCATTGAGCCGGGCACAATAAAACCGGAAGACTCTGTACGGGGAGCTCGCTCACCGTACAGAGTTTTTCGGTTTTATTGTATGCGGCGAAAGCCGCAAAGCGAGGAAACGCAAAGCGTTTTCGAGCGTGCCCGGCGGAGTAAAGAGAAGCCAGAAAAGCTCGCTCACCGTACAGAGTCTTCCGGTTTTATTGTATGCGGCGAAAGCCGCAAAGCGAGGAAACGCAAAGCGTTTTCGAGCGTGCCCGGCGGAGTAAAGAGAAGCCAGAAGCGCCCGCTCACCGAATCCATCGGGAGGAGAAAGAATCCATGATAAGAATAGCAATCGTTGAAGACGACAAAGAGTATGCCACAAAATTAAAGAACAGGCTTCTGAAAACAGATTTTCCGGAGGAAATTTCCATCGACATATATTTAAAGCCGCAGGATTTTCTGGATGGGTTGCGGCAGGAAAAGCGCTGTCAGCTCTGCTTTTTTGATGTTGTCATGCCGTCCATGGACGGCATGACGCTGGCAGAACATGCCCATGAAATGGACGGCAGACTTTTGATCGTCTTTCTTTCCTCCTGGCCGGACTACGCGATGGACGGCTACAATGTGAACGCCTTCGGCTATCTGACAAAGGACAGGTTAGAGGACGGATGGGACGTGCTGATCGGAAGGATCAACCGGCATCTGGAGGAAGCCAGGGAAAAGGTTTACAGAATCTGCACGCCAAACAGCATGGAAACCGTTCCGGTGGATGACATTGTTTACGCCTATAAAGAGGGGAACTATTGCCACTTTGTTCTGGGCGGCAGGAAGGAAACGGTACAGACCAGAAAATCCATGTGGGACCTGCAGAGAGAGCTGGCGGCTCATAAGCAGTTTATCCTTGTCAAAAGAGGATGCATTGTCAACCTCCGGAAGATACGGAAATGGAAAGGAAAAGAAGTCGTTATGGCAAACGGCGAACGCATCGGGATCGGACGAATGCACATGGACGGGGTGCGGGAGAAGGTGATGGCGTATATGGAGGAATCATGGTGAATGTGCTTCGGGGGATGCAGACCATATTGACAATAGCGGAGTTCGCGCTCGTATGGTGGGGTGTCAGATGGATTTTGCGGGAAAGAACGGAAGGTGTCCGGCGATGGGTTATGGCGGCTGGCGTCGCGATTCTGGCGGGCCTGACAATATATCAGAGAACAATGATCATGTATTCCAGAGGGTGGCTGGTGGTAACGGTCGTATTTTGTGGAGGACTTGATTTTATCTGCTATAAAAAGGAAAAATGGCCTGTCTGGATTTTTCAGACGCTCTGTTTTGAGACGCTGTATTGCCTGGATCTGACTTTCTATATTGCCTGGAAGCTGCTTCGTGCGGAACAGCAGTTTCTTGCCGATAATTTGACCTTCAGACCGGAGTGGGCTTTGTTTTTTGGGATTTCCAGAGGAATTGTAGCGGTCGGAATCGCAGTATTGTACCGATACCGAAAAGAAGCGGTGCGGTATTTGAAGAGCGGAACAAGGCTGTGGATCATGGTTGTAGCTTTTGAGCACGTGAGCCTGATTATCTGCGACGGTGTTTTTCTGCCCGGCAGGGAGGAGCAGTCCATCCGTGGCTGGAAGCTTCTCTTTTTCCTGTATCCGATCCTGCTCCTCATTCTGGTATTTTTGCTCATCCTGCAGCAATACCGCTTCCGGTATGAACAGGCGGGAAAGCAGAATGCGCTATACGCAGGACAGATTCAGGTCATGGAGAAGGAAAAACGGGAAAGGGAGCGGATTTACCACGATTTTAGAAACCACCTGATCCTGCTGCAGGGCATGCTTTCGGAGGGGGATATTCCCGGCGCAGAAGAATATCTGAAAGGCCTGCTTAAGGCCGGGGAAGAGAAAAAATTGATCAGGCTGGGCCTGCCTGTGCTGGACTACCTGCTTCAGATGAAAATTGCGGAGGCCAAAAAGCAGGGAATAAAGGTGCAGGAACAGTATGAGGGAGGATTGCCCGCACTGAATGTGGACGGGATCACGGACTGGTGCGCGCTGTTGGGCAATCTTTGGGATAACGCGCTGGAGGGATGCGCCCGGCTGAAAGGCGGCAGCTGGATCCGGTTTTCCATGAGACGGGAAGGAATGGCGGTTGCCGTCAAAATGGAAAACAGCTGCCCGCCCGGGGTGGATGCGAAGCATCCTGTCAGCGGAAAGGCTGACAGGCATATGCATGGGATCGGGCTTAAGAATATCGACCATGTCGTGAATAAATATGGCGGTACGGTGGAGCGGGAATGCAGGGACGGCATTTTTGTAACGCGGATCGTGATCATATTACAGGAACAGAAGGGTTAAAGAATGCGGTTGTCATCCGGCGGTGCGGGATGGCAGCTTTTTCTTTTCCATGAAAAAATGCGCCGTTTGCAACCTGAAATGCGCCTTTTTTACCATGTCCGTTGCGCCCGGACAGAGAAAATGGTAATTTATACAATGGGTAATGTTCCGTCAATGAAATGAGGTGTTTTATCGCAGGAAGGGCAGAGATCATCAGCGGTTTGCAATTCATCGCCCATTGGTGTTATTGACAGAAAGGAGGCGTTTCACAATGAAAAAGAAGTATACATTATGGGGGAATCTGCTTTTTTTATTACAGGGAATGAAAAGCCATACGCCGCAGTCCCTGAAACTGATTCCTGTCTGTATTCTTGCCAAAGTATTGCTGCCTGTTATCGGAATATGGCTTCCCAATATTGTTGTGGAAGCCATTATCAATCAGAGAGATCCTGTCGTGCTGGTTTGGAAAGTGACAGCTTTGGCGGGCGTCATGATTCTGGCAAGCTTTCTGGAACAGTGGAGCATGGGGCTCATGGAAGCCGAATCCGGACAGCTGTGTCAGGGAATAGAGAATCAGCTTTTTTGTAAAAAAATGAATTGTGATTATGAGAATCTGGAGAACAAAGAGATTTCGGGCAGATACGCGGAAGCGAGCAGCAATATGTGGAACCGCCGGCGCTATATCAGAACGACAGCGAATAATCTGGTAATGACAGGAGCCGGAATTTTCGGCTTTCTGATATACCTTGCTTTGCTGCGCAGGCTTCCGGTCTGGCTGCTGTTGCTTATGGCAATGGCAACCCTGATCAGTTTTCTTTTTTCAGATATGGGACAGAAATACAGGATGAAACGGCAGAATTTTCTGGGCGACGGCGTGCGCCGGATCAGCTATCTGCAAAAGGTTTCTGCCGGGCCAAAGGCGGGAAAGGATATCCGCATGTATGGGATGATACATTGGATGGAGGCCAAATTCAGCCAGTTTCACAAAGAGATTCGAAGGGATTATATTGCGATAGAAAAAAAGAATTTTCTTTCAGGCCTGCTCACTGCAGGAATGGGGATTATAATGGAAGGCAGCGCTTATCTGTATCTGATGAAAATGGCAGTGCAAAGGGAGATTACCATTGCGGATTACGTCCTTTATATTGGCGCTGTGCTGGGCTTTACCGGCTGGGTCCGTCAGATTGCCGAGCAGATGCAGAAGCTATGGCTGATGAAGGGGGATGTGGATGCGGTCAGGGAGTGTCTGGACATGCCGGACCGGAGCAGCATCCTGCGGGAAGGCAGGGATGCGGTCCCTGTAGAAAAATACAGGCAGACGCCCTGCGAAATCATTTTTGATCATGTGTCCTATCGCTACCCGGGAACGGAAGCGGATACGATAAAGGATTTGTCTTTCCACATAAAAAAAGGGGAAAGAATTGCGCTGGTAGGTATGAATGGCGCGGGTAAGACCACCTGCGTCAAGCTGTTATGCGGACTTTTGGAGCCTACGGAAGGGCGGATTTTAATCAATGGTGTCGCTTCTACGGATTTCAGGCGGGATGAATATTACAGCCTGTTTTCTACGGTGTTTCAGGAAATCAATTTATTGCCGTTTTCCATCAGGGAAAATATTACCGGGGTGAATAAAGGAGAAGAGGATGAAGCATGGCTGGAGCAATGCCTCGGTTTTGCAGACTTAAAGGAACGCATTGATGCGTTGCCCCAAAAGCTGGATACGCTGCTGGTAAAAGAGCTTAATGCGCAGGCGGTGAGCTTTTCCGGCGGTGAGCTGCAGCGTCTGCTGCTGGCGCGCGCGCTGTATAAAAACGCGCCGGTGCTGATTCTGGATGAACCGACAGCGGCGCTCGATCCGGTTTCAGAAAGCAATGTGTACCAAAGATATTTCACCCTGACACAGAACAATACTTCCATTTTTATTTCTCACAGGCTGGCGAGCACCAGGTTTTGCGACCGGATTTTTTTTATGGAAAACGGGAGCATTACGGAGACCGGAAGCCACGGGCAGCTGATTGCGCTGGGAGGGAAATATACGGATGTCTTCGAGGTGCAGAGCCGGTATTACAGGAAAAAACCGGATGAAGTGGAGGTGACGTTTTCATGAAGGAGAAGCAAAATACAGGTTTCTGGGAGAGCCTGCGGGTCATTCTCAAAACAGCAAGAGTGATTTCCCGGATGGACTGGAAGAATATACCGGCTTTTGTGGGGAACCAGTTTTTTTTAACCATCCATCCTTTTGTAACCCTTTACTTTTCAGCAAGGATATTGGATGTGCTGGCAGCAGGGGCGCAATGGGAATCCTGCGTAAAATGGGTGATAGCAGGTCTTGCCTGTAATTACGGCGTTTATCTTCTGGAACGTCTGACTGCCTGCATGAACAGTGTGGAAGGCATCACGCTGTACTGGCAGCTTTACCAGGAAATGAGCCGGGTTATGATGAAGGCGGATTATGAGGAGCTGGAAGGTACGGCGATCCGGGAGGCGAAGGAGCGTATCGAACGGTCTGCGCAAATGTTCTGGTATGGTCCCTGGGAGGTGCCCGGCGTGCTGATGAGCGTGGCGCAGGGACTGACAATTACCCTGGTGTCATTTATCCTGGCATGGCCGGTGCTTCTTCCGGGGAGAGGCGGGGATATTTCATGGGGTGTTTTTGGTGTGCTGCTTCTCATTGCGGGCACGGTTATCTATTCCCTGTCTTCCGAAAAGAAGCTTTACCGGCTGAAAGAAAACAGTCTGGACAAGCAATCCGCAGAGTATCGGCTGGAAAGCTTTTTATATGACTACGCGGAAGAACAAAACGGGGCAAAGGATATCCGTCTGTACAGGCAGCAGGACATGATCTGGAGCCGTTATGACCATAACACGCAGACGATCCGTCAGATCGCGGCAAGGCGGCGGTCACTGCAGGCAAAAATATACGGCGTCCGCGGCGCGCTTGCACAAAGCGTGAGTTATCTGGCTTATTTAATTGTGGGCATAAGGGCACTGTCAGGCGCTTTTCCCATAGGCAGCATCGTACAATATGTGGGGGCCATCACAAGGCTTTCCGAAGGGATCCGGGTTTTGGTGTATTCTGTCCAGCAGATCAAAATGCAGGGACCGCACTGCCGGGAGTATCTTGATTTCATCGGAGATGGAACGGAAAAGGAGAAATATGCCCATAAGCAGGACGGCAGCATCGACGTGGCGCCGGATGTGGATTATGTATTTGAATTCGATCATGTATGCTTTTGTTACCCGGGCACAGAAAAGCCGGCATTACAGGATGTCAGCCTGACGCTGAAAAAGGGAGAGCATTATGCCATCGTGGGGATGAATGGCAGCGGCAAGACCACCTTCATCAAGCTTTTATGCCGGCTGTATGAGCCTACGGAAGGGAGAATTCTGCTAAACGGCATTGATATCCGGGAATACAGATATGAGCAGTACCGGAAGCTGTTTTCCGTCGTGTTTCAGGATTTTTGCCTGATGTCGTTTCCGCTGGGGGAAAATGTGGCGGCGGACATCCAATATGATGAGGAAAGAGTGATGGACTGCCTGGACAAGGCGGGCGCCGGAAAATGGGCGCAAAGCCTCCCGCAAAAGCTGCGGCAGCCTCTGTATCTGGTGGACCAGGAGGGTGTGAATGTATCCGGAGGAGAGGCACAGAAAATCGCGATTGCCCGTGCGCTGTATAAGGGAGCCCCTTTTGTGATCCTGGATGAGCCGACAGCGGCGCTGGATCCGCTTGCGGAGGCGGAGATTTATACCCGGTTTCGCGATCTGGTGGAGGGAAAGGGCGCGATTTATATTTCCCACAGGTTATCCTCCTGCCGTTTTTGCGATACGATTGCGGTTTTTCATGAAGGGCGGCTGGTACAGCTGGGCGGGCATGAAAAGCTTCTGGCTGATAAGGGCGGAAAATATGCGGAGCTGTGGCAGGCACAGGCGCAGTATTATCAGGAGAATGACAGAAAACAGATGGAGTGACATATGTCCGTAGAAAGCGGGGAAGCACATGCTTCCCCTCAAACGGTTGCGGAGAAATTTTCGTCGAGTACCGGCGACACTGTGAACAGTAACGCTTTTGTAGATTGGGAGTAACAGTTCAGCCAGGTCTGCGCGTTCACCGCACAGACCGTGAGAAATCGTACCGGTAGCAGGCATTCGCCCCATCGCGAAGAGATTTTCATGGGCGAATGCAGTAACAGTTCAGACCTGGCTGAACTGTTACGATTGGGAAACCTGGTTCTATGAACAAGGGTTGAATATTCACTGGATTGGTGATATACTTAAAATAAATAAGCAAAGCGCACATATAATAGAAAGTCGGAGGATGGGCAATGGCTGTCCCAAAATTTTTTGAATTCTTTGAGGGGTTTTTGCGTGCGATTGAGGATGGGGAGTTGCATACTGCGAAGGAAGTAAGACAGATACTTGCATCCGATATGCAGCTTTCGGAAGAAGATCGTGGAGAAATGCTTCCGAGCGGGAAACAAAGTAAATTTGATAACCGCGTTGCATGGGCAAGAACATATTTGGATAAGGCCGGACTTATAGAAACTCCCTCCAGAGGGAAATACCGTATCACTAATGATGGCAAGAAGGCTTTAGCATCTGGAGAAGAATTAACCCTAAAATATTTGGAGAGGTCAGAGGAATTCAGAAAATTCCACAACACAATAACTCCCAATGTTTCCAGTCTGGTTGATGAAGAAAAAGATGAATCTCCCATGGAAGTTCTGGATGCTGCGTTTCAACAAATAACAGCTACATTAGCAAGCCAGCTTATGGATGAGGTAATGAAATTATCATCGACAGAATTTGAAAAGCTGGTAGTCAGTTTATTGCTTCATATGGGATATGGGAATGGAATTACAGAGGCAGGAATGGTTACACAGCAATCTAATGATGGCGGAATAGATGGAATTATCAAAGAGGACCAGCTTGGATTCAGCAGTATTTATATTCAGGCAAAACAATGGGTAGCAGATCAGACTGTCGGGAAACCAGAGATTCAAAAATTTGTAGGAGCACTTCAAGGGCAACAAGCGCAAAAAGGATTATTTATCACGACCGCAAAGTTTTCCAGTGGAGCATTGCAATATGCGAATAATTTACTTGGAACAAAGGTTGTTTTGGTTGATGGATTAACTTTAACGAGACTAATGATTAAACATAATGTTGGTGTTTCTGTAGAGCATATTTACGAAATAAAAAAAGTTGACAGTGATTTCTTTTCCGAAGAGTTATAACATATAACTTTATATTTCAGTCAAGGGGAATTTCATCTTTTAGGTGAAATTCCCCTTGACAAATGCTCTCCTGGTAATTTATTTGATCGTTTTGTCCCTGGAAAATCAAAAGGTAGAAATCACCTTCAAAATGACCATGATGGATATGCTTACCTTGGCGCTGCAAATCGAAATAATGGTGTGTTGTCTTTCGCAAAAGCTGGTGAGAATATGGTGCAAAAAGGAAACGCTATCGGCTTTATCAAAAATGGGAATGGATCAGCGATATTTAGACTATATCGCCACCTGATAAAGGCGGCATCACAGAATGAACTGGGGCTTGACGGAGGCTTCATGAAGCCACGAAACCAAGTCGTCATACAGTTCCTGATTAAACAGAAAGGATATAGATGATGGATACATATATCGCCTATTTTGATGAAACAGGTGACGATGGTGTTACCACTGCTTCCAGCGAGTTCTTTGTCCTTACCAGCCTGTATATGAGTTCGGAGAAATGGCAAAGCAACTTTGATAAAATCCGCGAATGTCGAAAATCATTGAAAAACCAGTTCGGATTTCATATCTCCGAAGAGTTGCACACAAAACATCTTTTGTCCGATAAAGATCCATATAGGAAATATGGATGGACTCCCGAACAGAAGCGAGATGTGGTAAAAGCCTTGACTATATGTATATCTGACCTTGATGCTAAAATTGTTAATGTAGTCATCGACAAAACCCGTTTTCATGACCAGAACTATCATGTACTTGAAAATGCATTAAAATATAATATTCAACGCATTGAAAATGACAGCAACGGTCAATGGAACTATTTGATTATTACAGACCAGGGACGGTTACCTCCTATGCGGCGCACAGCGCGTGCAATTCGCGCTTACAATCCCATACAATCGAAATTTTCCTTTGAGTATACCAATCAGCCAATCCATAACCTGATTGAGGATATTCTGGAAAAAGACTCTGTGGAGTCATACTTTATCCAGATATGCGATTTTGTTTCTTACATTGTCCATCTTTATTATAAGATTCATGAAAAGAAAGGAACTCTTCCCAATCGTGTAGGAAAAGTTGTTGATGAGGAGTTTATTGGGCGGGTCATGGCAACCTTAAAAAAGGGTGGCGTTCTGAATCTCAAAGCCAATAGCAATAATAGCTATGGACTTGTAATTTACCCGAAATAAAAAACACCACCTACGGAGCATTCGCCCTTTCAGTGGTTCAATTATAGTATACCACAATCTGCGAAAATATCAATGCAAAAAACATTTTTACATTATTTGGTATAAAAGAAGTTGTTACTATTCAGACACGTCTGAATAGTAACAGCATCCACCCATAAAAATCGCTTCGCGATGGGGCGGATGCCTGTTGCCACTACGTTTTTTTACGGTCTGCGCGGTGAACGCGCAGACCTGTCTGAATAGTAACAAGAGGTTACAATCCACGGTCAATGTCCTGCAGCCCAGCGTCCGCCGTTAAGTGAACTGATATTAGCCGTGAATCATAACAAAAAGGAGGGGGAAGGAACATGAAAGAACTGGCAGGAAAACAGGTCACATTGCTGGATGAGGAGCTTCTGCGGCGCGCGGGGGAGAACAGAAGCTACCTGCTGTCATTACATACGGACAGCCTGCTGTTAAACTACAGGCTCGAGGCGGGCAGACCCACGGAAAACTATGGCGCGCTGCCGGAGCATATGCACGGAGGCTGGGAGTCGCCCGCCTGTCAGGTGCGTGGGCATTTTCTGGGACACTGGCTGTCCGCCGCCGCGCTGGAATATGACAGGACCAAAGACCGGCAGCTGCTGGCGAAAGCGATGGACATCGTGGACGAGCTGGAAAAGTGTCAGATTGACAACGGCGGGGAGTGGGTTGCGTCCATACCGGAAAAGTATTTTGCCTGGATCGGCATCGGGAAAAATGTCTGGGCGCCTCATTACACGGTACATAAAACCTTCATGGGACTGTTGGACGTTTACCGTTACGGGCATTATGAAAAGGCGCTCGTTGTGGCAGAGCGCTTTGCGGACTGGTTTGACCGTTACAGCGCGGGCTTTGACCGGGAGGGCTTTGATAATGTGCTGGATTTTGAGACCGGCGGCATGCTGGAAATCTGGGCGATTCTGCTGGAGCTTACGGGAAAAGAGAAATACCGGACGCTGCTTGGCCGTTATTACCGGGGCAGGCTGTTTGACCGGCTGCTTGCGGGGGAGGATCCGCTGACGAACATGCATGCCAACACCACGATTCCGGAGGTCATCGGCTGTGCCAAAGCCTACGAGGTCACCGGGGAAGAAAAATGGCGCAAAATCGTGGAAGCCTATTGGGCGTGCGCGGTCACGCAAAGAGGCTGCTACGCCACCGGCGGTCAGACCTGCGGAGAGGTATGGACGCCGAAGAAAAAGCTGTCCGCCCGTCTGGGGGATAAAAATCAGGAGCACTGCACCGTATATAATATGATGCGTCTGGCTGGCTTTTTGCTTTCATGGACCAAGGACCCGGCATACGCCGGTTACATCGAAAAAAATCTGTATAACGGCATCATGGCGCAGGCTTACTGGAAGGGAAACAATTCCCACGGACAGGATGACGGCTATCCGGACAGCGGGCTTTTGACTTATTTTCTGCCCATGCGGGCGGGAGGAAGAAAGGGCTGGGCGAGCCGCACGCAGGACTTTTTCTGCTGTCATGGAACCGTGGTGCAGGCGAATGCGCTTTTAAACCACTATCTGTACTATCAGGAAGAGGATCATCTGTACGTGTGCCAGTATTTCAATTCTGCGGTACAGCTTGAGACGGGCGGGCAGACAGTCCGTATCGAGCAGAAGGAGGATACGCTTTCGGGAAGCTTTCATCTGTCCAGCACGTCGCCTGCCAGGCAGTCCATCAGTCCGATCACGAGCCAGGTGGCGGATCATCCGGACTGTAAGATGGTCTATTTGAAAATCAGCACAGAGCGGGATGTGAAGCTGGCGCTGCATCTGCGGATTCCCGAATGGGCGGCGCAGGAGGCAGCCATCACAATCAACGGAGAGCCCTGCGGCTTTTCAGGCAAACCGGGCGATTTTGCGGTGATCGACAGGGTATGGCAGGATCAGGATACGGTGGGCGTCCTGCTGTCCAAATGTCTGCGGGCAATTCCGCTGGACGGGGATGAGGAAAAGGTCGCTTTTTCCTATGGACCGCTGGTGTTGGCGGGGCTGTGCAGCGAGGAGAGAACGCTGTACGGCGATGCAGGGCATCCGGAGGAAGTGCTGGAGCATACGAACGAAAGGGAATGGGGGAGCTGGAAGGAGACCTTCCAGACGAAGAATCAGGCGGCATCCATCCGGTTCATTCCGGTGAAGGATGTGGGCTATGAACCGTATACTCTGTATTTCCCGCTGAAAAGAAAGGAATGAGGTGATTGCTCCGGGCGTATCCGGACTGTCACGGGGAAAAGGATATTTTATGTGGATGAAATTTAAGAATAAGTTTATCGGAGATAAAGATTTTTACAGGCGCGTCTTTTTTCTGGTCGCGCCCATGATCATCCAGAACGCGATCACCAGCTTTGTGAGCTTTCTGGACAATATCATGGTGGGGCAGATCGGGACGGAACAGATGTCCGGCGTCGCCATCGTGAATCAGCTTTTATTTGTGTTCAATATCTGTCTGTTCGGCGGGGCTTCCGGCGCGGGCATTTTCGGCACCCAGTTTTTCGGAAAGGGGGATTACGAAGGGCAGCGCTATACCTTCCGGTTTAAAATCTATATCTCGCTGGCGATTGCGGGCATCGGGCTTTTGCTGTTCGGAGCCTGTAATACGCAGCTGATTTCCCTATATCTGAGCGACCAGGGAAGCGTAGGGGATATCGGGCTGGCGTTGCGTTATGGGCGGGAATATATGCTGATCATGATGGCATCCATGATTCCCTTCGCCATCAGCCAGGCCTATGTGAACACCATCCGGGAAACCGGGCAGACCTTCGTGCCGATGGTAGCCAGCATCACCGCGGTGGGCACCAATCTGGTGCTGGATTACGTGCTGATTTTCGGACCGGGACCGCTTCCTGCCCTGGGCGTTGCGGGCGCCGCGATCGCCACGGTCATCGCCCGTATCATAGAGTGCATGATCGTCGCGGTGTGGACCCATACCCATAAGGAGAAAAATGCGTTCATACAGAACGCTTACAGGGGCTTTTATATTCCCGGGAAAATATGCAGGGATATTTTCATAAAAGGAACGCCGCTGATGCTCAATGAAATGCTTTGGGCCTCCGGCATGGCGGTCATCGCCCAATGCTATGCGGTGCGGGGGCTGGAGGTGGTGGCGGCCCAGAACATTTCCTCCACCATCACGAACCTGTTCAACATCGTTTACCTGCAGCTGGGCGGCAGCATATCCATCATAGTAGGACAGCATCTGGGCGCCGGCAGGGTGGAAGAAGCGAAGGATGCGGATAATAAGATGATTTTCTGCAGCGTGGCATGTTGCTGTGTGATGGCGGTGTTCATGATTGGAGTGGGGAGATTTTTCCCCTCCATTTACAACACGGAGGAAAGCATCAAGGCGCTTGCCAGAAACTTTATTCTGATTTCGGCGCTGGTCATGCCCCTTTGCGCCTTTTCTCACTGCAGCTATTTCACCCTGCGCTCCGGTGGGAAAACGGTGGTCACCTTTTTGTTTGACAGCGTGTATACCTGGGTGCTTGTCATTCCCGTCGCATACGGGCTGGCGAATTTTACTGCCCTTCCCGTCGCGGTGGTGTTTTTCCTGGTGCAGTTTACGGAGGTCATCAAAGCGACGATCGGGCTGCTCATGGTCAGAAGCGGCGTCTGGGTGCAGAATATCGTGGGATGATGTGGATATGCTTATGTGTTTGGCCTGCGTAGCGGACAGTCCGACAGGGTGATCCGGTCCTTTAAGGCGTGCAGGCCGCAGTCCACCAGATAATCCTGCAAAATCGGCAGGGACTGGTTGGAGGCGGGCCCGATGATGATTTCTCCCACCAGATCGGACAGATGCATGTCCAATCTGCCGCACATTCGGTTTAAGTCGAGGGGATAGTATTTTTTGATCCGCCCCATGGAAACGTGGTACTTGGGCTCCACCGCAAATTCGTTCCAGATGAAGGGGGAGACGACCAGGCGGAATTCCTTTTCGCTGGCAAAGGACGGATGCTTGAAGGCGGCCGATTGAATCCAGGCGTCCGTCATGAGGCTTTGCAGCATGGGAAGCTCATCTGCGATTCCGTCAGACTCCTTGATGAGGTGGTAAAAGGCGTCCACGAGAGGATGCTCGCGCATGTCCTTTTGGTAGGAAACCTCCTGCAAAAAGACGGCGCCGCCCACCATTTTCTGGATGCGCTCCTCATGGAACGCGATGCACACGCCCTGACCGCCATAGCCGTAGCGCTCCCACTGGGCGGCGTCGTCCCGGTACCGGGAAAAGCATGCGGCGTAGGCGGAATAATGGAATTCCTCTTCTATTTCTTTTTCAAAAAACTGCTCTGTCATGCGCGCTTTTTCTTCATCGCCGTCCGCCCGCAGCTTTTCTGTGACGGCGCGGCACAGGCCGGTGATGAACAGCCGCATCTCTGAGGTGTCGTTCATATTCAGAATGTTGTTGAGCCGAAGCTCCGCGCAGCGGATGATGCCGTCCAGGGCGGCGAAGCTGGTGTAGTGGTAGAGCATGGTTGAGAATCCTCTTTTTCCTTTCAGTCATTGCATAATGTATCCCGGTAATTCGACTAATCAGAAGCTTTAGCCGTTTTCCCTTATTATACATGGATATAGTAAAAAAATCCATAGGCTTTTCCAATGCATTGTGTCATTTATAATACTGTATGTAACGATTCTGAAATCAGTTCAATTCCTGTTTCTGCATTGTATAAATAGCGGATATTGTTTGTTGTCATGGATTTTCCTCACAGTCTGTTGTTGGTATTGCTGCTTTCAAGCAAACGGTTTGTCCCCGTTATTTCAGCGTCTACAAGGTCAATCATTCTTTTTACATTTGCGGAATGAGCGGAAGAAACCTCATTTTCCCACAGCGGATTGATTTGCTTTTCAATCCCTGCACGGTATTTTTGCAGGATATTAAGCCGTTCCTGCAAAAGCTCCTGCTGTTCATCAAGCGTAAATGTACTTAGAAAGAAAGCGGCAATAGAAAAAATATTTGTATCGTAGTTGAATTGCAGGATGGATGCTTTCAAAGTGCTTACAAATTCGCTTTTCCCGTTATCGGTGAGCTTGTAAACGGTACGGTCTGGCATATTGCCGACTTTTTCGGTAGTGCCTGATATAAATTCCTTTTTTTCAAGGGTTTTTAAAGTTGAATATACCGTGGAATCAGCGATGTTAAACCACCATTTTACATTCATATAATTCAAGAGTTTTATTATCTCATATGCGTTAAGCGGTTTTTCATAGATAAGTCCTAAAAGCATTGTGGCGGGTTTGGACAGCATAGTATTTCCTCCTTGACATTCCGTTGTGTTTATAATACTTTATATATAAAGTAGTTTTTATAAATACTACTATTATAACATATCAACATGGAAAATGAAATACTGGAAAAGGAGGTTTTTTATGCCACAGCTCAATAAAGGGGGCAAATTTGTATTTGGACTTTCTGTTATAAACCCCGATTTAACAATACACATCCCACCGCAGGCATTGTCGGAATATGATGCTGCGCAGGATGGAAAAGTTATCATTTTTACAGGGAGTAAAATAACGGGAGGTTTTTGTGTCACTACATATCCGCTGCTGTCAAATTCAAAACTCAGGCACATATTACAAGAGTGTCCCGCATTAAGGGATTGCCAGCTTTCCGAGGGTGAATTTATCCAATATAAAGGACGTAAATATGCCTGGCTTGCGATTGATAAGAATGGAACTGTTAAACTGCCGCAAAGCACGTCAGAGGTTTTGGAATTACATCCTGGAATGGAACTGTTATCTATCCGCAGCAGCGATATTGCTTTTACAATGGGAGCAAAAGGACCGCTACTGGAAAAAGCACATAATTTTCATGGAGAAATCGAGAGATATTAGGAGATTGTGAAATGGAAAATATAATAACCAGTAAGTTTTTTAATTCAATCATACTCTTGACAGTTATCGGTGAGTTTTTTCTTCCGTGGATACTGGGACGTTATTATGAGGGATATGACAATAAAACAATGGCAATGAGTGCATTGGGAAATCCTCAAAGCCCTGTTCATGTTATTTATAATTCATGGTTGATATGGCTTGGAAGTTTTCTGACATTTGTAGCGGTTGCATACTTTTTTATTACAAGAACAGACCATACGATTTTATCTGTTCTATTGCTGATTTCAATGGGAACTTTTGCTGTTGGAGCAGGACTGATTTCAGGCATATTTCATGTGAATGAGAATAAAGACATTGTTACTGCGGCTTCAAAAATACATGGAACAGGTGCGGCAATCGGATTTATGGCATTCTTGATTTTTCCGCTATTAAATGGGATTTTGGCATTTAAGCAGGAAAATACTGTTTTTGGTGTTATATGTCTTATCTCATTTGTCTTAGCATTGATTTTCTTTATCTGCTTTATTATGGGAGATAAAGAACAGTTTCAAAATACTATGTTGAGATATGAGGGGATGTGGGAACGACTGGCTTTGCTTAGTATGTATAGTCCCCTTGCTTACAAAGCTATTCATAATCTGCTGTCCTAAATTTCAATTTTCTGTATGATGATTTAACGAGAGAATATGGAAACGAACAGGGCAAACGGTTTTATGCTCTAATGTGTGAAGAATATGCGAGTTATTGGCGGGCGCAAGGTCGAAAGACATCTGCACTTCCCGACATACCTTATAAGTGGGCGACAAGAACGTTTGAAACAGAAACGTGCCAAAGAAGAAAAAATGGCATAGCCATATAGACTATACCGTAATTTGATACAGAGCCACTCTCGTCCCCTCCACTTCCTTATGTGAAGGGGACGAATGTCCTTTGCTAATTATGAGCCAATCTCGTGATTAAGAATTCATATAGAGCATACAATCTCTGTCACCGCCATATTTTTTGCAGAGCAGGGCGCAGAAGCCGCCCGAGGGGCGTCGCGACGAGGACCGCAATCACGGCGTTTATGCCGGAAACGACAGCCTTCTGGGCGATGACGGGCAGCACTGCGGCGAGGGGAAGACCAAGCAGGAAGCAGTGCTCGATAAAGCTTTTGGAAAGATAGAGGAGCACATAGGCGAATGCGCCGCAAAATCCGCCAAGCAGACTGCGCCCATGCGGGGACAGATCAGAGCCTGTGACGCCACGCCGGGGTGCCGCAATTTTTCCGCAGAGCCATGCCATGATGAATTTGAAGACGAAGGTGAAGGGGGCGGAGGCGATGTAGGCGGGATTGGTCAGGTCGAAAAACATGGAGCCGATGCCCGCGGCAAGCCCGCCATAAAAGGGGCCCAAAAGCAGGCCGGAAAGCAGGCACAGCACATTTCCCATATGGATTCTTGTGCTGTCGATGGGCGTGGGGATCGGGATTTGCAGGAGGGCGGAAGCGACATAGACCGCCGCCGCCATGACGCCGGTCAGGGCGATTTCTTTCAACGTAATTTTTTTCATGCAGAATATTCTCCTTTCGTGTGCAGCCTGTCAGGCCGTGAATCAATGTCAATTTCCTTTGCCATCCATTACAATATAAGCTTGAAAATAAATGCATACAATATTAAAATTGTATGCATGACAATGTTGGGGAGAGGAAGGATATGAAAACGATTATTACGATCCGGCACACGCAATCCGTTCACCACACAAACGGCATGGTCGGTTCCTGGACGGACTGGGCGCTGTCGGAAACGGGAATGAAACAGGCGGATCATATTGGAAGGAAGCTCTCCCGGGAGCTGGAGGGTATGGAATTTATCCTGTATTCCTCTGACCTGCTGCGGACGAAGCAGACGGTGGAAGCGGTGGGAAGGTATTTGGGCTGCACGCCGGTTTTGGAGCGGGCATTGCGGGAACGAAGAAAGGAGGCGGGCGACGATGCCGGTCAATTCGTTTGAAAATTATCCGATGGCGTGGAAGCCGGAAAGAGTATCGCTTACAAAGCCATGGTATCGATCTCTGGCGGAGAAGCTGGAGGCGGACATCCGCTCCGGCGCTTTGCCGGAGAATACGAAGCTGCCGCCCCAGCGGGAGCTGGCGGATTTTCTGGATCTGAATCTGAGCACGGTGACGCGGGCGTATAAGGCGTGTGAATTAAAAGGGCTGATTTACGGCGTGACGGGCAGCGGGACGTTCGTTTCTCCGGGGGTTTTGGAAAGCGATACTTTTTTGGAAAAGGGCGGGGAGGTAATTGAAATGGGAATGATCCGCCCCTTTTATGAATGTAATCAGGAAATTCTGACCGCCGCGCAGAAAACGCTTGCCCGGAGGGGAGCCGTAAAGCTTATGGAATACGGGGAGCCGCTGGGGAGCAGGCGACAGCTTCTGGCTGCGGTGAAATGGATGAATGCTTTTGGCATACCGGCCATGCCCGCATGCATTCTGCCGGCTGCAGGCGCGCAAAACGCGCTCAGTGTGGCGTTGGTGTCCCTTTTTGAAGCGGGGGATAAAATTGCGGTGGACGCGTTCACCTACACGAATTTCCGGGGGCTGGCGAATTTTCTGCACATTCAGCTGATCGCGCTGGAAGCGGATGAAGACGGGATGCTGCCGGAAGCGCTGAAAAGCGCCTGTATCTGGCAGCAGTTAAAGGGCGTATATCTCATGCCCACCTGCAGCAATCCGACGGGAATATTTATGCCGGAAAAACGGCGGAGAGAGCTGGCAGAGATTGTGACGGCGCACGGCCTGGTGGTCATTGAGGATGATATTTATTCTTTTCTGATGCCGGGGAGGGCGCCCTCCTTTCTTACGCTGGCGCCGGAAAATACGGTGCATATCTGCAGCGTATCCAAGGCTTTGGGTGCGGGGCTGCGGACGGCGTTTCTGGCGTTTCCGCCTTCTTATCGGGAAGCTTTGACCGCCGGGCTTTTGCACATTAATTTAAAACCGGCTGCGCTGAATACGGAAATTGTGGCAGAGCTGATTGAAAGCATGCGGGCTTTTGAAATTGCGGAAAGAAAAAGACAGCTGGCGGAGGACAGAAACCGGATCTATGATCAGATTCTGGGAGAGGGGGAGACAAAAAAGGATGCGCGGTTTTTCCGCTGGCTTAAGCTTCCGGCAGGGCTGACCGGAGAAAGCTTTGAGGTGCTGGCGCTCAAAAGGGGCGTGCGCGTGCTGGGCTCCCACCGGTTTGCCATGTTAAATCAGGAAAAATCCTCCTATGTCAGGCTGGCGGTGGTATCCCCGGACACACAGGAAGAGCTGGAAGGGGCGCTGTGGAGGCTGAAAGAAATTCTGGAAGGAAACGGACGGGAATTTTTTGTGTGAATCAATGCCAGTCAGTTTGGCGGCGGCTACCGGAAGCGGGCCGGAAAACTGACTGCCATTGTGTGTGAATTGTAACAAAGCCCATAATGTGATTGCTCATGAATCACGGTATTTTCGCTTTCTGCGGGAAAGGGACAGGGGGGCGAAAATCGTTTTGCGTCCGATGAATCCGAAAATTCTGGTCGCGTAGATACCGATCAAAATGCCGATGCTGTCAATCGCCACATCCCTGGCAGAGGCGGAGCGCCCCGCAACAAAGGACTGATGGTACTCGTCCAGGCAGGCGAAGCAGACGCAGAAAGCGCCAGCCACCACAAGGAGCCAAAAGCCCCGCAGGCGGTACACGTACAGCGGCAGCGCTACGGAGACGGCCAGAAGGAAATATTCCGTAATGTGGGCCAGCTTGCGGATATAAAATTGAAAGGCATCCGCGTAATAAGCGAGCCGGGCGGGTTCGATATCCAACCGGAAAAGATGGTTCAGGGAAGAAAACAGACCTGTGCCCACCTCTGCGCTCAGCTGTGCGGATTGTGCGCCGTTTTGGGCGGAAAACGAGAAAATGAGATACATCATGCACAGCGCTGGCACAAAGGACAGGGGCTTTAGCAGATAACGCAGCATTTTTTTGACGGTCAGTAAAACGTATTTCATGTGTGCAGCCTTTCCCGGCGCGTAACAGGTTGGACAGGTCCAAACTGTTACCCCGAAGCAATCGGTCTGCAGGGCGCGCCGCCCTGCTCTTTGCTTTACCAATATCGCTTACTATACCGTATTTTTCTTTCGGGAACAAGGCTTTTTTCCTTTAGAATTCCTTAAATTGCTTCCACCCATAGCTGATGACCAGGCCGCGCCACTGCAGCCAGGTCAGGCTTTCCCGGTTTTTTTCCACATATGCCTGAATCTTGCGCTGCCTGCGGCAGTAACGCTCTGCCTCATTCCGGTCCATCCCGTGGTTGACAAACTGCAAAATCAGTTTTTCCTCTTCTTCCGGGCTGCACGCCTTGTCCCATTGCTTTTCGGATAGAAGGCTTTCCAGCATTTCCGCGTGGTCTGCCCTGTCCGGCGAAAGGAAGCTGACTTTGTCGTTCATCCGCACATCCACATGGACAAGCCCGGCTTTTTGCATCATGACGGGCAGGCGCATGCCGATGGCGTAATCCCGGTCCTGGCAGGAAAGCTCTCTGCTCCACAGCTTCCGGAAGCCGTCCCGGGCACAGAGCTCCTGATAGTCCATGCCGTCGATATAGAAGCCATCGGATTCCAGTTCACGGTTGACGTCGATTGCGGCGACCAGACCGCCGGGCCTTGCATGGGAAATCATTTTTTCGAGGAATGCCTGCGCGTTGCCCACATGGCGCAGGGTCGCTTGGCTGATCACAAGATCATACTTTTTCGTCAGGCGGCAGGTCTGGAAATCCTCGCAGACAAATTCGCCATCAAGACCGCATTCTGCGAAGAGCCGCTTTCCCGCTTCGATCATGTTCCGGGAAAAATCGATTCCCGTATAGGTGCTTTCTTCCGGCAGCAGGGGCAGAAGCATTCGCCCCATATAGCCGAAGCCGCAGCCACAGTCCAGAATTTGTACGGGCTTTGTGAGCTTCCATACGTTTTTTACCAGAAATTCCAGATAGTCTTCATTCCAGAAGGCTTTCCGGCTCGCCTTCAGATAGTGAAGACGGGATTCCCAGTAGTCCTTTTCCCCGCTTTCCGTTGGAATGTATTCTTCGCCGGGCAACGGCTTTAAGCCCAGAAGCTCGTCCACAGTCACCTGAAAAAATGCCGCGATATCCGGCAGCAGGGAAATATCCGGCATGCTGACGGCATTTTCCCATTTGCTCACTGTCTGGATGGAAACGCCCAGCCTGTCCGCCAGCGCGCGCTGGCCGATTTTGTTTCGCTTTCTTAAATCAAAAATGCGCAGCCAGATATTAGCCATCGATGTCCTCCAGTCTTTTCACATAGCACATGTTCCGGGCGGTCGTGCCCTCCACAATTCCGTGCCTGCCATCCGCAACAAAGCCGTTTCGCTCATAAAAGCGCCTCGCGGGGATATTCTCTTCCAGCACCCAGGCATAAATCGCCCTTTTCTGATTTTTTTCCGCATCCTCACATAAGTGCTTAAGCAGCGCCCCTCCGATGCCCTGCCCCTTGAAAAACGGTTCCACATAAAAGCAGTACAGCTCGATTTCGTCTGCCCTGCCGTTTTCCGGGTAATCCTTCCAGTTGAGAAGCCCCTTCACGATGCCGTCATCGTATACCGAGATGTGATCGAGCAGACGCGGATTTTGCCGGTATTGCTCTGCGATGGGTTGTGTCTGGAGCAGGTTGAAGGAGCCGTTGTCGTCCTGAAAAATGGGGCGGTATGCAACCCTTTTTCCAAAAACCTCAATTTCCGCCAGGCGGGAAATATCCGTGTTTTGTGCGTTTCGTATCATAGCAGCTGTTTCCTCCATCATCGTTCATTGATCAGCCGGCCGTTGAGCGGACAATCCCTGTCCTCCTGCAGGTCCGTCTGCATTTATTGTATCGAAAGACGGGCAAAATTCCAATCACCTGTTTGGAAAATTTAGTTGCACAGTGTGCGACCGTTACTGGGCACGGTCAGTCATAAAGTTTGGGGCTGAATGTGAATTATTCGTTGAATTTCCCTGCCAGTCATGATAAACTGACAGTGTGCATGTGATGCCCGTGTAAGGCATGCCGATGCGGACATGCTTTTTTGGGGGAAAAGATGGGAGAAAGGTCAGAGCAGAAAAAACGGTTCATTGTGGAGCATGCCCGGCGCGTTTTCATGGAAAAGGGCTATAAGAACGTGACAATGAAGGATATCGTGGAAGCCTGCGAAATCAGCAGGGGCGGGCTCTATCTTTATTTTGGCAGCGTGGAGGAGGTCTTCCTCGCCGTGATGGGCAGGGAGGAGGAAGAGGCGGACGACATATTTTCCGGAACGATTTCGGAGGATGCATCCGCAACGGAGGTGCTCCTGCTTTTTTTCAGGGAACAGAAGAAGGAGATTTTGCGGAAAAAAGAAACGCTTTCGATGGCGATGTACGAATACTATTTCGCCGGTCCGGCAGCTCAGGAAGAAAATGTAACCGGGCAAAGCCCGCAGGCAGAGCGGTTTGGGGAAGCGGCGCGGGCGCTGACAGGTCTGATCAGGATGGGAATCGAAAGCGGAGAATTTTATGATGTGGATGCGGCAGCTACCGCAAATCATATTTTGTTTGTGCTGGAGGGGCTGCGCATTTGTGCATACACAATGGGAGTGACAGAGCGTATGGTGGATGACGAGCTGTTTGCAGTGGCGGGCGGACTCATCCCGGAAGTATAGTGGAAGGCTACAGCTTAGGCTGTCAGCAATAGATGCAGCGCGGCAGGTCCGGCGTCCGGCTGTCCGCAGCCTGGATGCCTGACTGTTGTAAAATCGACAAAAGAAAGGGAGAACAATGGGAAACGTAAAACGAATCTATGTGGAAAAGAAGGACGGCTTTGCGGTCAAGGCGACGGAGCTTAAGGAGGATTTGATCAATTATCTGAACCTCGGCGCAATTGAGGATGTGCGTGTGTTCATCCGCTATGATGTGGAAAATCTTGGCGACGACGTGTTTGAGCAGGCGTGCCGCACGGTCTTTTCGGAGCCGCCGGTGGACATCCTGTATCGGGAGACGATCGACATTCCGGCAAACGGTCATGTGTTTTCCGTGGAGTTTCTGCCCGGACAGTTCGATCAGCGCGCGGATTCCGCAGTCCAGTGCGTACAGTTTTTGAAGGCGGACGAAGAGCCGATCATCAAGACTGCGGTGACGTATCTGATCATCGGAACGCTTTCTGACGAAGAGATGGAAAGAATCAAGGCTTATTGTATCAATCCGGTGGACTCCAGAGAGACGGATATGACCAAACCGGAAACGCTGGTGACGGAGTTTGCGGAGCCCGCCGATGTGAAAATTTTTGACGGTTTTACAGGGCTTTTGGAGGCAGATCTGAAAGAGCTGTATGATTCTTTGGGGCTGGCGATGACCTTCCGGGATTTTCTTCATATTCAGAACTATTTTGCAAAGGAAGAAAGGCGGGATCCGTCCATGACGGAAATCCGCGTGCTGGATACCTACTGGTCCGACCATTGCCGTCATACCACCTTTTCCACGGAGCTTAAAAATGTGGAATTTGCGGACGGCTATTATCGGACGCCCATTGAGACGACATACCAGAGCTATCTGGATACCAGGGCGGATATTTTTAAGGACAGACCGGATAAGTTCGTCTGCCTGATGGATCTGGCTCTGATGGCGATGCGTAAGCTGAAAAAGGAAGGGAAGCTTGCGGACATGGAGGAGTCGGATGAGATCAACGCCTGCTCCGTCATTGTGCCGGTAGAAATGGATTACGGCGAGGGCCCCGTGACCGAGGAATGGCTGGTATTTTTCAAAAACGAGACCCACAACCATCCTACGGAAATCGAGCCCTTCGGCGGCGCTGCCACCTGCCTTGGCGGCGCGATCCGGGATCCTCTTTCCGGGCGCGGCTATGTGTATCAGGCGATGCGCGTGACCGGCGCGGCGGATCCTGCCGTTCCCATCTCCGAAACCTTAAAGGGCAAGCTGTCCCAGAAAAAGCTGGTGCGCGGCGCGGCGGCGGGATATTCCTCCTACGGCAATCAGATCGGTCTGGCGACCGGGCTGGTAAAGGAAATTTATCATCCCAATTATGTGGCGAAGCGCATGGAGATCGGCGCGGTCATGGGCGCGGCGCCCAGGCGTAACGTGATCCGGGAAAATTCGGATCCGGACGATATCATCATTTTGCTGGGCGGCAGAACCGGGCGTGACGGCTGCGGCGGCGCGACGGGCTCCTCCAAGGTGCATACGGAAAAGAGCATCGAAACCTGCGGCGCGGAGGTGCAGAAGGGAAATGCGCCCACGGAGCGCAAGATTCAGCGCCTGTTCAGACGGCAGGAGGTTTCCCGGCTGATCAAAAAGTGCAATGACTTCGGCGCGGGCGGCGTGTCCGTGGCGATCGGCGAGCTGGCGGACGGCCTGGTCGTGGATCTGGACAGGGTGCCGAAAAAGTATGCGGGCCTTGACGGCACGGAGCTTGCCATTTCCGAGTCTCAGGAAAGAATGGCGGTGGTGGTCGCCCCGAAGGATGTGGAAGAATTTTTAGGCTATGCGGCGCAGGAAAATCTGGAGGCGGTTTCCGTCGCGACAGTGACGAAGGAGCCCAGACTGGTGCTCAAATGGCGGGGAAAGAAAATCGTGGATATTTCACGGGCGTTTCTGGATACCAACGGCGCCCATCAGGAGACGGACGTTTTTGTAGAGGTTCCCGCAAAAGAGGATAATTATTTCAATCAATATGCCATTCCGGCTGTGGGAGAGGCGGCGGCCCAAAAGGATGTGAAAAAGGCCTGGCTGGCGACGCTTTCCGATTTGAATGTGTGTTCTCAGAAGGGGCTTGTGGAGATGTTTGACTCCTCCATCGGTGCGGCGAGCGTTCTGATGCCCTATGGCGGCAAATATCAGCTGACTGAGGCGCAGGCGATGGTGGCAAAGCTTCCCGTCCTTACCGGAAAGACGGATGCCGTCACCATGATGGCGTATGGCTTTGACCCTTATCTGTCCAGCTGGAGCCCTTATCACGGCGCGATTTATGCGGTGATAGAATCCATGGCGAAGATCGTCGCAAACGGCGGCGATTATAAGAAGATTCGGTTCACATTCCAGGAATATTTCCGCCGGATGACGCAGGATGCGGCGCGCTGGAGCCAGCCCTTTGCGGCGCTTTTGGGCGCTTATGACGCGCAGATCGGATTCGGCCTGCCTTCCATCGGCGGCAAGGATTCCATGTCCGGCACCTTCAACGATATTGACGTGCCGCCCACGCTGGTTTCCTTTGCGGTGGATGTGGCAAGGCAGCAGGATATTGTGACGCCGGAGCTTAAGAAGGCGGGCAACCGGCTTGTGCGCTTCTGCATCGAAAAGGATGATTACGATGTGCCCGTTTACGAGCAGGTGATGGCGCTGTACGATAAAGTGGCAGAGCTGATCGAAAAGAAGGTGATCGTTTCCGCCTATGCGCTGGATGCAAAAGGCGTTGCAGCCGGACTTTCCAAAATGGCCTTCGGCAACGGGCTGGGCGCAGATCTGGCAGCGGATGTGGACATAAAGGATCTGTTCGGCAATGCGCTGGGCGATATTCTGGCGGAGATTGATGCAGATAAAATGGATCACATCGACGCAGAGTATACGTTTGTGGGCACGGTGACCCAGACGCCCGCTTTCACAGTGGGCAGCGTGAGCATTCCCATGGAGGAGGCGCTGGATGCCTGGAAGAAGCCGCTGGAGAAGGTGTTCCCCACAAAGGCGGTGCAGAATACGGATTGTGTAAAATCCGACCTTTACCGTGCGGACAGCATTTATGTCTGCAGGCATAAAGTGGCAAAGCCCACCGTATTCATTCCGGTGTTCCCGGGCACGAACTGTGAATATGACAGCGAAAAAGCCTTCGTGCGCGCAGGCGCGCAGGTGGTGACGCGGGTATTTAAAAATCAGAGCGCGGAGGATATCCGTTCCTCTGTGGACGCTTTTGCGCAGGAAATCAACCGGGCGCAGATCATCATGTTCCCCGGCGGCTTTTCCGCGGGCGATGAGCCGGACGGCTCGGCGAAATTTTTTGCCACCGCTTTTCAGAATGCAAAAATAAAGGAAGCGGTCATGCGGCTGGTCGCGGAAAGGGACGGACTTTGCCTTGGCATCTGCAACGGATTCCAGGCGCTGATCAAGCTGGGTCTGGTACCCTATGGCGAAATTACAGGGCAGAAGGAGGATTCTCCGACACTGACCTTTAACACGATCAACCGGCATATTTCCAAAATGGTGTATACGAAGGTGGTTTCCAACAAATCTCCCTGGCTTGCAAAGGCCGGCTTGGGCAGCGTTTACTGCACGCCCGCATCCCACGGGGAAGGACGCTTCGTGGCGCCGGCGGCGTGGATTGAGAAGCTGTTTGCAAACGGTCAGGTGGCAACCCAGTACGCGGACTTTGCGGGCAATGTTTCCATGGATGAGGAGTGGAACATCAACGGCTCCTATGCGGCGATCGAGGGCATCACATCCCCTGACGGCAGGATTTTAGGAAAAATGGCGCACGTAGAGCGCCGGGGCGATGGAGTTGCGGTCAATATCTACGGCGAACAGGATCTGAAGATATTTGAGGCGGGTGTGGAGTACTTCCTGTAAAATGTCTGTAGTTCTTAGTGCATAGTAGACTGAGAATGGCCCTATAATAGTAAAAAGATTTGTGGCCGGTGCAGTCGCGTGGAAGGAGGGCTATCAATATGACGGTTACAGCAGCTATAGTGGATGATTTATTGAGTAATCTGGAAGAAGAGGATTATAGAACAGTCATCTCTTTTATCCAATATCTGTCGGATAAGCGAAAAAAAGAAAAAGGACAGGAGAATAGAAAAATTCTTTCTGAAATTCAGTCGGTGTTTCAGGATGATAAAGGCTGGGACAGCGAAGAAGAGATGATTGCAGATATGGCGGCATTCAGAAGGGAACGCATGAACTTATGAAAATAATGCTTGATACAAATGTCCTGATATCGGCCTTTGTATTTGGCGGGCATACGGGCAGGCTGCTGGAAAAGCTTTTTGATTCTGAACATGTATTATTCGTATCGGAATATGTGGATCAGGAGTTTAAAGCCAAGCTTGAAAGGAAATGGCCCAAGAAGGCAGAGAAAGTTTACTGTTTGTATCGTCGATTGAATTTTAACTTTTGCAGTAGCACAGAGGAAATGTCAGGTTTGTTGCGTGATGAAAAAGATATTCCTGTGCTAAGTGATGCGCTGTATCATGATGTAGATTTGATTTTGACGGGAGACAAAGATTTTTTGGAGGCAGGATTAGAGCACCCGTTGATTTATTCTCCTGCGATGATGCTGGAATATCTGGAATCAGGTTTTTCATGATGCTTATGAGGCAATCAACCGGAGGTTGTGAGAAAAGACAACCTCTGGTTGATTATTTTTTTGCTTTTTCAACCTCTGCTTTCTTATGTTTTGTGCCAGTCTTTGATAGAATATCACTGTAAAACGACATACGCCATTCCTGAAATGCAGCTATGCGGGAAAACGGCTGACCGGATACGGCGCCTGGTTATCCTCTTGCGCGGGCAAAGCGACCGGCTGTGTGCAGGGCGTTTACATCGCTACTGCAGCCTGATAAGCTATGGGAGGAAAGAATCAGGTTCCCGCTGTGGGCAACGGGGATGTGGCGTCCGTGG
The DNA here is from genome assembly GCA_910585455.1 of uncultured Eisenbergiella sp. Taxonomy (GTDB): domain Bacteria; phylum Bacillota; class Clostridia; order Lachnospirales; family Lachnospiraceae; genus Gallintestinimicrobium. The sequence continues at coordinate 53,388 of CAJUEL010000016.1, read as the reverse complement.
CAGTCGTCGAATATTCGCGCAGGCGTGGCTGTCTGGTCCGCAGCCGCGGGAATCAAATACAAGCAGGGGAGACAGGAAATGAAGAACAATTTTCAGAAAACAAAAAAACAATATGGCCTGGGCTGGATTTACGGGCAGACCAGGGGAAACCGGCGCTATCTGCTGCTGCTTGCGGCGGCGGGCATTGCCATGGCTGCGGTGAATATGGAAATGGCGACCATATTGAAGCAATTTGTGGACATTGCCACCGGGGATTCCAGGATGGGGCTGACCCAAAATCTTGCTGCCGCCGTTCTTATTCTGGTGCTGGAGGGCGCGCTGTTTCTGACCAATGCCATCGCCGGCCGGGTGTCCTGCGCCAGGATTGCGGGGAAAATCCGGCTGGAGCTGACAGGAAGGCTTTATCGCAGCAGCCTGCTTAAGATGCAGGAGCATCATGTGGGGGAGTATATGACCAACCTGACCGAGGATGTGGAAAAGGTGGCGGGATGCTTCCCGGGGCTGGTGCGCGGCCTGGTGGGCAATGGGCTGTCGTCGGTATTCGCCATATTCTATCTTTTTTATCTGAACTGGAAGCTGGCGCTGCTTTTGCTCATCTGCATTCCGCTTCTGATCATGTGCATCGCGGTTTTTTCACCCATCGTGCAGAGGGCGAGCCGGAAGGACAAAGAAAATGAAGAACATGTCCGCGTCTATTTTCAGGATGTGCTGGAAAGGATCGCGCTGTTTAAAATCAATTTCATGGGAAAAAAGCTGGAACAAAAAGCGTCGGGGCTGCTGGAGGATAAGGTGAACAGCGCGCGCATGCTGGGCACGGCGGAGGGCGGCTCCGAATTTCTCAACAATGCCATGGGCAATGTGATGTTTCTGATCGCTATGGGCGGCGGCGCGCATTTTGTGATGAAGGGAGAGATGGTGGTGGGCGCCATGATCGCGATCGTGCAGCTGGCCAATTTTATCATCTGGCCCTTTACGGCGATCGGCAGCATTATTTCCGACGTCAATCAGGCGATCGCCTCCGCCGGGAGGCTGGACCGCATCTATACCCTGCCGGAGGAGCAAAAGCGGCAGGCAGCGCCCGAAAAGGAGGTATCCAGCCTGCGCCTGGAGGGCGTCTCCTTTGGCTATCAGGAGACGCGCGTTCTGGAAGGAATTTCTACACAATTTGAAAAAAGGAAAATCGTCGGGATCGTGGGCGAGAGCGGGGGCGGGAAGAGCACCCTGCTAAAGGTGATTTCCGGATTGTATCAGCCGCAGGAGGGAAAGGTGGCGATCGATTTTGCCGACGGTTCTGCGTGGGAGGATATCCGCCCTTATGTGGGACTGGTGCCCGCCGCGAATCTGGTTTTTTGTGATACGGTAAAGACCAATATCTGCATGGCGATGGAACCGGAGCCGGAACGCCTTGTCCGGTGTGCCGCCATGGCGAATATTGACCGGTATATAGACAGTCTGGAGCAGGGGTACGAGACGGAGATCGGGAATGGGAAAAGGGCGCTTTCCAGCGGACAGGAGCAGCGCATCGGCATTGCGAGGGCGCTGTATCAGGGGGCCCAGATTCTGCTCTTTGATGAGCCCACGGCAAATCTGGACGCCGAATCCATCGGTGTTTTTCTGGATACGCTGGAAAAAATCGCGCCGGAGAAAATCTGTATTGTGGTGACGCATGATCCGCGGGTGATGGAGCGGTGCGATGCGGTGATCAAGTTAAAGGACGGCATAGCACAATGATGTTACCGGACAGGACGTTACTGTTCACTCTGTGACCAGTAACGACAGGACATCGAATTACCTGAATTTAACCTGATCCATCTTCCGTTTTTTTCATTTATAGATTACAATAGGCTCAGAAGCCGCCAGGGACAGTCCTTTGGCAGAAGCTGTGGAGAAGAAAGAGAGGGAACGATATGAGCACGTTGGGTGAAAGAATTTCCGGTTACAGAAAAAAATGCGGCATGACGCAGGAACTTTTGGCGGAGTATATGGAGGTATCGCCGCAGGCGGTCAGCAAATGGGAAAACAACATCTCCTGTCCGGACATCACAGCGTTGCCGCGTCTGGCCGATCTGTTCGGAATATCCTGTGACGAGCTGCTGCGGGGCAGGGAAGAGCAGACGGTGCGGATGCTTTCTGAAGAGGAAAAGAAGGATGTGGACAAAATGCTTTTGCAGGTTCGGGCGGATACGGTCGCGGGGGACAGGGTGCGGGTGAACCTGCCGGTCGCGCTGGTCAGAATTGCGCTGGAGCTCGGCATGGAGGTCCCGGGCATGGACGGACAGAGCGCGTTTCAAAAAATAGATCTGGAAAAAATTCTGCGGCTCGTCGATGAGGGCGTGATCGGAAAGCTGGTGGAAATGGAGTCAGCGGAGGGAGATGTGGTAGAGATCACTGTGAAATGAGGAGAACGGCATGAAAATTCAGATCAGAGAAAATGGCGGCGCCCATATGACGTTCTACTTTCCCACGACGGCGGTGGCGATTCTGGCCGGAAGCAGGACAACTATCCGGGTATGCGCGAAGGTGACAAAGGTGTTGCGCAGGAAGCTGGGGAAGCGTAACCGGCACGTGACGGAAAGCCATGAGGAGTCCTGGAAGTCCATCATGGATGTGCCCACAGAGCCGCCTGATGAGAAAGCCCTGCGGGAGGCGGGAAGGAAGCTGAGAAAGTGTCTTCGGCAGTATCGCAAGCTCACCCTGGTGGAGGTAGAGTCCGCAGATGGGGATTATGTGAAAATTGTGCTTTAAAAAGCGGGTGTATGGAATTGGCATGAAAACCATACACCCGCTCCTGGGTCGGGCACGGCTCTGGGCGCCCGAAGGCAATTTCAGTCCGCGTGTCGCTTATGGGTCAGTACTGCTTCGCTTCCAGGCTCACCCCGTAAAACTCATTGACCTGTCTCTGCATCTCATCCACGATATCCTGTACGCCTGCCTGTCTTAATTCTTCCTGCCAGTCCGCGATGAAGGCTTCCGCGCTGCCGTCAAATTTGCCGACGGAAAGAATATTTGCGTACCGTGCGTTCACCTCGTCACACATGCTTTTTTGTGTGGCGACAGGATCCCAGTCACCTACGAAGGTGAGGTAGGGATTGTCCCTGCCGACCTTTGCCATTTCGGCATACATGGCGTCAATTTTATTCCAGTCGCGGTCTGCTTCCCGCAGCTCCAGCGCATCCACACGGCCCTCCCAGAAGCTGAATCCGATCTCGTCCTTATCCTTGGAATAGCCTTCCGGCTGATATTTAAAACCATTTTCATCCAGCGCATATTGTCTGCCCTCGATGCCATAATTGATCAGCCTGTAGCAGGCAGGATCGTTGCGCAGCAGGTCATAAACCATCAGCGCCCTTTCCGGGTTGTTGCTGCCGGCGGAAATCGCCATGGTGCCGTGCACGACGGATTCATTTACCAGCCAGCCGTTTTCCTCGCCGAACCAGAAGAAACCGGTTTCCGCTTCCGGATCATCCTGATAGATGGTGTTGTTGGGCAGGGGGCTCACCAGATCGGTCCAGGTCTGGGTGTGGTGCTGATCGACCGCGCTCTGCCCGATGCGGTACATCGCCCGGGGATCGCCGGTGGTGTTGTTTAACACGTCCGTTCTCCAGACGCCGAGCTCGTCCCACTTTTTCATCAATTCACCATATTCGGCAAGCTCCTTTCCGTATTCCATCTGTATGTCAATTACCCGATACTGCTCATCCTCCCGAAGGACGCAGGTGCTTGCGTCATAGAAGGGATGCTCCGCTTTGGATCTCAAATAGCCGCTCTGGCATTCGGCCACGGAGGAGCCGCCGTTTCTGTCCCAGGGAATCATATCCGGAAATTCCTGTTTGCACCATGTAAAATAGGTGGTCATATCCTCCCAGCTGTGTATCCCATTTTCCAGTCCTGCCTTTTTTGCCCAGTCCAGACGATAGATGAAGCCGTGGTTGGTGCGCTGGGTATATTGATCCTCCGGAATGAACATGATGTCGCCGTTGTAGCGGCACATATCCCAGTGGGCGGGCGTGACCGCATTCCAGGTGAGAGGCGCATATTTGGCGATCATATCGTCGGGGAGCTCCAGAAACGCGCCATCCTTACAAAGCGCCCATTCTTCCATCCAGTCCGCTGCGCTGACCAGATCGATGGAACCATCCATCTGGGTCAAAAGCAGCTTATAATTTGTCATGTAGTCCGTCCAGCCGATGTAGTACACATCCAGCTCGGCGTTCACCTTTTCGGTCAGGATTTTGTTTAGCTCGGAAAGGACGTCCTCATTTGCGGAGTTGTTCGGCTTGTCAGCGATTGTCACGTAGGTGACCACGACATGCTCTGATGTGTCAATATCGGATGCTGCCGCATTTTCATCATCTTCTTTTGCATTGACCGCGTCCTCTGCGGAAGCCGTATCCGCATCGCTGGTCGCCTGCTGTGTGGCAGGGGTGTCTCCCGCATTGGCAGGAGTAGCGCCGGAGCTGTCACCGCAGGCGGTCATGCCGATCGCCATTGCGGCGGTTAAAAGTGCTGCTAATACCTTCTTTTTCATAGACTGCTACCTCCATTTTGTTTTATCATCACACTGTGCTTGCACAGGTTTGTGATCAGAAATTTTTTGGCTTTGTCCGCTATTGGCGCTCTTTTGGGCTTTCCGGCGGACAGTCAGATAAATGCCTCCCAGGGCGGCATGGCTGTCGTTTCCCCGCAAATGAGCCGGTAAATATGCATCAGAAGAGGAAATTGCTTTGTATCCGCCCTGCCGTCACGTTCCAGCTTCATAAGGGCGCAGGCGACAGTTTTGGTGATGGCGACGGATTCCAGTGTTGTACCTTTTAACTTTTCTGATGCCTGCAAAAAGGTAAGGCCGCTTCCCAACAGGATGCCGAGTCTGCGCGTGCGTCCGCCGAAAACCGTCACATACAGATCACCGGCTCCGTAGAGCGTTTCGTAAGTATCGCAGCCCAGAAGGGAGAGGAGACGGTATATTTCCCGTGTGCTCTGGGCAAAGAGCGCTGCCTGTGGATTATATTCCTCCGGACAGCCGGCGGAGGATTTCGCTTCCGCAAGCCCGATGGCGAGGGAAACGCCGAGGGCATAGGCATTTTTCATGGCGACGGCGGTTTCTATGCCCAGCACATCCTCAGACAGATCGATGTGGTAGTAATCCGTAGCCAAAAGCTGCCGGATATGAGTGAGGGTGGCAGGATCGTGTCCGCAAAAGGCCACCAGCGTATGGTGTCTTTGGGCGAGCTCGAAGCTGATGCAGGGACCGCCCACCGCATTTAAGGAAAGTCCGGCACACCCCGGCTTTGACGAAAGGTAATCCGGAAAAGCGCACATGGAGCCGTCCGGCCGGGCATGCAGGCCCTTGGTAATGGATAACACCGGAAGGGATTTGGGGATTTTGGGGAGAACCTCATTGCCGAACCATTCCACGCCGAAGCTGCTGACGCCGCCGATCAAAAGATCACAGTCGTCCAACGCTTCTGTCAGCTCCTCCGGCTGATAATAGCGGATGCCGCAGGGAAGCTTCTGCTGCAGTGTCAGGTGATAGCCGTCCTTTTTGGCCCGGTCGATGATATCCCGGTCCAGGGGAGTGCCCACGATCCGGACCTCGTGCCCGTTGTCAGAGGCGGGGACGCTCATGGCGGAGCCCATCATGCCCGCGCCCGTAATTGTGATAACGCTCATGTTTTTATCCTTTCATATGTGTCGGCGTGCCGTTTGTGCACACCCGCGCGTTTGGAAGAAGCAGCCTGTTGGCAGCCGCGTTCGATGCGGAGTGCGCGCGAGGCGCGTAATAGTTCAGCCAGGTCTGAACTGTTACCGACGCGCACATTTTTTATAAAAATGGTTATCGCAGCTTTAGCGATTCGAGAATGGAAATTGCCCGCGCCGGGTCGTTTGCCGTGAAAAGCGCGGCGCCGTTCTGGGCAGCAAGCCGGTAGATTTCGGGGTCCTCATCCGGAAAATAAACCCAGGGCTCCACCTGACGCTGCTTCGCGTAATCAAACTCCTGTCTGGGGACGACCGGATTTTGCGGATCGCCAAACAGACAGATGCAGTAAAGATAAGACCAGGGATCCTTTGTCAGTTCCCTGCCCAGCAGGTGCAGAGGAAAGTAGCCGTGTAAATGATATTTATGGCTGTATTTTTGGTCGATGTATTCCAAAAGCTCTCCGGAAAAGGAGTTGAGCACACAGCGGTCTGCGATGCCGTAGCGCTCCAGCAGCGCGATGCTTTTATCACAGGATTCATAAGCAAAATCCCCCAGCTCGCCGGGATAGTCCTTTAACTCAATATTGAAAAGCATCTCCTCGTGATCCTTCACCAGCTCCAGAAATTCTCTGAGCGCAGGGACCCGTTCTCCCAAAAAAGCGCCGCCCTTCCAAGAGCCGGCATCCAGCGCTTTGATCTGCCGCAGGGTCATATCGCATATTTTGCCAGTGCCGTCGGTGGTGCGGTCAACGGTCGCATCATGCATCAGAATGATTTCCCCGTCCCTTGTCATATGCAGATCCGTTTCCAGCATATCGACGGGAAGGGTCAGCGCGGAGCGGAATGCGGCGAGAGTGTTTTCCGGAAAAAATTTTGCATTTCCTCTGTGGGCCGCTACCAGCGTTTTATTTTTGTAATATTTTTTCATGAAATCGGGACTCCTTTCCGGATAAAGTGGTTGACAGGTCCGGCTCTGTTTTATAAAATGGTAACATGAAGAACAGAAAAAAACAAGAAGATGCACAAGAATGATACAAAAGAAGAAAAAAGAACAAATAAATCGCAATAAACGGTCAAAAAAGAACAAGGAGAAGAACAGAATGATTCAAAATGAGCGGCAGGATCAGATCATGGCATTATTGGAGGAGGAAAAGCACTGCACTGTCAAATTTCTGGCGGACAGGCTGTATGTGACGCCGATTACGATCCGGCGGGATCTGAAGGTTTTGGAGGAGCAGGGATATGTGAGCAAATGCTACGGCGGCGTTTCCATCATCGACCACAGCAACCGGGAGGTGCCGCTGGTCGTCCGGGAAGCGTGCAACAGTGAGAGCAAGGCGCTGATCGCGCAAAATGCGGCGAAGCTGATCGGCCGGGGGAGCACGGTTTTTCTGGACGCGTCCTCTACGGCTGCCCATATCGTGGATTTTTTATCTCCGGAACAGGAGGTCACGGTGATTACGAACAGTCTGCGGACGCTGACGGCGCTGGCGAAGCGGCAGATCACAGCCTATGGAACGGGCGGAAGACTTCTGCATAGTTCGCTGGCCTTTGCCGGAGCCAAGGCGGAGGAGGCGGTCCGCAGGATGCATGCGGATTTTCTGTTTTTTTCCTCGCAGGGGGTGACGGCGGACGGGAATATTACGGATTATTCGGAGGCGGAAACACAGCTGCGCCAGGTCATGATGGACCGCGCCGACCAAAGCTACTTTCTGTTTGACAGCTCCAAGCTTGGGAAAATTTTCCTGTTTCAGGTGTGCAATGTCACAGAGCTTGCCGGGTTTTTTTGCGATCAGGAAATTGAGTTTGAGTTGTGAGTTACCATTCCAAAGCATATTCTGTTGCAAAAATCGCGCGATTCGGCTATCATGTTGGTATGGTAATGAAAGGGCAGGAGGATAGCAGGATGGAGCATGGATTCATAAAGGGAATGGACATATCCTCATATCCGGAAATGAAGGATAAGGGGTACAAATATTATGATTATGACGGAAATGAAGTGGAGCTGCTGGATTTCGCAGTCAGCCAGGGCTTCAATTACGGACGCCTCCGGATATGGAATGATCCGGGGAGCGTTTTGGAGGCGGGCGGATACTGCGATCTGGAGCATACAAAGCGTATGGCGCAGGAGATCAAAAAGCGCGGCATGGGACTGTTGCTGGATTTCCATTATTCCGACTTCTGGGCGGACCCGGGAAAGCAGACGAAGCCGAAGGCGTGGGAAAATCTGAATCCGGATGAGCTGACGGAGGCTGTATATGCGTTTACCAGAGATGTGCTGACCGGGCTGGATGCAGCGGGTGCGTATCCGGATATGGTGCAGATCGGCAATGAGATACGCTGCGGCATGCTCTGGCCGGAGGGGAAGCCGGACAACTGGCCCGTGCTTGCCAGGCTCATAAACGCGGGCATCCGGGCTGTCAGGGATACCCAGAAAAAGCGGGATACCAAAGTGATGATACATTTGGATCAGGGAGGACGCTATTATTATCTGGAGGAATGGTTCGATCATTGTCTTGCAAACGGGGTGACGGATTTTGACATCATCGGTCTTTCCTATTATGCATTCTGGCATGGAACCTATCATGACCTGAAAAATTCGATGGAGAAGCTTGTAAAAAGATATGGCAGGCCGTTGATTCTGGCTGAAATTGCGCATGGCTACCGCATGATAAAGGGCGGCGTATTCGATGAGCCGCAGGAAAAGCTGGCAGGATTTCCGGCAAGCCCCGAAGGACAGAGGGAAGCGCTGGAGCTGATCATGGGCATCACCGCCAACGTGAGCGACGAAAAAGGGCTTGGCGTATTCTACTGGGAACCTTTTTGCCTGGCCGGATGCGATGACGGAAGCTGGGGCTCCTGCATGGGCGTGGTGGACCAGCGCGGCATGCCTTTAGAGGGACTTTTGGCATTCCATAAAAATCCCCATGAAAGGAACCCGGCGGAACGCGTGAAGCTGTATGCGCCTGAAACAATCAGGCTGACGCAGGATGGGGCCAGGGAATATGCCGCGCGGCTGCCCAAAAGCATCAAGGCATTGCGGTTTGACGGAAATATCGAAAGGCTGCCGGTGAGCTGGAATGACGGCGGGAAGCTTAAAGCAGGGCTCAATGAGATAAAGGGAATCTGCGATGGACAGGAAGTGATCGTGTCCATCGAGGTGGCAGATGAGACTGCCGGGATGAATCTCGCCGCAAACAGCATGTTTGAAGACGGCTTCGAGCAATGGGAAATGGAACGGTCGGACCGGGTGGAGGTGCAGATCCGGGAAAAGGTTATGGAGGAACCGCCCTGTGACGCGTATCGCTATCTTTACATCAAAGGGAATGATAAGTTCCGTTTTGGCATCAGTCAGAAAATCCGCGTCGGCAGGAATGGAACCTATCGTTTTTCTCTATCCTATATGGGAGACAATACGACCGGTGTAAATGTTCAAATGTATATCATTGCGGGCGGCAAAAAGGAAAGCTGCGCCATTTTTCCGGAGGAGCTGTGGCATGAGCACAGTGTGGATATGGAGGTGACACAGCTGCAGGAAAATGGCACAGATATGGAAATGGAGATCGGGCTTATAATGGATTCGCCCATCAGCCATGGCGCGGTGAAGGAAATCAGGGTAACCAGACAACAGGGAGATTCCGAATAAAAATTTTCCGGAGCGGGATTTGTGGTAACGTTCAGACGGGTCTGAACTGTTACGATTTGTGTCTGCGCGTTGCCGGTCACAAGTCCGTTATGGGAACAAAGTAACGCAGAAATGGAGTGAAATATGGACGAAAAAGAGATCACGAGGGAAATGCTGGCTTTTATCGAGGAAAGCCCTACCGCCTTTCATGCGGCGGCGAATGCAGAGCGGCTGCTTGTAAAAGCCGGCTTTGAAAAGCTGGACGATATGGGAGAAAAGCCCCTTGTGCCCGGCGGCAATTACTATACCACGCAGAACGGCTCTGCAGTTATCGCGGTAAAAATTGGGCGGCAGGAAACGACGGGCTTCCGCATTGTGGCGAGCCACAGCGATTCCCCCTGCTTTAAGGTGAAGGAAACGCCGGAGATCAGGATGGAGGAGCAATATGTGAAGCTCAATACCGAAAAATACGGCGGCATGATTTTGAATACCTGGCTGGACCGTCCGCTGTCCGTGGCGGGCAGGGTTTTTGTAAAGGAGCCGGAAACGGGCCGGATCGGGGCAAGGCTCGTGAATTTGAAAAAGGACCTGCTCATCATCCCGAATGTGGCGGTGCATTTTAACCGGGAGGTAAACGACGGGATGAAGCTCAATCCGCAGGTGGATCTGCTGCCGCTTTTTGCGCAGGATCAGGGACTGACCCTGCAGAAGCTGTGCGCGGACCAGCTGGGAATCGGCGAAGAGGAAATTCTGGGCAGCGATCTGTATGTGTACAACCGGGATAAAGGCAGGATCATGGGAGCGGATGACGCTTTTATCGGTTCTCCCAGGCTGGACGATCTGCAATGCGCCTTTTCCACGCTGCAGGGCTTTTTGCAGGCAGAGCCGCAGACGCATATCGCTGTCTATGCGCTGTTTGACAACGAGGAGGTGGGCAGTTCCACGAAGCAGGGGGCGGATTCCACGCTGCTTTCCGATGTGCTTGACGCAGTGCTGGATGCGGTGGCAGACAAGCTGACACCCTTAAAAAAGCGCGCTTTTTACCAGAACAGCTGCCTGCTTTCGGCGGACAACGGGCATGCGGTGCATCCCAATCATCCGGAGAAGAGCGATCCCACAAACCGTCCTTATTTAAACGGCGGGGTGGTGCTCAAATTTCAGGGCAGCCAGCGCTATACGACGGACGGCTTTTCGGCGGCGCTGGTGCGGGATATCTGCAGAGAGCATGGCATTGCGGTGCAGGATTTTGCCAACCGGGCGGACATAGCCGGAGGTTCCACGCTGGGCAACATTTCCACAGCCCACGTTTCCATTCCGTCTGCGGATGTGGGACTGGCGCAGCTGGCCATGCACTCCGCCTTTGAAACCGGCGGAGTTGCGGATACAAAAGCGATGGCAGAGCTTGCACGGTGGTTTCTGGCATAATTGAATGGGTATGCATATGGCATATGTATAGGAGACGACAAAAGGCGTTTTCAGTTTGCGCCGTCCGCACAGGGAAAAGAGAGATTGCTAAACATTTATCAATAAACAGGACCGGAGGCAAGGCAGGCTCCCGGTCCTGTTATGCATGCGCTTCTAACCATTTTGCCACTCCATCGGCATTATTATCTTCGATGATTCCGGTGGCAATTTCTTTCAATTCGTCAATTGCGTTTCCGGTCGCGTATGCTTCATCCGCCATGTGAAACATGGAAATATCATTTGCCGAATCGCCAAATACAATCACCTTTTGACAGTTGTATAACCGCTTGATTCTTTGGATAGCTTTGGCTTTTGTCGCATTTTCCGGACCTATCTCCAGCCAATATTCCGGTCTGTATTTGTCCCGCTGAAAAACACAGGTAATTCCTTTCACCTGTTTGACACGTTCATAAAGGGGCTGCAATTCCTCTTTGGCAGCAATGAATGTAAAATAGCAGGTTTTTCCCTCATACAATTGGTCCTCCGTATCCACCATGCGAATGCGTCTGTCTGCAGCGTGACTTTGCAAATAATCCTGAAAGCCTTCATTCATTTTTTCTGCCAGACATAGCTTCACTTCATCGGAGCCGAAATAAGCGGTTGCAAATCCGGGAATGGAGACACCGGACAAAGCCTGTCTGATGCGCTGCAATTCTTTTCCAAACATCGAAATTTCAATCTCTTTTCCGGCTTGCGGATCGGCAAGCACCGTTCCGTTGCGGAGAATGACAGGCAGCCCAAAGGCGATATCCTTTGTGACTTTGGAAGCAGAGCGAAGCGATCTTGCAGTTGCATAGGTGAGAAAAATACCCTGGGCAATCAGACGATTCAATATGGCGACGCTTTTCTTTGAAATGATCTTATCATCCCGCATTAAGGTTCCGTCTAAATCAGTCACATATAATGTTTTCATACTCATCTCCATCAAAGCGGTTGCATCCGTCCCGCAATATGTTCGCGATAACGATCTATCGGCTTCTTATGCCTCTATTTTAGCATGGAAAATTGAAAAAAGCCATAACCGCGTCGTTGGTTTATCCCACCCCATGAATAACAACCTGGATCTTAGCACATTTTTAACAAATTTCAGAAAGACCTTGCAATATATTCCAACAGAATATATAATAGAAGAAAAGCAACTGCTGCATACCGAAGCAATACAGTTGCTTTTCTTTTCTTTACAGCCGTAAAGAAAGAAAAAATATCCAAAGGTCGGGCCAGACCGGCGGAGGAACAAGGGGGTCACAAGACTATGGAACAAAGAGCGATGAAATTTTACTCAAAGGCGGGCAATAATATCATCCTGCGCGCGATTCCGGGGCACTTTGCGACGAGCCATTCCCACATCAATTATTACGTGGACATGACAGGCTTAAAGACGAGGCGGAATGAGGCTTCTGCGGTCGCCAAGGCTTTTGTGCAGCGCTTCCCGATTCAGACCGTGGTGGACACGATCGTCTGCATGGACGGCAGTGAGGTGATCGGCGCTTACATGGCGGAGGAGCTGGAGCGCAGCAATATTCCGAATCAGAATGCGCATCATACCGTATACGTTGTGACGCCGGAGTTCAATATCAACAACCAGATGATTTTCCGGGACAATCTGATTCCGGCAATTAAGGGTAAGAATGTCGTGCTGCTTCTGGCGACCTCCACGACGGGGCTGACCATCAGCAGGAGCATGGCGTGCATCGATTACTACGGCGGGCGCGTGCAGCAGATCTGTTCGGTGTTCAGCGCGATTGCCGAGATCAACGGACAGAAGGTGGAGAGCATTTTTTCCACGGAGGATGTGCCGGGGTATCAGGCCTATGAGGCATACGCCTGCCCGTATTGCAAGAATAAGCAGAAGCTGGATGCCATGGTGAACGGGTACGGGTATTCCAAGCTGTTTTAAGGAAACGTAATGGGAGAATAACCGGGTGCCTGTGGCAAATGCCACAGGCATTCTTGCAGAAGGAGGACAGCAGCGTGCAGGACGTTCTGGAGTTGTTTTCAAGGCCGACAGCGGCGTGGTTTCGCCATACCTTCGGGGAGCCGACGCAGGTGCAGAAGGAGGCGTGGAAGGAGATAGCGGCGGGAAAACCGGTTTTGGTCAGCGCTCCTACCGGAACAGGAAAAACGCTGTCTGCCTTTCTTTTTTTTATTGACCGGCTCATGGAGCAGGCGGCGTGCGGGCAGCTGGAGGAGGGATTGCAGGTCGTCTATATTTCCCCGTTAAAATCCCTGGCGGCGGATATCCGGGAAAACCTGCGCCGTCCGCTGGAGGGGATACCGGCTTACGGCGAAGGGAAAAAGACGGCCAGTGAAATACAAAAGCGGGCGGATGTGCCGGATAAAAAGGTCCGAAAAGCGGGGAAAAAAGCCCTCTGCACGGAAATTTCCGTCGCCATCCGCACAGGAGACACGCCCCAGGGCGACCGGCAGCGCATGGTAAAGCACCCGCCCCACATTTTGATCACCACCCCGGAATCCCTGTTCTTGATGCTGACCTCCCTTTCCGGGCAGAAGGTGTTAAAAACCGCCAAAGCGGTGGTGATCGATGAGCTTCATGCGCTGATCGATACGAAAAGAGGGGCGCACCTTTTGTTTTCCGTCGCCCGCCTGGAGAGGCTGTGCGGGCGGGTTCTGCAGCGCATCGGGCTTTCCGCGACGATCGAGCCGCTTGCGCTGGCGGCGCAATGGCTTTCGCCGGAGGAGGCGCGCATCGTTGCGCCCGTCATGCAAAAAAAGATCGAAATTGCCGTGGTGGGAACCACGCCTGCCCAGGGACGCAAAAAGGACCCGGTCTGGGAGGAGATGGCCCAAAAGGTATATGAGCGCTGTCAGGGAAAAAGGAGCGTAATCGCCTTTTTGGAGGCGCGGCGGTACGCGGAAAAGCTGGCATATTATGTCAATCAGATCGCGGGAGAGGATTTCGCGAGAGTCCATCACGGGAGCCTGTCGAAGGAGCAGCGCTTTGAGGCGGAGGGGCTTTTGCGGGAGGGAAAGCTCAGGCTTTTGTGCGCCACCTCTTCCATGGAGCTGGGGATAGACGTGGGGGAGATCGACGAGGTTTTGCAGGTGGGCTGCCCCCGTACGGTGTCCTCCACAATGCAGCGGCTGGGCAGGGCGGGGCACAATCCGGGCAGGGTCAGCCTCATGTGGATGTATCCGCGGACAGCGCCGGAGGGGTTGTTTTGCGGCATGACGGCGGCGCTCGCCCTGCAGGGAGAGGTGGAAGAGGCGAAGCCGCCCCGGCTTTGCCTGGATGTGCTGGCGCAGCATCTGGTATCCATGGCCAGCGGAGCGGCAGGGAAGAAAGCTGCCCCAAAAGAGGCGCCGGCCCGAAGCGATGGGGCGGATGGGGGCGGCAGGTCTGTTCAGGATGGGACGCCGGAAAGCGGAACGGCTCTTGCGGCGGACGATCGCGCCCCTGTAGGTCTGGCTGCCGCCTATTCGGTGGAGGATGTGCTGGCGCTGGCAGGGCGCGCCTGGACATTTCGGGATGTGACGGCAGAGACAGTCAGAGAGCTTATGCGCATGCTGGCGGGGGATTATGAGCATAACCGGGAGATTCCGGCGCGGCCCCGGATACTCTATGACCGCATCCATGATCTGGTGTATCCCGATCCCTATAGCCGGATGCTGGCTGTGGCGGCGGGCGGGACCATTCCGGATAAGGGGATGTATGCGGCGAAAACGTTGGACGGCGTGAAGGTGGGAGAGCTGGATGAGGAATTTGTCTATGAATCCTATGTGGGAGACCGTTTTTTGCTGGGCGCCTTTGGCTGGCGCATCGTGGGGCAGGATAAGGACACGGTGTATGTGGAGCAGGCGGCGGCAGGCAGCGCCCGGGTGCCCTTCTGGAAAGGCGAGCTTAAGGGCCGCAGCTTAAAAACCGGGTTGGCTTTCGGGAAAATGCTCCGCATGCTTGCGGACGCCGGGGTAGAGGAACGGCTTTTGCAGCTTGAAAAAATGGGGCTGGACAGCGCGGCGGCGCAGAACGCGGCGGATTTTATCGGGCGGCAGCTGGCGGCGACGGGCTGCCTGCCGGATGACCGGACAGTGCTGGCAGAGCATTTCTGCGATCATACGGGCAGTCATCAGCTCATGATTCATTCCATGTTCGGGCGCAGAATTAACGCGCCGCTGGCGATTCTTTTGCAGGACGTGATGCGGGAAAAATACCATATGAACACGGGCTGTGTGGAAGAGGAGAACGGCATTTTGATTTATCCCTATGGGGCAGAGAAAATGCCCGAGGGCATTTTAGGCGCTTTGGATTTGCAAAAGGCGCAGGCGGTGCTGGAGGCGGCCCTGCCCCAGACCTCCTTTTTTTCCATCAGCTTTCGCTACAACGCTGCACGGGCGCTGATGATGGGGATGAAAAAAAACGGCAGGCAGCCCTTGTGGATGCAGCGCCTTCGGAGCACCGAAATGCTGGACAGCCTGATACAGGAGAAGGGGCATCCGCTGATGGTGGAGACGCGCCGGGAGTGCATGGAGGACCTGTGGGATCTGGACGGGCTGCTGCGGGTGCTGTCCGGCATCCGTGCCGGGCTGATCCGCGTGCGGGAGGTATATGTGGATGCGCCTTCCCCTATGTCCCTGCCTTTGCAGTGGCAGGTGGAGGCGGCGGAAATGTATTCCTATGTGCCGGTGACGCCGGGCATTCAGAAGGCGTTCTGGGAGGAACGCAGCCTGCTGGAGGGCATCCGGCCGGAAACGGACGAGCTGGAGCTGACGGCAAAAAGACGGAAGCTGCCGCAGAGCGCGGCCGGACTGCACTCGCTTTTGATGATGGAAGGCGATCTGGAGGCAGGCGAGCTGGATTGGAGCCGGGAGAGGCAGGAAGAAACGTCCACGCGGCCCGGTTTTTTGGGGACTTTGGAGAAGGAAGATGAAAGCGCGGATCCGGCGGGCGCCTGGCTGGAAGAGCTGGCGGAGGCAGGACAGGCGCTTTACGTGGAGCCGGGACTGTGGATTGCGGCAGAGCAGCAGGCGGAATATGAGGAAGCGCTCGCCTGGCTGGGCGGTGAAGGCGGAGCTGCCGTGCCGGAAAGCGTCCGCCACATTCTGCGCAGGATGCTGTATTACCGTGGCTTTGCCGACAGGGAGCGCATCTGCCAGCGGTATGCGGCGCGGGAGGAACGGGTGATCGCGGCGCTCTGTGCGCTGGTGCAGACGGGCAGCGTTGTGGAGGAGGACGGGATTTTCATCCACGCAAAGCTGTATGAGCGGGCACAGAAGGAAACCTTAAAAAAGCTGCGCCGGGAGGTGACCACGCAGCCCGCGGAGCGTTACGCCGTGCTGATGGCGCAAAGGAGCCGCATACAGGCGGGCGCGCAGGAGCAGCTGCAGGAAACGATCGAAAGCTGCCGGGGACGGGCATTTCCAGCAGCTTTCTGGGAGGAAGTGCTGTTTGCGGCGCGGGTAAAGGGCTACCGGGAATCCATGCTGGACAGCCTGCTGGCGGAGGGGGACTATTTCTGGCACTTTTTGCCCGATGGCAGGCTGTGCTTTGCGCGGGCAGAGGATGTGGACTGGGATGCGGTGGAAACGGACATGCAGGGCGCAGCGGAGAATGCTATTGCAAATGCCCAAGAGAATGAGGCGGCACGCACAGGAAGCGATCCGGCAGATTCCGCCCTGTCAGTCGTATCGGGCTGTGGCATGTGCCTGCAGGAGGAGGAAAGAATTCTGTACGAACAGCTGAAGCGCCGGGGCGCGAGCTTTTTAAAGCAGCTTTCCCGCTGTCTGGAAAACAAAGATGCGCAGGCGGCTTTGCTTGGGCTTTCCCAAAAGGGGCTGGTATATGCGGACAGCTTCGTGCCCGTGCGGCAATCCCTGAACCGGGAAAAGATCGCAAAGTCCACGGTGCGGCAGCGGGTCAACGCGCGGGTGCTGGCGATGTCGGCGGGAAGATGGGATCTGGTGCGCCCATGCCGGAAAAAGAAGGCGGAGGAATGGCTGGAAATCCTTTTTATGCAGAATATGATTCTGTGCCGGGAGACCTTCCGCAGGCCTGAGGGGGAAATGCTGGCAGAGGAAGCGGCGGGCATGACCTGGAGCGACGCGCTGAAGGTGCTGCGGGTGTGGGAGTACGTGGGCAGAGTGCGCCGGGGCTATTTTGTGTCCGGGATGTCCGGCGCTCAGTTCATCCGGCAGGAGGATTATCTTGCCGTGACGGCGGCGCTTGCATCGCCCGGGGAGGAGCTGATATGGCTCAACGCCACAGACCCGGCGTGCGTCTGGGGAAAGGCGCTGTCCTGCCCGGCGGAGAAAAGATTTCCTGCCATTCCTTCCACGGCGGTTGCGCTGCGGCAGGGGAGCATTGCCGCCATTCTGGAAAAGAAAGGAAAGGTGCTGCGGGTTTTTGAGGAGACGTGTCTGCGGGATGTGATTGTAGAGTTGGCGGCAGCGTTTCGCGGACGCAGACTGTTTGCGGGACAAAAGCGCATGGTGGTCAGCCAGTATCCGAAGACGGCGGGCGATGCCTTCCGGGAGGCGGGATTTATCCGGGAAATGCAGGACTATGCGCTGTACCTGTAGCTACCCGGAGGGCGCCGCCGAATGCGGGCTTCCAGCGGTCTGGTTTTCTGCCTTCCGCCTCCTGGTCAATGCAGAATGCTTTTTCAACGCCCATATCCGAAACGGCAAATCCATCCCTTCAAAGCGCAGCCATTCCTGCGCAAAAGTGGGAACTCACGTTGTTCGTTTTCCCGCTTTTGCGGCAGAAATGGACTGCACTTTGAAGGGGATTTGCCTGTTTCGGATATCAGGCGTTGAAAAAGCATTCTGCATTGACCAGGAGGCGGAAGGCAGAAAACCAGACCGCTGGAAGTCCGCATTCGGCGGCATCGTGTATAGCCTCCCCAAATTGATTTCCATGGTAGTTGCCGGACAATATTTGCGTGGAGCCGGATTTTATGCTAAAATGTCCGTAGGGGACAGCGGAGGGTGTTAAGTGGCACTGAGCGGGGGAGATAATGTAGAATGCAGGTAGAAGAGGTTATTGGCAGGATGGCGGAATTGTGCCGGAAATATGATGCCAGAGAAGGGATATTGTTTGGATCCCGGGCAAAGGGAACGGCATTGGACAGGAGCGATATTGATATTGCGGTGTCCGGTGTGAGGGATTTTGCGGCGATGCAGGAAGAGACAGAAAATTTGCCTACGCTGTATAAAGTGGATATCATTGATATGGATTCATGCAGGAATGAATTGTTACTGGAGGATATCAGAAAATATGGAAAGAAAATTTATGAAAAGATATCTGTCCTATAAAAGATCTTTGGCTGCTCTTTCGGAGGCGAGGGACAGGGATATGGAAGATTCGTTTGTATTAAGCGGCACGGGAGCTAAATTCAGCATTACTTTTGATTTGGCGTGGAAGACGATGAAGGATATTCTGATTGAATATTATGCGATCACAGATTTTGTTGCCGGTTCTCCCCGGGAGGTTTTAAAGAAAGCATTTTCAGCGAATATGATAGAGGGAGATGCATGGATGCAAATGCTGGATATCCGGAACCGGCTGGCGCGTGATTATGATGGGGAGCTGATAAAGGCGCATTGCCGTCAGATTGTGGAAGTTTATCTGGAAAAATTTAATGAATTTCAGGAATGGGTTGAAAAAGTGATAGAAGAAGGATAACGGTTCAGGCAGTTCTGCGCGGGAAATGCAGAGAACTGTCTGAATTTTTATGAAGAATGAAACGCTTCTGTCCGGTTTGCGTTTAGATATAGGAAACGACATAAGTCGTTTCCGTTTGCATCGTCCGCGCGCTGCTAAAGCAGCGATGTTTCCCTGTGCGGACGTATGCATCAGGCTATAGGAAACGACAATCTTTTTGTCGTTTGCTATAGATGTAAGCAGAAAAAAAGACGGGAGATGAGGATATGGTTGGTATGCGGAAATACTGTTTTGTGGTTATGGGGGCGATGCTCATGGCGGGACTGGCCGGGTGCGGTCTTTCGCGGAAGGATGTGACCGCAGAGCCTGTGCCGGAGGTTGTCGCGGCGGATGCCGGGAGCGGTCAGGAGAACGTGGGGGAATCGGAACCGGCGCAGGAGAATGACGGCATGGCAGGCGCAGCGGAGGATGGGCAAATGCGGGAGAGCGAAGCGGATCCGATGCAGGAACCTGGGACAGATGCCGAAGCGTGGAATGAAGCGGATGTGGGAGGAGAAATGAAACAGGAGGAGCAGCCTCTGCCATGGACGGTCATGGTCAATGGCGCTCTTTATGTGTATTCCGGAGAATGCGATGACGAAGGGCTGCGCTGCGGCATGATGGACGGAGAAATTACCGGCAGGGTGCCGGAAAACGAAGTCCCTACGCAGGATAATGAGTCCAATTTCGCCACCGGATATGGCTACCAGTATGGCAGGGAAAGCGAGATCGAGGTTCATATGCCGCTGGACGATTCAGGAGAACTGCATTGGCTGGTTTTCCGGAAAAGCGGGTTTTCCGGTGAGGGCAGGGAGGACTTTCTGCTGACGGATGCGCCGGCGCTTTCTTTGAAGGATGCTTTATCGTCCACAATGGATCGCTTTACCGTACAGCCGGGCAATTATACCTGGACCTTTGAGGAGGACGGAGAGGGGAAAAGCTTTGCTGCATGTGGCGCGCATCCGCTGGATGATGTGCCTTATGTCCATATGCCGGTGCTTACGCTTCCGGCGTACAACGGGCTGGATTCTGTCCCGTATCTCTTTTCCTGTGCGGTCATGCCTGACAGCGTGACAGTCCGGAAATGGAAGGCTTCGGCGGCCGGTAATCCGGATGCGCCGGCGGATTCTGTCACGACTCTTTCGGAGGGAGTCTCTCTTATGGAGTTGGAAAAAGACTGCATTTATGAGTTTATCCTGGAGTGGGAGCAAAAACGGCTGGAGGAAACAGGGTATTGCGGCACGGCAAGCTATGCGTTTGTCACGCGATGAAATGAAAAAAGGGGATTGACATTTCCTGAAATCTGGAATAGAATACCCTTTAGAAACAGAAGAAACCGATGAGAAAGAGGAGTAGGTCTTTTCGCGAGGTTACAGAGAGCCGCAGGTGGTGGGATTGCGGTACGGAGCAGATGACTGAATGGACTTTCGAGGGCGGCCCGAAATGAAAAGAGTAGGAACCGTCGGGAACCAAACCCGTTATCAATGAGGAGTGTATGTTAGTACACGTAGAGTGGGCGATATGCCAATTTGAGTGGTACCGCGATTATAATGCAGATTATAACCGTCTCAAGCGAAAGCTTGGGGCGGTTTTTCGTCGTACAAAGGGCATATGGATTCCTGTTTCTTCCTTTCTGCAACCACAGTTTTTCAATCAAACGAGGAGGAAAAGAACATGAAAAAAAGAACAGTGAGCACAATGTTGGCAGCGGTGATGACGGTTATGCTGGTTGCCGGATGTGGCAACGCAAAGGGAGCGCCCACAGAGAGCGCTGTGCAGAACGTGACGGCGGATGAAGCGGAGGATTCTACAGAAAGCGCTGCCGCAGGAAAAGCGGAAGATACTGCCGCCAGGAAAGCGGAGAACGCGGCAGAGGATGCCGGAGAAAATGAAGAGGCAGCAGGCGGCTCTTACAAAATCGCGGTGGTAAAGCAGATGGATCACGCATCCCTGGATGAGATCGCCAATGCGGTCTGTGTAGAACTGGATCAGATCGCGGCGGATAATCAGATTACCATAGAATATGAGGTGTATTCCGGGCAGGGCGACCAGTCCGTATTAAACCAGATCGGCACGCAGGCGATTTCCGATGAGGTGGATGCGATCATCCCGATCGCGACGCTGGCGGCCCAGGTGATGGCAAACTGTGCGGAGGAGACAAAAACGCCGGTGGTGTTTGCGGCGATCTCCGACCCGGAGGCGGCAAGCATGACGGGAATCGATTATGTGACAGGCACATCGGATGCGCTGAACACGGCTTTCATTCTGGATATGATGCTGGCGCAGAATCCCGATGTGAAAAAGGTAGGGCTTCTGTATTCTCTGTCCGAGGATAATTCCAAAACGCCGATCGCGGACGCAAAGGCCTATCTGGATGAAAAGGAAATTGCCTGTGTGGAAAAAACGGCGAACACCAACGATGAGGTGATCACGGCGGCGAGCGCGCTGATCGCGGAAGGAGTGGATGCGATTTTCACACCTACGGATAATGTGATCATGGCGGCGGAGCTGGCGATTTATGAGGACCTGGCCGACGCGGGAATTCCCCATTATACAGGAGCGGATTCCTTTGTGCGAAACGGCGCGTTTGCCACCTGCGGCGTCAATTATACAAAACTTGGATATGAGACTGCGGATCTGGCTTATCAGGCATTGACGCAGGGAATGGAAGGGCTGGAGGATTATTATCTGGCAGATGGCGGGATCATCACCGTGAATACGGAAACGGCTCAAAGGCTGGGAGCAGATTATTCCGCATTTTCCGGTATGGGTGAATTGGTTGAGGTAGTCACGACGGAGGATTAAAAGGGCTTTGTGGGGCGGCCATTTTGGGCTGTCCCACATAAGTGCCGCGAAAGGAAGGAAATGCAATGCTTTATGTGATGCAGACGGCGTTGGAGCTGGGATTTATGTATGCTTTGGTGGCGATGGCTTTGTTTTTGAGCTATCGGGTGCTGGATATTGCGGATTTGACGACAGACGGCGGGTTCGTGCTGGGAGCGGCGGTGTCGGTCACAGTGGCGGCGATGGGACATCCCTTTTTCGCGGTTTTTGCCGCATTGCTTGCGGGCGCAGCCGCCGGATTTGTGACGGCATTTCTGCAGACCAGGCTGGGCGTGCCCTCCATATTGGCGGGCATTGTCACCAATACGGGACTTTATACCGTGAACCTGATGGTGATGGGATGGAGCTCCAATGTGAGTCTTTTAAAGCAGGAAACTCTGTTCACCATGCTGCGGGATACGGGCGTCGGCGGCAGCTGGTACAAGCTGCTTCTGGCGGCGGGTGTTACCATCGTGGCGGGCATTTTGCTGGTGTGGTTTCTGGGAACCCGGCTGGGCTTAAGCATCCGGGCGACGGGGGATAACAGAGATATGGTGAAGGCATCCTCCATCAATCCGGTGTTCACTATTTCCGTGGGGCTGTGCGTATCAAACGCCCTGACCGCCCTGTCCGGCGCGATTGTGGGACAATACCAGAAATCGGCGGATATCAACAGCGGCGCCGGGATTGTGGTGATCGGGTTGGCGTGTCTGATCATCGGAGAGACCATATTCGGCAGGCGCAGCGTCGGGCGCAATGTGATCGCCGCCGTGGCGGGGAGCATTGTATACCGTTTCTTGTATGCGGTCATATTAAAAACCTCTATCGTTCCCATCGAATGCCTCAAGCTCATGACGGCGGTGGTGGTCGCTCTCGCGATCGCAGCGCCGGCATTAAAGGAGTGGAGCGCTTTTCAGAAAAGGAAGCTTGCCGCCAGGCAGAAGGGGGGACGTTAAGATGCTATCGCTGGAACATATCAAAAAAACCTTTCATCCGGGCACTGTCAATGAAAAATGCGCGATGCGGGATTTATCCCTTCATTTGAAGGAAGGGGATTTTGCCACGATCATCGGGTCCAACGGCGCGGGAAAATCCACCATGCTCAACGCGATCGCGGGAAGCTTTTATGTGGATGAGGGTTCCATATTTTTGAACGGAAAAAATATCACCTTTGAGGAAGAATATAAAAGAAGCCGCATGATCGGACGCCTGTTTCAGGATCCGCTGAAAGGAACGGCGCCTCATATGACTATCGAGGAAAATCTGGCGCTGGCTTATCTGCGCGCGTCCAGGGGAAGCATCCCTTTCAGCCGCATATCCAAAAGGGATAAGGCTTTTTTCAAAGAACAGCTGTCCCTTCTGGAAATGGGACTGGAGGACCGGATGAAGCAGCCGGTGGGGATTCTTTCCGGCGGACAGCGGCAGGCGCTCACGCTTCTGATGGCGACGCTGGTTCCTCCAAAGCTGTTGCTTCTGGATGAGCATACGGCGGCGCTGGACCCAGGCACAGCGGAGAAGGTTCTGGATCTGACCCGGAAAATCGTTGAAAAAAATCATATCACCTGCCTGATGGTGACCCATAACATGCAGCAGGCGCTGGAGCTGGGCAACCGGACGCTGATGATGGATGACGGAAACATCGTTCTGGATGTGGAAGGACAGGAACGGATGGATATGACGGTTTCGGCGCTTCTGGAAAAATTCCGCATAGGCGCGGGCAAGGCGTTGGATAATGACAGGATTTTGCTGTCGTAACAGTTCGGATTTGTCTGAGCTGTTATCTGTACGATGAAAAATTTTCCACTAATAAAAATCAATAAGCATGGGCATGATAACGGCGTAGAGCAAAGGAGGTGGCTGATGTGAAAGCGCTTGATTATACCGCGCTCGCAATCGCGTTCATCGGCGCGCTCAACTGGGGGCTGATCGGATTGTTCCGGCTGGATCTGGTGGCGACGCTGTTTGGTCAGATGAGCTGGCTTTCCAGAATTGTCTATGTGATTGTGGGGCTTTGCGGACTTTATTTATTGACCTTTTTCGGCCGGATTGGAAACAGACAGGGCGAATAGGAAGGGAAAGGAGCTTTCGGGTGGAGAACCGGCGGCTCCTTTTTTAGAACCAATGAAAACCAGTTGATAAACTTCTGGCGGTTCGTTATAATGGCTTTGAAGAGGAACAGTGCAATAGACCTGATGGCCTATTTTACATGGCTGTTTGCGGCGGAGCGTCACAAACAGCTTTGATGGCAAACGCCCCGTTGCGTAAACGCTCCGGAATGGAGACTATTATGTTCCGAAGATTTTTCATAAATCAGAAGCTGAAAAATAAAGTGAATATGATCATATTTCCTGTCATGCTCACCTTTCTCTTTGCCATGCTCGGCGGCGCTTCGTTTGTATTCCAAAAATATGATATGCTGCTTTACAAAAATGCGGACCAGATATTGAATATGACTGTTTCCAGAATAGAATACAGCCTTTCTGAAATCGAGATGCTGAGCGATTTGATTGTGACCAGTCAGGAAGTACAGACATCCTTTCAGTTGCATGGTCCTAATCTGAGAAAAAGAGTGCCTACATATGCTTATAACGAAATGGCGGTCAACTGTTACAGGCTGCTGTCGGAAAAGTTCACCGGGAATGCGTATATTGACGGGATTTCTGTACATGCGGGAAGCAATTGTCTGTCTGTAGGAGAATTCCGGATAAATGAGAAGAAACTGGAAGCGCTCGGAGAACAGGCGGAGCTGGCGAAAGGGGCTGTTATCTGGGTTTCGGATGACAGGCATTTGCACTGTGTCAGAAAGATAAAGGATATTTATCATGCTTCTTTCCAAAATCTGGGAACTGTAGCGATCAGCATTGACATGGAAAAGCTCATTGATACCTATTTGTATAAAAACCCGGACCTGCTATATCAGCCTGCAATCAGCATTTATGATGACACGCAATCTGTTTTTTCAAATATGGATGATGAAATAAGGCCGATTGAGCTTTCCGGAGAAGCTGGCTGGAAAATAATGGAGCTGAATGGGAAAAAGATGTTTGTCACATTTGCCCGAAGAATTTCGAAGGAATGGATTTATGTGCTGAGCATTCCGTTTGATTCGGTCATGAATCCGGTCATGATGCTGCGCAAATGGATTTTGGCACTGGTTCTGGTATTGCTGCTTTTATCATTTTTTTTATGTAACAGGCTGATACAATCCATCACGAAGCATTTTGATGTGCTGATCAATAAAATGCGGCGTTTTGCGGAGGGGGAGAGGAATATACTGCCGGATCCGCTTTATGAGAAACGTGCGGATGAAATTGGGTTTTTACACCGTTGCTTTGAAAAGATGGAGTCGGATATCTGCGCTTTGATTGATGACAATTATGTCAAGCAGCTTCTTGTGAATGACGCGACCATAAAGGCTTTAAGGAATCAGCTCAATCCCCATTTTCTTTTTAACACCCTCCAGACGGTTAACTGGATGGCGAAGGCAAACGGGCAAAAAGATATTTCCCACATTGCAGAGTCGTTGGGCGCATTGATGCGATATACCCTGGAGGAGGGGAGCGATCTTGTACCCCTGTATAAGGAAATAGAAGCTGTGCACCATTACATAGCGATACAAAAGTACAGATATCAGGAACGGCTGCAGGTATCCATTGATATTCCGGCTGCGCTGGAAACGTTACGGATCCCCCGGCTCGCGTTACAGAATATTGTGGAAAACA
Organism: uncultured Eisenbergiella sp.; assembly: GCA_910585455.1. Classification (GTDB taxonomy): domain Bacteria; phylum Bacillota; class Clostridia; order Lachnospirales; family Lachnospiraceae; genus Gallintestinimicrobium. The sequence goes on along the minus strand of CAJUEL010000016.1, from coordinate 28,400 downwards.
GCATTAAATATGCCTTGGAGGCAATGCTGACGACCTGCCGGATCCGGATTTACTGCCGGTCTGAGCTGGAGGATGTATCGGTTGTAGTAGAGGATAATGGTCCGGGAATTGATGAGACCCTGTTGGATGATATGGATGATAGCTCCGTGGTGCAAAATACCGGTATGAAAATTGGTCTGAAAAATATACAAAGCAGAATAAAGCTTTTATTTTCAGATAAATATGGGCTGGTTCTTCATAATACGGGACATGGAACAATTGTTGAAATGAGACTGCCAGGATGAGATGGGAAAAGCTATGTATAAAGCGATTATTGTGGATGATGAAGAAATTGTTTTGAGAGCTATGGAGAAGGTGATCGACTGGGGGAAATGTGGCGTTGAATTATGCAGAACCTGTACCAACGCTTTTGAGGCCATGTCGGCAATCAGGGAATTAAAGCCGGAGCTGGTCATCACGGACGTCAGGATGCCCGTCATGGATGGCATCGAGCTGATCCGGTGGGACAGGGAACAGAATAATCATACGGAATTCATTGTATTGTCCGGTTATGCGGAGTTTGAGTTTGCTCAAAATGCAATGCGGGAGGGTGTGAAATATTATCTGCTCAAGCCCTGCGGGGAAAAGGAAATTATGGAGGTGTTAAAACAATCCATAAAAAGAATTGAGGAAAGGAAAAATATATCCAGGGCAGGCATGGATAGGACAGGAGGCTGGGGAGAACCGGAGGAAACGGATGGGCATATGGATTTTGTGGATGAAATGATGCGATATTCCATGCTTCATCTGGATAATGAAGAGCTCAGCATCAGCTGGCTTTCGGAAAATCTCGTTTATCGGAATAAAGATTATGTCGGAAAAGCATTTGCCAAAAAGGCGGGAGAATCCTATTCCACATGGATTACCAAAAGAAGGATAGAGCGGGCAAAGCAATTGATACAGACCATGGGAGAAAAACGCCTTTATATGGTTGCTGAAAAAAGCGGGTTTGGCAATAATCCGCAGTATTTCAGCACAATATTTAAAAAATATACGGGATATACCCCAAAGGAATACAAAAAGAAGACGAGAGAAATATCTGATTTGTGAAATTTTTATATCTGATTTTTAATTTCTAATTTTTTTTTATTCATTTATAATGATGGATGTAACCGATCATGACATTTTGATCTGGCAGGCATCCGGCCGTAAACCTTCCAGACTCAAAATGGAAGGTTTTTTGTACGGCAGGAAGCTTTTAACTTGCTGCCATATAAGAAAACGACGTTAACGTGTGTCTGCGCGCGGGAAAAAGGCTGTAGGCTGGCAGCAGCCTTTGGCGCAGTGTGTGTCCAGAGCGTGCGGTTTTATGGAGGTAAATGATGAGAAATGCTGCGATGCAGTTTCTTGGTACAGGCGCCGGAGAAGGAATTCCCACACCGTTTTGCAGATGTCGAATTTGTGAGAATGCGCGGCGGGTTGGCGGAAAGGAAATACGGATGCGATCCTGTTTCAGAGTATCCGGGGAACTGATGATTGATATGGGGAGCGATATCTTTGCAGAATGTATTCGACAGAATACGGATCTTTTCGATCTGAAATATTTATTGATTACGCATACACATGAAGACCATTTTAACCTGTTCAATTTGTTTTTAAAAGCAATGATCAGCAGAGGGAATGGTCAGAGAGTGCACGTATATTTTACGGATGAGGCTTACGGTTTTTTGGAAAGATTTAACCGCATGAAGCTGGATGGAAAAGAGAATTATGTTTTTGAAAGCCTGTCAGAGCATTTTGTATTCCATCAGCTCCGGTTTTTTGAGGAGTGCGCAATAGGAGCTTATGGGGTTATCCCTTTAAAAGGCTCCCATCAGGGCCATGTTGAAAAAAACAGCGCCAATTATCTGATTCGTTTTCCCAATGGAAAATCCATGCTGTATGCCTTGGATACCGGATATTTTGGCAGGGAGACGCTGGATTTTCTGGCAGGAAAAAAGCTAGACTTTATGATTGTTGAGGCTACCTTTGGAAGCTGTGACAGAGGCGATATGCCATATTCGCATTTGGACGTCCGGAGCGCAAATTATTTGTGCAAAAGGCTGTATGAACAGGGGACATTATATGATCAAAGCCATGTTTTTTTGAGCCATATCAATCAGGAGCAGGAGTATACGCATGAGGATCTGGAAGCGTATTATCGCAATTATGAAACGCCGTATCGGATGACAGTTGCTTATGATGGCCTGTCTTTTGCGGAACTTGTGTGAAGAGATTTTCCAAGGCGTCTAAAAGACGCCGCGTAAGAAAATCTAAAACTTCACACCGGAGAATGTCTTGAAAATTCTTCATCCTGATTTGAGTCGCCGCAAAGCGGCGGCATGGAAGTCAGTATGACGATCTGGAGGGTAAGAGTATGAATAAAATGTTAAAAAAAATGGTTGCTTTGCTGGCGGCAGGTTCTGTTTTGCTTGCAGGATGTGGACAGAAAGACGCCACAGAGCGCAATATTTTGGGGGAGCCGGAAGCATCCGGCGGGAGCGTGTCTGGGACAGAGAATCCGGAAGAGGCAGATACTGTGTTGACGCCGCTTGGAAAATATGAAGAGCCCGTTACCGTATCCATATCCAAGGTGATGATAACGAATCCGCATCTGATAGAGGGGCAGTCTCCGGAGGACAATATCATGCTGGACTGGATCAGAGACGAATTGAATATCAATGTGGAGATTGCGTGGCAGGCGGAATCCAGCGAATATAATAACAAGCTTTCTTTGAATATGGCATCCGGTAATCTTCCTGATATCATTTACATTCCGGCGGCAAATTATCTCACATTTTGCCAGATGGTTGAAAACGACATGCTGGCTGATCTGTCGGAGGTATATGAAAAATGTGCGGGAGATTATCTGCGTGCCACCTACGACTCCTTTGACGGCAGAAATCTGGATCCGCTGACCTTTGACGGAAAGCTGTATGGGGTGACCAGCGCGAATATTGGGTATGGGCATAATCTGCTATGGCTGCGCGCGGATTGGATGGAAAAGCTGAATCTGGATCCTCCCAAAACGCTCGATGACCTCAAATATATTTTGAAGGAATTTATGGAGAAGGATCCGGGGGAAAACGGGGAAGGAAATACGCTGGGGCTTGCGCTGAACGCGACGGAACCGGTAAACGGCTATGGCAGTAAGTTTTCGGCAGACCCGATCTTTCACAGCGTGGGCGCTTATCCAAAGCAATGGATGTCTGATGAAAGCGGAAAGGTTTATTATGGATCGACAGCGCCAGAAATGAAGGAAGGTCTCGCAATACTCCGGAGCATGTATGAGGAGGGGCTGATAGATAAACAGTTTCTGACAAGAGTTGGGGCCGGTGAGACAGATGCGATTGTTGATGCGGGGCTGGCGGGAGCATGGTTTGCGCCCTGGTGGGGAGGAAATGTGGATATTTATTCCAATAATCCCGAAGCGCGGCTTATGCCTGTTAACGCGCCGCTTGATGAGAATGGGGAATATAATCATCTGACGCCTGCCCCTACCGGCGATATTATTGTTGTCAATAAAAACTGTAAAAATCCGGAAGCGCTGCTCAAAATCATTAATCTTGAATATGATATATACCGTGGTATTAATAAAGAGGGGATGGAAGCGGTCAAGCCGGTTTTTGATCAGGGCGTGTCCAGAGAAGCGCTTTTCCCGACAGGAGGATTTAATCTGGATTATTATGATGTGGTTCCGGAGCTTGGGAGGTTGACGAAGGAGCTGGTTGAAACAGGGGTTATGAATGATAATGAGCGCACGACCGATTATGACCGATGGAAAGCGGAAGGAGCCAGGCGGTTTGCGGATGGCGTGGATCCGTCCGACGAAAACGCGAAAAATAATTTCAGCGATTATAATGGACGTTATTTGGGATCCAATATTCTGGATACGCCGGAAAACCATCCTGTCACGCCGGCATATAGTTATACGACAGAGTCCAGTGTATCGCTGAAGCCGACTCTGGACAAAATGGAGCAGCAGATGTGCCTGCAGATCATCATCGGAGAAAAAGATATCGACTACTTTGATGAGTTTGTGGATCAGTGGTATAAGCTGGGAGGACAGACGCTGACGGATGAAGTACAGGCGATTATCGATGCCAGAAAATAATTTTGGGATGCAATATTATAAAATGTGGTTCAGGCGGTCTTTCCGGCCGCCTGATAATAAGGGGGTTGCATTGAAAAAGAACAGAAACAGCGTTTACTATCATTTTATGCTATTGCCGGGAATGATTTTTTTGATTGTTTTTTCTTTGATTCCGATGGGAGGGCTGATTATGGCTTTTCAGAATTTTCAGCCCGCCAAAGGAATTTCCGGTTCCCGGTTTGTCGGATGGGAAAACTTTGCCAGGATATTCATGCTGCCGGATTTTTACCAGATTTTTACCAATACCATAATCATTTCTGTATGTAAGATTGTTCTTGGAATGGCTGCAGCCGTGCTATTTGCAGTTTTACTGAATGAATGCAGGTTTGTGGGAGCCAAACGGGTAGTACAGACGGCGGTTTATCTGCCGCATTTCCTTTCATGGGTGATTTTAGCCGTGATGTTCCGCAATATTTTTTCCTATACGGGAGTTGTAAACCATATGATGCAGGGCCTCGGGAAAGAACCGGTCATGTTCCTTGCCAGTAACGACTGGTTTCGCCCGATCATCATTTTAGGTGATGTCTGGAAGGAATTTGGGTATAACGCGATTGTGTATGTTGCCGCCATGACGAATATTGATCCATCCTTATATGAAGCGGCGGAAATGGACGGAGCGGGGCGTTTGAAGAAAATATGGCATATTACGATCCCGGGCCTGATGCCCACAATCGTTCTGATGACTACGTTAAACCTTGGACATGTTCTGAACGCGGGCTTTGATCAGATTTTGAACTTATACAGTCCTCTTGTTTATGAAACCGGAGATATTATTGATACTTATGTATACAGAGTGGGACTTATGGGATTGCAGTACAGCTTTGGCACGGCAGTGGGCTTTTTTAAATCGGTGTTCAGCTCGCTGTTGCTGATTCTGTCGTATAAGCTGGCGGACAGATTTGCAGGATACAGGGTTTTTTAGGGAGTTTGTTTTTGCAATTTTCGGTTATAGGACCAGGGTACTGTAATGCTGGATGTCTATATAAATTTCTGGCTGCTATTTGAGCAGACCTGCGCGTTTGGCGCGCAGCGCATGAAAAGGCATGGAGAGGGATATATGCATAAAAAATTGAAATTATCAGATATAATACTTTTATTGCTGCTTTTTGGCTGTGGCATGATTTGTCTGATCCCTATTTTGAATACCATCGCTGTTTCGTTCAGCGACAGGACAAGCGCCGCGTTGGGGGAAGTGCGCTTCTGGCCCGTAAAATTTACCACTGCTTCTTACCGGGCCATTGTTCAGGAAAAGCAGTTTGCACGATCCTTTTTTATTTCAGTGGAAAGGGTAATACTGGGGACCTGCATAAACATGGTGTTGTCCGTTTTGATGGCCTATCCGCTATCGAAGAGCGAGAGTCAGTTTAAGGGTAAAAAGCTGTATATGTGGACGGTGATATTCACTATGATGTTCAATGGCGGGCTTGTTCCGACCTTTATGGTGGTGAAAAATCTTAAGCTGATCGATACGATATGGGCGCTCGTTCTCCCGGGGGCGGTTCCGGTATTTCATGTGATTTTGCTCATGAATTTTTTTAAGGGGATCCCCAAATCCCTTGAAGAGGCGGCGTGCGTGGATGGCGCAAATCCGTGGCGCATTTTATGTGGGATTTATTTGCCATTATCGAAGGCGTCACTGGCGACTGTCGCACTGTTTTGTGTTGTGAATCATTGGAATGCCTTTTTCGATGGAAAAATATACATTGATTCTCCGGAAAAGCTTCCTCTGCAGACCTATATCCAGTCCCTGATCGTGGATTTGAATCCGCAGCAGATGGCGTCTATGACGACGGAACAATTGGCAGAGCATATGAAAATGTCCAGCCTGACATTTAATTCCGCCAAGGTCGTGGTATCCATGATCCCGATTTTATTGATTTATCCCTTCCTGCAAAAATATTTTGTGACCGGAATCGTGATGGGCGCAGTGAAGGAGTAGCCCTGTTTGCGGTCAACGCAATTCCTCCTGTCAATGGCATCGGGATGGGAAGCGGCGCCAAACTGCATGATAATAATCTGCGGTATTTTTATGAAAGAAGCATTTTTATTGATTTTGGGTAATACGGTATAAGGAATGCTCTGAATGCCCGGAGGGACAGATGCCATCACAAAAACTGGAGGATATACTGAATTTGAGCCTGGAATCGAGCGAGGAGGAACGGCAGCGCTCGGATGTGCTGAACGTGGGATTCAATCAGGAGGAGGAGACCTGGGAGCTGATTGTCAAGTACAGCGGCAGCCTTGAGGAGCTGGAGCAGTACGGCATAAGAGTGGAAACTCTGCTCGCCGGTTATGCGATTGTGAGACTGCCACAGCGGCTGATTCCGGTTTTGACAGCGGCGCCTCAGGTGGAGTATGTGGAGATGCCAAAGAACCTGCAAAACGGTCTTTATGAAGCGAAAAGGGCAAGCTGTATCCTGCCGCTTGTGCAGGCACAGGGCGGTGTGGCGGTGGGAGAGCAGAGCCAAAGGAGAGATAATCTTTCCGGACAGGGTGTACTGGTGGCGGTATTGGACTCCGGGATCGATTATTATATGACAGATTTCAGAAATGCGGATGGCAGCAGTCGGATTGCCTTTTTGTGGGATCAGACGCTGGATGCAGAGGCGCTCAATGCGCGGCAGGAGGACAATGGGAACGGACAGAGGGCGACGGAAAACACCGTCACCGGACAGGATGCGGCAGCCCCCATTTTATCCGATGAGGGACAGAGGGAGGCAGGAGAAGTCCTGGAAGAGGCGGCACAGGACGGAGGGCGTTTCGCTCCGCCCGAGGGCTTTGCCATCGGCGTGGAATTTTCAAAGGAGCAGATTGACAGGGCGCTGGAGACAGGAAACCGGGACAGCGCCTTTTTGCTTGTGCCAAGCCTTGACAGGTCCGGACATGGAACGTCTGTGGCGGCGATCGCGGCAGGAAGCAATCCCAATCCGCTGTTGACGGGCGTCGCGCCCGGCGCAGAGCTTTTGGTGGTAAAGCTCGCCAGTCTGCAGACCGGTTTTCCGCGCACCACAGAGCTGATGCGGGCGGTTGCATGGGCGCTGCAAAAGGGGCAGCAGCTGCAAAGGCCGGTTTCCATGAACATCAGCTTTGGGAACAATTACGGTCCCCATGACGGCTCTTCCCTGCTTGCCCGCTTTCTGGATAACGCGGCGGAAAGCGGGCGCACGGTGATTTGTGTGGGCAGCGGAAACGAGGGCGCTTCCTCCGGGCATGCCTCCGGGCGGCTAAAAGCAGGGATGACGGAGACGGTGGAGCTGGTGGTGGCGGACTACGAGAGGACGCTGAGCATACAGCTTTGGAAAAATTATGCGGATCTTTTCGCTGTGACGCTTTACGCGCCTTCCGGGCAGGAAATCCCGGTACATTTTGCACAGACGGGCAGACAGGAAGTCAGGACTTTGACTACGGAAGTGCTGATTTATGCGGGACAGCCGTCTCCTTATTCCATTCAGCAGGAAATTTTTTTTGATTTGATCCCAAGACAGACATATATTGAGGCAGGCGTCTGGGCAATCCGTCTGGAGGGCATTTCGGTGGTTTCCGGGGAATATCAGATGTATCTGCCCGGACAGGAGGCGCGCACAGCCGGCACCCGGTTCGTGCGTCCTGCGCCGCAGCTTTCCCTGACGATCCCGGGCACCGCCCAGAAGGTGCTGACGGTGGGCGCCATTCATCAGGCATATGATTCCTATGCGGATTTTTCGGGGCGCGGCGCGCCGGTTTTTGTGGAAAATGAAAGCGTCTTTGCCGATACCAAGCCGGATCTGGCAGCGCCGGGCGTGGAGCTTTTGGCGCCCGCATCCGGCGGCGGCACCCAGCGGGTGACCGGGACATCCTTTGCCACGCCCATAGTCTGCGGAGCGGCGGCGCTTTTGATGGAATGGGGCGTGGTGCGGGGGAACGATCCGTATCTGTATGGGGAGAAGATGAAGGCGTATCTGCGGAGAGGGGCGAAGGCGATCCGGGGGGAGTTAGTGTATCCAAACGAAAAAGTGGGGTATGGGTTGATCTGTGTTGAAAATAGTCTGCCGAGGTAGGATCCGGGTATCTTTTTCCATATGTTTGCGACATAAAATTGTGTCAAAACACATAAAATAGTAATTCATGTTGAAGTGAAAATCATTCAGTGATACAATAGTATTACTCAAAAATGTGTTAATACACAAAAATAAGGAGCGAAAGTATGGAGATTAAAAGAGATTTTTATCTTGAACAGCTAAAAATAAGAAAAGATAACGGAATGATCAAAATTATTACGGGAATCAGAAGATGCGGAAAGTCTTTCCTGTTATTTGTGCTATATAAGAAGTATTTATTGGAAAGTGGCGTGGATAGCAGCCACATCATTGAGATAGCGTTAGATGGAATTGAAAATGAGGAGTTGAGAGATCCAAAAAGATGTTATCAGTATATCAAGAATGTAATGAAGGACGAAAGAAAATATTATTTGCTTTTGGATGAAGTGCAGTTTATGCCCAGATTTGAAGAAGTACTGAACAGTCTGCTTCGCATAAGTAATATTGATGTATATGTAACCGGAAGCAACTCTAAATTTTTATCCAGCGATATTATAACTGAATTTAGGGGCAGAGGTGATGAAATTAGAATTTATCCTTTGTCCTTTGCTGAATTTTACGCAGTTTTTGACAGGGATTATGATGATGCGTGGAATGAGTATATGATATATGGCGGACTTCCGCAAGTGGTACAATTTTCAGTGGAACGTCAAAAGGCAGAGTATCTGAAAAATATTTTTGCAAATGTTTATCTCAAGGATGTAGTTGAGCGAAATAAGATTCAGAACGTGGATGAGATTGGAACTTTAGTGGATATACTTGCTTCTGCCATAGGAGCGCCTACAAATCCGACGAAAATATCGCATACATTCCAATCAGAATGTGGTATCAATTATAGTAACAAAACCATTTCCAACCATATTGATTATTTAGCGCAAAGTTTTCTGATCTCCAGAGCCAGTCGATACGATATTAAAGGCAGAAAATATGTGGGTGCAAATCTAAAGTATTACTTTACGGATGTAGGACTTAGAAATGCCAGATTGAACTTTAGACAACAGGAGCCTACTCATATTATGGAGAACATTGTTTATAATGAGTTACTTGTACGGGGGTATAATGTGGATGTTGGTATTGTAGAGGTGTATGCAAAGAATAGCGAAGGAAAAACCATTCGTAAGCAGCTGGAGGTTGATTTTGTAGTAAATCAGAGCAGTCAGAGATATTACATTCAGGTAGCTTATGATATGGCTTCTGAGGAAAAGCAGATGCAGGAGCTCAATTCACTTCGAAATATTCCGGATTCATTCAAGAAGATTGTTATCGTGAATGGTACAAAAAAACCGTGGAGAAATGATGAGGGATTTGTGATCATGGGGATGAAATATTTCCTTCTCAATGCAGACAGTTTGGAGTTTTAGTATGGTAAATGGGGCGCTTTGTGTCGAAAATTCACCCCCATATTGAGACCATCGGAAATATATGCTATACTGGGCGGGAAAGCCAGTATACCATCAGGGATTATGTATGGAATGCAACAGAATGCGAGGCAAAAAGCGATGGAATTTTCCGAGTACTTTCCTATATGGAATCAATTGAAGCCTTGGCAGCAGGAAACAGTCTCCGCCAAAGTAACGTTCCGCACTGTGAAGAAGGGCGCCATGCTCCACAGCGGCACAGATTGCACGGGTCTGCTGCTGATAAAAGCCGGTCAACTCCGGGCGTTTATCCTCTCTAAGGAAGGGCGGGAGGTTACGATCTACCGGCTGTTTGACCGGGATCTCTGCCTGTTTTCAGCCTCCTGCGTCCTGCGCTCTATCCAGTTTGACATAACGGTCACGGCGGAAAAGGATACGGAGCTCTGGATCATTCCCGCAGATGTCTATAAACAGCTCATGGAGCAGTCCGCTGCCGTGTCCAATTATACCAATGAAATCATGGCTTCCCGTTTTTCGGAGGTCATGTGGCTGATGGAGCAGATCATGTGGAACAGCATGGATAAAAGGGTGGCTTCCTTTCTTTTGGAAGAAGCAGCCATTGAGGGCGCGGACCTTCTGCACATCACCCATGAGAGCATCGCCAATCATCTGGGGACGCATCGGGAGGTGGTGACCCGGATGCTCCGCTATTTTCAGAGCGAGGGCATGGTCAGATTGTCCCGGGGTGCGGTGGAGCTGACGGACCGGACGAAGCTGGAGCTTTTGAGCGAAGTATAGAAAAATCAACGCCGTTGGCTATCAATATGGTTTTACCCAATCAGGGGGAAAGGGCATATTGATAGCTGACGGCGTTTTGCTGTAACAGTTTAGACGAGTCTGAACTGTTACCTTTTCCTGATATAAGGATGGCTCGAAAAGCGCGGCGATTAATTGTTTATGGCTCCGTATGCTAATCCGCGAAGCCTGACGTTGTTTGATCCATTCCACAGGCAGTGGCGGATTCAATCAGCCGGCGGTCGCAAATCACCGTATCATAGAACCGGAATCCCCCCGCAAAGTTATACGTCTCATAGCCATATCCGGTCAGAATCCGGCAGGCAATGTAGCTGCGCAGGCCGCTCTGGCAGATCACATAGACCGGTTTGCCCCGTTTCACCTCATCCAGCCGTTCGCGCAGCTCGTCTACAGGAATGTTTTGGAACCCGTCAATATGCCTGCGGCTGTACTCTCCCGTTGTCCGGACATCCAGCAGAACGGCATTTTTATCCCGGAAAAGCCGATCCAGATCCTCTAAGAACCATTGCCGGAGAATCCCTTTTTCAATGTTATCGATCAGGAAGCCCGCCATGTTGACCGGGTCCTTCGCGGAGGAGTAGGGGGGCGCGTAGGCCAGATCCAGTTCTTCCAGGCTGGTGGCTTTCATTCCCGTGCGGATGGCCGTGGCAAGAACGTCGATCCGTTTGTCTACGCCCTCATAGCCAACGATCTGAGCGCCAAGAAGGCGATAGGTTTCCTTCTCGAATACCACCTTCATGGTCATCAGCTTTCCGCCGGGGTAGTAACCGGCATGGCTCATGGGGGAGAGAATCACCTTATCCACATCCAGCCCGGCTTTTTTGGCGTTGGTTTCATTGAGACCTGTGACGGCTGCCGTCATGTTGAAGACCTTGATGACACTGCTGCCCTGAGAGCCGGGATAGCGGCTGTCCCCGCCGCAAATATTGTCGGCGGCAATCCGCCCCTGCCTGTTGGCGGGACCGGCCAGAGAGATCAGGGCATCCTGCCCGGTGACGATGTGTTTTACCTGTACCGCGTCTCCAACGGCATAGATGTCCGGAATAGAGGTCTCCATCCTGTCGTTCACCACGATACTGTCCTTGATGCCGGTCACCAGTCCCGCTTCCTTTGCAAGAGCGGTGTCCGGTGTGACGCCGATAGCCAGTACCACAAGGTCGGCGCAGAGGTTCGGCGCGTCCTTTAGCAGAACCTCTACGCCGCCGTCTTTCTCGGCAAAGCCTTCCACCGTATGTCCCAGCACCAGTCGGACGCCGTGCCCGCGCATTTCGCCATGAATAAATGCGGCCATATCCGGGTCAAAGGGGTTCATCAGCTGCCTGGGCCGTTGAACGATGGTGACCTCCATGCCCAGACTGCGCAGATTTTCCGCCAGCTCCAGACCGATGAATCCGCCTCCTGCCAAAACCGCTGATTTCGGGTGATGCCTGTCAATGTATGCTTTGATTTGGAAGGTATCCTCCACCGTTCGCAGGGTAAATACCTGATCCAGTTCTGTCCCCAAAACCCTGGGACGGGCAGGTCTGGCTCCGGGAGACAGGAGAAGCTTATCGTAGCTTTCCTCAAAAATGTCTCCGGTCTCCAGATTTTTGACGGAGACTGTTTTACGATCAGGATGGATGGCAGTGACCTCATGATGCACCTTCATGTGAATGTTGAAGCGGGCAAAGAAGCTTTCGGGGGTCTGGAGAGTCAATGCCTCAGGATCGGAAATCACATTTCCGATGTAATAGGGAAGACCGCAGTTGGCATAGGAGATATATCCTGACCGCTCAAAAACGACAATCTCAGCCTGTTCATCCAGTCTGCGGATGCGTGCTGCTGCCGTGGCGCCTCCCGCCACGCCGCCTACAATGACTACTTTCATTTTGATTCCACCTTTCCGGTATAAGCGGAAATTCCGCCGATATTTTTTACACGAAGATATCCCATACGCTGCAATTCCCCTACGGCCTGCCGGCTCCTGGCTCCGCTCTGACAGTGTACGAAGAGCGGCGTGCTCTTGTCAGGGATTGCAGCGTTCACCCGTCTGATCTCCTGCAGGGGGATGTTTTGGCTGCCGGGAATATGACCTGTCTGATATTCCTGAGGGGTTCGAACATCCAGCAGGATTGCGCCGCTGGTTTGGCTGTATTCCTTTATGCCTTTATTGATGTCAGGGCTATGCAGAAAATCGAATAATCCCATTGTGTACCTCCTTACAGCATTGCGAGTATCTGGCTTTTTGAACGGGCCCCCACAGCCTGATGGGCAATTTTACCCTCTTTTATCACCACCAGAGTCGGAATGCTCATGATGCCGAACTGCCCGGCAAGCTCCGGTTGTTCGTCCACATTGATTTTGCCGACCTTGATATCGGGACGTTCTTCCGCGATTTCTTCCATAACCGGAGCCACCATACGGCACGGACCGCACCAGGGCGCCCAAAAGTCCAACAGGACAGGCTTGTCGGAATGAATGACCTCTTCCTGAAAGTTTCCTTTATGAATCGTGATAGCTGACATGGTTTTGTCCTCCTCTTTCCTTTGTTTTACATAGTTTACCCAAAAAAAGAGTTGGCTTCTGTGATAAAATCACCCTTTGCCGTTTCGGACATGGCGGCCCCAAAAACAGTCTGCATCAGCGGCGGGGACGGTTTGTAGCAGACTTCTGAGATTGTCCCTTGACAAGCGCAAAAAAATCCGATATGCTGTTATAAGTTGTTTAACGGTTTAAAGTGCGAAAATGCAGGAGGAAAGAAAACATGAGCAACAGGCAGGGATCGTTGGTGTCCGTCCGTCAGGATGTCCGGGTGGTGGACTGCACGATGCGGGACGGCGGACTGGTGAATAATTTTTCGTTTACGGATGAGTTTGTCAAGGCTTTGTATCTTGCAAACATCAAGGCGGGCGTGGACTATATGGAGTTTGGCTATAAGGCCTCGAAGGAAATTTTTGACACGAAAAAATTCGGAAAGTGGAAATTCACCGATGAGAAGGATATCCGCAGCATTGTGGGCGACAACAAGACGGATCTGAAAATTTCCGTGATGGCGGATGTGGGAAGAACGGATTTTAAAAAGGATATTTTAAACCGCAAGGACAGCGTGGTGGATATGGTGCGGGTAGCGACTTACATCAACACGATTCCCGCCTGTATCGAAATGCTGGAGGATGCGAAGAAAAAGGGCTATGAGACGACCGCAAACATCATGGCGGTATCCAAGGTCAATGACAGTGATCTGGAGATCGCGCTGGATATGCTGGGGCAGAGCAGCGTGGATGTGATTTACGTGGTGGACAGCTTCGGCAGCTTTTATCCGGAGCAGATGGAGCGCCTTTGCGATAAATATCTGAATGTGGCGGCGAAATACAATAAGAAAATCGGCATTCATGCCCACAACAATCAGCAGCTGGCCTTTGCCAATACGATTGAGGCGCTGTCCCGGGGCGTCAGCTATCTGGATGCGACCGTGAGCGGCATGGGGCGCGGTGCGGGCAACTGTTACATGGAGTCGCTGCTGTGCTTTTTGAAAAATCCCAAGTACAACAAGCTGGCGATTATGAACTTTGTGGAGCAGCACATGTGTAAGCTGCGGGAAGAGGGAGTGGTGTGGGGGTATGACATTCCCTATCTTTTGACAGGTATTTTAAACAGCCACCCTTCGGCGGCGATTCAGTTTATCAAGGAAAAACGGACGGATTATTCCATGTTTTACCAGGAATTGATGGACAATGTTTTATGAAAAAAGCAGGGCTTTGTGAGCCCTGCCTTTTTTCGCGCTATTTTTTTAAATCTGTCCGATCAGATATGCCTGTCTGCCTTCCCGCAAAAAGATGGGAAGCGTTTCGAGCGGCGCTTCGATCTCATAGCTTTGTCCGCCCTGATAGGTCTGTCCGTTTCCGGCATGTACCCAGGCAGCGCCGGCGGGAAGATATACCTGGCGGCTTCTCGCCTTTTCATGGCAGACGGGAGCGACTAAGATGTCGGGACCGAACAGGTAGGCATCCGTCACATCCCAGCAGGCAGGATCTTCGGGGAATTCGTAAAACAGGGCGCGGATGACGGGATCGCCCTTTTCGTGGGCCTGCCGCATCAATTCCCTCGTATAGTCGCGCATCATTTCGCGGACCCGGATGAACTTGACCAGCGTAGGGTAGTTGTCATCGCCGAAGCTCCAGATTTCATTGTCGGCTCCGGTCCATTCCCGCACCTCTCCGGCTTTGTTGATGATCGTTTCGCCGGGCTGGCGGCAGCCGTGGATGCGCATGACGGGACAGAAGGTGCCAAACTGGAACCAGCGAACCAAAAGCTCGCGGAAGTCCTCACTTTCCGTCACACCGCCGTGGAAGCCGCCGATGTCCGTGGTCCACCAGGGAATACCGCTTAAGCCCATGTGGATGCCGGCGCAGATCTGCTTGCGGAAGTCCTCATAGGTTGACATAATGTCCCCGGACCAGACCAGAGCGCCGTACCGCTGGCTTCCGGCCCAGGCACAGCGGATCAGATTGACGATGTTTTCCTGACCGTTTGCCTTTTGTCCCTCATAGAAAAGACGGGCGTACTCTCTGGGGTAAATATTGCCGATTTCCGCCACCGGTCCTGCGTGATAGCGGTAGGTATCGAAGTCGTAGCCTGTAAATTCCGGCTCCGCCTCATCCAGCCAGAAGAGATTGATCCCTAAATCGGCGTAATTTTTTTTGCACTTGTCCCAGACGTATTCCCGGGTGCGGGGATTGGTGGCGTCCATGAAAACGTTGTTGCCGTGGAAAAGCATCTGCACGTCAACGCCGGAATTGCTTTTCACCAAAAGTCCCTGCTGCTTCATTTCCTCATAGTTTTCACTGCGCCAGTCCACCTGGGGCCAGATAGAGACCATCGTTTCGATGCCCATATCGTGCAGCTCCTTGATCATGGCGGCAGGATCGGGGAAATATTCGCTGTCAAAGCGCCAGTCGCCGCAGCGGAACCAGTGATAATAGTCGATGACGAATACGTCCAGCGGAATATTTCTCTTTTTGTATTCCCGGGCGACGGAAATCACCTGCTCCTGATTGTAGTAGCGCAGCTTGCATTGCCAGAAGCCCAGGCCGAATTCCGGCATCATGGGCGCTTTACCGGTGGCGTTTGCGTAGGCCTCCTCGATCTGCGCGGGCGTGTCGCCGGCAGTGATCCAGTAGTCCAGCTGCTTTGTGGATTCTGCGATCCACTCTGTGGTGTTGCTTCCGAAGTGAACCTCGCCGATCGCCGCGTTATGCCACAAAAAGCCGTATCCCAGGCTGGATACATAAAAAGGAATGCTGGCCTGAGAGTTGCGGTGCGCCAGCTCCAGGTTGCAGCCCTTGAGATTCATGATTTCCTGCTGGTATTGTCCCATGCCGTAGATTTTTTCCTCCGGGTTGGAAGAAAAGCTCGCTTTTAAGCGGAAGCTGCCGCCGGGAAGAGCCTTGAAGTGGCGCGCCTTCAGGGTCAGGGCGCCTCCGTTGGGAATCTCCTGCAGCAGTATTTTTCCGTTTTGGTTTTTGAAGGTGATGCGCAGGGCGTTCCCCCATTCCTGCGCGTAAAGCTCCGCGCGGATTTTGCCGTTTTCGACGGATGCGCTGCGGGGATTTTGTTCGTCGATGGTAATTTTGGCATCCACTGCAGGCTGTGTAAGAAGCGCAATGCTGCTCTCATCAATGTCGCTTAAAATGGTGGAGCGCACCCGCAGGCTGTTGTCGCCCCAGGGCGTGACCATGACGGTCTCCCCATCCTGCCTGAAAATCAGGCTGTCGTTCCTGATCTCAAAAAAATCCATACCTCTCTCCTTTCGCTTTTGGCTTTTGCCAGTATCATTTCGGGGATGTTTTTTCCGGAAAGGGACGCCTGCCCCCGATAACGTTCCTATCCTGTCTATATCTGTAGAATATCGCAAAAATCACTTTTTTTCTATCATAATATTGCCGAAAAGTAATACTATCTTGATCATTGTGAAAATTTCATATATAGTTGTATTATGGGAGTTTGGCCCGGCAGCAGTCTGATTCGCTGCCTGCAGGAATCAACCGGGAGGTGTTTGATGGAGAGACGGTATCTGGAGGGAATTTCGCATGTGACGCGGGCGGTGCCCTATTCGGTGCATAAAAGCCTGTTTTATGCAGGGGAAGAGGAGGCGCTGTATCTGCACTGGCATCCGGAAATCGAGTTGTTTTATCTGGAGAGCGGTACGCTGGAATTTGCGATTGAGGATACATGCTGCCTGTTACATGCGGGAGAAGCCATGCTGATTCCGCCGAAGCTTTTACATCATGCGTGGGGCGTGCAGGAGGCAGGAAGGACGGCGCAGGATTTGGACGGAAATCATGGAGAAGGCATATCCGGCAAAGCTAAGGTGGGTGTGCATCGGGCGCTGGTATTTTCGGCGGATCTGATCGCATCGCCGTCAGAGCCTGTGTCCTATCAGAAGTATGTGCTGCCCATTTTGCAAAATCCGGCAGGGTTTTCCCTGCATCTGACGAAAGAAATCCGATGGCAGAGGGAGGTGCTGGCGGATATGGAACGGATTTTTGCAGAGGAAAAGGAGAACCGGGAAACGGAGCTTTTGATCAGGGGCCTTTTGCAGGTGATCTGGCAGAATGTGTATACCAATCATATCCGGCAGATATCCGGCAGGCGTTTGGACGGCAGGGTAGAGCTGCGGATGCAGGAAACGCTGGATTTTATCCATGGACATTTTCAGGAGGAAATCTCGCTGGAAACGCTGGCGCGGACGGCGCATTTGAGCGAGGGGCAGTTCTGCCGCTCCTTTCGGCAGGTGACCGGATATACGCCGTTTACCTATCTGAAAAGATACCGGCTTTTGCAAAGCTGCGTTTATCTGACGGAGACGGATAAGAAGATCAGTGAGATCTGCCTGTTGTGCGGTTTTAATAATATCAGCTATTTTAACAGGGAATTTTTGAAAATGATGCAGATGAAGCCCTCGGCTTACCGGACCAGGCGCAGGAGCGAACAGTAACTGCGGTCCCGCCCGCAATGTTCTCCCGTTTGGCAGCAGGCACAGGGAGCCGTGCGGAGAATCGGCGGCATACGCCGGAAAGGAATCGCTGGCAGAAGGAAACCTGCTGTTTCCGGTCGCGATATCCGGAGCGGGAAATTCCACAAAATGCCCGGCTATTCCTAAACGGGACAGGGCGCAAAAAAACTCACTGCGTTCAGACAGTTTTGCGCCCTGTCCCAGGAATATCCGGTCATTTCGGGAATTTCTCCGCTCCGGATAAAGCGACCGGAAACAGCAGGTTTCCTTCTGCCAGCGGTTTCTTTCCGGCGTATGCCGCCGGTTCTCCGCACGGCTCCCCGTGCCTGCCGCCAAACGAGATGACATTTCCTCACATCATGATAAGTAAGACATAGAGCAGGAGAAGAATGGCTTTTGCTTGTCATTTTTTGGGATACATGATAAGCTGAATATGGTACTTTCTAGAAAAGATGAAAAGAGGGAGTTTATGGATGGGAGATTCCCAAATAAACCAAAGCAATATATTACCGTGGGCGTTCTCGCCCATGTGGATGCGGGAAAAACGACGCTGGCGGAGCGTATTTTATATGAGACAGGGGTTATCCGCAGGCAAGGCAGGGTGGATCATGGGGATGCGTTTCTGGATACGGACGCGATGGAGAAGGACAGAGGAATCACGATTTTTTCCAAGCAGGCGCTTTTTGAGCTGGGGGATTATCGGATCACACTGCTGGATACTCCGGGGCATGTGGACTTTTCTGCGGAAATGGAGCGGACGCTGCAGGTGTTGGATTATGCGGTGCTGGTGATCGGCGGCGCGGACGGCGTGCAGGGGCACGTGGAAACGCTCTGGAGGCTGCTTGCGCGGTATGAGATTCCGGTTTTTTTGTTTATCAATAAAATGGATCAGGACGGGGCGGACAGGGAAGCGCTGATAAAGGAGCTGCAAAGCGGGCTGGACATGCTGTGTCTGGACTTTTCTCCTCTGCACGGAAGCTATGACAGGGAAGGGAGACTTTTGCAAAAAGCGCCCGAAGATGCAGGCATGGTGTCGGAGGAATTCTGGGAAAATCTGGCGGTATGCGACGAAAGGCTGATGGAACGGTATCTGGAAGGGAAAGCGATTGCGATACCGGATATGCAGAGGCTGGTCGCAGACAGAAAGGTGTTTCCCTGTTTTTTTGGCTCTGCCCTCAAAGGATTCGGCGTGAAGGAGCTTCTGGACGGACTGGAAGCATATATGATGCCTACGTTGTATCCGGAGGCATTTGGAGCCCGGGTATTTAAGATCACAAGAGACGGGCAGGGAAGCAGGCTGACCCACATGAAAATCACAGGGGGAAGTCTGAAGGCGAAGGCGCTGTTGACGAACCGTGCGCCGGGCATGGGAGCAGAGGAAATCTGGGAGGAAAAGGCGGATCAGCTCCGCATCTATTCCGGCGCTTCCTTTCGGCCTGTGCAGGAGGCCTGCGCGGGTATGGTCTGCGCGGTGACCGGGTTGACCCAAACCTTTGCCGGGCAGGGGTTCGGGGCAGAGTCCGGGAGCCTGCCGCCTCTGTTGGAGCCGGTTTTGACTTATCAGCTCATCCTGCCGGAGGGCTGTGACGTTCATGGCATGTATCGGAGGATGAAGCAGCTGGAGGAGGAGGAACCGGAGCTTTCCGTGTGCTGGCAGGAAGAGACGCGGCAGATTCATGCTCAGGTGATGGGAGAGGTACAGATTGAAATCCTGGAAAATCTGATCCAGGAACGGTTTGGCATTCCGGTGGAATTCGGAGCCGGAAGCATTGTATATAAGGAAACGATCGCCTCTGTCGCAGAGGGCGTGGGGCATTTTGAACCGCTGCGCCACTACGCCGAGGTTCATCTGATTCTGGAGCCGGCTAAGAGGGGGACGGGGCTGGAATTTTGCAGCGCCTGCAGCGAGGATATCCTGGATAAAAACTGGCAGCGCCTGGTGATGACCCATCTGGAAGAAAAAAGGCATCCGGGCGTGCTTACGGGGGCGGAGATCACGGATATGAGAGTCACCCTCGTGACGGGGCGCGCGCACTTAAAGCACACGGAAGGGGGCGATTTCAGGGAGGCAACCTACCGGGCGCTGCGCAACGGATTGATGAAAGCCCAAAGCGTGCTTTTAGAGCCGGTTTATTCCTTTCGCCTGACAATCCCTGCCGAAAATGTGGGCAGGGCGATGACGGATGTGCAGAAAATGAACGGCGTCTGCCAGCCGCCGCAGATGGACGGAGAATTTTACACGCTGACAGGGAGCGCCCCGGTGGCGTCCATGGGCGGTTACGCAAAAGAAGTGACCGCATATACGAGGGGCAGGGGAAAGCTGCATTGTACCCTGCAGGGCTATGCGCCATGCCATAACGCAGAAGAGGTGATTTTGGCATGTGCTTATGATCCGGAGGCGGATATCGCCAATCCTCCGGGCTCGGTGTTTTGTGCCCATGGGGCGGGATTTCTGGTACCCTGGTATGAGGTGGAACGCTATATGCATCTGGAGAGCTGCCTTGCGCCGAAGCTGACGGAGGAGGAAGCGCTTGCGCGGGCGGCGCAGGAGGTAGAAGAAAGTAGAAAAGCGCGCCGGACCGCCGCCCTGCCGGAAGGGGTTACCAATGAAGAGCTGGAAGAAATTTTTGCCCGCACCTTTTCAGCGAATAGAAAGGAGAGAACCGGCTATAAAAAAAGGCGTGCCGTCAATCCGGCCGTGACCAGAAGCTGGTCTGCCAGGCAGGACGACGGGCGAAACGATACGGCGGCAGGACAGCGTACCGCCGGAAGCCGGAAAGGGGAAAAGAGCGGAGAGGAATATCTTCTGGTGGACGGCTACAATATCATTTTTGCCTGGGAGGATCTGCGGGAGCTGGCGCAGGTCAACATCGAGAGCGCCCGCAACCGGCTGATGGACCTGCTTTCCAACTATCAGGGATTTCATCAATGTGTGGTGATTCTGGTCTTTGACGCCTATCGGGTGGAAGGCGGACAGGGCAGCGTGCAGAAGTACCACAATATCGATGTGGTATTCACCAAAGAGGCGGAAACGGCGGATCAGTATATCGAAAAGACTGCCCACAGGCTGGGCCCCAAATACCAGGTGACGGTGGCAACCTCGGATGCCCTGGAGCAGGTGATCATATACGGACAGGGCGCGAGAAGGCTTTCCGCCCGGGAGCTATTGGAGGAGCTGGAGCGGACAAGAGGGCAGATTGAGGAGGTGTGGCGGCAGAAGCACAGCGAGGAAAAGAACTATCTGTTCGACTATCTGCCCAGAGAAATGCACCGCCTGATGGAGGACATCCGGCTGGGAAAACGGGAATCGTTCGATTGACTTTGCGGAATGGGTGAAATATAATGAAGTAAATAAGCGAACTGAAAGTGAGCTTATTTACGCTGTAAGGCAATGTTACAGGGGAGAAAAACCGTGTTTTTGGAGAAAGAGAAATTTCTGGAGAAGTATGCGCTGACAGAGGCGCAGTTTGAAGCGGCGGAGCTGGACTGGGAAGAGCTGTGTGCGATTGCGGAGGACTATACGGGCAGGCTGGAGCATTTTTACGAAGTGCGGGACATGTTTGTGCGGGAAATCATCGAGAATCAGGAGGAGAAAACCGGGCTGCACTCCTACCGCACCCGGATCAAAACAGCGGAGCACCTGATCGAGAAAATCATTCGCAGACGGGTGGAGAATTACTTAAAGTACTGGAAGCTGAACCGGGAAAATTATCTGAAATTTGTGACGGATATCATCGGTTTCCGGGGGCTTTTGCTGTACCGGGAGGACTGGGTGGTATTCCACAAGCATCTGCTCTCCTGCTTTGAGAACAGGCCGGAGTGGTATGTGCACGACTGCCTGCGGGATTTTGAGCAGGACCGGGACTATTATATGGCGGAAGCGCCCAAGGTCCATATGCGGTCAGGGGACTTCGGGGACATTTATGCGGACTGGATTTCCAGCGACAATATTTACAGCCAGAAATATTACCGCAGCGTACATTACATCATAAAGTACAGGGGCATCTATCTGGAGCTGCAGGTGCGCACGCTGTTTGAAGAGGGATGGGGAGAGATCGACCATCATATCCTGTACCCTTATAAAAAGAAGGATCCGATGCTGACCGAATTTTCCGAGCTTTTAAACCGGCTGGCAGGCATGGGAGACGAAATGGCTTCCTTTTACCGCAGGCTGCAGCATGTGCCGGATGAACAGTTTGAAGGAAAAAGAAGCATGGTGGAGGTGCGCAGGGATTATGGCAGCCGGATTAAGCAGGTTGCGGAGCTGGAGATGGATAAAATCCAGACGGCGCAGGATGCCATTTTATCCGTCATCTCCAGATAAATGTCCACAATCGGGTTGAAGCAAAGGAGCCGTTTGCCATTGTAGGCCGGGCGGACGGGAAAGGAACAGGGATATGCGGGAAGAAAGGAGCTTTGTCGGTATTTCGGAAGAGGTCCGCAGGAGTGCGGATCAAATGATCGCCCTGACGGAGGAGGGAAGCATCAAGCAGCATTTACTGGGAGATACATCCCAGACCCGTTACGGGACAGTGGAGGATAAGAGCATGGACAGTTACTGCAATTTTCTGCAAACAAAGCTGTGTTATGAAATCATGCGGCTGGAAGGGGAAACGCGCCATGTATAATATCGAGAGCATTTACAGCAACTATGAGGAAATTTTGCAGGAGTTTACGCAGGATGTGATCAGCAACCGGTATTCCTGCCTGTTTCAGGAGTGTAACCGGTTTCTGGACAGTTTGCACATAAAAGAAGCGGTGCGGGTGGACGAGGTGGTTTTGATGCACGCGGTGCTGGATTATTTTTCCGATGTGTCCAGACTGAAAAAGTATCATCCGATCAATCACATCAATGAGATCAAGGTCATCTCCTATGAAAGCTTCTGGCTGCTGCGCAGAAAACCGCTGCAAATTGTAAAAAAGGAGCAGGAGGACGATATTTTAAGCTTTGTGAATGAAAAATTTGTTTTTTCCAGAATCGCATCCTTTCTGGTGGGGGACCGGGCGAATCAGGTGCTTAAGGGAGAAGACAAGCGTTCGTTCTTGAACTATCTGGACACGCTGTATTATTTTTTGAAATACAGGCAATATGACCCGCAGATGCTGGAGCTGATGATGCTGGGATTTCGGGCAGGGGAGCTTTGGGGCAGGCAGGAGGAATGAGAGGGCTGCTGTGACCTGCAGCGGGCAAACACACACAAGGGGGTAAGGGGTATGAAACTGAATTACAAAAGAACTTTTTTTATCGGACTGGCTTTTTTGTCCATCAGCGCGTTCTGGCAGATGTATGACAACATCGTGCCGCTCATCCTGCAGGGGACGTTTCATATGAACGAGACGATCACCGGGGCGATCATGGCGGGGGACAATGTGCTGGCGGTATTTTTGCTGCCGCTTCTGGGCGCACTGTCCGACAAGGCGGATACGAAATGGGGCAGGCGCACGCCCTTCATTGTGGTGGGGACGGCGCTGGCGGTGGTGCTCATGCTGCTTCTGCCGATAGCGGACAGGAAGGCGAATCTGCTGCTGTTCGTCGTCAGTCTGTTTTTCCTGCTGATTTCCATGGGGCTCTACCGTTCCCCGGCGGTCGCCCTCATGCCTGATCTGACGCCGAAGCCGCTGCGCAGTCAGGCAAACGCCATCATCAATCTGATGGGCGCGATAGGAGGCGTATACACGCTGATTTTGATCAGCCTGCTGCTCAAGGGGGAGGGAACGCCGGATTATATGCCGGTATTTCTGGGCGTTGCCCTTTTGATGGTGGCAGCGGTGGTGCTGCTTTTGCTCACGGTTCCGGAAAAAAAGCTGGCGGAGCAGATCGCGGCGCAAAACCTTGCCGAGGAGCCGGAGGAGGAGGCGCTTGCGGACACTGCCGGAGAGCTTGCGCCGGAGGTGAAAAAGAGCCTGAAAATGATTCTGCTTTCCATCTTTTTGTGGTTTGCGGCATATAATGCGGTGACGACCGCTTTTTCCCGCTATGCCAGGACGGTCTGGCAGATGGAGGGCGGCGGCTTTGCCAACTGCCTGATGGTGGCGACGGTGGCGGCGATTATCGGCTATATTCCCATCGGATACATTTCCGCCAGGGTGGGCAGGAAAAGGACGATCCAGGCAGGGCTGGCGCTGATGCTGATCAGCTTTTTTGCGGCGGTCTTTTTCAATCAATATCATCCCGTCATCAACGTGGGATTCGCGCTGATCGGCATGGGCTGGGCTGCGGTCAGCGTCAATTCCCTGCCGATGGTGGTGGAAATGTGCAGCAGCGGCGATGTGGGAAAATATACCGGACTGTATTACACCTTTTCCATGGCGGCGCAGATATTTACGCCCATTTTGTCGGGCGCGTTTTTACAGTACGTATCTTACAGGACTCTGTTTCCCTATGCCTGTGCGTTTACGGTGGCGGCGATGATCACCATGAGCATGGTGCATCACGGGGACAACAAGCCTGCGATGAAGAAAAACATTCTGGAGAATTTTGATGTGGAGGATTAAACAAATGCGGTATAAAAAGAGAATTCCGGCCACGCTGGCGGCAGCGGGCGCGTATCTGTACGCGATTTCCCCCAGACTTTCCCACAGGCCGGAGCGGATGCCCAGGGTATACTATGCCCACAGGGGGCTGCATGATAACCTTTCCAATGCGCCGGAAAATACCCTCGCCGCTTTTCAGAAGGCGGTGGAGGGCGGCTATGGCATTGAGCTGGATGTGCAGCTGACCAGAGACGGCAGGGTCGTGGTGGTACATGATTACAACCTGAAAAGGATTTGCAGGGTGGACAGGGAGGTGGACAGCCTCACCTGGGAGGAGCTGCAGCAGTATACCGTTTATCAGAGCGATCAGCATATTCCGCTTTTGTCGGAGGTGTTAAAGCTGGTGGACGGGCGCGTGCCGCTCATCGTGGAGCTGAAGGTGAAGAATGCCCAGAGCAGGATCTGTGAAAGGACGCAGGAAATTCTGAATCATTATGAAGGAACATACTGCATAGAATCCTTTCATCCCCGGGCGCTTGTGTGGTATCGCAATCACTATCCTTCCATCTGCCGCGGGCAGCTTTCCATGAATTTCCAGCGGGAGGATAAAAACCGCCAGCCGGTCTTTTACGTGATGCGCCATCTTCTGGTGAATTTCCTCACCAGACCGGATTTTATCGCCTATGACTGCCGGGCGATGCGGGCGTTTTCCAAAAATCTGTGCCGCAGCCTTTACGGCTGCCCTGCGGTGGCGTGGACGGTGAAGTGCCAGGCGCAGCTGGACGCGTGTCGTCCCTTTTATGACTATTTTATTTTTGAGGGCTTTGTGCCCAAGGATTGAGGAAGGTGTGAAATGAATAATCAGTTGACCCAAAGTGATATCAAAAAGATGGAGGAGGAGATCGAGCACAGAAAGCTGGTGGTCCGTAAGCAGGCGCTGGAGGATGTGAAGGAAGCCCGGGCGCATGGCGATCTCTCCGAAAACTTTGAATATTACGCGGCCAAGAAGTTTAAGAACGCCAACGAGAGCAGGATTCGTTTTCTGGAGCGGATGATCAAGACTGCGGAGGTGATTTCGGACGAATCCGCGTCGGATGAGGTGGGCGTGAACAACCGGGTGGAGGTTTATCTGGAAGAGGAGGACGAGACGGAAAGCTATAAGATCGTGACCACCATGCGACAGAATTCTCTGGAAGGGTTGATTTCCACAGAGTCCCCCATGGGAAAGGCGCTGATGGGACATAAGGTGGGCGACCGGGTATTTGTGGAAATCGGAAACGGCGGCGGCTACTATGTGGTGATCCGGACGATCGATAAGACGGAAGGGGACGAAGAGGCGCTGCGGGGATTTTAGGAAACGATATGAAAATGACAAATCAGGACATTTGGCGGACTGCGATGGAGCAGTCCGCGATTGATTTAAACTGCGGTCCGGAGGACTTTTTGCGGACGGAAAATAAAATCGTGTATTCCCGGGAAAACCCGGCGGCGCGCAAGTATCTGGAGCTGCCGCTTTCCTGCAATCTGGTGTCCTACGGAAATAACATTGTGGCATCCGTATATCCGGAGCTGGAGTCCATCGTGTCGGCGTATATCCAAAAGTATCCGGCCGAGCATTGCTTTGAAACGCCAAACCTGCATGTGCTCAATGAGGCTCTGCTGCCCTTTGGGGAGAAGCTCTGTTTCATGGCGGAATACTTTTTGCCGGATCTGACGCGGCTGCGGGCAGGGGCGTGTGATTTTGAAATCAGAGAGCTGCATGCGGAGGACTTTGCCGGGCTGTATCTGCCGGAGTGGGGAAATGCGCTTTGTGAAAAAAGAAAAGAGCTGGACGTGCTGGGCATGGGCGCCTATGATGGCGAAAAGCTCGTGGGCCTTGCCGGATGCTCGGCGGATTGTGAAACGATGTGGCAGATCGGCGTGGATGTGCTGCCCGGATATCGCCGAAAGGGCATCGCGTCGGCGCTCACCGGCAGACTGGCACTGGCCATTCTGGAGCGTGGGAAGGTTCCCTTTTACTGCGCCGCCTGGTCCAATGTCAAATCCGTGCGGAACGCGATAAAAAGCGGATTTTTGCCCGCGTGGGTGGAAATGACCGCGAAAAGGACGCAGTTTGTGGAAAGCATGAATCGGTAACCCGGCATCGCCGGATTTTTGTAAACCTGTGGAAATTACTTGAAAAGGCGGCTGATATGTGATACGGTGATAGCGGAAAGAGTGGCGGAGGAAAGCGGTCCGGCTGCCGGGGTTGAATAAGGGGAAGGGGCGCAAAGGAGAGATGAAGCTGCTATACGGAACAGGAAATCCTGCGAAAATTGCGTCGATGAGAAGAAGGCTGGAAAAGCTGGGAATAGAGCTGACGGGGTTAGAGGATCTGAACTGTGAAATCCCTTCCGTGCCGGAGGATGGAAAAACGCCGTTGGAAAATGCCCGGCAAAAGGCGACGGCATATTATCGGGCATTCCATTTGCCGGTTTTTTCCTGTGATTCGGGTCTGTACTTTGATAACGTTCCGGATGAGGTTCAGCCCGGGGTGCATGTCCGCACTGTGCAGGGGAAATATTTGTCGGATGAGGAAATGCTTTCTCATTATTCCGGTCTGGCAAAGCGGTACGGAAATCTGAATGCCCGGTATAAAAATGCGATTTGCCTTGTCCTGGACGAGGAACATATTTACGAGGCGATGGAGCCGTCCATGGAAAGCGAGCGTTTTCTTCTCACCTGGAAGCCGCATAAAATGCGGAAACAGGGATTTCCGCTGGACAGCCTTTCGCTGGAACCAAAGAGCGGGAAGTATTTCTATGACCTGCAGGAGGAAAAGCTGGATCAGGTGGCTGTGGAGGATGGATTTCTGGAATTTTTCCGGAAAGTGCTGGAAGAAAGGGCACATGGCGAACGGTTACAAAGCTTTATGCGGGAATAAAAGGATATGGGAAATCAGGAAAAGGAGGTTTAGAGTTATGAAACAGGATTTGATAGCGATTTTGGATCTGGGCAGTACAGAGAATACTGTGCTCGCGCGCCAAATCCGTGATCTCGGCGTTTACAGCGAGATTCATCCTCACGACATCGCGGCGGAGGAGCTAAAGGCCCTTGGCAATCTGAAGGGTATTATTTTAAACGGCGGCAAAAACCGCGTTGTGGATGGAAAGGAAGTGGAGGTTGGCGCTGCAGTTTATGAGCTGGGGTGTCCGGTCATTTCCATTGACTATCCTCAGTCGAAATGTGAGACCAGATTCGATGAGCTTCCCGGACAGGAGGCGTTAAAGAAGTTTCTGTTTGAAGACTGCCAGGCAGAGGCGAACTGGAATATGAAAAATTTCATCACCGACCAGATCGAGCTGATCCGGCAGCAGGTCGGCGACAAAAAAGTGCTGTTGGCGTTATCCGGCGGCGTGGATTCGTCCGTGGTGGCGGCGATGCTGATCAAGGCGATCGGGCAGCAGCTCGTGTGCGTGCATGTCAATCACGGCCTGATGCGCAAAAATGAATCCGAGAGCGTGGTGAAGGTGTTCCGTGACCAGCTTCATGCCAATCTGATTTATGTGGACGCATCGGAGCGTTTCCTGGGCAAGCTGGAAAATGTGGCTGATCCGGAGCAGAAGCGCAAAATCATCGGCGGCGAATTCATCCGGGTTTTTGAGGAAGAGGCGAGAAAGCTTGCGGGAATCGATTTTCTCGGACAGGGAACGATTTATCCCGACATCATCGAAAGTGGAACCAAAACCGCGAAGATGGTGAAATCCCATCACAATGTGGGCGGGCTTCCCGAGGATTTGAAATTTGAGCTTGTGGAGCCGTTAAAGCAGCTTTTCAAGGATGAGGTGCGCGCCTGCGGCGTGGAGCTGGGGCTTCCTCATGATATGGTTTACCGTCAGCCCTTCCCCGGACCGGGACTGGGTGTCCGGTGTCTGGGGGCGATCACGAGGGACCGTCTGGAAGCGGTTCGTGAGTCCGATGCGATTTTGCGGGAAGAATTCGCCAGGGTCGGACTGGATAAAAAGGTGTGGCAGTATTTTACCGTCGTGCCGGATTTTAAATCGGTGGGCATGAAAAATAATGCGCGGGTGTTTGAATATATGGTGATTATCCGCGCGATCAACACCGTTGACGCCATGACGGCATCCGTGGAGAAGGTGGACTGGGATGTGCTGGAAAGGATTACCGGACGGATACTGGCGGAGGTGGAGAATGTGAACCGGGTTTGTTATGATATGAGTCCGAAGCCGCCGGCGACAATAGAGTTTGAGTGATGAAATGGACTTTAGAAAGCTAGTGTTTATGCGGGTTGCAAGCAAATTTGTTTAGGCTCTGGCAACGATTTGGCAACATTTTCAACATCACGCACTAAATAATTACATCAATGGCATAAGAAAAACCTTGCTGATTTTCAGATATGAAAACTGAATATCGGCAAGGTCTTTTTATGCTTATTTCTGTTTTTTCTTTTTCGCTGTTTTCTTTTCTTCTTTCTCGATTTTCTGAAATTCTTCCATAAGCATATCACTGAC
>CAJUEL010000015.1 GCA_910585455.1 uncultured Eisenbergiella sp. | reverse complement strand
CAGAGCAGCAGCCAGACGAAAAGGAAGAACAACCGGCACAGCAGCCGGAGGAAGCAGAGGAACCCGCGCAAAAGCCGGAGGAAACAGAGGAACCTGAGCAAAAGCCGGAAGAATCCGGGGAACCTGCGTCGGAGCCGGAGCAGACACAGCCGACAGAGGAAAGCAATGCGGGGACGGAGTTTCTTGCACTTTTGCAGGAAGAGTGGGAAAGTGGAGTTATTGAAGGCGAGAGGCCGGGGTATAACTATTACATATATGACAATACCGGAGATTTCGCATGGATCAGTAATGGCGTTGTTCATATATATGATGGCTCACAAATGTATGATTATCACGAGACGTACTCTTATGATATTGCCGCAAAAGAATTGAGCCGGCACGAAAATTCTTTCGCGCTCCCTGACGGTAACGGTTATGCTTTTCCTATGCTTGTGAAGAATGATATTGCTTATTTTTATGGTGGGAAAAAAATGTATGCGTTTGATATGGATGGCGTACTGAAAAAAAGCTTTTCGCCAGATGGGGAAGCTGATCTTTTCGTTGATTTTTTAGGCTTGGATGAAGGTTTTTTATTTGTGGATTCTTCTGCTAACTCCTGGTGTCTCTACTCTTATGAATTTGAGAAAATTGCCGGGTTTTCCTCTCCGCAGATTGAGGCTGCACACGGCTCGAAAGAATATATACGCTGGAATACCGGGAGTATTCAGGCTGTCGGCGGGATAGCGTATGGTTCGACCCGCGAAAATAATGAGACTGTGTGGTATCGCCTTAATATGGATAGCTGCGAATGGGAAAAATGTGAAAAGCTTTGGGAAAATAGCGCTAAGGGAAAATATTTTTGTGGGAAGTATCGCGATTATAACGGCGTTGTTTACGACAGCAGCACAGGGGAAGTAGTTTTTGAATATGGGGAACTGTACCCTGTCGCAAATGGAAACGGTGTGTCTCTTCACTCATTGAGTTATTTTGGAGGGGACAAATATCTTGGGTATAAAAATGGAGAATACCGTTGGGTAAACCTTACTGATTTGAGCATGTCAGACCCCCTGCTGTTCCCGGAGGGAACGATTGAGTATATTACCATTTTGAACGACACCAATTGTGTATATAGAGATAAGTACGGCTGGTTTTTGTGGAATTACAACACCGGCGAGGAAGAAACAATTCTGATGTTTGACAACTAACCTATCTTACGCCCATCAGGCTTTGCCTGGTGGGCGCGGTTTTTCAGGAAGTGTGACCTATTTCCTCATTCCCCCACACAAACCATAAAAATTCCCCCATCAAAATAAATATCCTCCCCCTTCTCGTCCTTATAAAAAGACACCTTCTCCTCCCCAACCTTCTGAAATCCAAGAGAATCCAACAGCCTGACAGAAGGCAGATTATTGAAAGCCGTCCCCGCCACAAACCGCTTCCGCCCATCCTTTGCCAACCATTCCATTAGCCTCCGCAAACTCTCCCGCGCATACCCCCTGCCATGATACCTGCTATGAAAGCAATACCCGCACTCATATCCGCCCTCTATTTTATGAAAATCGATATAACCAAACATCCCATCCTCATTACACACTGCAAAAAACATATGCTCCATATGAGGAGACACCTCCGCCCAGCGTCTCGCCTTTTCCTTCACTTCCTCCACATCCAATGAATGCGGAACATCATACCTTGCGTACGGAGATTGTTTAAAATCGCTCCATATTTCAACCAGAGCCCTCCAATCCTCCGGCTCTATAAAACGTATCATGAATTCTGGCGTATTTTGTATCATACCTGTCTCCTCCGCTCCTTTTTTGACGCGATCCAAATCATTATACAATGTCATCATTTGGGTGTAAATCTTTTTGTAGCATCCTGGTCGTTTTTCCCATCCCATGAAACAATGGCAGTCAGTTTAGAGGAAAGCACAGAGATAATGGGAAAACCGCCAGATTCCGGTGTGGACGAAAAAGTTTTTGCGTGCTATACTGTTTCATGGAAAAAAGGTAACAGCAAAAAGGGACAGAAAACCCGATAGAGCGGCAACATGATTCAGACATCGTTTCGGGGAAATAACGGAATCCAAAAAGGAGGGTTTAAGAATGGCAGCGTACTTGTTTGCACATTTTATCGGAGAACAAAAGGACGGGGAACAGGTTTATTTTTCAGTGAGCAAAGACGGTCTGCATTGGGCGGACCTGCATGACGGAAAGCCAGTGCTCTATGCGACGCTGGGCGAGCTGGGCGTGCGGGATCCCTTCCTGGTCAGAAATCCTGACAACGGGAAGGTATATCTGATCGCCACCGATCTTAGAATCGAGGCGGGAAAGGGCTGGCATTGTGCGGAGCACGAGGGAAGCAGGGACCTGATGGTGTGGGAAACGGAGGACCTGACACATTGGGAGGGACCCTGGGCGTGCAGGGTCGGCTGCAGGGAAGCGGGATGCGTATGGGCGCCGGAAGCGGTATACGATCAGGAAAAGAAAGCCTTTTTTGTCTTCTTCGCATCGATGGTGCAAAAGCCCGGGGATGTAGAGGCAAAACAGCGCATCTATTCCGTCTATACAAAGGATTTTAAACAATTCACACAGGCCGAATGCTATATGGAACGGGAAAACCATGTGATAGACACCACGATACTGGAGGATGGCGGGCGTTATTATCGCATTTCCAAGGATGAAACGACAAAGCGCCTGATCCTGGAGGGTTCCGATTCCTTACAGGGAGAATTTAAGCAGATTCCCTCCCGGTTTTTGGAGGAACTGGTGGGCGTGGAAGGACCGGAGGGGTATCGCCTGCCGGACGGGACCTGGTGTGTGATTGCGGATCAGTTCGCAAAGGGGCTGGGGTATATGCCCATGGTCACAAAGGACTTATCCACCGGGGAATTTACGCCGCTTTCCAAAGAGCAGTATCATTTTGGGGAAACGAAGAAGCGTCATGGAGGCGTGATAGAGATTACGGATGAAGAGTACGACAGGCTGAAGGATTTTTACGGATGAGGTGCTGACCGCGCAAAAGAAGGAGAGAATATATGGGCGATTACAGGATTACATGCTGTTCCACGGCGGATATGAGCGGTTCTTTTATGGAAGAACATGCCGTTCCCTTTGTCATGTTTCATTACCAGCTGGATGGGAAGGAATATCCGGACGATTTATATGCATCCGTGACACCGCAGGAATTCTACGCAAAGATTGCGGCGGGAGCCTGTCCGGTGACTTCGCAGGTCAATGTGGAAGAATACTGCACTTTTTTTGAAAAATTTTTAAAAGAAGGGAAGGATATCATTCATCTGACGCTGTCCAGCGGTATTTCCGGAACGGTCAACTCCGCCAATGTGGCAAAAGCGCAGCTGGAGGAGGCATATCCGGACCGGAAAATCATCGTGATCGACACGCTGGGAGCATCTTCCGGCTATGGACTTCTTCTGACGAAGGCGCTGGAAAATCAGGCGGCGGGCATGAACCTTTTGGAGAATGCCGCTTGGATCGAAAAGAATAAGCTGCGCCTGCATCACTGGTTCTTTTCCACGGATTTGAGCTGCTATATCCGCGGCGGCCGCATTTCAAAGGTATCCGGCTTCGTGGGACAGGCGCTCAATATCTGTCCGCTTCTGAACATGGATTCCATGGGACGGCTGATTCCCCGCACGAAGTGCAGGGGGAAAAAGCAGGTCATCCGGGAAATCGTCAAACGTATGGAAACGCACGCGCAGGACGGGCTTTCCTATTCCGGCAAATGCTATATTTCCCAGTCCGCGTGCAGGGAGGACGCGGAAGCGGTGGCACGGCTGGTGGAAGAAAAATTTCCGAATCTTGACGGCAGAGTGCTGATCAACGACATCGGCACGGTGATCGGCTCCCACACCGGTCCCGGCACCGTAGCCCTTTTCTTCTGGGGGGACGAACGTACACTGTAACAGCTGACGGATTTGCGCAAATGCGGTTGACAAGTGTGAAAAACCAACCTATAATGATCTGGATTAAGGATAACGGATAACGGCAGAGGCGTCATCAGACCGGACAGGAGCTGCCGTGATGGAGGTAACGATACATGAAAACCTATGGAGTGAACGAACTGCGCAGGATGTTCCTGGAATTTTTTGTAAGCAAAGGACATCTTGCCATGAAGAGCTTTTCCCTTGTGCCCCACAATGACAACAGCCTGCTTTTGATCAACTCCGGCATGGCGCCCTTAAAGCCCTACTTTACGGGACAGGAGATTCCGCCGAGGCGGCGGGTGACCACCTGCCAGAAGTGCATCCGCACCGGCGACATCGACAACGTGGGAAAGACGGCGCGTCACGGCACCTTTTTTGAAATGCTGGGCAACTTCTCCTTCGGGGACTACTTCAAGCGTGAAGCGATCGCCTGGAGCTGGGAGTTTCTCACCGAAGTGGTAGGACTGGATCCGGACAGGCTCTATCCTTCCGTCTATGAGGACGACGACGAGGCCTTTGCGATCTGGAATGAAGAGGTGGGTATCGCGAAGGAGCGCATTTTCCGGTTTGGCAAAGAGGATAATTTCTGGGAACACGGCTCCGGTCCCTGCGGCCCCTGCTCCGAAATCTACTATGACAGAGGGGAAAAATACGGCTGCGGAAAGCCGGGCTGTACCGTGGGCTGCGACTGCGACCGCTATATCGAGGTGTGGAATAACGTGTTCACCCAGTTTGATAACGACGGGCACGGCAACTATTCCGAGCTGGAGCAGAAAAATATCGATACCGGCATGGGCCTGGAGCGCCTTGCCGTAGTGGTACAGGATGTGGATTCCATTTTTGACGTGGACACGATCCGCGCGCTGCGGGAGCATGTGTGCACGCTGGCGGGCAAGGAGTACCATCAGAAGCATGACTGGGATGTTTCCATCCGCGTCATCACCGATCATATCCGCAGCGCCACATTCATGATTTCCGATGGCATTCTGCCCTCCAACGAAGGACGGGGATATGTGCTGCGCAGGGTCATCCGCCGTGCGGCGCGTCATGGAAGGCTTCTGGGCATTTCGGAAAAGTTTCTTGCCGACTTAAGCCGTGTTGTGATTGAGGGCAGCAAGGACGGATATCCGGAGCTTTTTGAGAAGCGGGATTTCATTTTTAACGTGCTTACACAGGAAGAGGATAAATTCAATAAGACGATTGACCAGGGTCTGGCGATCCTGTCCGAGCTGGAAGAGAAAATGACGCAGCAGGGCGTCACGGTGCTGGCGGGAGAGGATGCTTTCCGGCTGTATGATACCTACGGATTTCCGCTGGATCTGACGAAGGAGATTCTGGAGGAAAAGCAGTTTGGCGTGGATGAGGCAGGCTTTGACAGCGCGATGAAGAAGCAGAAGGAGACTGCCAGAAAGGCGCACAAGACCACCAATTACATGGGGGCGGATGTGACCGTGTACGAATCCATCGATCCGGCGCTCACCTCTGTGTTTGTGGGCTATGACCATTTGGAGGAACAGTCCTGTATCACAGCCATGACCACCGATACTGAGGTTGTGGAAGCGCTGACGGACGGTCAGGGCGGCACGATCATCGTAAACGAGACGCCTTTTTATGCGACCATGGGCGGTCAGGAAGGCGATAAGGGCACGATTTGCAGCGCGGGCGGCGAATTTTGCGTGGAGGAAACGATCAAGCTAAAGGGCGGCAAGGTCGGCCATGTGGGCAGAGTGACAAAGGGCATGTTCCAGCTGGGCGAGACCGTGACCCTGCGCGTGGACCGGGAGAACAGGGCGAAAACCTGTAAGAACCACAGCGCCACGCATTTGCTGCAAAAGGCTCTGCGGGAGGTGCTGGGCACCCATGTGGAGCAGCAGGGGTCTTTGAACAATGCGGACAGGCTCCGGTTTGACTTCAGCCATTTTTCCGCTATGACTGCCGAAGAGCTGTCCGCGGTGGAGAAAAAGGTGAATGAGAAGATCGCGGAAAATCTTCCCATCGAAACGAAGGTCATGACCATCGAGGAGGCCAGAAAATCCGGCGCGATGGCGCTGTTCGGGGAAAAATATGGCGACACGGTGCGCGTCGTGTGCATGGGAGACTACTCCAAAGAGCTTTGCGGCGGCACGCATATCGGCAGCACAGGCGAAATTCAGGCGTTCAAGCTTCTTTCGGAAAGCGGTGTGGCAGCGGGCGTCAGAAGAATCGAGGCGCTGACCGGGCAGGGCGTATTCGACTATTATCAGTCCCTGGAGAATACGCTGCATGAGGCGGCAAAGACCGTAAAGGCAACGCCCGCTACGCTGCTTGAGAAGCTGGAGCATATGATGGCGCAGATCAGAGAGCTGTCCAGTGAAAATGAAGCCTTAAAGAGCAAGGCGGCGAAGGATGCGCTGGGAGACGTGATGGATCAGGTCGTCACGGTGAAGGGCGTGAAGCTGCTGGCGGCAAACGTGGCGGATGTGGACATGAACGGGCTGCGGGAGCTGGGCGATCAGCTCAGGGAGAAGCTTGCAGAGGGCGTGGTCGTGCTTTCTTCCGTGAAGGACGGCAGGGTGAACCTGATCGCCATGGCAACGGAGGGCGCGATGAAATGCGGCGCTCATGCGGGCAACCTGATCAAGGGCATCGCGGCGTTTGTGGGCGGCGGTGGCGGCGGTCGTCCGAACATGGCGCAGGCAGGCGGCAAAAAGCCGGAAGGCGTGGCGCAGGCGATCGCGGAGGCTTCGAAGGTGCTGGAAGAACAAATCCGGTAATATTATGAATTTTTTTTGAAAAAACTGTTGACGAATCGGGGAATTTTGCTATAATAAATATTGTGCATGCGGTGCGGCTGTAATTGTGTGCGAATTAACCCGATCAGTCGTGAAACATGATGGGACTGAAGGGAGGTCAGGTGAGAGCAGATGTCTAACATTATTGTCAAAGAAAATGAGACTTTAGATAGCGCGCTGCGTCGCTTCAAGAGAAGCTGTGCGAAGGCGGGTATCCAGCAGGAGATCCGCAAGAGAGAGCACTACGAGAAGCCCAGCGTAAAGCGCAAGAAGAAATCTGAAGCTGCTAGAAAGCGCAAATACAACTAAGAACATAAGTCCCTGAGAGCGTTTCGGGGACTTATCTTTTTCTCAAAAACTGGAAAAAGATAGAAAACATGTAACAGTCTGAACGGTTATGGAACGATCCATGATAAAGTGTGTACATAGCTCACACAGAGTAGGAGTGAAGATGAAATTTAAGAAACGGATGATGAGTTACCTGTTGATGGCGGCGCTGGTGGCGGCGTCCTTTATGGCGGCACCCATGCAGGCAGAAGCGGCGCCCGCTAAGGGGATTGACGTGGCGGTGTATCAGGGGGCAATTGACTGGAACGCGGTGAAAAATGCCGGATATTCCTTCGCCTTTGTGAAGATTGGCAGCGGCAAGAGCGGCCTGGACCCTTATTTTGCCGCGAATATGGTCGGCGCGAACGCGGCAGGTTTAAAGGTGGGCGCATACGTCTATTCCTATTCCACGACGGTGGAAGGGATTTTGCAGGAGGCGTTGTTTGCGGTTGCGGCGCTGGAGCCCTATACCGTGAGCTATCCGGTAGTGTTAGACCTGGAGGAGGCTGCTCACAAGAACCAGACACCTGCCCAGCTTGCGGCACTGATCACAACTTTTTGCGAGACCGTGAAGAGCGCGGGCTATTATCCGATGGTCTACACGAATAAGAATATGATGGAAACGAAGATCGGCGCCACACCCTATGATGTATGGATCGCCCAGTATGCGGATGCCTGTGGATGGCCCAATCCCGCATTCTGGCAGTTTACCAGCAACGGCACGGTGCCGGGAATTGCAGGAAGGGTGGATTTGAATTACCAGTTTAAGGATTACTCCAACCTGATCGTGGCGAACGGCTTTGTGGACCGCAATGGCAACCGCTATTATTACAGAAACTATCGGATGCAGTTCGGCTTTGTGCAGGATGGCGGTAAAACCTATTTCATGAATGCGGACGGCTCCATGTATAAAAACGGCTGGATTGGCGACGGCGTTAACATGTTTTACATGGATACGAAGGATGGACATATGCTCCATGATCTGGTAACGATTCAGGGAAAGAACTATTATTTTGACGCAAACGGACTGATGCAGCGCGGTCTGGTGCCGGTAGATGGCAAGATTTATCTGTTCGGTGCGGACGGCTCCATGCAGTATGGCTGGTACACGGATGCGGCTGGAATGCGTTACTTTGGGACGGACGGCGCCATGGTGGCAAATGCCACGCTCACGCTGGACGGCATAGAGTATGCCTTTGATGCAAACGGTATCGCGACGGTGGTTCCGAAGGTGCCTGATATCAATCCTCTGGCGTGGGTGATTGATCCGGTAACCGGCATCACTGTGGACTCCACGACCGGACAGGTGGTAGATCCCGTTATTGTGGAACAGGTTTTAGAGACTGCAAGGCAGATGGCAGCACAGGGCAAATAGAAAATATGAAACAGGAATCCTGGCAATGCTGTGCGGATAGAGGAAACGGGCGCAGGAAAAGGAATATTCCGGTAAAAATTTCATAAGAATAACTATAGGACTACAGGGGCGCAACCGAAAGCCTTTGCGCTTTGGCGCTCCGGGACGGAGAGCATGTATGGGTAATGCGAAAGCAATAGCGAAACGGCGCATTTTTACGCTGCTTCTGTCGGCCGCGGTTATTCTTGTGACGGTATGTTCGCCGGTGCAGGGTGCATATGCGGCAGAGGGGGCGGTAAGCATTTCGGCTCCTTCTGCTATTTTATTGGAGGCATCGACAGGAAAGGTCATCTATGAGCAGAATGCGGATCAGGTCTGTTCGCCTGCGAGCATCACGAAGATCATGACGCTGCTTTTGATTTTCGAGGCGCTCGACAGAGGGGAGATCAAGCTGACAGATGAGGTGATCACCAGCGAAAAGGCACAGTCCATGGGCGGATCGCAGGTGTTTTTGGAGGCGGGGGAGCTGCAGACGGTGGATACGCTGATCAAGTGCATTGCCGTGGCGAGCGGCAACGATGCATCCGTGGCGATGGCGGAGCACATCGCGGGGAGCGAAGCAGAGTTTGTGGCGAAGATGAACCAGAAGGCGAAGGCGCTTTCCATGGAGAATACGCATTTTGAGGATTGCTGCGGCCTGACGGATTCGGACGGTCATTATACCTCCGCCCGGGATGTTTCGATCATGAGCAGGGAGCTGGTCACAAAGCATCCGGAGGTATACCAGTATACGGGAATCTGGATGGAGGATATCACCCACACCACGGCGCGGGGCAGCTCCGTGTTCACCCTGTCCTCCACGAATAAGCTGCTCAAACAGTATCAGTGGGCGACGGGCTTAAAAACCGGCTCCACCAGCAAGGCGAAATATTGCCTGTCCGCCACAGCGCGCAAGGATGATGTGGAGATGATCGCGGTGGTGATGACCGCGCCGGATCCCAAATCCAGATTCGAGGATGCGGCAACGCTTTTAAATTATGGGTACAGCGTCAGCGCGCTCTATCGGGATGAGAACCGGGATAAAATTCCGGATATGCCGGTGGCGGGCGGCGTGGAGGAAACGGTTCCGCTCGCCTATGATTCCGGTTTTTCCTATCTGGACGTGGAAGGAAACGATATTGAAATGATCCAGAAGCATTTGGAGCTTGCCGAAGCCGCGCAGGCTCCGGTCAAGGCAGGAGAAAAGGCGGGAGAGGCGCAGTACATTTTGAACGGTCAGGTCATCGGAACGGTGCCGGTTCTCTTTGCGAAAAGCGTAAAACGGGCAGTATATAGGGATTATGTGAAGAAAATAATGGGATATTTTCTTTTATAATGGAAAATTATGTGGTAAAATAAAACGCATATGCCGTTGTGGGAAGGCATAGAGAGGATCGATAGAACCCAAAGGACAGAAAAGGGCTATTGTGAAAAGGGAGCTTTATGGGGATTTTTTTTGTTGCATTGGCTGGGGCGATCTGCATATTCGTGTTGATATGCGTGATCCGGGACAGCAACCGGTTTGTGACGGTGCGCTACCGGATTGCGGACCGCAGGATCAAAAAAAAGCAGAGAATCGTTCTGCTGGCGGATTTGCATAACAAAAGCTATGGGAAGGACAATGAAAAGCTGCTTTTGGCCATCGCAGACGCGGC
The DNA here is from genome assembly GCA_910585455.1 of uncultured Eisenbergiella sp. Classification (GTDB taxonomy): domain Bacteria; phylum Bacillota; class Clostridia; order Lachnospirales; family Lachnospiraceae; genus Gallintestinimicrobium. The sequence continues at coordinate 87,989 of CAJUEL010000015.1, read as the reverse complement.
TCCGGATCTGGTGGTGTCTGCGGGCGATCTGATCACCTCCGTTCCCGGGCAGTCCATGGAGGTTGCCGAGCGTCTTGTGGAAAGGCTTGCCGGACAATATCCCTTTTATTACGGAAACGGCAATCATGAATGCCGGATTTACCACGATAAAAAGAAATTCAAGGGAATGGGAAAGGAATACCGCAGCGTTTTACAAAAGTGCGGCGTATGTCTTTTAGAAAACAGAACGATAGAGCTTCCCGCCTGCGGCATCCGCTTTGTGGGGCTGGATCTGATGCAGAAGCATTACCGGAAGTTTCAGGAAGGGGAGCTGCCTGTCGCCGAGCTGCAGAGGGTGCTGGGCAACAGCGATCGGGATCGCTATACGATTCTGATCGCCCATAATCCCGCCTTTTTTGACAGCTATGCCGCCTGGGGAGCGGATCTGACGCTTTCCGGGCATGTGCACGGCGGCATCATGCGGCTGCCCTTTGTGGGAGGCGTGCTATCGACCTCTCTGCGGCTGTTTCCAAAGTACGACGGGGGTCTGTTTGAAAAGGGAGAGAAGAAAATGATTATCAGCCGGGGGCTGGGGAGCCATACGATTCCGCTGCGGCTTTTCAATCCGGCGGAGCTTGTGGTCATCGATCTGGAGCCGGAAGGCTGATTGCTTGGAGGATAAAGTGGCGCTGGAAGTGAAGCTGGAGGTATTTGCAGGTCCGCTGGATCTGCTTTTACATCTGATAGAGAAAAACAAGGTAGATATTTACGATATTCCGATTACAGAGATCACGGAGCAGTATCTGGAGTACATCAGGCGGATGGAAACGGAGGATATGAACGTGATGAGCGAGTTCCTCCTGATGGCGGCGACGCTTCTGGACATCAAATGCCGGATGCTTCTGCCCCGGGAGGTGAATGAGGAAGGCGAGGAAGAGGACCCCAGGGCGGAGCTGGTGCAAAAGCTTCTGGAATATAAGATGTACAAATATATGTCCTACGAATTGAAGGACATGCAGGTGGACGCGGCAAAGAGCTTTTATAAGGAAATGACGATGCCAAAAGAGGTGGAGGCGTATCAGCCTCCTCTGGACTATGAACAGCTTCTGGGGGATGTGACGCTGGGCAGGCTCCATGAGATTTTTCAGAGCGTGATCAGGCGGCAGGAGGAAAAGGTCGATCCGGTCAGGAGCAAGTTCGGCAAAATCGAGAAGGACGAGGTCAATATCGAGGAAAAGGCGGCGTACATACAGAATTTTTTACAGTCCCATAAAAGGTTTTCCTTCCGGGAGCTTTTGACGGGGCAGCACAGCAAAATGGATGTGATCGTGACCTTTTTGGTGGTGCTGGAAATGATGAAGACAGGAACGCTCACTGTAGAGCAGGCATCCATTGATGACGATATCACGGTGATTGTGAAGGAAACTTAAGGAGAAATGATGGACAGGCAAAGACAGGAAGCGGCGCTGGAGGCGGTTCTTTTTACCATGGGGGAATCGGTGGAGGTAAAGCGCCTGGCGGAAATCATAGAGGAAACGCCGAAGAAAACGGCGGAAATTCTGGAAGGAATGAAAACGGCATGGGAGATTGAGGGCAGGGGGGTGGCGCTCATCAGCCTGGAGGATTCCTGGCAGATGTGCACGAGGCCGGAGCTGTACGAATATCTGGTCAAAATCGCCAAAACTCCCCGGAAATACACATTGTCCGATACGCTTTTGGAGACCCTTTCCATCGTCGCCTATAAGCAGCCCGTGACAAGGCTGGATGTGGAGCGGATCCGCGGGGTGAACTGTGATCACGCTATCAACCGTCTGGTGGAGTTCGAGCTGGTGATGGAGGTGGGACGGCTGGATGCGCCGGGGAGACCCCTGCTGTTTGGCACGACGGAGCAGTTTTTGCGGACCTTCGGGGTGAGCTCCCTGGAGGAGCTGCCGGAGCTTTCGGCGGTGCAGGTGGCGGAATTCAAGGAGCAGGCGGAGGAAGAGGTGTCCCGGCAGCTGGAATAAATATTTTTTGGGGGACATATATTTAGTAACAACTGCCTGATGGGACAACGGGAGCGTGTTACGATATGAAAAGCGGGAGGATGAGAGCGGTTTGGTTTTTAATGCTTTTTGCTACGGTGGTTTGTTTGATTGGGAGAGGCAGCGTAGCGGTTGAAGCGGGAACGGAGGAAAAGCGGGTAATCTGGTCGGAGGAGAGCGTCGGCGTAGAAGCGGGCGAGCAGGAAAACAGTACAACCAGTCAGCTATACGCCCAGGCGGCGGTCCTGATGGACGCGGCGAATGGGCGTGTTTTATTGGAGAAAAACGGGAATGAGGTTTTGCCCATGGCGAGCACGACCAAGATTATGACTTGTATTCTGACGCTGGAGCAGGGGAGCACGGATGAGATGGCGGCGGTCAGCGCCTATGGGGCGGGGCAGCCGAAGGTGCATCTGGGGGCGCGGAAAGGGGAATATTATAAGATAGAAGATTTGCTGTATTCGCTGATGCTGGAATCTCACAATGATGCGGCGGTGATCATCGCGGAATACTACGGGACGAAATGGGCGGGATTGTCTGCGGACATTGCGAGCCATTCGGGGGAGGAGAGCAAGCGGGCGGTGTTGGCCTTTACGGAAAAAATGAATGGGAAGGCGGCGGAGCTGGGCTGCAGTGATACCTTTTTTGTGACGCCCAACGGGTTGGACGGGACGTTGACCGAAACGGAGGACGGACAGGAAACCGTGCGGGAGCATTCCACGACGGCGCAGGATCTGGCGCGCATCATGTGCTACTGCATCACGGATTCACCGGCAAAGGAGGAATTTTTAAAAATCACCCGGACGAATGCATATGCTTTTACCGATTACAAAGCGGGGGAGGGCGGCAGCGGCTTTGTGCAGGGGAGCCACAGCGTTTCCTGTAATAACCATAATGCTTTTTTGGGGATGATGGAGGGCGCGCTTTCCGGGAAAACCGGTTTTACAGGGAAGGCGGGGTATTGCTATGTGGGCGCGCTGCGCAGAGAGGAGAAAACCTTCGTGGTGGCGCTGCTGGCCTGCGGCTGGCCAAATCACAAGACCTGGAAATGGCATGATACGCAGATATTGATGAAATACGGATTGGAAAATTATGAGCTTAAGGATATTTATGAAGGAAAGCAGCTTGCCCCCGTTGCGGTGGAAAACGGGCAGGAGGAGCGGGTAGAGCTTTTTGCCGCGGAGGAGAAGATTGCGCTTTTACTGGGACCGTCGGACCGGGTGGAGGTCAAATGGACGCTGCCTGAGAGTCTGACCGCGCCGGTTGCGCAGGGGGAGGTTGTGGGAAAGGAGGCGTTTTATGTAAACGGTGAGCTTTATCACAGCATCCCGGTTACGGTAGCGGAAACCGTGCCGGAAATCACATATGGATTTTGCCTGAAAAAGGTATTACGGGCAGCTTTTTTGTGAAAAATCACCAGAAGAAATGCGGTTGAAGGATTGAAATTGGTCGAATTTTTTTTTCTTTTATCTGGCAGGGCTTGTCTTTTCATGGTATACTACTTACAGTACGGATTTTGGGCAAAAATGTAAAAGAAAAGTCCGTAACATTCGTTTATCCTTTATCTAAATAAAATGGAGGGCCAAAATATGAGCAATTCTTCACAGGCGAGTAAAAGAATCGAAGCTTTACTCGACGACAACAGTTTCGTTGAAATTGGTGCGAAGGTGACAGCCAGAGCGACCGATTTCAATTTGAAACAGGTTAAGACCCCTTCCGACGGTGTGATCACCGGCTATGGGGTAATCGACGGCAATCTTGTGTATGTGTACAGCCAGGACGCATCCGTTTTGGGGGGCAGTGTCGGCGAAATGCATGCGAAAAAGATTGTCAGTCTTTACAATCTGGCAATGAAGACGGGTGCGCCGGTGATCGGTCTGATCGATTCCGCGGGACTTCGTCTGCAGGAGGCGACCGACGCGTTAAACGCCTTCGGCGAGATCTACTTAAAGCAGACGATGGCATCCGGTGTGATTCCGCAGATCACCGCTGTTTTCGGAAGCTGTGGCGGCGGTCTTGCCCTGATTCCGACCCTGACGGACTTCACCTTCATGGAAGGCAGCAAGGCGAAGCTGTTCGTGAACTCCCCCAACGCGATTGAAGGAAATACGGTTGACAAATGCAACACCGCTTCCGCCGCTTTCCAGAGCGAAGAGGCGGGCATCGTGGACGTGGTGGCTGAGGAGGAGACGATCCTTGCAAAGATCCGCGAGCTTGTCTGCATGCTTCCCTCCAACAATGAGGATAATGACGCCTACGAGGAGTGCACGGATGATTTAAACAGGGTAAATCCTGAGATCGAGGGCTGTGTGGGAGATACCTCCATCGCGCTTTCCCTGATTGCGGATGACCAGAATTTCCTGGAGGTTAAGGGCGCATACGCAAAGAACATGGTGACAGGCTTTTTGCGCCTGAACGGCATGACAGTGGGCGCTGTCGCAAACCGCAGCGAAATCTGCGATGAGGAAGGAAATGTCTCTGAGAAGTTTGACGCGGCGCTTTCCGCAAAGGGCTGTGAGAAGGCGGCGGATTTTGTGAATTTCTGTGACGCTTTCGGCATTCCGGTTCTGTCCCTGACAAATGTGGCGGGCTTTGCGGCGACCAAATGTGAAGAGAAGAATATGGCCAAAGCGGTGGCGAAGCTCACCTATGCTTTTGCCAATGCCACAGTTCCGAAGGTGAATGTGGTGATCGGCAAGGCCTATGGCAGCGCTTATGTGGCGATGAACTCCAGGGCGATCGGCGCGGATATGACCTATGCGTGGCCCAATGCCGAGATCGGAACCATGGATGCGAAGCTGGCTGCGAAGATCATCTGCGACGGCAAGGATGCTTCCGAGATCGATGCCTGCGCGAAGGAATATGCGGCGCTGCAGAGCAGTGCAGAGAGCGCGGCGGCGAGAGGCTATGTGGATCAGATCATCGATGCGGGCGAGACGAGGAAATATGTGATCGGCGCATTTGAGATGCTGTTTACGAAGAGAGAAGACCGTCCGGGAAAGAAACACGGCACAGTCTAAGAAAGGAAACTGCTTAATATGAAAAAATTTTTATTGATATTAGGTATGGTGACCTGCCTTGTGGGCATGACGGCGTGCGGCGAGGAGGCGGCGACGGAAAGCAACCTGCAGTATACCGAAGCGGATATTGCGGATGCGCCGGAGAGCCTTGTGGAATTCGTCAATCAGGTTGTTGCCATGGGGCAGCAGACGCAGGCGGTGGAGGCGTATCCGGATCTGGCGGACGCGATTTCCGGCTGGTCTTCTGCGGTTGACGAGATCGGCACATATGGAGGCGTGACCAACAAGGTGATCGAGATGGGCAGCGATGAAGCGACCGTGACGCTCAATGTGGACGGTGATCTGCACGATGCGGAGATTATCATCGTTTACGGCACGAGAGGAGAGGTTACCAGCTTTACCGTCAATGTCATCAAGCCCTTTGGCGAGCTGATGAAGAACGCCGGCTTAAATACCCTGCTGGGCATGGGAACCGTATTTATCGTATTGATACTGATCAGCCTTTTGATCAGCTGCTTCAAATACATTTCCGTATTTGAGAAGAAGCAGGCGGATAAGAAAGCGGCGAAAGCCAAAGGATCCGCCACACCGGCGCCGGCGCCTGTCGTGCAGGCACCTGTGGAAGAAACCGTCGAAGAGGATGACTGTGAGCTGGTTGCGGTAATCGCAGCGGCGATCGCGGCGAGCGAGGGCGCGGCAAGCGCGGACGGTTTCGTGGTAAGAAGCATCAAACGCCGTACAGGCAAATGGCAGAAAGCCTGATAAATTTTAACGAATCATTCACAGGAGGATGTTATCATGAAAAATTATACCATTACCGTTAATGGCAACGTATATGATGTAGTAGTAGAAGAAGGCGCGTCCACAGGCGCTCCCGTTTCCGCTCCCAAGGCTGCGCCCAAAGCGGCTCCGAAGGCTCCCGTAGCGGCAGCCAAGCCCGCTGCAGCGGCGGCAGGCAGCGTTGAAGTGAAGGCAGGCGCGGCAGGCAAGGTGTTCAAGATCGATGCCGCTGTCGGCCAGGCGGTGAAATCCGGCGATCCGGTTGTCACCATCGAAGCGATGAAGATGGAGATCCCTGTCGTAGCTCCTCAGGATGGTACTGTTGCAAGCATCAATGTGGCGGTGGGCGATGCGATCGAAGCCGGCGCCGTTTTAGCAACGTTAAACTAAACCGGAGCCGGTTTTGCCGGAATCTGACTACTGACACAGGAGGTCAACAAAATGTCTTATATTATGACTACATTGGACAACCTGATTCATCAGACCGCTTTTTTCAACATGACCTGGGGAAACGTGCTGATGATTTTGGTGGCTTGTATCTTCCTATATCTGGCTATCGCCAAGGAATTCGAGCCGCTGCTTCTTGTTCCAATTGCATTCGGCATGCTGCTGGTGAATATCTATCCGGATATCATGATCCATCCGGAGGATGCCTCAAACGGCGTAGGCGGTCTGCTGTATTACTTCTATATTCTAGATGAATGGGCGATTCTGCCGTCCCTGATCTTCATGGGCGTCGGCGCAATGACGGACTTCGGTCCCCTGATCGCGAATCCGAAGAGCTTCCTTTTGGGAGCTGCCGCGCAGTTCGGTATTTTTGCGGCATATTTCGGTGCGATTGCGCTGGGCTTCAATGATAAAGCGGCTGCTGCAATCTCCATCATCGGCGGTGCGGATGGTCCGACTTCTATTTTCCTTTGCGGTAAGCTGGGGCAGACCGCAATCATGGGACCGATCGCGGTGGCGGCATATTCCTATATGTCTCTGGTGCCGATCATTCAGCCTCCGATCATGAAGCTTCTGACGACGGAGGAAGAAAGAAAGATCAAAATGGAACAGCTCCGTCCGGTTTCCAAACTGGAGAGAATCCTGTTCCCCATCATCGTTACCATCGTGGTATGTCTGATCCTGCCCACCACCGCACCCCTTGTAGGTATGCTGATGCTGGGTAACCTGTTCCGTGAATGCGGCGTTGTCAGACAGCTTGCGGATACCGCTTCCAACGCGCTGATGTATATCGTCGTGATCCTGCTGGGAACCTCCGTGGGTGCGACCACGAGCGCAGAAGCTTTCCTGAATGTGGCTACCTTAAAGATCGTTGTGCTGGGTCTGATCGCTTTCGCCTTCGGTACTGCGGCAGGTGTTCTTTTCGGCAAGATCATGTGCAAGGTGACGGGCGGCAAGGTGAATCCGCTGATCGGTTCGGCAGGTGTATCCGCTGTTCCCATGGCGGCGCGTGTTTCCCAGAAGGTCGGTGCAGAGGCAGATCCGACCAACTTCCTGCTGATGCATGCGATGGGACCCAACGTTGCAGGCGTAATCGGAACCGCTGTGGCGGCCGGTACGTTCATGGCTATTTTCGGCGTATTCTGATCAAACGAAGCCAAAGCGTTTTGGGGGGAATGTATTTTTCCCCGGAACGCCTGGCAGGAGCGTGTTTTTCATAACAAATTTTTCATGGAGGTAACTATAATGCCCGAACAGAAACCGATTAAAATTACGGAAACAATTCTTCGTGATGCGCATCAGTCCCTGATTGCGACCAGAATGCCTACCGAATTAATGCTTCCCATCGTTGATAAAATGGACCAGGTCGGATATCATTCCGTAGAGTGCTGGGGCGGCGCGACCTTCGATGCTTCCCTGCGTTTCTTAAAGGAAGATCCCTGGGACAGACTCCGCAAGCTCAAAGCCGGCTTTAAGAAAACGAAGCTGCAGATGCTGCTGCGCGGACAGAACATTCTGGGATATCGTCACTATGCGGACGATGTGGTGGAGTACTTCGTACAGAAATCCATCGCCAACGGTATTGACATCATTCGTATTTTTGACTGCTTAAACGACTTAAGAAACCTCGAGGCATCCGTAAAGGCATGTAATAAAGAGGGCGGTCATGCACAGATCGCGCTTTCCTATACGCTGGGTGACGCGTATACGCTGGATTACTGGATGAACATCGCGAAGGATATCGAGAACATGGGCGCGGATTCCATCTGTATCAAGGATATGGCGGGTCTGCTTGTTCCTTATAAGGCATCCGAGCTGATTTCTGCGATGAAGAGCGCGACAAAGCTGCCGATCCAGCTGCATACCCATTACACCTCCGGCGTTGCCAGCATGACCTACTTAAAGGCAGTGGAAGCGGGCGTGGATGTGATCGACTGTGCGATGTCTCCTTTTGCGCTGGGAACCTCTCAGCCTGCGACTGAGGTTATGGCGGAGACCTTTAAGGGAACCCCTTATGATCCCGGATTTGACCAGAACCTTTTGGCAGAGATCGCGGATCACTTCCGTCCTTACAGGGAGGAGTGCTTAAAGTCCGGTCTGCTTGATCCCAAGGTGCTTGGCGTGAATATCAAGACACTGATGTATCAGGTGCCCGGCGGCATGCTGTCCAACATGGTGAGCCAGTTGAAGGAGCAGAACGCCAGCGATAAGTATGACGCGGTGCTGCAGGAGATTCCGCAGGTTCGTAAGGACTTCGGTGAGCCCCCGCTGGTTACGCCTTCTTCTCAGATCGTCGGCACACAGGCAGTGTTCAACGTGCTGATGGGAGAGAGATACAAGATGGCAACCGGAGAGACCAAGGATCTGTTATCCGGCAAATACGGCAGGACCGTAAAGCCGTTTAATCCGGAAGTGCAGAAGAAGGTGATCGGAGATAAGGAAGTGATCACCTGCCGTCCCGCTGATCTGCTTCCCAATGAGCTGGAGAAGATTGAGAGCGAGATGAAGCAGTGGAAGCAGCAGGATGAGGATGTGCTGTCTTATGCGCTGTTCCCGCAGGTTGCTACAGATTATTTCAAATATCGTCAGGCACAGCAGGAAAAGGTGGATATGACACAGGCCGATACGAAGAACGCGGCGTATCCTGTCTGACGTAAGAACTGATAAAAAAGCATATGACGGGCGGGTGCGTTGCGCATCTGCCCGTTTTGGGACAGAGGGACATGGAGAACAGCAGCGATATCATGGCGCGCATTCATGAAAAATATCCGTCCATGAGCAAGGGGCATAAGGCGATTGCGGATTATATCACGGATCATTATGAACAGGCGGCATTTCTGACCGCAGCGAAGCTGGGAAAGGCGCTCCGTATCAGCGAATCCACGGTGATCCGCTTTGCGATGGGTCTCGGGTATGAGGGATATCCGCAGATGCAGCAGGCTCTTGGACATCGGATCAGACAGCGCTTAAATACGGTGGAGAGAATCGGGGTGCAGTATGAAAGCTGTACGCAGTCAGAGATTCTTCAGTCCGTTTTGAGCAGTGATATCGAGAAGCTGCGCCATACCGCAGACAATCTGGATGCTGCCGCTTTTGAGGCGGCGGTGGACCTGATCTGGGAAGCGAAAACGGTCTATGTGCTGGGACTTCGAAGCTGCCAGCCGCTGGCGGATTTTTTGAGCTTTTATCTGCATATGGTCCGGAAAAATGTGGTGCAGGTAAAAACGACCAGCGTCAGCGAGATTTTCGAGCAGATGCTTCATATTGACGAAAAGGACTGCCTGGTCGGCATCAGCTTTCCCCGTTATTCCATGCGCACGCTAAAGGCGCTGGAATTTGCCAATGACAGAAATGCAAAGGTGATTTCTATTACGGACAGCGTGCATTCCCCCATGAACCTGTATTCCTCCTGTAACCTGTTTGCGCGCAGCGATATGGTTTCCATCGTGGATTCGTTAGTGGCGCCGTTGTCCGTTATCAACGCGCTCGTGGTCGCCCTTTGCTTAAGGTGTCCTGCGCAGGTGAAGGAAAATCTGGAGCTTTTGGAGCATACATGGAACAATTATCAGGTTTACTTAAATGATGAGATCAACTTCATCAATGAGGATTCCATGTTCGATAATCCGTTCCGGGAGAATGAGGAGCCATGAAAAAGGAAATAGCGGTGATCGGCGGCGGTGCGGCAGGGATGATGGCGGCATATGCGGCGGCGAAGGAGGGGGCGCGCGTCACCCTCTATGAAAAAAACGAAAAGACCGGTAAAAAAATATATATCACGGGCAAGGGAAGGTGTAACCTGACAAATGCCTGCGATACCCAGGAGCTGTTTTCCAACGTGGTCAGCAATCCCAGATTTCTCTACAGCGCAATTTACGGATTCGATAATTTCCGCACGATGGAGTTTTTCGAGGGAGAAGGCTGTCCGCTGAAAACGGAGCGGGGAGAGCGGGTCTTTCCCGTATCGGATCACGCTTCGGATGTCACCCGCGCGCTGGAGCGCGCGCTGCGCAGGCTGGGCGTGCGGATCTGTCTGCGGACGAAGGTGAAACGGCTGCTGGCCATACAAGAGCCGGAAGGTGGGCAGCGGGTAGCGGGCATTGAGCTTGCGGACGGACAAAGGGTGCGGGCGGATGCGGTCATTGTGGCGACCGGAGGATTGTCTTATCCTTCCACCGGCTCTACGGGAGACGGCTTTGCCATGGCACAGGAGCTGTCCCATACGATCACGCCCTGTGCGCCTTCCCTGGCGCCCTTTGAGACGGCGGAGGAGTGGTGCCGCACCCTGCAGGGGCTTTCTTTAAAGAACGTGGAAGCGACTCTGGAGCTGGAGGGAAAAGAGGTTTACCGGGGCTTTGGGGAAATGCTTTTCACCCATTTCGGGGTCAGCGGTCCGCTGATTCTGAGTGCCAGCAGCTATTATCGTCCCGGGAACTGTCGGCTTTTTCTGAATTTAAAGCCAGCTCTTTCGGCAGAACAGCTGGACCGGCGGCTTTTGCGCGACTTTACGGAAAATAACAATCGGATTTTTAAAAACGCTTTGGACGGGCTGTTTCCTGCGAAGCTGATTCCGGTCATGGTCGCGCTGTCCGGCATCGATCCGGATAAGAAGGTTCACGCGCTTACCCGGGAAGAGCGCAGGGCCTTTGGCGCGCTGATCGGGCGTCTGCCGATGACCGTAACAGGGACAAGAGGATTTTCTGAGGCGATTATCACCCGGGGCGGCATCCAGGTGCGGGAGGTGAATCCCTCCACGATGGAATCAAAGCTCGTGCGGGGGCTCTACTTCGCCGGTGAGATGCTGGATGTGGATGCGCTGACCGGGGGCTTTAACCTGCAGATCGCCTGGTCTACCGGTCATCTGGCGGGGGAGAGCGCGGCACAGTGATCATATAACAGGAGGAAAGAAAAATGAGCTACAGCATAGCGATTGACGGACCTTCCGGGGCGGGGAAAAGCACCATCGCCAAAAAAATTGCGAAACGGATGGGCTGTATTTATGTGGATACCGGCGCGATGTACCGGGCGACGGCGCTGTTTATGATACGGCAGGGGATAGCGCCTGCGGACAGTACAGCGGTTTGCAAAGCCTGCGGGCAGGCAGAGGTCACCCTGCGCTATGAAAACGGCGAGCAGGTGGTGCTGCTAAATGGTGAAAATGTGAACGGTCTGATCCGGACGGAAGAGGTGGGCATGGCGACTTCCCTGATCGCCCGGTATCAGGAGGTGCGGGAAAGAACGGTGGAGCAGCAAAGAAGGCTGGCAGCTGACTGTGACGTGATCATGGACGGCAGGGATATCGGCACCTGTGTGCTGCCCCAGGCGACGGCGAAAATTTATCTCACCGCATCCGCTGCCGTGCGCGCGAAGAGAAGATATGAGGAGCTTTTGGCAAAGGGCGAAGCCTGTGATTACGATACGATCGAAGCGGATATCATAAAAAGGGATGAGCAGGACATGAACCGGGAAATCTCTCCGTTAAAGCAGGCGGAGGATGCCGTTTTGGTGGACTCCTCGGATATGACCATCGATCAGGTGGTGGAGGCGATCATGGAAATCTGCCGCCGGAAGGGATGTCTGTGATGGAGATTTTGCTGGCGGACAGCGCGGGCTTTTGCTTTGGGGTCAGGCGTGCCGTGGATACGGTCTATGAGCAGATAAAAAGGAAAAAGGATATCTATACCTTCGGCCCGATCATCCACAACGAACAGGTGGTTTCCGATCTGGAGAACAAGGGTGTCCGTGTGGTGGAGACGAAAACAGAGCTGGCAAAGCTTTCCGGCGGCACGGTGATCATCCGCTCCCATGGCGTGGCGAAACGGATTTATGAGCTGATCGAGCAAAAGGGTCTGGAGTGTGTGGACGCCACCTGTCCCTTCGTGAAGCGCATCCATCGGATCGTGGAAGAAAAAAGCATGCAGGGGGAACAGATTCTGATCATCGGCAACGCCGGACATCCGGAGGTGGAGGGAATCATGGGATGGTCAAAAACCCCGGCATTTGTGGCGGAAACGAGGGAAGAAATCGAAAATCTGGCCTGTGATCCCGGTAAAAAAGTGTGTATTGTGTCACAGACGACATTTAACTACAATAAATTTAAAGATTTAGTTGAAATTTTCGTAAAAAGAGGGTATGATAGTAGTGTTGTGAATACTATCTGCAACGCAACTGAGGAGAGACAGACTGAGGCGAGGGAGATTGCTGCCAAAGTTGATGCAATGATAGTAATAGGAGGTAAGCACAGTTCCAACACCAGGAAGCTGTATGACATATGCAGCCGGGAGTGTGCGCACACCTATTTTATACAGACACTGGATGACTTGCATTTAGAACTACCTAAATCTGTCCGACTAGTGGGTATTACAGCCGGGGCATCTACCCCGAATAAAATTATCGAGGAGGTTCAAAATTATGTCAGAGTTAACTTTTGAACAGATGCTGGAAGCATCACTGAAAACAATACATGCAGGAGAGGTAGTCGAAGGTACAGTCATTGATGTGAAGCCTGAAGAAGTGGTACTGAACATCGGGTATAAGTCCGACGGCATTCTTACCAAGAATGAGTACTCCAACGATTCAAGCATCGACATGACTCAGATCGTGAAGCCTGGTGACACGATGGAAGTCAAAGTGCTGAAAGTCAACGACGGTGAAGGTCAGGTTCTGCTGACCTATAAGAGACTGGCTGCCGACAGAGGCAACAAGAGAATTGAAGAGGCGTTCAACAATCATGAGGTGCTTACCGCAAAGGTTGCACAGGTTCTGGACGGCGGTTTGATCGTTGTTGTGGAAGAAGTGAGAATCTTCATTCCTGCAAGCCTTGTGTCCGATACCTATGAAAAGGATCTGACCAAGTACGCCGATCAGGAAATTGAATTTGTGATCAGCGAATACAACCCCAGAAGAAGAAGATATATCGGTGACCGCAAGCAGCTCATCGTGGCGAGAAAGGCGAAGCTCCAGGAAGAGCTCTTTGCCAGAATCCAGGAAGGTGATGTGGTGGAAGGCGTCGTGAAGAACGTGACGGACTTCGGTGCATTCGTGGATCTGGGCGGCGCGGACGGACTGCTCCATATTTCCGAAATGTCCTGGGGCAGGATCGAGCATCCCAGGAAGGTATTCAAGGTTGGCGATACGCTGAACGTCCTGATCAAGGAGATCAACGGCAGCAAGATCGCGCTGAGCCTGAAATTCGAGGATCAGAATCCCTGGAAGGATGCGGATATCAAGTATGCGGTTGGCAACGTGGTTACCGGCAGAGTGGCAAGGATGACGGATTTCGGCGCGTTCATCGAGCTGGAGTCTGGCATTGACGCACTGCTCCATGTTTCCCAGATCGCGAGAGAGCACATTGAGAAGCCCTCCGATGTTTTGAAGGTCGGGGATGAGGTCACCGCAAAGGTGGTTGATTTCAATGAGGCGGATAAGAAGATCAGCTTAAGCATCAAGGCGCTGATGGCGGCGGAAGCGAAGAGAGAAGCGCAGGAAGCGGAAGACGCAGATGTGGTTTCTGTTGATATCGATGCGGTGATCGCAAATCAGGATAACGAATAAGACAGCATGATTGACCGGCGGGGGAAGAGTTCCTTCGCCGGTTTTTTCGTGTCAAAAGCGGCAGGAGGGGAGTGACTTTTGCCGGGGCAGCCGGCTATGGGCAGGCATCGTCCCAGATGCAGGCGGGCGGCAGGACGGGCAGGCGCTTTTGCGCAGGGGCGCAGGCATTTTTCACAGGGCGATATCCAAAACAGGAAATCCCGCCAAAACCGCATGGCATTCCGGGCGCGCAGGGCAAACGGCTCACGTTGTTCGCCTTTGTTTGCCCTGCACGCCGGAATGGCCTACGGTTTTGGGGAATTTCACTGTTTTGGGTATCAAGCCCTGTGAAAAACGCCTGCGCCCCTGCACAAAAGCGCCTGCCCGTCCTGCCGCCCGCCTGCATCTGGGACGATGCCTGCCCATAGCCGCTCTGAAGATGGGGGAAAAGGAGGGAACCAGACCGCAGGCAGTCCGCATTCGGCGGCATCATGAATGACAATGTTGATGGCTGGACAGAAATGTTCCAGTCGTTTTTGGTATTGATATTCCTGTGAAAAATGGATATAATAAAAATGAAAATAATATTTTCTAAAATGTTTACAGAAGGAGTTGGGGAGATGTTATATGATTATCTTATAGAAAACTATGGGGAAAATACTCCTATTTTCGTATCGGAGTTAAATATAGAAGGATTGAATGAAAGCACATTGCGGGTTCAGATAAAAAAACTGACCGATGCCGGGAAGTTAAAGAGGTTTGACACAGGCGTTTATTTTATTCCGAAAAAGTCAATTTTCAAATCGGGCTCCACGATTTCAGCAATGCAGGTGATTGAAAAAAGGTATTTAAAGAACAAGGATGATGTGTTCGGCTATTTGAGCGGATATATGCTTGTCAATTTGCTTGGCTTGACAACACAGGTTCCGACGGTTTATGAGGTGGTGTCCAATAATGCCACCACGGATTATAGGAAAACTATGATAAGCAAAACCAGAGTAATCGTAAGGCGGCCGAAAGTGGAGATCACAAAGGAGAATGTCAGGATATTGCAGTTTCTTGATCTGATCAGGGATGTGGATATTTATTCCGAGGAAGAGGGTGATTCTTTAAAAAAAAGGATGCTGGATATCATGAAGAAGATGAATGTCACCTTTTTGGCATTAGAGCCGTATTTAAACTATTATCCTGAAAAGATTTATAAGAATATGTACGAAACGGGGGTGCTTGCAGGTGTATCTGCATGAGGACAGGGAGCAATTCGCAGATGTTGTAAGAAAATCGGTTGAGCATACGAATATGCCAGAAATGATCATTGAAAAAGATTATTATGTGACCATGATATTAAGGCTGTTGTCAAAAAAGCTGCCATATGTGGTGTTTAAGGGCGGGACATCGCTGTCGAAGTGCCACAGGGTTATTAAGCGTTTTTCAGAGGATATAGACATAACAATTGACACATCCTTATCTCAGGGAGAGAAAAAGAAGCTGAAATATGCGCTTGTCGATATTGCGAAAGAATTAGGAATGAATATCTCTATTTTGGAGGATACAAGGAGCAGAAGAGATTATAACAGATACCGGATTGAATATAAGAGCGCATTTGAAATAGGGGAGATTTCCATATCATCATTTGTCCTTGTGGAAACATCGTTTACGGCGGTTTCTTTTCCTACAGTGATGATGCCCGTTACAAATTATATTGGCAGGGTGATGGAGGATGAGGCACCGGAATTGATTGGCGAATATCATATAGAGCCTTTTGAGATGAAGGTGCAGGGACTTGACCGTACACTGGCTGACAAGGTGTTTGCCATCTGTGATTATTATATGCAAAATCGAGTCGAAAAGCATTCAAGGCATATTTATGACATCTACAAGCTGCTGCCGCTTGTGGAGATGGATGAGAGTTTCAAAAGATTGGTAGAAGAAGTCAGGACTGTGAGAAAATGTTCCAATATATGTCCTTCCGCACAGGATGATGTGGATATTCCGGCACTTTTGCAACTGATTACGGAACAGGAAATTTATAAGGATGACTATCAAAATTTGACGGAGGCTCTGCTTGAGGAGGAGGTCAGTTATGAAACGGCTGTTTTGGCAGTAGAAAAAATAAGAGTAAGCGGAACATTTCATTGATTTATATAATTCATATTTGATGCTTTCACAATGGAAGGTGAGCGCAGGTCATCCGATCCGGCGAAATTTAATACTTGACTATGAAATAGCCGTTCCTAAACTTTGCAAAGAGCAGGACGGCTATTTCTTATTTTTGTAGAGTAGTTATTGTGGACAGCGAAATACCTGGTTTACACTATATTCCATTTATTTTGCCCGCCGCAGCTTTTCAAGAAGGCCTTCGGCATAGCTTTTTTGCAGAGCGGTATCCGACAAAAAGGCCTCGTCCAGCGCAAACCACCCCTGTTTATCGGAATGGGAGACTCTGAGGATGGGCACATTTTCGGGCATGGGAGAAAAGCAGGGCAAAAACCGTCCTGCTTTTCTGGTATAGCAGGTTGCAGCGGTAGCGGGCATGCGGCGGGATTTATCCACATATACTGCTACAGACTTATGGATTGCCTGATCCTCTTGTGGCAGATAAGAGTAGTTTTTGTAATCCGGATAAAAATACTTCAATTCCCCTTCAAAGACGGGAAGCCTGATCAGGACGGCATGGTTCTTGGCGGAAAGAAAGCATTGCTTTAAAACGCCGTCGCCGCCGTGGCAGGCGATGGAGGCGGGAAGCGCATGCTCTGTCTGCAAGCGAATCAGACATTCCATGCCTGTCTGCCCCTGTGCGTCGGGGGACAGGGCGGTCTGTATGCTTTCCACACAAAAAGCGCCCTGTTCAAAGAGCAGGGGGATTGCCATGACCGGATAAAGACCGAGCATACCGGAAAGATCCTCCCGGTTGTGCAGCATCAGCACCTGAAACAGGCGATCGTCCCGGCTTTCGCCATAGGCCCGGTAAAGCTCGATGAGCTGTCCGCCGTTGAAAGGGTCCTCCCTGTGGATGCCCACGAACTCCTCCAGCTGCTTTTGCTTACACCCGGGCAGATGCAGCAGGTTTTTGTAGGGACTGACCGCTTTATAGATGTCAAGCTGTCTTTCCGGGCAAAAGGCGGGAAGCGCATGCTTTTTACATTTTGCCTGCACAAAGGGCACATCAAAGGTCTGCCCGTTGAAATGAATGAGCAGCAAAAAAGAGGCGGCAAAGGAGGAAAATGCCCGGACGATCTCTCCCTCCTGCGCGGGAGTATCCGCAAAATACTGCCGGATCTGCCAGCCGCTCCTGGTATAAAAAGCGCAGCCGATCAAATAAATGGAGGACGTCTTCGGAGAAAATCCGGTGGTCTCAATGTCAAAAAAAAGAACCTCCTCCGGATGCACAAAAAAGCTCTCCAGCTGTTGCGTCTCTTCAAAAGGTATCAAATGTTCAACAGTTTGCATAGGCTTCATCTCCTCCCGTCCTTCCGACCGCTGCCCCTTCATGCATTCGCACGCCTCACCGCACTGTGCTATTATAGTAACATATTTTTTCATTTTTCTGTAGTAATTTGTCGAAAAAAATAGTATGATAAATATAGCGCGCTGCCGGTCATAAAACGGGCGGCAGCGATCCTGAAAGAATAAAAACCGGCACGCCATCCGGGAAAAATATGCGGTATGGCGTGCGGAAAGAGGGGTAGAGAATGGCTAAGTTTACGTTTCTGGGCGGCATCCATCCCTATGACGGAAAGGACCTTTCCCGGGATAAACCCATGAAGGCGGTGCTTCCCAAGGGTGATCTGGTATATCCGCTGTCCCAGCACATTGGCGCACCGGCGTCCCCGGTCGTGAAGAAGGGAGACAGGGTGCTGGCGGGACAGAAGATCGCCGAGGCCCAGGGCTTTGTATCAGCGCCAATTTATGCGACGGTGTCCGGTACGGTGAAGGCGATCGAGCCACGGCGCGTGGTGACCGGGGACAATGTGATGAGCATTGTCATCGAGAACGATCAGGCATACGAGGAGGTGGAATATCCGCAGCCTGCGCCTGTCGAATCTTTGAGCCGGGAGGAGATCGTCGGGAAGATCAAAGAGGCGGGCGTTGTCGGCATGGGCGGCGCGGGCTTTCCCACCCATGTGAAAATGTCGCCGAAGGAGCCGGAGAAAATTGAATATGTGATCGCCAACTGTGCGGAATGCGAGCCTTACCTGACCTCCGATTACCGCAGGATGTTAGAGGAGCCGGAGAAGCTCATCGGAGGGCTTAAGGTGATTTTGCAGCTTTTCCCCAATGCCCAGGGCATTCTGGCGGTGGAGGATAACAAGCCGGACTGCATCGAGCTTTTGAAGAAGCTGACACAGGAGGAACCGAAGATTTCCGTGGCAGGCTTAAAGACCAAATATCCGCAGGGCTCCGAGCGGCAGCTCATCTATGCGGTGACGGGCAGGGCGATCAATTATGAGATGCTTCCGGCGGATGTGGGCTGTATCGTGGACAACGTGGACACGGTGGTCGCGATCAACCGGGCCGTCAGGGAAGGAAAGCCGCTGATGAACCGCATCGTGACGGTGACGGGTGACGCGGTGGCGAATCCGCAGAACTTCATCGTGCGCATCGGCACCAATTACGGCGAGCTGATCGAGGAGGCGGGAGGCTTCAAAACGGAGCCGGCCAAAATCATATCCGGCGGACCGATGATGGGCTTTGCCTTATTTCATCTGGATGTGCCCACCACAAAGACTGCGTCCGCCCTGCTGTGTCTGACAAAGGATGAGGTATCCGAAGCCGAGCCTTCCGCCTGCATCAATTGCGGACGCTGTGCGGAGGTGTGCCCGGGACGGGTGGTGCCCAAGCTTCTGGCAGAATACGCGGAGCGCTTTGATTTTGAGAATTTTGAAAAATACAACGGCCTGGAATGCTGTGAATGCGGCTGCTGCAGCTTTATCTGTCCGGCGAAAAGACCGCTGACCCAGGCGATCAAATCCGGGCGCAAGCTTTTGCTGGCCGAGAAAAAGAAGAAAAAGTAGGAGGAAGGGGCAATGAGTGATTTGAGGAAGGTATCGTCCAATCCCCATATCAGGGCCAAAGATACGACGGCGAAAATCATGCTCACCGTGGTCATCGGACTGCTTCCCGCGACGCTGTTTGGCATTTACAATTTTGGTCTGCGGGCGGCGCTCATCGTAGCGATATCCGTCGCCACGACGGTTCTGACGGAATACATCTATGAAAGACTTTGCAAAAAGAAGATAACGGTGGGCGATTTTTCCGCCGTGGTGACAGGGCTTTTGCTGGCGCTCAATCTGCCGGTGTCCGTGCCCTTATGGATTCCCGTGGTGGGCGGCGCGTTTGCCATATTGGTCGTCAAGCTTTTGTTTGGCGGGCTGGGACAGAATTTCATGAACCCGGCGCTGGCGGGAAGGTGCTTTCTTTTGATTTCCTTCCCGGCGATCATGACGAATTTCGAGTGCGACGCCTATTCCGGCGCGACGCCGCTGGCGGCGATCAAGGCGGGACAGGGCGTCAATGTGATGGATATGATCATCGGGCGCACGGCGGGAACCATCGGTGAGACGAGCATGATCGCCATTGTGATAGGGGCATGTATTCTGATTCTGGCAGGGGTCATCGATTTGAAGGTGCCCGGCAGCTACATCGTTTCCTTTGTGGTGTTCGTGGCGTTGTTTGCCACACTCTCCGGCAGGACGGTGAACGGTCCCTATATTTCCGCGCAGCTTGCGGGCGGCGGTTTGATGCTGGGCGCGTTTTTCATGGCGACAGATTATGTGACCAGGCCGGTGACGAAGAAAGGGCAGTATGTGTTCGGCATCTTTTTAGGGTTTCTGACAGCCGTCTTCCGCATTTTTGGCGCGGGCGCAGAGGGCGTTTCCTATGCGATCATTTTAGGAAACCTGCTGGTGCCCCTCATTGAAAAATATACGATGCCCAAATGCTTTGGCAGAGGAGGGGAGCGGTCATGAAAAGTATGATGAAGGATGCGGCAATCCTGTTTGCCATCACGCTGATAGCGGGATTGATCCTGGGAGGCGTGTATCAGATCACAAAGGACCCGATCGCCCGTCAGGAGGCGCTGGCGCTGGAAAATGCGTGCCGGGAGGTATTCGCACAGGCTTCCTCCTTTGAAAGCAGGGAGGATTTTGACGCTGCGCAGGCAGCGGCGGTTTTGGAGGAGGGCGGCTATCACGACCAGACGGTGGAAGGCTATCAGATCGCGAAAGCGCAGGACGGTTCCGTGCTGGGTTATGTGCTGACGGTGACGACCCATGAGGGCTATGGCGGCGATATCCGCTTTACCATGGGAATCAATCAGGACGGCTCCTTAAACGGCATTTCCCTCCTGGAAATTTCGGAGACGCCGGGATTGGGCATGCGCGCCGAAGAGGTGTTGGTTCCCCAGTTTGCGGGGCGGAACGCATATCCCTTTACCTATGTGAAAACAGGAGCATCCGGTGAGGATGAAATCGACGCGATTTCCGGCGCGACGATCACCACGAATGCGGTGACGGGCGGCGTCAACGCAGGGCTTACCTATTTCCAATCAGAGCTTTCGGGAGGTGTGGGCAATGAATAAACCAAACAGTGCAGGGGAACGCCTGCTAAACGGTATTGTCAAAGAAAATCCCACCTTTGTGCTGATGCTGGGCATGTGTCCCACGCTGGCGGTCACCACGTCCGCAATCAACGGGCTGGGCATGGGATTGACGACCATGGTGGTGCTGGCTTTGAGCAATATGATCATTTCGGCGATGCGCAATGTCATTCCGGATAAGGTTCGGATTCCGGCGTTCATTGTCATCATCGCTTCCTTTGTGACGATGATGCAGCTGCTTTTGCAGGGCTTTTTGCCCAGCCTGTATGATTCACTGGGCATTTATATTCCGCTGATTGTAGTAAACTGCATCATTCTGGGGCGGGCGGAGGCATATGCTTCCAAGAATCCGGTCATCCCCTCCCTGTTTGACGGCATCGGCATGGGGCTGGGCTTTTCGGTGGCGCTGACCTGCATCGGCGCGGTGCGGGAGATTCTGGGCGCAGGAGAGATTTTCGGCATTCACATCATGCCGGCGTCCTATGTTCCTTTTTCCATCTTCGTCATGGCGCCCGGCGCGTTTTTCGTGCTCGCCGTGTTGACGGCGCTCCAGAACAAGGTGAAGATCGCCGGGGAGAAAAAGGGAAAGGATATGAGCAAAATTCAGTCCGGCTGTACAAAGGACTGCTTAAACTGCGCGGAGGCGGGAAGCTGTAACCATAAGTTTTACGATGCTTCTGCGAAAGAAGAGAAGAAAGGGGAGGGCAGATAAATGTTGGCACAGGTAAAGGATTTGTTGCTGTTAGTCATCGGCTCCGCCCTTGTCAGCAACGTTGTACTGAGTCAGTTTCTGGGGCTCTGCCCGTTTCTGGGCGTTTCCAAAAAGGTGGAGACAGCGGCAGGCATGGGCACGGCGGTCATTTTCGTCATCACGCTGGCGAGCGGTGTGGCGGGCGTCGTATACAAATGCATTTTGACACCGTTACATATCGAATATCTGCAGACCATCGTATTCATCCTCGTGATCGCAGCTCTGGTGCAGTTTGTGGAGATGTTTCTGAAAAAATATATGAAAGCGTTATATGAGGCGCTGGGCGTTTATCTGCCTCTGATTACGACCAACTGCGCGGTGCTGGGCGTGGCGCTCACCAATGTACAGAAGCAGTACGGCATTTTCACCGGTATGGTAAACGGCTTTGCGACGGCGCTGGGCTTTACCATTTCCATCATCATTCTCGCGGGCATCCGTGAGAAAATGGCATATAACGATATTCCGGAATCGTTTCGCGGAATGCCCATCGTGCTGCTGACGGCAGGGCTGATGGCAATCGCGTTCTGCGGCTTCTCCGGTCTTTTGTAGGAGGTGGGGATATTGGCAGCAGGAATTTTGACCGCAATGGCGGTGGTGGGAGCAGTCGGACTTTTCATCGGTCTGTTTCTGGGCGTTGCGGGGATCAAATTTAAGGTGGAAACAGATGAGCGGGAGGAAGCGGTGCTTGCGGTTCTTCCGGGAAATAACTGCGGCGGCTGCGGCTATGCGGGCTGCAGCGGTCTGGCGGCGGCGATCGCCAGGGGAGAGGCGCCCGTAAATGCCTGTCCCGTGGGCGGCGAAGCTGTCGGGAAAAAGGTGGCTGCCATCATGGGCGTGGAGGCGGACGCAGGGAAGCGCATGGTGGCGTTTGTGGCGTGCCAGGGAACCTGCGGGAAGGCTTCTGTGGATTATGCGTATACGGGCATCGAGGATTGCCGGATGCTGGCCTTTGTGCCCGGCGGCGGCGCAAAAAGCTGTGATTATGGCTGTCTGGGCTTTGGCAGCTGTGTGCAGGCATGTCCCTTTGACGCGATCCATGTGGTGGACGGCGTTGCGGTGGTGGACAAAGAGGCATGCAAGGCCTGTGGCAAGTGCGTGGCGGTTTGCCCGAAGCACCTGATTTCCCTGATTCCCTACGATGCGAAATACGCGGTGGCGTGCAGCTCCAGGGACAAGGGACCCGTGACCATGAAGGCGTGTACGGCGGGCTGTATCGGCTGTACGCTGTGTAAAAAGAACTGTCCGGCGGAGGCGGTGACGATCGACAGCTTCAACGCGACCATCGATCCGGAGAAGTGTACGGGCTGTGGAACCTGTGCGGAGAAATGCCCGAAAAAAGCGATTGTGAAGCATTGACAGGAAAACCCATGACAGGAGGAATCCGAAAAATGGATATGGTGACACTGGGAAAGACAAATATTACGGTGAACAAAAACGGCTTCGGCGCGCTGCCGATTCAGAGAATCAGCGATGAGGAAGCGGTGCGGCTTTTGCGCAAGGCTTATGAAGCCGGCATCACCTTTTTTGATACTGCGCGCTATTATACGGACAGCGAGCACAAGCTGGGACTCGCCTTTGTAGGCATGCGGGAGAAGATTTTCATCGCCTCCAAGACGGGGGCGGGGACACCGGAGCAGTTCTGGAAGGAGCTGGAGACGACGCTTACCAATCTGCAGACGGATTATCTGGACATTTATCAGTTCCACAATCCGGCCTTTTGCCCAAAGCCCGGAGACGGGAGCGGGCTGTACGAGTGCATGGTGCAGGCGAAGGCGGAAGGCAAAATCCGCCATATCGGCATCACCAACCACCGGCTCAACATTGCGAACGAGGCGGTGGAGAGCGGATTGTATGAAACGCTGCAGTTCCCCTTCTGCTATCTGGCAGACGAGGCGGATATCGCCCTGGTAAAGAAGTGTGAGGAAGCGGATATGGGCTTTATCGCCATGAAATCATTGTCCGGCGGTCTGATCACCAATTCTGCGGCGGCCTACGCGTTTGCGGCGCAGTATGACAATGTGCTGCCGATCTGGGGCGTACAGCGGGAGAGCGAGCTGGATGAATTTTTGTCATATATTGAGAACCCGCCTGTGCTGACAAATGGATTACAGGCGTTGATCGATCAGGACAGGAAGGAGCTTTGCGGAGATTTCTGCCGGGGCTGCGGCTATTGCATGCCCTGTCCGGTGGGAATTGAGATCAATAACTGTGCGCGGATGTCGCTCATGATCCGCCGTTCTCCTTCCGCAGGGTGGCTTACGCCAGCCGCGCAGGAGAAAATGCTGCAGATTGAACAGTGCCTGCATTGCGGCAGGTGCAAGAGCAAGTGCCCGTATCATCTGGATACGCCGGCGCTTCTTGAGAAGAACCTGGAAGACTACAAGAAAATTCTTGCAGGGAAAATAGATTAAGGAGGATGGAAACATGCAAAAATGGAAGAAGTATGCGCTGACAATGATGGGAGCCGCCCTTTTGTGCCTGACGGGCAAGACGACGGTTCTGGCACAGGAACAGCCCGCGCCTTTTACGGCTGAGGAGCTGATGGGTGCGGTGAACGCCCAGTGCGCGAATCTGACAAGCTTAAAGGAGACGCTGGCGGAGAGCATGCAGATGGTGGAGCCTCAAAGCGGCATGGAGCTGGATGCCAGCGTGGTGATGGAGCTGGAGCAGAGCCGGACGGCGGCCCACACCACAATGGGGATTGCCATGTCTGCGATGGGTATGACAGAAGAGAGCAGCATGGAGGTGTATACGACGATTGTCGGCACGACGTTATATACCTATACGAGATCGGAAGCCGGAAGCTGGTATGTGGAGGAGAGAGAGCTCTCTGCAGAGGAGCTGGCGGAAAATGAAAAAGCTTTTCTGCTTTCCGGGATTGATACGAAATCCGCTACGGTAGCGCTCGACGGCAATATCATCCGCCTTTACAGCGTGGTGGAAGCGGAGAGCATGGAGGAATTTGCGGATATGCTGTCCTCCAGCGGATTGAGCGTAAACAACGCCTTCCCCGTAGTGCTGGAGATCGATGGCGCAACCCTGCTTCCCGTGAGCATGCTGGTGGAAATGAAGGATATGCCGATAGACAGCATGGAAGGGCTGCAGGCGACCGTACATGCATCTGTGATCTTCTCCGGCTACAACCAGTATGATGATCTTGCGGTTCCCGCAGAGGTGGTCGCGAATGCGGCATAATCCGGCAAAGAGCGGATTGTTATGGAAAGGCATCGGTTTTTACCACGGCGCCATCCGTCAAAATGAATAATGCTTCTATATTGGGCAGGGACTCGATGAGCTCCTGCCCCTTTTTTTGTCCGAGAAGAAAGCAAAGCGTGCTCAGGGCGTCCCCCTCCAGCGAAGAATCGGAAAGGATGGTGACGCCGCTTAAGTCCGTGTCGGCAGGATAGCCAGTGCCGGGATCCAGTATGTGGTGATAGAGCACATCGTTTTCCGTAAAAAAACGCTCATAGCTGCCGGAGGAGACCAAAGAGCGATCAGACAGTTCGATGATCCGGACCGTTTCGCTGCGTATGCCGAAGGGCTTCTGAATGCCTGCACGGTAAGGACTCTGATCGGGCTTTGTGCCGACAGCGAGCACATTTCCCCCCAGATTGATCAGCCCGTATTCCATGCCCTGTTCCAGAAAGCATTCCTTGATCCTGTCCGCAATATAACCCTTCGCGAGGAATCCCAGGCTGATTTTTGCCTGCGGATCTGTGAGGGTGACGGTGTTTCCCGTAAGCTGTACCGCCTCATAGCCCACATGGGGCAGCAGCGCGTTAAGCTGCGCCTGAGCGGGAACGGGACCGGGCGGATCTCCTGTGAAATTCCAGAGGTCGGACAGAATGGTGACGGTGGGATCGAGCAGACCGTCCGTCCTTCGCGCGCATTCCAGCGCGCAGGAAATCAGATATGCCGTTTCCGGGTCCACCTCCACAGGAGATTGCTGCGCGTGGTTGATCCGCCAGATGTCGCTGCCCTCCTTTGTGTGGCTGAACAGATTTTCATAGCGCTCACACAGAGCAAACGCTTCCTCCAGCACGGCTTCGGCATTTTTTCCATAGGCGGTCAGTGTGACGACGGTGTCAAAGTAGTAGCCGCTCTGTTGGACAGGCTCCGATGAGACGGCACAGCCCTGTTGTGGAAGCAGGAGGAAGTAAAAAAGGCTCGTCAGAAGAAAGAAGGACATTTTTTTATACATAGCGATACTCCTTGTCCGCATTGGCGGAGGTTTCATAAAATTTTATGGGTCGTTGTCCGGGCGGCGGTGTCATTGCCGTCCGCTTTTATTTTCACAGGAATACCATGGGCGTATTTTGGCGGATATTGTCAAAGAAACGCCGTTTCGCCATTATCATAGCACATCCGGTCGCCCTTTGTCTCCCAAAAACAGTTATTTTTTCCGGACAGGCTGTATAAAATGTTACTATTCAAACAGGTCTGCGCGTTCACCGCGCAGACCGTGAGAAAACGTGGTGGCGACAGGCATCCGCCCCCATCGCGAAGCGATTTTCATGGGCGGATGCAGTTCCTGTTCAGACGTGTCTGAACAGGAACTATAAAATGTTATTATTCAGACAGGTCTGCGCGTATACCGCGCAGACCGTGAGAAAGGAATGAAGTGCCGTGTTTCAGAAATATGCGACCATTATGGCAGTTTTTTCTCTGCTGCTGGCGGCAGCCTGGCTTTGCGTGCGGGGAGAGCAGATCGACCGGTATGTTGCGCAGAATGCTTTTGTGACGGAACCGCTGGAGTGCATGGAAGAGCTGATGGATTATGAAAAAGTGGAAAAAACGGGACAGGCAGGGGAAATTCAGCTGCGCCGTCCGGTCATTTCCGTCAATGTTCTGGAAAAGGAAGAGGAGCCGGAACCGGAAAGCGCATATCAGTATGAGCTGAACGGGCAGGATTATGAGACGCTTTTGCGGATTGTGGAGGCGGAGGCGGGAAGCGAGGATGTGACGGGCAGGCTCCTTGTGGCGAATGTCGTGTTAAACCGGGTGAACAGTGAGGCGTTTCCGGACACTGTGACAGACGTGGTCTATCAGCGTTCCGGAGGAAAAGCACAGTTTTCGCCGGTCAGCAACGGGAGCATCAACCGGGTCACGGTGAGCCCCCAGACCGTGGAGGCGGTGGAGCTCGCGCTGCAGGGGGAGGATATCTCACAGGGGGCGCTGTACTTCGCGGCACGCAAGGCTGCGAATCCGGACAACATGCGCTGGTTCGACCGTTGCCTGACCCGCCTGTTTTCCTATGGCGGTCATGAGTTTTTTGAGTGAGGACCGTTGAAAAAATTTACAGTTTATTCTCATAGAAAAATGCATTGAAAAAAGGAATGGGGTGTGGTACTATGAGTATTATTGCAAATCAGGAAAACAGATAAGGTGAGGATAACGATGGATATTTTATACAGAAGTACAAGAGGAGACGCCAGGCAGGTGAAGGCGTCCGAGGCGATTCTACAGGGACTGGCGGCGGACGGTGGGCTGTTCGTGCCGGAGAGACTTCCGGCTTTTGATAAGACATTGGAAGAATTTGCGGGGATGACCTATCAGGAGACGGCATATGAGGTCATGAAGCTTTTGCTGACCGATTTTACGGAGGAGGAGCTAAAGGCATGCATTGCCAATGCCTATGATGATAAATTTGATACCGGAGAGATTGCGCCGCTCAAAGAGGCGGACGGCGCATATTTTCTGGAGCTTTTTCACGGGAAAACGATCGCCTTTAAGGATATGGCGCTTTCCATTCTGCCCCATCTGATGGTGACCGCGGCGAAGAAAAATCATGTGAAAAATGAGATCGTGATTCTGACGGCGACCTCCGGAGATACCGGAAAGGCGGCGCTGGCCGGTTTTGCGGATGTGCCGGGAACGAGGATTCTGGTATTTTATCCCAAGGACGGTGTGAGCCGGATCCAGGAGAAGCAGATGGTGACGCAGAAGGGGCAGAATGTCCGTGTGGTTGGGATTCACGGGAATTTTGACGACGCCCAGTCCGGTGTGAAGAGGCTGTTTGCCGATCAGGAGCTGGCAGAGAGGATGGCACAGAAGGGATATCAGTTTTCCTCCGCCAATTCCATCAATATCGGGCGGCTGGTGCCTCAGATCGTCTATTACGTGTATGCCTACGCGCAGCTTTGCCGGACAGGGAAGCTTTCCTTTGGGGAAAAGATGAACGTGGTGGTTCCCACCGGGAATTTCGGTAACATTCTGGCGGCATTTTATGCGAAAAATATGGGATTGCCCATCCATAAGCTGATCTGTGCGTCCAATGACAATAAGGTGTTGTATGACTTCTTTGCCACAGGTACATATGACAGAAACCGCGAATTTGTGCTGACCAACTCTCCGTCCATGGACATTCTGATTTCCAGCAATCTGGAACGGCTGATTTACCGTATTGCGGGGAATGACGCAGGGAAGAACGCGGCGTTGATGCAGTCCTTAAGCGGTGCAGGAAAGTATGAGATTACGGAGGAAATGAGAGGGGCGCTTTCGGATTTTTACGGAAATTATGCCACACAGCAGGAGTGCGCGGGAAAGATTTGTGCGCTTTTCAAAAATACGGGGTATGTGATGGATACCCATACGGCGGTGGCGGCTGCCGTATATGATAAGTACCGGGAAGAGACGAAGGATGAGACGAAAACGGTGATCGCATCCACTGCAAGCCCTTACAAATT
Source organism: uncultured Eisenbergiella sp. (assembly GCA_910585455.1). Taxonomy (GTDB): domain Bacteria; phylum Bacillota; class Clostridia; order Lachnospirales; family Lachnospiraceae; genus Gallintestinimicrobium. The sequence goes on along the minus strand of CAJUEL010000015.1, from coordinate 60,174 downwards.
CACCCGGAGCGTCATGGCGGCGATCGATTCCAAATATGAGTCCATGGATGATTTCGCGCTGGTGGATGCGCTTTCGGCAATCAGCAGAGTGAAGATTCCTGCAGCGATTGAGGAAATCCGTACAGTGCCGGTGATTCATGATATCCAATGCGAGATAGACCAGATGAAACAGACCGTGGAGGATTTTCTGCATTTATAAAAGAGGGATATGCGTTGCTGCCCGGACAGGTCCTGGCAGCAACGCGTGCGCTGAACAAGGGGGTTATAAGGGGTGCTGGATATTTTAAATATGTTGACCGGAGAGACAGAAGTGCTTCTGTCTCTTTCCATTATTTTATTTTCCGGATTTGTTATGACGAGGCTGACCAATACGCTGAACATGCCGAAGGTGAGCGGATATATTCTGGCGGGAATTCTGATCGGTCCGTTCGGGCTTGCCATGGTTCCGGCGCATATCATCGAAGGCATGGGCTTTGTCAGCGATCTCGCGCTCGCATTCATTGCGTTTGGTGTGGGTAAATTTTTTAAAAAGGAAGTGCTCATGCGGACCGGAAAGCGGATCATTGTCATCACGATCACAGAAGCGCTCGCCGCAGGAGTATTGGTGACCGTGCTTTTGAAGGTGATTTTTAAGCTGGACTGGGATTTTGCGCTGGTGCTGGGCGCGATTGCCACTGCGACCGCTCCGGCGAGCACGATGATGACGATCAATCAATATAAGGCAAAAGGGGAGTTTGTGGATACCCTTTTACAGATTGTGGCGTTGGACGATGTGGTCTGTCTTTTGACCTTCAGCATCGTGTCGGTGATCGTCAACGGCAATGCGCTGGGCAGTCTGTCCGCCGGGGATATCGTCAGGCCGATCGCGTATAATTTTCTGGTGATCGGCCTTGGAGCCTTTTGCGGGTATTTTTTAAGCCGCCTTCTGATTCCGGCAAGAAGCAGGGACAACAGGCTGATTCTGGTGATCGCTATGCTGCTGGGCTTAAGCGGAATCTGTGCCGCCATTGATATTTCGCCGCTTCTGTCCTGTATGGTATTCGGCGCCGTATACATTAATCTGACAAGGGATAAAAAGCTGTTTCGCCAGATTAATAACTTCACGCCGCCGGTGCTGTCCATTTTCTTTATTTTATCGGGCATGAATCTGGATCTGCATGCGCTGAAAGCGGTGGGCGCGATCGGGCTGAGCTATTTTATCCTCCGTATCGTGGGCAAATATGCGGGTACATATTTGAGCTGTATGATCATGAAAACCAGCAGGGAAATGCGCAATTATATGGGCTTTGCGCTGATTCCGCAGGCGGGTGTGGCGATCGGTCTTGCCTTTCTTGGACAGCGGATGCTGCCGCCGCAGACCGGGAATATGGTCATGACGATCATTTTATCCTCCTCTGTGCTCTATGAAATTGTGGGACCTGTGAGCGCGAAGGCGGCGCTGTTTCTGTCGGGAAGCATTGTGCGGGGCGGTGGAAAGCCGGCTACAGGCGTTCAGGAAGGAAAGCCGGAGGAGAATACTACAGAAGAGCCGGCTGCAGAGGAAGAGGAGGTTGCCGTTTTGCCTGAGCTTAAGGAGTACAGCAAGGGGGTTGACGAAATTGCGGATTATGATATTGAGAAGGAGGTAAAGCCGCAAAAGAAGAAGAAAAAGAAAAAATAACGGCGTATAGAATAACAGCCGGTTGACGGAGCTTTCATTCAAAAACGAGGGAAAGAATCCGGCGACCGGCTGTTAAAGCATGCAGGGGTTGACTTACAGCAGTGTATTTGTTTTTCTGGAAGCGAGCTCCACATATTCTTTGTCCGTGCAAAGCGTCTTATACGCAGGACGTATGATTTTGCCATTGGTGGCGAGCTCTTCCATGCGGTGCGCGCTCCAGCCGACCATACGGGCGATGGCAAAAATCGGGGTATACAGCTCCAGAGGAAGCCCGAGCATGTTGTATACAAAGCCGGAGTAAAAGTCCACGTTCACGCTGACGCCCTTATACATCTGCCGTTGTCCGGAGATGACCTGGGGCGCCAGGCGTTCCACCCGGTTATACAGCTCAAATTCATCGTGCAGTCCCTTCTCCTCGGAAAGCCGTTCCACGAAGCCCTTGAAGATGACCGCACGGGGATCCGATTTGGAGTAAACGGCATGGCCGACACCGTAAATGAGCCCGGCGTGGTCAAAGGCGTCTTTATTCAGAAGGCGGTGTAAATACCGACTGACTTCCTCATCGTCCGTCCAGTCGCGTACCTCCTTTTTCAGTTCCTCAAACATCTTGACTACCTTAATATTGGCGCCGCCGTGCCGGGGACCCTTTAAGGAGCCGATCGCCGCCGCGATGACAGAATAGGTATCAGAGAGGGAGGAGGTGACAACTCTGGTGGTGAAGGAGGAATTGTTACCGCCGCCGTGCTCCATATGCAGAATGAGCGCGATATCGAGGATGCGTGCCTCCAGCGGCGTGTATTGGCTGTCGGGACGCAGAATATGTAAAATATTTTCCGCCATGGATAATTCGTGCACTGGCTGATGGATATATAGGCTATTGCCGTCGTGATAATGACTGTACGCCTGATAACCGTAAATGGAGAGCATCGGGCAGAGGCTGATCAGCTGCAGGCACTGGCGCAGCACATTGGGCAGGGACACATCGTCGGCCCTGTCATCATAAGAATACAGCGTCAGCACAGAGCGGGCCAGCGTATTCATCATGTCCTTGCTGGGCGCTTTCATAATGATGTCACGGACAAAGCTGGTGGGAAGGCTCCTGTAAGAGGAAAGCAGTTCGGAAAAGGAAGCCAGCTCTTCTTTCGAGGGAAGCTTATCAAACAGAAGCAGGTACGTGACCTCATCAAAGCCGAAGCGGTTGTCGGCGCTGAAGCCTCTGACCAGGTCTTCCACATTATAGCCTCTGTAAAACAGCTTGCCGTGTGCGGGAACCGATTTGCCATCCACCATCTGTGTGGCGCGGACGTCAGAAATGTTTGTCAGGCCTGCCAGGACGCCCTTGCCGTTTAAATCGCGCAGACCGCGTTTGACATCATATTGTGTGTACAGATCAGGATCGATGGTCCCTGCCTTTTCGCTTAAGTGAGAAAGATGCAAAATTTCCTGTGTAATGTCGGAAAAGTTATGAGTTGTCTGAAGATCCATATAATACCGCCTTTCTGTAAAAGTGACCTGCCAGGAGTACATCGCGAATATCGTAACAGTACTGCTTTTGGCTTTGCTGTTACGGAATCTGTCCATTTCAATTCGCCTGCGGCGAAGGACAGATTCCCTCCCGGCAGAATTTACACGTTCTTGCGGACTTTGCGGCAGAGGCAATGTCCTGGGTCGAACTGTTACCAGTATCCTTCTTATGTGAAAAAACAAATGCAATTGTATGGGGTTATGCTTTCGATCATGCCGGAAATGATTCACAGGATGCTTTATCAATTGAATTTGTTAAAGTACATCTATTGTAACATGATTTTGCCGGTTTGCACAAGAAAAAAAACAAATGTTTAGAAACAATTCATATTTTCTGTAACAGTTCAGGCAAGCCTGAACTGTTACGATTTATTCCTGAAGTCCGGAATCAAGCGCACATTCCAGCTGGCAGTCAAAGGGCTCTGCCTCGACGTGCTCCTGGTTATAAAGGGCAGCCTCTGTGCAGCCCATCGCCCTGTAAAAGGCCTGGCTTTCTACAGCGGAGTGTGCGGAAATATATAGCTTCTTTGCCCCCTTTGTGAGCGCCCATTTTTTGGCGGACAAAAAGAGAGCTCTGCCGATTCCGTGGTAGCGCATGTCTTCGGATATATGGATGGCGGACAGATCCAGGTATTGGTGTGTGCCGCCGAATAATTCCGGTTCCACGGATATAAAGCCTTTTAACTGGCCATCACAGAAAGCGCCGTGGACGAAGCCGCCGGTATGGACGGTGCGCTTTAAGCAGGTAATCAGTGTCTGATAGTCTGCTTCCGACCAGTCGTCGATAAACGGGTCGCTCTTTATGACCCATTTTCCTTCTATTTTCCGCCAGCAGTCATTGACGACCTGACGGCGGATAAAATGCCTGAATAGATCCCTGTCAATTTCATCTGCCGACAGGTTCCTGTATTGAATCGTGTTTATCATGAGAAAATCCTTCCATCACATCAAAAAGTGAATATCGAGTTTTTCCATTGTACCATGAGACCGGGGCTTTTACAATATAAAAATGATTGAATATAAATGCAGGATGTGGTAAAATTGGAAAGAATATAGAAGGGATTTTTCCGGATTTTTTTATGCCGTGGTGAATAAAAAGGGCTGAAAAGCCGGTAAATATGGAGGGAATAGGATACATGGAGGATTATAAGAAGCAATTTATCGAGTTCATGGTGGACAGCAACGTTTTAAAATTTGGCGATTTTACGTTAAAGAGCGGCAGGAAATCTCCGTTTTTCATGAACGCGGGCGCTTATGTGACGGGCACGCAGCTTGAAAAGCTGGGAGAATACTATGCGAAGGCGATCCACGACAGCTACGGTCTGGATTTTGACGTTCTGTTTGGACCCGCCTACAAGGGAATTCCGCTGTCCGTGGCGACCACCATGGCGATCAGCAGGCTGTACGGAAAGGAAGTCCGCTATTGCTCCAACCGCAAGGAGGTAAAGGACCACGGCGATACGGGCATTTTGCTGGGCAGCAAGCTAAAGGACGGCGACCGCATTGTGATCATCGAGGATGTGACCACGTCGGGCAAGTCCATTGAGGAGACTTTTCCGATTTTGAAAGCACAGGCAAAGGTTGAGATTGTCGGGCTGATGGTTTCCTTAAACCGCATGGAGCGGGGCATCGACACCGAAAAGAGCGCCCTTGTTCAGATTCAGGAAAAGTATGGGTTTGCCGCCAATGCGATCGTCACCATGGCTGAAGTGACAGAGCACCTGTATAATCAACCGTATCAGGGGAAGATTTATATTGACGACTCCCTGAAAGCGGCGATCGATTCTTATTATGCGCAGTACGGAGCGAAGGAGGCAGATTGATGGAAGAAAAGACCTATAAAGTGATGGGCGGCAGCGGTGCGCTCAATATAGCGGTCGGCGTGGTCATGCTGGTGACCGGCATCGTGAGCGGAACACTGCTCATCATCAGCGGCGCAAAGCTTCTGGCGCGCAGAAGCAAGATCATGTTTTAGGAGTAAAAATGGCACGGAAAGGATATATTTTTACCGATAAAGTGGAGTCAAAGCGGGGAATGCTTTCCACTTTTTTTGGCGTACTGTCCCTGGTTTCCCTGCTGACAGCGCTGTATCAAAGCTTTCTGGCGGAAGGAACCGAATTTGTAAAATACGGGGTCGTGGGACTTCTCTGCCTGATTTTTGCGGGGACGGGACTGGTTTTGGGCATTCTGGCGAAAAAGGAAGAGGACAAATTTTACCTGTTTGCCTGGATGGGCATTGTGTTGAATTTGCTGACTGTTTTGGGTGTCGGCATCATTTTATATGTAGGAGTGTATCGCGCATGACGGTGTTGGAGGAACGGTTTGAGCTGGCGGTAGAGAGAATTGGGAAGATCGCCGCTGAGAAGGCGCTGGAAGAGAGGTTTCTGCCGTATTTTCGGGAAACGGCGGATTTTCTTTCAGTCATGACAGAAGAATATGAATGGGTGAAAGCGGGGAATCTCAAAGGTGCGGACCTGGAGGAGCTTCGGCGGCACAATGAGATCTGCTTCATCGATCTGGCGGGCAGAAATTACGATACCAGCTATGCCAATCCTGCCTGGGCGGTGGAAAAGCTGGGCGATGAATTCGGACAGCTGCTTTGCGCGGTGAATGCGGAGCTGCACAGCCTTCCCGCCTTTGTTTATGAGCAGGATCTGGAGTCTGTGACGATCCGGCTGGAGCTGTTTCTGGAAATTTATCACGCTTTTTCCTATGCGGCGCAGGAGGAAGGCGGTCTGCCGGACGTTTCTGATATCCGGGAAATTTTTTACTGGTTTGCCAGCGACTATATGGAGCTGATGGCGGATAAGGCAATTTCGGAGAGCGTGGACTGGGAGCAGAATTTTGCGGAAAAGATCATCACGGAAAATGACCTTTCCGATATCCGCTATCTGTTTTTATATGGGGAGTACATTACGGACAACCAGTGGAGGCTGGCAGAGCATCTGAACAGCCTGCCGGAGGAAAAAATCAGGAAAATTGCGGATACCTATACGGAAGGCTACCGCATGGGCTTTACGCTGGCCAAAAAGCCGCTGGAGAAGAAAAAATCCGTCAATATCCGCTATCCTTTGGGGTTTGAGCGGGTGGTGAAGGAAGCGATAAAAAACTTCGAAGCGATGGGGCTAAAGCCCGTCATTTACCGGGCGACGCCAAGCTTTATCGGGGGGCGCAGCGTTCACAAAAACGGCTATTTCGGGGCGTCCGTGAACAAGCAGTTTGATTATGACCATGAAAATGATCAGGCGTTGTATCTGGATAAAAAGATGGTGAACCGCAAGCTGGAGTGCCGGAAATGCGCCTGGGAGGCGAACAAAGAGAAGGCGGCGCTGCACGCGGGGCCTGCTGTGATCGAATGCTTTGGGGAGCAGCCCTTTGAGCCGGTCAACAAGCCGGAGCGTCTCACCCTTTCCGACGCGCAGCAAAAGCTTTCCGTGGAATACAGAAGCCAGGCGGGCGCTATGTCCCGGGAATACATCGATCCCGAGGAGCGCAGCTTCACGATCATCGCCTTTCCGCTGCCGGAGATCGGGGTGGATTTCCCTGAGATTTTTGACGAGGTGTTAAAAATCAATACGCTGGATTATAAAAAATACGAAGCGATTCAGCAGACGATCATTGACACGCTGGACCGGGCGGCATGGGTGCGGATAAAGGGCAGCGGGGAGAACCGCACCGATTTGAAGGTGATGCTGCATGCCCTGCAGGATCCTGCAAAGGAGACGAACTTCGAAAACTGCGTGGCAGATGTGAATATTCCGGTGGGCGAGGTTTTCACATCCCCCATACTCGCGGGCACAGACGGCGTGCTGCATGTGACGGAGGTCTATTTAAACGACTTGAAATACCGGGATCTGGAGCTGACCTTCAAGGATGGCATGATCGCAGAGTATCGTTGCGCGAATTTTGAGACGGAAGAGGAAAACAGGAAGCTTTTGCAGGACAATGTTCTGTTCCATCATGAGACGCTGCCCATCGGCGAGTTCGCCATCGGCACCAATACCACCGCTTATGTGGCGGCGCGTAAATACGATATCAACGACAAGATGCCGATCCTGATCGCTGAAAAAATGGGGCCCCATTTCGCGGTGGGAGATACCTGCTACAGCCATGAGGAGGACCGCATGACCTATAATCCTGACGGCAAGGCGATTATCGCCCGGGATAATGAGGTATCCGCCCTGCGCCATACGGATCGGTCCAAAGCCTACTTCAATTGCCATACCGATATCACAATCCCGTACGACGAGCTGGGCGAGCTGACCGCAGTGGCGGCAGACGGCACGGAATACACAATCATCCAAAACGGCCGATTCATCCTGGAGGGCACCGAAGAGCTGAACATGCCGTTTTATCAGTAATAAAAAAAGAGGGCAGGATTCTATGCTGCCCTCTTTTTTTGTCCGCCGCCTGCTGTGCCGCTGCCGGCATGATTTCTCGCGGTTTGCGCGGTAAACGTGCAGAACTGTTATATCAAAACTTTTTCCAGGTGCTCTTGTTGAAGAGGAGGAGCATGGGGAAAAGCTCCAGCCTGCCGGCGAGCATGTCAAAGATCATGACCAGCTTGGAACCGTTGGAAAAGAAGGAGAAGTTGCCAGTAGGACCGACCAGCTCCAGACCCGGTCCGATATTGTTCAGGGTCGCCGCCACCGCCGTAAAGGTGGTGGTCAGGTCATAATTGTCAAAGGTGAGCAAAAACATGGAGATCGCAAAAATCAAAATATAGGTGAACATGAAAACGTTGGTGGACCGGACGGTCTCATGCTCGATCGTCTTGCCGTCGATACGGACCTTTTTGATACTGCGGGGATGCAGCAAAAGCTTTAGCTCCTTCGCCACTGTCTTGATGAGGATCAGGAAGCGGGAGACCTTGACGCCGCCGCCGGTAGAGCCTGCGCAGGCGCCGATGAACATGAGCAGCACGAGCACGGTCCGGGAGGTCTGAGGCCACAAATTAAAATCCGTTGTAGCATAGCCGGTGGTGGTGATGATGGAGCCGACCTGAAATGCCGCCTGCTGAAATGCTTCCGGATAGCCGGAAAAGGATTGCCGCGCATTCCAGGTGATGAGCAGCGTGGAAGCGAGGATGATCAGCAGGTAGGTGATGACCTCTTCGTTTTTAAATGCCTGCTTCCATTTCTTAAACAGGATCAGAAAATAAACGTTGAAGTTCACACCGAACAGGATCATGAACACGGTGATGATCACCTGACAATAGATCGAATATCCGGCAATGCTGTCATTACGGGTGCCGAAGCCGCCGGTGCCCGCCGTGCCGAAGGAAAGGGTCAGCGCGTCAAACATGGACATGCCGCCAAATAGCAGCAAAATGATTTCCACCACGGTCATAAAAATGTAAATCAGATACAAAATCCTGGCGGAGGAGGATACCTTTGGAAGCAGACGGCTGACCGAGGGACCGGGGCTTTCCGCTTTCATCAGGTTCATGTTGCTGCCGCCCGTCATGGGAAGCAGAATCAGCAGAAAAACGAGCACGCCCATGCCGCCGATCCAGTGGGTGAAGCTGCGCCAGAACAGCATACAATGAGACAGCGCTTCCACATCGTTTAAAATGCTGGCGCCGGTGGTGGTGAAGCCGGAAACCGTTTCAAAGACCGCGTCCACCGGATTGGGGATATAGCCGGAGATGCAAAAGGGCAGCGCCCCGATGCAGCTTAACAAGATCCAGCTTAAGGAGGTGGTCACAAAGCCCTCCCGCAGATAAAAGACCCGGTTTGCGGGTTTTTTGATGGTGAGGGGAATGCCGATGCACAAACTTGCAAGAATCGTGACGGCAAACGCCCAGCCGGAGGGTTCCCGGTAGATGAGCGCCACAGCGCAGGGAAGCAGCATGAAAGCGGCTTCCATATTTAAAATCCAGCCGATGATATAAAATACGATGGAATAATTCATGGTAAAAGCCTACTTTCTCAAAATATCCTGGATATCGTGAAGTCCCTTTTGCGTGGTGACAATGATGACCGTATCCCCCACCTGGATAGAATCCTGTCCGCGGGGAATGCGGATCTTTCCGTGCCGGTTGATGCAGCCGATCAGCAGATTCTTTTTTAAGGAAAGCTCAGAAAGCGGAATATCCGTCACCACGGATTTCTCCCGGATGGCAAATTCCAGCGCTTCCGCCCGGTTGTCCAGAATCTGATAGAGCGTCTCCACGTTGGAACCGATGGAGTTCTGCATGGCGCGCACGTATTGGAGGATGTAATCGGCGGTCAGATATTTGGGATAAATGACGCTGCCGATATCCAGATTGTTGATGATATCCGTGAAGGAAATTTTGTTGACCTTCGTCACCAGCTTCGCCCGGGAGTTTGCCTGGGCATAGAGGGAGAGCAGCACGTTTTCTTCATCCAGACTGGTCAGCGTGACGAAGGATTCCGCCTCGGCAAGTCCCTCCTCCAAAAGCAGCTGCTTGTCGGTGCCGTCGCCCTGAATGATGGTTGCGCCCGGCAAAAGCTCGGAGAGCTCGTCGCAGCGCGCCTGGTTGATTTCCACGATGCGGACGTCAATTTTCATTTCCTGTAAAAAACGGGCGGTATAATAAGCGATCTTGCCGCCGCCCACCATCAGCGTATTGCGCACCTGATTGGTCTTTACGCCGATGCTGTGGAAAAATTCCGCCGCATGCTTCGGCGAGGCGACGATGGAAAGCGTATCGTTATCCTTTAACACGAAATTACCGTCAGGGATCGAAATCTCATTGCCCCGTTCCACAGCGCAGATCAGGACGTTGCTGTAGGTTTTGCCCAGCTGGAAAACTGGCATATCATTCAGCTTAAACTCCGGACGGATGCGGAATTTCAACAGCTCCACCCGCCCCTTTGCAAAGGTATCGATCTTGATGGCGGAGGGAAAACGCAGCAGGCGGGATATTTCACCGGCGGCGGTCAGCTCCGGGTTGATGATCATGGAAATGCCGAATTTTTCCTTGATGAATTCGATTTCCTGATTGTAGATCGGATTGCGCACCCGGGCGATGGTGTGGCATTTGCTGATCTTCTTGGCGATCAGACAGCACAGCAGGTTTACCTCGTCCGTACCGGTGACACAGATCAGAATATCCGCGGTTTCCACGCCTGCCTCCCGCAGGGTGGCGATGGAAGCGCCGTTTCCCGGCACGCGCAGCGCATCCAGGGATTCGGGAATCGATTTCAGCTTCTGACCGGATTCGTCCACCAGGACGACGTCATGATGTTCCGCGGACAAAAGCTCAGCCAATGTAAGGCCGACCTTTCCGCAGCCAATAATAATGATGTTCATACTTTTTCTCCATGCAGGTGAGCAGCCGGTAAGGGGATAGATTAGCGGTCCGGACGGCATCCCAAACCCTGACAGGGGCGCCGGGGCGGCGGGAGGCTCTCCGTCCACAGGGGACAGGCGGTTTTCATGGCCCGTATCCCGGACGGGAAATTCCGGCAAAGCCACAGTGCATTCCAAAAACGCATCAGGGCGCAAAAAACTCACGTTGTTCGGACAGTTTTGCGCCCTGATGCAGGAACGCCCTGCGGCTTTGTGGGAATTTCTCCGTCCGGGATACAAGGTCATGAAAAACCGCCTGTCCCCTGCGGACGGAGAGCCTCCCGCCGCCCCAGCGCCCCTGTCAGGGTTTGGGATGCCTGTCTGTGAAGCTATCCTATATCCATTATCGGTTGACACTGATAAAAAAATGTAAGTCTTTCATATACGCCCTATTATACCACTTAATTTATTTAATGCAATCGGGATTTGAAATGTGAATGGGAGCAAAAGTTCCTATAATATAAGGAAGGTTTTGCTCCCGTTGATAGAACTGTCTGATGGAATCAGCGGATTTCTTCCTGCAACGGCGGATTTTGATAAAGCTTGCGTTCTACGAATTTCTTTTCCAGTGCAAGCTGCTTTTTCACCGCATCAATATCGTCATTTTCCAGAACCAGCTCCAACCGCTCAATCAACTCAAGCTGATCAAGAAGATACCCGTTATATTCTTTTTCGTTTGTTGGCATACAATCACCTACCTTCGTTTTCATGCGCCGTCCACAGGTTACATTCATTATACCAGATAACAGTTTTTTCTGTAAAGATACTTTCATTCCATTATGGCAGTTTAGATGCTGCTGTGTTATTGCTTCCCGACGCTTTATCCCGAGCAGGAAATACCATAAAATAAGGACCATTTCAGCGGTTTAGAAAACCAGCCCCGGCGGCACAATATTCCACGAGGAGCCCTTTGAAAAACGCCAGTGCTTAGCGAGGTTTTTTCGAGCTTAGCACTGCTGCGTTTTTCACAGAGCGCAAGCGTGGCGACGAGGGAATATTGTGCCGCCGGGGCGTGGCATTTACACATTGAATTCCCCAATATTCATTATTGACAGGATTTTCATCGAAGGATATGATGAAAGCATAGGTGATTGCGCCCGGTGATGGGCGGGAAAGGAGACGGCATGCAAAAAGCGATACTGGTCGGCGTGAATCTGAATGATGATCCCGATTTTGAACATTCCATGGAAGAACTGGAGAGCCTGGCGGAGGCGTGCGAGCTGGAGGTGGCGGCGAAGGCGGTCCAGAACCTTCCGGCGGTCAACAACGCCTTTTATATCGGAAGCGGCAAAGTGGAGGAGGTGAAAAACCTGGCGTCCATGCTGGAAGCAGAATACGTCATTTTTGACAATTCCCTGACACCGTCCCAGCAGAGAAATCTGCAGAAGGAGATCGAGGTGTCCGTGCTGGACCGCACCAACCTGATTCTGGAAATCTTTGACAGGCGGGCGAAAACGAAGGAAGCGCGCCTGCAGGTGGAGAGTGCGAATCTCCAGTATATGCTGCCCCGGCTTGTGGGCATGCGGGAAGCGCTTTCCAGGCAGGGAGGCGGAGCCGGAGCGGGCGGCGGTGCGGGAGCCGGCGGCGGCTTTTCCAATAAGGGCGCGGGAGAAAAGAAGCTGGAGCTGGACCGCAGAAAAATTGAAAAACGAATCAGTGACTTAAGAAAGGAGCTTGAGGCGATTGAACAGGACCGCGCCATCCAGAGAAAACGGCGCAAGGAAAGCGACCTGCCTTCCGTCGCGCTGGTGGGCTATACCAACGCGGGAAAATCCACGCTGTTAAACCGGATGCTGGATGAATATATGGGGGACGAAGAGAAAAAGGTCATGGAGAAGGATATGCTTTTTGCCACGCTGGATACGACAGTGCGCCGGATTTCTCCGGGAGACAACCGGGATTTTCTGCTGTCGGATACGGTCGGGTTCATCGACAGGCTGCCCCATACGCTGGTGAAAGCGTTTCGGTCCACGCTGGCGGAGGCGTGCAATGCGGACCTGCTGCTACAGGTGGTGGATTTTTCGGATCCCCATCACAGGGAACAGATGCGGGTGACTCATGACACGTTAAAGGAGCTGGGGGCGGAAACGATTCCCTGTCTGTATGTGATGAACAAGGCAGAGCTGGTTATGGAGGCGGAGGAGCTGCCGAAGGTTGTGGGCGATAAAATTTATATGTCGGCAAAAAGCGGAACCGGTCTTTTGGAGCTTTTGTCCCTGATCCGCCAAAAGCTTTTTGCGGACTATGTGGACTGCGAGATGCTCATTCCCTATGGGGACGGCGCGACAGTTTCTTATCTGAAAGAAAACGCGGTCGTGCATGCCATGGATTACAGCGGGGAAGGCGTGATTTTGAAATTGCAGTGTAAAAAGAGCGATGCCGGCCGGTATGAGAAATATATCACCGGGAAAAAGGTGGAGGCGGCATCATGAGATCGATGGAATTTAAGATGGAGCGCCCCGGACTTTTAAAGGAGGGCGATCATGTGACGGTGACGGAGGGCGTCCTGCCCAGCAACTATTATTACACGATAGACCCGGCTCTTGCAATGTCCGGCAATTTTCCGTTCCGGGAGCGGCTTTTGGCACGGGAGGGCGATGTGACGGCGGTGATTGAAAACGAACGGGGATTTTACGTTACGGTCGCATTTGAAGAGTGACAGACCGCTGTAATTATGCTATACTGATGCGGATAAAATTTTTTGAAGGAGGAACAAACTATGTTGCGGAAACTATCTACGGACAAGGCGCCGGCGGCGATCGGGCCTTATTCTCAGGCGATTGTGGCGGGCGATTTTTTATTCGCTTCGGGACAGATCCCGATCAATCCGGCAAACGGCGCGATCGAAGCGGAGGGCATTGAGGCGCAGGCACAGCAGGTGATGAAAAATGTGGGCGCAATTTTAGAGGCTGCCGGTACGGACTATGAGAATGTGGTGAAAACCACCTGTTTTCTGGCGGATATGGGAGATTTTGCCGCGTTCAACAGCGTCTATGAGAAGTATTTTACCGAAAAACCGGCGAGAAGCTGCGTAGCGGTAAAGCAGCTTCCGAAGGATGTGCTGTGTGAGGTGGAAGTGGTCGCATATCTGGGCGGCAAATAACGTTATGAAAAATATAGTGCTGATCGGAATGCCGGGTGCGGGAAAGAGCACGGTGGGCGTGGTGTTGGCCAAGCACGCGGGACTTTCCTTCGTGGATTCCGATCTTGTGATTCAGGAGCAGACCGGCATGCTTTTGCATGAAATCATCACGAAGGAAGGAAACACAGGCTTTCGGCAGGTGGAAAACCGGGTAAACGCCGCCCTGCAGGTGAAGCATTCCGTCATTGCGACGGGCGGCAGCGTCATATACGGCAGGGAGGCGATGAAGCACCTGCGGGAGATCGGGACAATCGTCTACTTAAAGCTTTCCTGTCAGGCGATCGCGGAAAGGCTGGGGGATCTGCACCAGCGCGGCGTGACGCTGCGGGAAGGGCAGACCCTGCAGCAGCTTTATGATGAGCGCGTTCCGCTGTATGAGCGGTATGCGGACGCTACGGTGGACTGCGAAGAAAAGTCGATCCGGGAAGTGGTGGCGGAAATTTTTGCAAAAGTGATCCGGGAATGAGGATAAAAAGCTGGATTGAGAACCGGAGGGACCGACGGCTTCTTCGGTTCTTCTGATTCAGACAATCCTGCAGGAGTAAGAAGATGGAACAAAAGAAAATCTCCATCCGATACAGTCTGTTGCTTTTTCTGGCGGCCTTTATCTGGGGCGTCGCCTTTGTGGCGCAGAGTGTGGGGATGGATTATATGGGTCCCTTTACCTTTAACGGCGTAAGATTTTTGATCGGCGGCATCGTGCTGCTGCCTGTGATCTGGTATCGGGATAAAAACGGAAAGGAAAAAGAGCAGGAAGGCTCTGACCGCAGGGAGCTTTTGCGCGGCGGCATCTGCTGTGGCGTAGTGCTGTGCGTAGCGAGCCTTCTGCAGCAGATCGGCATCCAGTATACGACGGTGGGAAAGGCGGGATTTTTGACCACCCTTTATATCATCATCGTTCCGGTATGCGGCATTTTTCTGCACAAAAAAATCGGGGCAAAGATCTGGACAGGCGCGGTGATTGCGGTGATCGGCATGTATTTGCTGTGTATTTCCGGCGAATTTTCCATCAGCAGAGGGGATGGCTATGTGCTTCTGTGCGCAGTGGTGTTTTCCGGTCATATTCTGGTGGTGGATTATTTTTCCCCGAAGATGGACAGCATCAAGCTGTCCTGCCTGCAATTTTTGACGAGCGGAATCATTTGTACGGCGTTGGCATTGATTCTGGAAAAGCCTGCCCTGAGCGCGCTTCTTGCGGGCTGGATGCCGATTTTGTATGCGGGAGTCATGTCCTGCGGTGTGGCGTATACACTGCAGGTAGTGGGACAAAAAAAGGTGGAGCCTACGATAGCCTCTCTGCTTTTGAGCATGGAATCAGTGGTCTCTGTTTTGGCTGGCTGGGTGCTTTTGGGGCAGAAGCTGAGCGGCAGGGAGCTTTTTGGATGCTTTTTGGTGTTCATTGCGGTAATATTAGTCCAGATTCCGGAAAAAGATGTGCCATAAACGATGTTGTGTCAAATGAATTTCTGTGGTAAACTGGGTAAGATGGAATATAGAGATAACCATACCGACAGGCTTGCATGGCTGCCGGTAGAGAACGGTCCGTATTCCAGACAGAAGATTTGATGCGGATTTTATATCCGCAGGATATGATAGTAAGGAGGAAGCATATGTTTGTTGTATTAGGCGGTGGATTATTGGTTATCATTATTGCGGTGGTGATCGCAGTGGTATCGTCCGTGGTCTCTGCTGTTGCAGCGGATGTGGATGACAGCGGGGAGGATTGAGTGGAAACGGTTTGACAGTATTCGTTTACACGCTGTCTGGCCGCGATATTGATATAAGGATGCAGAGGTGATCTGAATGGAAAGATTGAATCAATCAGATGCAAAAGAGGTATTCAGGTTTTTCGGAGAAATCTGCAGGATCCCCCATGGTTCCGGCAATGTGGAGGCGATCAGCGATTATCTGGCAGCGTTTGCCCGGGAGAGAAAGCTCGAATACGTACAGGATGACGTAAAGAACGTGATCATTGTCAGAGAGGCGACGCCGGGGTATGAGGCAGAGGAGCCGCTGATTTTGCAGGGACATATGGACATGGTGGCGGTGAAGAAGCCGGATTGCCCAAAGGATATGAGGACAGAGGGGCTGGATGTGGCGATCGACGGGGACTGGTTGTATGCCGAAGGCACGAGCCTGGGCGGCGACGACGGGATCGCGGTAGCGTATATGCTCGCCATTCTGGATTCGGATTCGATCGCCCACCCGAGAATCGAGGCGATTTTTACGGTGGATGAAGAAACCGGTATGGACGGCGCCCGCGCGATTGATCCCGGCATTTGCCGGGGAAAGCGGATGCTGAATCTGGATTCCGATGAAGAGGGCATTTTTCTGACGGGCTGTGCCGGCGGCGCGCGGCTGTACGGACAGCTGCCCGCAGAATATGAGAAGCTGGACGGCTGTCTGTATCATGTCAGCCTGGAAGGGCTCCTTGGCGGTCATTCCGGCGGGGAGATTCATAAAGAGAGAGGCAATTCCAACTGTCTGGCAGGACGGCTTCTTTACGCCTGTCGGAAAACGGCGGATGTGCGTGTGGCATCCATGGAGGGCGGACTGGCTGATAATGCGATTCCGCGCTGTACCAGGATGTCGCTTGTGGTGAGGAAGGAAGAGGCAGAGCGCCTTGAGCAGGCGGTTCATGTATTTACGGCACAGGTAAAAAGAGAGCTTGCTGTAAAGGACCCCGGATTTTCGGTGGTGATTTCCGGACAGGAGGAAGGCTCCTTCGAGGTATTGACCGGGGAAAGCAGCCAAAGGGCAGCAGAGCTTTTGTGTGCGCTTCCAAACGGCGTACAGGCAATGAGCGGAGATATTCCCGGACTGGTGCAGACCTCGTTGAATCTGGGGATCATGAAGCTTTCTGCAGAATGCCTGCAGCTGGATTTTTCGGTGAGAAGCTCGGTAGGCAGCGAAAAGGAAATGCTGCTTGATAAGCTGGCGGCATTATTTGCTCTTGCAGGCGGAAGCTATGAGATATCAGGAGATTATCCGGCATGGGAGTATAAGGCGGATTCTCTGTTACGCGAAAAAATGGTTGCCGTTTATCAGGAAATGTATCAGAAAATGCCCAGGGTAGAGGCAATTCATGCCGGTTTGGAGTGTGGGATCCTGTCCGGAAAGATTCCAGAGCTGGATTGTGTTTCCATTGGACCTGATATGAAGGATATTCATACGACGGAGGAGAAGCTGAGCATTTCTTCCGTGGAACGGGTTTGGAAATATGTATGCGCGGTTTTGGCCAGGAAGGGATGATATTGGAGCCAGAACAGTTTGATAAAGCAAAAGATGACCGTTAGAATATTTTTGCAAATAGCCGCAAAGCAGTTGCGAAGATGCCTTGCCCTGCTTTATTGATAGCCATGATGCGGGTGGGGGAAGGCACGTTATGGAGAAAAGAGAAGTTTCATACGACACTTATGAAGAAATGTATGAAAAAGAATACCAAAGGGTATATAATTATGTAAAAAGAACGGTCCGCAGCAATACGATGGTGGTGGAGGACCTGACGCAGGATGTGTTTTTGGTCGCCTATGAAAAATGGGATGATGTCAAAGAACATCCGAATATGGCAGGTTATCTTATGGTGGTGGCGAGGAATAAGCTGTGCAAGTGGTTTGAAAAGCAGAGCCGGGTTTATCTGGAGGAGCAGGATACGCTGGAAAATTCCGCTTTCCTGGCTGAAATACCGGATGAGACAGATGAGTATGCCATGACAGAGCTGTACGCCTCTGTAGAAAAGGTCATATCCGCCAGCGAGCTGCAGACGCTTCGGTACTACTATGAATTTGGCTATACGGCTCAGGAGCTTGCAAAAAAACTTGGCATATCGGAGGCCTGTTTTAAAATCCGAATTGTCAGAATGAAGCAAAAACTGAAAAACAGCTTAAAGATTCTGGTTCTTTTGCTTTTTAGCATTTGCATCAGGAAAACAGGTCTGCTTTGAAGAGAAGGGAACAACGGGAATGGACAAAAAAGACCCACGCAATGAAAAGCTGATAGAGGAATTGTACGAGAGACTTGACTGGCACACTTTCCTGGCGCCGAGCGACGAGTATAATACAAAAGAGGTTGAAGCAATTTTAAATCTGTTGGAAGAGCTCGATCCGTGGCCGGAAGCGGTGCAAAAACGGCTGGAGAAATATGGAAAGGGCCCCAGTGCCGGCGATAAGTCCGACCAGGCCTTTGAGCGGTTTAAGGAGCGATATAAGCTCACGGATGCGGACATTGCCAAAAAGGATGCAACACCGTCGGTACCATTTACAGAGGAAAACGATCCAATCCGCTTAGAGGAGCTGGAAAACTCTGCGGAGCTGGGGCTCGACCCGGAGCTTGTCAGGAAGCTCCTTGCAAAGGAGCGGGAATTTGGTACGAGAAAAAACGGGTTGACCCAGACCTTGAACGGAGGATCCGCTGCCGTTTCTACTACCGGATGTTATTCGGAGGACGTGGATACAGAGATGTCCGCTGGCATGAAGGAGAATAAGAAAAGCCGCGTGCGTTTCTTTACAGGAGTCTGGGCGAAAATAGCCGTGGCATGCATCATCGTGGTGGTGATGGGAGCCGTGTTCACCACCGGAGGCAGCGCCGTACAACAAAAATCCTTTTTCGAAACGGTCCAGGATGGCTATAACAGCATCCGCATGATCGTGACTGGAAATGAAATGGAAATGGAGACTATGGATCAGGAGAATAATGATATCGTCTATTATGATTCGTGGGATCAGGTGAAGGAAGAAAACAGTGAGATATTGGTGCCGACTTATATTCCGGAGGGGGTGGAGTTGGAGGAGCTTTTTGGGCACGATACAGGAAACTATATTTTATACAAAGGAATATATAGTGATAATGAATTTAACTATCTGTCAGTCATAGTGCAAGATTTTAGCAATAATTATGCTGATTTGAAGATTTCAGTTGATGATAAATGGATTTTTTTGTATGAGAATGGAGGTGTAAAATACTATAAGTTTGATAAAAGATATGTAGCTTTATGGGATATTAGACCATGTGTTTATACTGTTGAATGGGTAGATTGGAATGTATTAAGAGATATTGTAAATAAAATGCAATAAAGAAAATTGAAAAAAGGAACATTCACATTTAGTGTGGATGTTCTTTTTTTGTTTTGTAACCAGATAGATATGTCAAAGAATAAACGTGTGAAGACATGTTAGTTCTTTGCGGAAATATTGGTTAGACAATTGAAAAAA
Organism: uncultured Eisenbergiella sp.; assembly: GCA_910585455.1. Taxonomy (GTDB): domain Bacteria; phylum Bacillota; class Clostridia; order Lachnospirales; family Lachnospiraceae; genus Gallintestinimicrobium. The sequence goes on along the minus strand of CAJUEL010000015.1, from coordinate 41,321 downwards.
GGAATAGCTTTGTTTTTAGTGTTCATTTTATTGACTGGGATGACTTTGCAAGCCAGTGCTGCCAGTTCAGGCGTTTTGTCAACGTGTACTCTTTCAATTAGTTGTGAGGAAGAAGGTATCAGAATATCTTTTAGTGAAAATTCATCTCCAAATGCAGATGAAATTGGCTGTAAAGACATTTTATTAGAAGAAAAGAATGGATCTGAATGGAAAAAGATTTATATTACAGGCGGTTCAAATAAAAATGCCAATTATTATGGAGGAACAGCAGTTTATAGAAATGCAACAAAAGGGAAAACTTATCGAGCTAGCTGTACGCATTATGCGAAATTTGGGAGTGAAGAAAGGACTTTGAAGGAGTCTACAAGAGAAGTGATATACAACTAATTTATGGGTGCTATCGGTTCGGTAACTCATTGATAAAATTACAAATGGAAAACATTTTGGATATTCTTGTGATTGAGAATATGATGAATAGTGTTCGCCAGAGAATAATGAGTGAACGAATGGTGATGGCTTATTTCACATGTCTTCCAAATAAATACTGAAAGGAGAATTTCTGTAAAGAACCATTTACGGGATTAGCATAATTTAGCTAATCCCGTTTTCAACATATAGAAATTGAATTTTGAAAATATATGGAAGACATTTTTGATTTGACTGATAAAAAGGTTTTTTTCCATGTAACAGGTTTTGAAGGGGGATGGGAGGGCGCGAGACAGACGGCGGCAGACAGCAGGCGGAGCGGGACACCATGCATTCTCCAAGGGCGTTAAAAACACGTCAGTACTTAGGCTGCGTTTTGTGCAGCCTTATGTACTGCTACGCGTTTTTCGAGCGAAAGCGTCCCTTGGAAATGCATGGTGTCCCCTCCGCCGTCTGTCCCGCCGCTCTCCCATCCCCCTTCAAAACCGTCCGCATAGCCAACCAAAAACCCTCTCTCCACATCCTAACGCAAATTTTCATATTGCCATCTCCCCCGGAAATCTGCTATAATACAAATATCATCTGCGGAAAGCAGAAGGAATCTGAATTTTTGGAAATTCTATATCAGAAAATGCTGGCAGAGGCGGCATTTATCTGATTCCATATTTTATCAGGCATATCGCCCTGTATTTCCAAATGATTTCAGGAAAATTACATAACGGAGGGCAATGGATGGGAAGAAAAAACAACGAACTTTGCTGGTATCTGAACAAAGCAGAAATATTTGCAGATTTTTGCAACGGAAGTATCTACGGCGGAAGGGCAGTAATTGCGCCGCAGGAACTGGCGGAAGCGCAGAAGCATTACAGTGGAAACAGGAAGAGATGGGAAGGAAAGCGCATTTCCGGCTCCCGGAGCCGTGATGTAATCAAGCTTCTGTGCAGGAAAGATCATTTTATCAAAATCGCAGTGGAGAACCAGGACAGGATGAATTACTGCATGCCCCTGCGCTGCGGGGAATATGACCTGCTGGAAATCAGCCGTCAGGTCAGGCGTCTGCGGGAACAGCGGAAAAGGGAAGGTACACTGAAAGGAGGGGAAGAGTACCTGTCCGGAATGAAAGAAACCGACCGTCTGATACCAATCGTGACCGTAGTATTTTTCCATGGAAAAGGAAAATGGACGGCAGCCCGCCAGCTGCGGGACATGCTGGATATGGAAGGGATGGACAGAGAGCTTGAAAGGCTGATGATGAATTATCAGATGAACGTGGTCTGTCTGGAGGACCTGAACGAGGATGATTTCAAAACCGGACTGCGTGAGCTGATCGGTCTGATGAAACGGCGCGGGGATAAGGAAGAGTTTCAGAAGTACTGTGAGGAGAATGAAGAGCGCCTCCGGCATATGGATGCGGATACCTATGATGTGATCTGTACGATGCTGGATATGGATTCTTTTTTTCAGAAAAAAGAAGATTCATGTGATGATGAACAGGAGGAATATGATATGTGTACAGCGGTGAGAGAACTGATCAAAGATGGGGAAAAGATTGGCGAAAAACGTGGTGAGAAACGTGGCAGGGAGCAAGGAGAGAAACGCCTGGGACTTTTGATGGAAAAGCTTATAAAGGATGGAAGGCAGGAGGATGCACTGCGGGCGAGCCGTTATGCTGCGGCGCGTAAAAGGCTGTATCTGGAATACGGATTATAATCAGGGGATTCGTGAATGGGAAGAAAAAGCGACGAACTTTGCTGGTATCTGAACAAAGCAGAAATATTTGCAGATTTTTGCAACGGAAGTATCTACGGCGGAAGGGCAGTAATTGCGCCGCAGGAACTGGCGGAAGCGCAGAAGCATTACAGTGGAAACAGGAAGAGATGGGAAGGAAAGCGCATTTCCGGCTCCCGGAGCCGTGATGTAATCAAGCTTCTGTGCAGGAAAGATCATTTTATCAAAATCGCAGTGGAGAACCAGGACAGGATGAATTACTGCATGCCCCTGCGCTGCGGGGAATATGACCTGCTGGAAATCAGCCGTCAGGTCAGGCGTCTGCGGGAACAGCGGAAAAGGGAAGGTACACTGAAAGGAGGGGAAGAGTACCTGTCCGGAATGAAAGAAACCGACCGTCTGATACCAATCGTGACCGTAGTATTTTTCCATGGAAAAGGAAAATGGACGGCAGCCCGCCAGCTGCGGGACATGCTGGATATGGAAGGGATGGACAGAGAGCTTGAAAAGCTGACGGCGAATTATCAGATGAACGTGGTCTGTCTGGAGGACCTGAACGAGGATAATTTCAAAAACGGACTGCGTGAGCTGATCGGCCTGATGAAACGGCGCGGGGATAAGGAAGAGTTTCAGAAGTACTGTGCGGAGAACGAGGAGCGTCTCCGGCATATGGATGCGGATACCTATGATGTGATCTGTACGATGCTGGATATAGATTCTCTGTTTCCCCAAAGCGGGAATTTATATGATGATGAACGGGAGGAATATGATATGTGTACAGCGATGAGAGAATTGATTGAGGATGGAGAAATGCGTGGCCGGGAACAAGGAAGAAAAGAAGGAGAGAGGCGTGGCTGGGAACAAGGTAAAAAAGAAGGAGAGAAGCGTGGGCGGGAGCAAGGCGAAAAGCATGGAGAAAGACGTGGCAGGGAGCAGGGAGAGAAGCGTCTGGGACTTTTGATGGAAAAGCTTATAAAGGATGGAAGGCAGGAGGATGCACTGCGGGCGAGCCGTTATGCTGCGGCGCGTAAAAGGCTGTATCTGGAATACGGATTATAATCAGGGGATTCGTGAATGGGAAGAAAAAGCGACGAACTTTGCTGGTATCTGAACAAAGCAGAAATATTTGCAGATTTTTGCAACGGAAGTATCTACGGCGGAAGGGCAGTAATTGCGCCGCAGGAACTGGCGGAAGCGCAGAAGCATTACAGTGGAAACAGGAAGAGATGGGAAGGAAAGCGCATTTCCGGCTCCCGGAGCCGTGATGTAATCAAGCTTCTGTGCAGGAAAGATCATTTTATCAAAATCGCAGTGGAGAACCAGGACAGGATGAATTACTGCATGCCCCTGCGCTGCGGGGAATATGACCTGCTGGAAATCAGCCGTCAGGTCAGGCGTCTGCGGGAACAGCGGAAAAGGGAAGGTACACTGAAAGGAGGGGAAGAGTACCTGTCCGGAATGAAAGAAACCGACCGTCTGATACCAATCGTGACCGTAGTATTTTTCCATGGAAAAGGAAAATGGACGGCAGCCCGCCAGCTGCAGGACATGCTGGATATGGAAGGAATGGACAGGGAGCTTGAAAGGCTGGCGGCGAATTATCAGATGAACGTGGTCTGTCTGGAGGACCTGAACTAGGATAATTTCAAAACCGGACTGCGTGAGCTGACCGATCTGATGAAACGGCGCGGGGATAAGGAAGAATTTCAGAAGTACTGTGAGGAGAATGAGGAGCGCCTCCGGCATATGGATGCAGATACTTATGATGTGATCTGTACGATGCTGGATATGGATTCTCTGTTTCCGAAAAACAAAAAGTTGTATGATGATGAATGGGAGGAATATGACATGTGTACAGCGGTGAGAGAGTTGATTAAGGATGGAGAAAAGCGCGGTCGGGAGCAAGGAAGAAAAGAAGGAGAGAAGCGCGGTTGGGAACAAGGAGAGAAGCGCCTGGGACTTTTGATGGAAAAGCTTATAAAGGATGGAAGGCAGGAGGATGCACTGCGGGCGAGCCGTTATGCTGCGGCGCGTAAAAGGCTGTATCTGGAATACGGATTATAATCAGGGGATTCGTGAATGGGAAGAAAAAGCGACGAACTTTGCTGGTATCTGAACAAAGCAGAAATATTTGCAGATTTTTGCAACGGAAGTATCTACGGCGGAAGGGCAGTAATTGCGCCGCAGGAACTGGCGGAAGCGCAGAAGCATTACAGTGGAAACAGGAAGAGATGGGAAGGAAAGCGCATTTCCGGCTCCCGGAGCCGTGATGTAATCAAGCTTCTGTGCAGGAAAGATCATTTTATCAAAATCGCAGTGGAGAACCAGGACAGGATGAATTACTGCATGCCCCTGCGCTGCGGGGAATATGACCTGCTGGAAATCAGCCGTCAGGTCAGGCGTCTGCGGGAACAGCGGAAAAGGGAAGGTACACTGAAAGGAGGGGAAGAGTACCTGTCCGGAATGAAAGAAACCGACCGTCTGATACCAATCGTGACCGTAGTATTTTTCCATGGAAAAGGAAAATGGACGGCAGCCCGCCAGCTGCAGGACATGCTGGATATGGAAGGAATGGACAGGGAGCTTGAAAGGCTGGCGGCGAATTATCAGATGAACGTGGTCTGTCTGGAGGACCTGAACTAGGATAATTTCAAAACCGGACTGCGTGAGCTGACCGATCTGATGAAACGGCGCGGGGATAAGGAAGAATTTCAGAAGTACTGTGAGGAGAATGAGGAGCGCCTCCGGCATATGGATGCAGATACTTATGATGTGATCTGTACGATGCTGGATATGGATTCTCTGTTTCCGAAAAACAAAAAGTTGTATGATGATGAATGGGAGGAATATGATATGTGTACAGCGGTGAGAGAGTTAATTAGGGATGGAGAAAAGCGCGGTCGGGAGATAGGAGAAAGACGTGGACAAGAGATGGGAGAAAGACATGGCAGGGAGCAGGGAGAGAAGCGTTTGGGACTTTTGATCGAAAAGCTTATAAAGGATGGAAGGCAGGAGGATGCACTGCGGGCGAGCCGTTATGCTGCGGCGCGAAAAAGGCTGTATCTGGAATACAGCATCTGAATCCGGAGGGGAATTTCAAATGGGCAGTCATAGCGCCTGCGGAGCAGAGGAAATGCTTTGCAGCCAGGCGGGATGCTGGAAAGGCCTCAGAATATGTGGAGGGTGATGAATGGGGAAAAAGAATGATCGATTGAATCAGTATCTGGAAAAAACAGAAATATTTGCGGAATTCTGCAACGTTGCTATTTATGACGGGCAGAGAGAAATTCTTGCGCAGGATCTGGCGGACGCACAGCGGAACTATATGCGGATGAAACGGGGACGGGATGGCGTATTGCGCAGCAAAGTGAGGGAGCGGGATGTGCTCAAGCTGCTTTGCCGGACACCGCATTTTGTGAAAATCGTAGTGGAAAATTAGGATACTCTGCATTTCTGCACGCCTTTCCGGTGCAGGGAATATGACGATATGGGAAATCGGAGCGCAGATTTCTGAGTTGGAAAGAATGCGCCGGGCAGCAAAGGATTTGCAGGAGGAGCATTTCCAGACAGGTCTGCGCGATCTGATCGCCCTGCTAAAAAGGCGTGAGGACAAGGTGGCGATGGGGAGGTATCTTGCAGAGAATCAGGAACGCTTGGAGCATCTGGACTCGGAGCTGTATGATCTGCTCTGTGTCATGCTGAATCTGAGCAGCTTAAGGAAGAAAAAAGCGAAATACTATAATGAGGAAACGGAGGATTACAGGATGTGTACTGCATTTCGGGAAATGTTGGCGGACAGCAGGAAGGAAGGCCGGAAAGAGGGAAAAAGAGAAGGAATTGAGATTGGGGAGAAGCGTGGAGAGAAGCGCGGTGAGAAGCGCGGTGAAAAGCGCGGTGAAAAGCGTGGAGAGAAACGTGGTGAAAAGCGTCTGTGCATGCTGATTGAATGCCTGAACCATGATAATCGCCAGGAAGATATTCTGCGCATATGTACGGATTCTTCCTTGCGACAGCAGCTATATCTGGAATACAGCATTTGATTCCATGGCCGGATTTCATACAGGCAACCGGGCAGGATTTTGCCCTAATAATAAAAGGAGTTCCGGTAACGGGAACTCCTTTTCAAAATAAAAAACGTAGAATGCCATATTCTACGAAATAACCACTACAACCATCAAGCACATCTATTGTATCGAAAGTCTGAAATTCTGTCAATAGTTTTTGAAGGATTCCTACATCTGGTATCCTAAGTGGAAAACAAAAACATTCTCATCCTATATATCGTCAGGTTTCCAACTATCTTAAGTGGATATTTCTGATTTTTTGGTTGCCCGAAAATCCATTCGCCGTCAAAATTATGGTCAAAAATGAATGGAGGTACGATATGTCACGAAAAGGAGAAAATATCTACAAACGCAAGGATGGTCGCTGGGAGGGACGCTATATCAAAGAGCGCGTAGATGGTAAAGCACGCTATCGATCGGTCTATGCCGGAAGCTATCGGGAGGTAAAAGAAAAGCTGCATATAGCCAAAAAGCTTCTGGAGACAGCGGATGAACCGGAAGAAAAAAGTGCCGGAAAAATGGCAGAGGTCAGCGAAAAATGGCTGGAGGACATCGCCGGTACGTTGAAAGAGTCCTCCATTGTAAAATATGAGGACTTGCTTCGATGTTATATTTTGCCGGAATTTGGGGAACACGATTTTTCCCGGATAACCAATCGGCAGATCATCGACTTTAGCAGCAGCCTGCTTTTAAAAGGCGGTATGGACGGGCAGGGACTTGCGCCCTCTACTGTGCTGGAGGTGATGTCAGCTTTAAGCAGCATGCGTATTTACGCCCTGAAAAGAGAATATAAAATTGCTTTTTCACCGGAATGCGTCTCCATCAGACGGGAAGCAAAGGAAATCCGTGTGTTCAGCGTGGAGGAAGAAAAAAAACTGATTTCCTGGCTGAAAAACAATCCGGATTTCACGAGTCTTGGCATTCTGCTCTGCCTTTTTACCGGAATCCGTCTGGGGGAGCTGTGTGCCCTTGGCTGGGATGACATCGATCTGCAGGAAAATGTCCTGCACATCAGAAAAACTATGCAGAGAATTCGCGTAAAGGAACAGGATAAAAGGAAAACGGATGTGAAAATTTTTGAGCCCAAAAGCACCAGCTCTATCCGGGACATACCGCTGCCTGCAAACATTCGGAAGCTGCTTGGGACGTACTGTCAGCCCGGCGCCTTTTTTCTCACTGGTCAAAAGGATTGCTTCGTGGAACCACGCACAATGCAGAACCGCTTTAAGGCAGTTTTGCAGGCATGCGGCATTGCGGATGCAAATTTTCATGCAATCCGGCATACCTTTGCGACGCGATGCGTGGAGCTGGGCTTTGACGTAAAAAGTCTTTCGGAGATATTGGGGCATGCCAGTGTGGCGATCACGATGAACCGCTACGTGCATCCGAGTATGGCGTTAAAGAGTGAAAATATGGCGCGGCTGGATGAATTATTTGCCGTCAAATAAGTGGTCAGAAAGGTCCGGAACGCTGGGATTTTGGCGGGGGATTGGGCTTTTTCGTAGAATATGGCATTCTGCGAAATACCAGGTTTTTTGTTATAGAATTAATAGTAACTTTATTAGCTCGTAAAGTATATATGGAGGTGTAAATAATGGCGGACGGGTTGCCAGTACAGAAACAATCGTTGGGAAAAGGCGGGAAAATTCTTGCAGCTGTTTGCGTTGTAGTGATTATATTTCTCGTCATATTGGTGGTTGTGCTTCTTTCGGGAAGGAAAATAGAGGAAGAGCCCAAACGTAATGTGGTTATAACGCGTGAAAATGCAGAGCAGGTAGTTGATGAGGTATTAGATCAGAATTACATAGAACCAGGATATTACAGCACAGCGATGACTACTGAATGGCATTTCGAAACAGGTGACGCTGTTTCAACTGATGCATATGTAGCGAACAGACAGGAAAATACGAATGATGTATATTTCGATGTTTTTTTGGCTGATAACGAAACGGAAGTAATTCTTGCATCTCCAGTTATTCCAAGAGGAAGTGAGATGAACGATATCAAGCTTGATAAGCCACTTGCAGCGGGAACATATGATTGCGTTATGGTTTATCATCTGATAGATGATGAGCAAAATACGGTGAGTACGCTTCGGATAGGTCTCACAATTATTGTAGAGAAATAGAAAGATGTGGTAATTACTGCGCAGCATAACGCAGTTTACAAAATAAAAGTCAAGGAGGATTAGTTATGCGAAAATCAAAGAAAGTGATTGCAGCCGCTCTTGCAGTAACAATGATGATGGGAAGCACATTTACTGCATTTGCTGCAGAAACTACTGGCAGTACACAAGGTGCTGGTAGCAGTGAGGGCCATGTGACCAAAAAGGTTGTGAACATGGTTTTGCCCACAATACCGCAGGGAACAACCCCTTTTTCTTACACAATGGATCCAGAGCGTTTGATTCAGGAGACCAGCGGGGCCCGGTATGAAGATTATACTTTTCCGGCTAAAGAAAGCGACACGGGAGTGTATTTCCTTGTGGGGGAAAAAGAGTATGCAAATACGAGCAAAACGCTTCAGGCAGTCAACAAGAGCAGCTGCGATGTAACTCTTACAGTGAAGGTGAAAGCGACCGAGAATACAGCAAAGGATATTACACTTGCTACAGCGGCAACACCTTCTGCTACAGCAGCAGAACTTTATTTGGGATTGAAAGTTGGTGTAAATCCTACAGTTGTATCAAAAACCGAGCAAACGGTTACAAAGACAATTGCGGGTACCGCAGGAAATTTTGAGACAGTATATGACAGCGAGAATAGTGTTTACAAGTATGCAGAAAAAGCAGATGCAACAACTTGGAAAGCAATTAATATCAGCATGACAGGAGCAGTGAGCGAAAAGTCGATCGAAAGTGATACTACAGCGCCTACAGTGGAGGTGACTTGGAGCTTTGCTGAGGCAGCTGATGGTGTAAGTGCGGATACAGCGGATCAGGTTGATTACTCATCCACACCGGCAACTTCTTCTGTCCCTGCGACTGTAGCAATTCCTGAAAGTGGCGATATCACAGTGCCCGTAACAATAGGCACAGATGGGGCAGAGATAACGAGCTTAACAACAAGTTTATATGCAGGAAATATGCTTACAATGACTAATGGATATGGGGCAACATATTCGAATAATACCATTACCTTACAGAGCAAAGTTGCAAGTGCGTTAAAGCAGGAGATGAATGCGACTGAAGTGGCTTCTGCAACGTTTACAGCTACTTTCGGAGAGGGAGAAGGTGCTTACACGCAGACTTTCAAATTTTCAAAATAAGTATAGCATAGTAATAATATCAGACTGTCAGGCTGACATGTTGTCAGTCTGATAGTCTGATAATCAAATACTTTATGACAATTGAAGAGAGACAGATTTAGTAATATGGGGTTGGTTTATGGGAAATATGCATGTATGGCCATCTTTTTTTTCTGGTAAAATTGTGTGGTTTAGTGATCTTTGCGCAGGGGGATTATATATATATGACTGTGAGTGTGGGGAAGTTTACTGTGAGATTAAGCCAGATGTACTATTGCGTCATGGTATATTCAGGGTTGAAGCACTTATCAGTTGGAAGTCATTTGTTTTTATTTTTTCTGATAGGTTGAATGGAACACATGTTGTATATGATAAATTGAAGGGAGACGTAAAAAGACTTGGTGTCTTGAAAGATGAAGAGGATGCTATGGTTCACAAGGCAGTTCTTATTGGAGAAATATTATATTTGATACCTGTGAGAGTGAGGGGATATATATATGAAATGAATTTGGCTGCTTGGAATGAAGCGGGAGTTGATAGTGTAGAATTTGTAAAGCGAAGGATAAATAACGGTAGCGTATTGAGAACATGGCTTCCTAAAAGTGATGATCAGCGTTTATATATACCTGAGTATGGGGGAAAAAGAGTTTTTTGTATAGAGAAAAGCAAAATAAAGATTATTGAATTTAAGATTCCATCAGCATTGAATACAATAGGCGTTTTGGAAGAAGAACTATGGGCTGTTCCGTTGTATGGAGAATATATCTTCTGTCTGACACGAGATGGGATAATAAAAGAAAAGATAAAGATTCCTGATGGGTGTACAGAGGATGGTATGAGTGACATTTGGGAAATTATTCCTGGAGATGAGTTTGTTTTTTTGATACATTGGCGAAATCCTAAAATAGATATTTATAACAGGAAAACAAAAGAAACAATTCAAATAGATGGAAAAATGTTTATGCTTCCTGCAGAAGGGGATTCTGGTGATGAGGTGTACTATTTACCGTATGTTTTTTGGAAAAATGTGATCCATTTTTTCCCTTCGAGGGGTACTTTGTTGGAAATAGAGATGCCCAATATGGCATATAGATTCAGAAAATCATTTTTCCCAGCCAATATTTCGTTGGAGGAATGGGACAAATGGCAACGAATAGTTCGTAAATATAGATATAGTCTAAATATTAATCGTAATGAGAAGGGAATGAAATATCTGTATGCCTTTTTGGAATGCATGTCGGAAGAACTTTTTTTGGCAAAAGATGAATATAAAAAAAGAAACTTTATTGGAGAAAAAATATATCAATATATCTCAGAAAATAACAGGTTGAGGGAAGAAAAAAATGAAATGGATGAATAAAGGACATGAATTGGATGTTAAATTTAGGATGATGTTTCAAGGAAAGCGATTATATATTTATGGAGCCGGAAATAATGGCAAACGTTTATGGAATAAAATGTTTTATTTGCATGATAGAATTGATGGCTTTATAGATCGCAATCGGTCAGCAGTTGATTTTATTAAGGTAATATCTTATGGCGAAATAAGCAATGAGATGATAAAAAATGCTATTGTGATCATTTCTACAGAGGGGAATATAGCATCACATATGTGGATGCAGTTGGTAGCTTTGGGGTTCTCAAGAGATATGGTTTTCTATTATGAAGAGTGGGAGAAATATTATTTGCCCATTTATGCACTATTCGAAAAGGAAATTGTGATTTCGCCATTCATAAGTCTACAGTTTTCAAATATATGTAACTGCAAATGTGAGCATTGCTTATCATTTACCCCTGAATTGAAATCGTATAGATATTTTGGATTCGAAGTTTTTCAAAAAAATGCAGATGCAATATTCAAAAATATAGATTATGTGGACAGACTTGATCTGAGTGGTGGAGAACCATTTTTGATTGAGGAATTTGCAAAATGTATTAATTATATCGGGAGCAAATATAGAGAGTGCATAGGAACACTTCGGACAGTTACAAATGCTACAATAGTTCCTTCTGATGAAATATGTGAAGCGATGAAAAAAAATAATGTTTGGGTATGGATTGATGATTATAGGGGGGCGGATATAGGAAAAAAAATAAAGATGGATGAGCTTATAAATAAACTTAATGAGTATGGGATCGGCTATGGAATCAGGAAAGTCGAGAATTGGATTAATTTGGGTATAAATGAAAAAGCGGTCTCGACAGATGAAGAAGCAAAATTCAGATATGATGAATGTTATAACAGATCAAAGTCAATACATAATATGAAATTGTATGGGTGTTGTTATGCCGGTTTTGCTAATGAAGCGCAAGCTTATTGCGGGGATGAGTCGGATTATATTGATTTGGGTAATGAAGGCAGGATTGACAAAAATGTTATGCTTGAATTTTTGCTTGGGTATACCGAGAAGGGATTTTTGAGAATGTGTAAAAAATGTTATGGAGGAGAGAATATAAATATTCATTATGTTCCGGTAGCCAGACAGGTGAAAGATACAATACAGTAGAAACATAAATGAGTGTAATGTCTGTATGATTGCTTCGAGGCTAATAAGAACTTTAGTAGAAAGGTAAAATGTATTGTGAGTACTTTTAGTGTAATTGTTCCAGTATACCATGGAGAACAATATGTTTTTGATATAATTCAACAGATTGAATCTTGTAAAAAGTGTTTGGGTAATGAAGATTATATTGAGGTTCTCTTTGTAAATGATGCTCCGGAGGCACCTCTTGATTCAAAGTGGAAATCAGAAGTTATAGATATTAGGATAATTAATACAGATAGAAATATGGGTATTCATGGAGCACGAGTAAAAGGTCTAAAACAATGTAAAGGAGATTATATATTGTTTTTAGATCAGGATGATAAAATTGTCCCAGAGTATTTCAAAAGTCAGATGGAGGCATTAGGCGAAAAGGATGCAGTTGTATGTAAGGCCTTGAATGGGGGAAAGGAGGAATATGCAGATAATACATATTTTCTTAACATGCCATATAAACGATTCACGTTTAAAGAGTGGAATTTGATTCTTTCTCCTGGACAGGTGCTTATAAAAAGAAAATACATACCAGATATATGGATGAAAAATATATTGAAAAATAATGGCGCAGACGACTGGTTTTTGTGGATATGTATGCTCGCGGGAGGGTGTCAAATTTCTCTGAATGATAACTTTTTATATGAACATGTGATACATGACAATAATGTTTCAAAGGACACCATGAGTATGTTGTGTTCAGAGCAGGAAATGCTTGAACTTATTCATGTAAAAAAAATTGTATCAGATGATGACTTTGGATTGTTATTGAAAGGCTTTAATAAGAAAAACCGTTGGGTGATGCAGAAATTGAATAATGCAGGAAAAAAGCTGGATTATATTGAAAAGTGGCTGAAATGGAAATTAAATAATGAGAAATTTAGAGCTTATTTGTCACAGCTTGATTTTCAGAAGATCGCTATTTATGGCTGTGGAGTACTGGGAGAATATATATACGAAGAATTGAAATCATATGTTGATAAAATATATTTTATTGATAGAAATGCTGCGCATATTCAGAAAAATGTACCAGTATATACATTAACAAAGCATCTGCCGGAGGTTGATTGTGTGATTCTAACATTAATAGAAGAGACCGAGGATGTGGAGGTGGAATTAAAGAAAAACGGATTTAAAAATATAATTTTATTGAAAGATTGGAAATTAATGTAGAACAAAAAAGTGGAAGGAATGGAATATAGGAATCAGAAAATGGATGCTGAAATAACGATTACTGTAATTGTACCGATTTACAACGTAGAGAAATATCTCGTGCAATGTCTGGAAAGTATTATCGGACAATCTGTCTCTTTTGATGAAATCATATTGATTAACGATGGTTCAACCGATAAATGCAGAGCAATATGTGAAAAATATATTTTAAAGTATAATTTTTTGAAATTGATTAATCAAGATAATAAAGGCCTTTCGGTAGCACGAAATGTGGGATTGAAGCATGCGACCAGTGAATATGTGCTATTTCTTGATTCGGATGATTATTTGAGATCAGATACGGTAAAGCAGCTAAAAAATGAGTTACGAAAATTCAAACAGGATGCGGTATATTTTGATGCAGACGTTTATTGTGAAAAAGGTTATGAGAAAAAAAAATTAGCAAGAGATTTAAAAGATTTATCAGGTCATCAGATGAGTGGTGAGTCTTTTTTTCGAAGGTGTTATCCTGTCAGTTATATGATTTCTGCATGTTTGGCAGTATATAGAAAAGAAATGATTGAAACAGCAGGTATTCTATTTCCAGAAGGTCTTTACTATGAAGATAATTATTTCACATTTGCGTTTATGATGCAGGCCAGAAATGTGACATATATTCCAGAAAAATTATATCAAAGAAGATATCGGGATAATTCCATTATTACAAGTGCATATTCAGAAAGAAAATTTATGGATTTCATGCAAATAGTTTTGTTGATATGGGAAGTGCTTGACAAGCAGAAAAATATTGCACTACCAAAAAATAAATTGTTTATGAGGTTTATTAATGACTACTGTAGCATCTGTATAAATCATCGTCATTTATGTATAAAACAGAATATTACTCTTTGTGAAAAGGCTAAGTATAAGTTTTTTTGTATGATGAAGACTTACATTTCCTTAGTAGAGCGATATTGTTATAATCCTGATATAATTATATTGAATGGTATTTTGAGAAATTTAAAAGAGATGGTTCAGTATTATCCAGAATCAGAATATGAATCGTACATAGAGCAATTAGCAAAAAAGGTTGAAAGAAAACTAAAGCAGCTTTATAAGGAGTTAATGTGTGATTTGCCATTAGGGGAAGAAAAATGTAAGGTAGGAATTTATGGAACTGGCAAACATACGGAAGGTTTTCTTAAACTTTATGAGAAGTTGATCAGCAAAGTTGCTTGTCATTTGGTTTTTATAGATTCCAACAAAGAAAAGGGAAGTTACTTGGGGTGGGATGTTATTCCATATAGGCAGATAGATAATAGCTTTGATTTAGTCATTATTTCCAGTTTTCTCTATGAAAAAGAAATGATAGAAAATGTTCGAAATATCAATAAAGCTGTTTCAATACACACCTTCTATAACGGTTTAGATGAAGATATATTTTCAGAATGGAGTTCATGGGAAAAGTGAAGATATTTCGGAATTTGTGAGTTTTATTGTTTTAGCTCATAAAGTAGTACTTTTTGACGCATCCATTAGTTAAGAAATGTGATATGGAGCAGTATAAATGCATTTTTTAGAAAATATTGATGTTTAAAATAAGTTTGGATATTTATTTTGAGATCTTTTCGAAAAGGTCAGTTTCTTTAATATGAAGGGAAATATGTCAAATGATTTTTTTAAATCCGAGAGGCGGTCTATGTAATCGCCTTCGCGTAATTGGTTCTGCGATAAAGCTGGGAATGGATTATGATGATTCAATTATTGTATTTTGGAGAAAAAGTCCAGCGTTAGGCTGTTTATTTGAGGAATTATTTGAGGGTATTACTTATAAGAGCCAAAAGGGAAAGCTTACGCTCAAAAATGTAGAGTACTCAGAAGATATGCTGATTCGTGAAATTGAAGGAGAGGTTGGAAAAAAAAGAAGCTATTACGATACAATTGCAGATACTAAAAAATTTCAGGAAGACTATATCAAGGCGGAAGGAAGAGGAAAATTTCTGTTATCGACATGTTATGGCTTTTATGATTTTTTTGACGAATACGATTGGTTATCACTCAGGAAGGATATACTGGATAAAATTGAGTTTATTACCTCACTATATGGTAGACATTGTATAGGAATTCATATAAGAAGAACAGATAATGAGATGGCGAAAAGATTTTCTCCTAATGAGTTATTTGAGAGAATAATAGACGAAGAAATCAAACAAAATGCTGATGTGAAATTTTATCTTGCGACAGATGACATGGAAGTAAAGAAAGATTTTTTAGATATATTTTCGCCTAGAATAATAACCAGTCAATGTCAGACTCTTGCCAGAGAAAATAGAAAAGGAATGATATCTGCAGTAATTGATTTATATGCATTAGCAAGAACACAAAAGATATATGGAAGTTACTGGTCTTCGTTTTCGCAGACAGCAGCGGCTATTGGAGGTATCAGAGTGGAATGTGTTTTAAAAAAACCTGTAAAAAAGCTGCTAAATAAAAAAATAGTGATTTATGGTGCAGGGCAACTTGGACGGGTAGTTTATCAGACATATTTTGAATTATGTAATATTGTGGGATGGGTTGACCAAAACTACAGAGCAATATCTGATACCATATGCATGGAAATACAACCGCCAGAAGTAATTAGAAAAATAGACTTCGATTATATAGTGATTACCGTTAAGGAAGATAATACAAAAAGAGAAATTCTTCAGTTGCTATTAGACATGGGGGTTAAGCCTCAAATGATAGTTGAAGAAGTGTAAAAGGGTAAACAGTTGATGTGACAGAGAGTGCAGAAACATTATACGAATAATTTATTGTTTGCAATTTATATTAGGTAATTGCGAAACTCAAAATGCAGTTGATGTGGATAACTTTTAATATTTCTAACGAAGTTATAGGCTTTGTAGGAGATAAAATAGGAATAATTACTAAATATTATGTAGTGAGAAAAAAATTATCCACATTTCCACAAGCATTGGCGCATGTAGAAACCTGACGTTTACTGATTTACCACAATTAAAGAAGTCAGTATTTTCAATGGTTTCGGAGTTTCGCAAACGCCTATGCAATTTATATCATTGAGAGGTTATGGAATCCCGATAGAGATACATCCGGTGAATAAAATCAGATAAAAAGCGAAATGAATGCAAGGGAGGATGATATGGAAAAAATTGTGATATATGGTTTGGGAACAGAATTTGCAATGAACAGGGATAGAATCCTTAATGATGGGTTATATGAGATTATTGCATGTACAGATAGTTATAAAAAACCATCAAATGAATGGGAAAAAGGGCATTATATTGACTTGGATTTGTTACCGGAAATAGAATTTGATAGGATTCTTATCTGCAGCAGTAAATATAAAGATTCAATAAAAATGGAATTGGTAAAAAGAGGTGTAGATAGTAGAAAATACATATTTCTTGATGACATAGACAGGAAAGAGGTTGGTCTGAAGGAGGTTATTGAGGATGCACAAAAGTACAGTGCCTTAAATCGAGATATGAGATTTGATATAAAAGAAGATGCTCTGATGCTAATTACAGATGAAAAAGCAGCAGAAGCAGGGAAACCTGCAGCTCATTACTTTGCGCAGGATATATGGGGAGCGCGTAAAATTTTTTATAAAAATCCTCATGTTCATTATGATATTGGATCATCGGTTGGTGGATTTATTGCGCACTTATTAGTATTTCGTGAAGTGAATTATATAGATATAAGGCCTATGAAGAAAGAAATACCGGGGCTGCATTATATATATGGGGATGCGATGAATCTTGAAAAGATTCAGAGTGGTTCTATCGAAAGCCTGTCATCATTTCACGCATTGGAGCATATGGGACTTGGAAGGTACGGTGATTCGATTGACCCAGGCGGTTATATAAAGGCGGCCAAAAGCATGCAAAGGGTGCTAGATAAAAATGGACATTTATATTTAGGTGTTCCTGTCGGACCCGATGATAAGCTTGTATTTAATGCTCACAGAATTTTTAAAATTGATACGATTGTTGACTTATTTAATGAATGTAAGATAGAAGATATGGCCATTGTGGAGCCAGACGGTGTATGTGCCCATTCTATACAGCGGGGGCAATATGGTAATATAAAAGAATTTAGCTGTGGACTGTTTGAGTTTACAAAAATTTGATTGAGATAACGTTTAGAAGAACCTGTTTATTTGTTGGAAGATAGTAAAGCAGTGCTGGGTAAAAGGTAAAAACATGAGTGATAAAACTATTTTAGTATCCGTGATTATGCCTGTTTATAATCCGGGTAAATATTTACATACAGCAATTATGGGAATCCTGGAACAGTCCTATGAGAATTTTGAACTGATATGTATTGATGATGCTTCCACGGATGGTTCAGGCGATGTGCTTATACAATATCAAAAATGTGATAGACGTATCCATTTGGTTCATCATAGTGAAAATGCAGGGGCTGCTCACGCCAGAAATGAAGGAATTGAGCTGGCACGTGGTAAATATTTATTTTTTGTAGATGCCGACGATGCGTTTGAAAGGGACCTGCTTAGATGCATGGTTGGGACCGCAGAGCGAAAAGCTGTGGATATGGTGTATATCAATTATGATAGCTTTAAAGATGGCGATTTGTATGGAACTGACATCCGGGGAGATTATTTTTATTTTGGAAAGTGCTTTTCAGGATATGATAAAACAGAAAGTTGTCCGCGGGAATTGCTGAGGTCAATTCCGCTTGCTCCATACAGCCGGTTGTATGCGAGAGCGTTTATTCATCAGAACCGGTTGAGGTTTCAGGAGCTCAAAAGCTCTAATGATGTATACTTTGGGATTATGGCGACAGCCCTGTCCTCCCAAATTGCTTTTTTGGAGGAGCAGGTCAATCTGGTTCATGTGCGGAATCATGATGGAAGGTACCGGATATCAAATACAAGAGATCCCTACGATAATTTCAGGGCATATGACTGCCTGAGACAGGAAATGGAGAGATTGCGGCTTTCGGCTTCTGACATTGAAATTGTGCAGGAGCGTTTTCTGGAGAATACTCTGTGGGAAATAAAAGGATGTAATCCTGAAATGGGAGAAGAGTATTATCGGTTTATTGGCGAAGAAGGTTTGCAAAGAATGGAAGTTCTAGATGCGGGAAAACCAGTAAAACTGGATTTTACTTATCGCAAAATTGCAGAGTTTTTTTCCATAGAACCATGGGAGAGTAAGTGGTTTGAAAATATTTCCATGCTTGGTTATTGCATTGAAAAATGGAAGCACAAGGCCGTGAGGCTTTTTGAACAAATCGTGGAGCAGGGAAAAGCCTGTGGAATCTGGGGAGCTGGAAGGGATGGCGGTCTGCTTGCTGGATTTTGTGCAGAAAATCGTTGTCAGTGCAGAGGGTTTATAGATAATGATGAGCGTAAATGGGGAAAAACACTCACCGATTATAAAATTTTTCCTCCGGAAGAATTATTGAAATCTGTAGACACGGTGATTGTTATCAATCAAACATATTTTAATGACATTTATGATCAGATAAAAGCAATGCGCAGTGGAATTGAGCTGGTGTCCTTAAGTATGTATTTGCAGTATGAACATGATCTGGATTCCAGCACGGTAATAGTCCGGGGCTGATTTTCCTACAAAGACAGAGGTAGAAAGTTTGTGAAAAAGCATAATTGGAATTTATCCATAATTGTACCGGTTTATAATGCGGAAAATACGCTAAAAGATTGTATAGAAAGTATTTTAAATCAGACATACGAAGACTTTGAATTAATTTTGGTGGATGACGGTTCAAAGGATGCTTCACCAGAACTATGTGATTATTATGCGGAAAAAGATGCACGCATATGTGCAATCCATACCCGGAATGTGGGTCCGTTTCACGCCAGGAAGCTGGGCGCAAAAAAGGCAAAGGGAGAAATACTCACTTTTTCAGATGCCGACGATTGGCTCATGAGCACTGCGTTTGAAGAGGCCATGGAGATATTTGAAAAAGAAAACCCAGATATATATACGCATGCATATATGTATGAAGACGGCGAAACGGAAAAAAATCTTTATGAAGAGGGAATGTATATCGGGAATGATATCCGGGAGATGATCATACCGGGAATGATGTTTGATCCTGTTGCCGGAGGGCGGAGACTGAATCCTTCGCTGTGTACGAAATTCGTGAAAAAGGATTTATTTATGCGGGTGACGGAATCTGTCCGTGACAGAATTGCTTTTGGTGATGATGCAATTGTAACCTATCCTTTGGTTTGCATGGCGGAACGGATGTTTTTATCCAATAAAGGGTTGTATTGCTACAGAAATCACGCCTCTTCGTGTACGCATACTTTTCCGCTAAAAAGGATCGCAGAGGTCAGGTCATTTCATGACAATATAAAAAGATTGTTCGAAAAAATGGGAATGCTGGAGGAACTGGAATATCAGGCAGAGAATTATACCAGATCTTTTTTTGCGATGATGATGCGCAATTGGTATGGCATGGAACTCTCGCCCGTAATGTTTTGCTTTCCTTATAATGATATTGAAAAAGGTTCCAGAGTATTTATTTATGGAGCAGGCAATGTGGGAAAATCTTATATAAATGGGTTAAAACTTACAAATTATGTAGAGGTCGCCGGGTGGGCGGATGAAAATTATAAAAACATAGCAGTGTATAACGGGGAGCGCATCATCGCCCCGGAACATATTAAAGGGGTACAGTTTGATGTATTATTGATTGCGGTCTGGAATGAAAAAACGGCATTTGATATTAAGAAGCACTTAACAGATACTGGCATTCCGGCGGACAAAATAGTCTGGAAAAAGCCAGTGCGTATCATATAAAAGAAGACTGCGGGACAGGTTGCGGGGGAAGTGTGGATGCGTATGGACATCAGTGTTATTGTTCCGGTTTATTATGGGAAAAAATTCATACAGAATCTGATCCGGCAGATTGAGCAATGCAGCCTGCAGCTTCCTGACGTGCAGACAGAGCTGCTGCTGATAAATGATGCCCCGGATGACCGGCTGCCAGAATATATATCCCCTTTCATCCCGGTCCATGTCCATAATACGGACAGAAACCGCGGCATACAGGGAGCACGGATAAAGGGGGTTGAGCTGAGCAGCGGCACGGCAGTCCTGATGCTTGATCAGGATGACCGGATAGCCCCCTCCTGCCTGCGGGAGCAATGGGAGATCCTGCAGGCTACGGGAGCGGATGCGGTGGTCTGTCGCGCAAGGAATGTCGGGCGGGCTGTCTATAACCGGAATAACCCGTTTGAAGCGGTTTCCAGTCTGGAATATATGCTTTCCGTCGGGAATCCGATTGTCTCACCAGGACAGGTGCTGATACACAGGACTGCAATTCCGGAAATATGGAAAAAGCATGTTTTGCGGCATGGAGGGGCGGATGACTGGTTTTTATGGATATGCATGCTGAAAGAGAAAAAAGTATTTGCGAGGAATGAAGCTGTTCTGTTTGAGCATGTGGTGGGCAATCAGAACAAATCCTGGGATACGGTTGGGATGCTTGCGTCGGAGCAGGATGTATGTGCTGCAGTGAAGGAAGCAGGGCTCCTCACGCGGGAGGAAGAGCTTTATCTGGAAAGGACAGTGGCGCATCAGGCAGGAGCGCATATCCATATGCTGGAAAAATTCAGGAAAATGTTTTTTGTTTATGACAGATGGCTGAGGCTGAAACAGGAAGGAAAACGGATTTCCGGATATCTTGCGGATAACGGCTGGTGGAATATCGCTATTTACGGGATGGGGTATATCGGGAAACGGCTGGCAGGAGAGTTACAGAATTCTGTTATCAGTATAGCATATGTGATTGACCGGAACGCAGGATATATGGATACGGAGTTTCCGATGTGTACGATGGATGGGCCGCTTGCGCCTGTTGATGCAGCCATCATAACGCTGGTGGAGCAGGCAGGGCCGGTCAGGGACAGGTTGGAAAAAGAGCTTGGAGTGCCTGTATTCACCATGGAAGAGCTGCTGGAGAATCTGGAAACGGCTGGCAGTGTCTGCCAGCAGGATGCAGCGAAGAAAGTGGGCGGGAAATGATATGATAAAATTGGTGAACTGCAGTCTTGATCAGTTCTGGGACCGGTGTGCAGACAGGCCGGTGATGTACATAGGCGGTGGGAAGAACCTGCAGGCTATTGCGGAAGCCGGGAAAGGCAGACTGCGTCACGGATGTGTTGCGGATAATTTTAAAGCCGGGAGCTTTCTTATTGTTGGTGGAGAAAATATCCCCTGCCTTTCCCTTGAGGATGCCGGTGCATATGCCGGGAAGTACATTCCGGTTATTACAACGATGCGGTATGCGGATGAATTCATCCGGCAGCTGGATGGGATGCCCATGTTTCATGGGATAGAGGTTTACGTTTTTGAATGTATGTCGCAGGCAGAAGAGGGCGGGCCTGAGGGGATACCGGCACAACTCCAGGAGTGCATACCAAGGACGATACATTATTTCTGGTTCGGGAAAAATGAAATGCCGGAAAGCTATAAAAAGAATATAGAATCCTGGAAAAAATACTGCCCGGATTATACACTGCTTTTGTGGAATGAAGATAATTATGACGTGAGAAAGAATGACTATATGTATGAGGCCTGGCAGGCAGAAAAATGGGGATTCGTGCCTGATTATGCAAGGCTGGATGTAGTGAGACAGTATGGCGGGATTTATCTGGATACAGATGTGGAAATTGTCAGACCGCTGGATGAGCTTTTACATTACCCCTTTTTTGCCGGTTTTGAAAATATCTCCAGAGTAAATCTGGGGCATGGCTTCGGAGCATGCAGAGATAACGCCATGGTATGTGAAATGCTGGACTTGTACGAAGGCATGCATTTCAGACAGCCGGACGGGTCATATAACCTGATGGCTTCTCCCAATTACCAGACAGCCGTCCTGGAGCGAAAAGGATTAAAGAAAAACGGGCATACGCAGGCGGTTGGGGATGGCATCGTCCTGTCTCCGGAATACCTCTCTCCGGTCAATGAATTTGGATATGGGAGCCCGACGACAAATACCTTTTCCATACACCAGTATGCCGCGACCTGGTATGGAGAAAAAGAAAGGCAGGAAAAGCAGCGGGTCATGGATAATTACAGAATGGTCATGGAACGGCTCAGAAAGTGTGGGCAGGAGGAACAGGCCTGATGATCAGCGTGGTCGTGCCGGTTTACAACATAAAAGAATACCTGCCGGAATGTGTGGACAGCATCTTAAGCCAGACATTTTCTGATCTGGAAATCATCCTTGTGGATGACGGCTCTACGGATGGTTGTGCAGAAATCTGTGATGCGTATGCCCAAAAGGATCAGAGAATCAAGGCAGTACATAAGGCAAACGGCGGCCTTGTCAGCGCCCGCAAGGCCGGGCTGCGGGAAGCCAGGGGGCAGTATATTGGCTATGTGGACGGCGACGACTGGATTGAGCCGGATATGTATGGGCGCATGTACCGCAGGATGCAGGAACAGGATGTGGACGTGGTCATGTGCGGGCGGTATGAGGACACCGGGACAGCCCGGAAGGAAGTTTACCATGGCGTGGAGGAGGGCAGGTACGGGAAAACGGAAATGCTCCGGTTCATATATCCCCGGATGGTCGCAGGGGAAGCCTTTTTTGAATGGGGGATTTTCCCGGGCGTGTGGGACAAGCTGTTTAAGCGGGAGTGCCTGGAGCCTTTCCAGCTTGCTGTGGATGAAAGACTTATGATGGGGGAGGACGCGGCGTGTGCCTGGCCCTGCCTGCTGAATGCGGACAGCATCTATGTGATGCATGAATGTCTGTACCATTATCGGCAGACGACTTCGTCCATGGTGAAGCGGGTACAGGATTACGGCCGGGAACGGGAACAGTTTAGTCTCTTGTACCGGACTGTAAATGAAAGCTTCAAAAAATATGCGTACGTATACGACCTGCGGGAGCAGTGGAGAAGATATGTCCTGTTTTTAATGATTCCCCGCTCTGACGGATTATACCGGGGATATGAAGAGCTTCCGTATTTATTCCCGTTTCCAAGGGTAAAAAGGGGTTCATCCATTATTCTCTACGGTGCGGGGACCTACGGGCAGCGGTTGTATGGCTTTTTGCAGAGGACAGGGTTCTGCCGTGTGGCGGCATGGGTGGATCGGAACCATATACAGCTGAAAGAGATGGGGCTCCCTGTGGAAAGTCCGTCAGTGATAGCTGGACGGACCTGTGATGGGATTGTAATTGTCAACACGTACCAGAGATCGCGGGAGCTTTTGTACCGGGAGCTTGTCATAAAATATCCGGAAAGAAAGGTCCATATGCTGGACAGGGAGCTTGTTTTTTCCGCGGAGACGATGGAGGCATTCGGGCTTGCGCTGGGACAGGAAGGGGAAAAGGACCGGGATCAGATATAGGATGGAATGCGGGTGACGGATGGGACAGGAATGGCCGCCAGATGGAATGAAGGGATCAAAAACGGATGATTGACGGAATGAAGGAGATTTACGGGAGGCTGTCAGACCAGGTTTCAAGGGACATATTTGAAGCCAGGCTGATGTACAGCATTTCCGGGGATTACGTATATCTGGGGAAGCTGTTTAGGTGTTCGGACTTGTACGGGACGGTCCGCCGTATGCTGAAAAATGACCCAAAAGAGAAAGTCATTTTCGGGATGGGTGTGTTCGGGAAGGTGTTGGTAGAAGCATATCAGCAGGAGTTTGGGTTTGCAGGTTTCCTGGACAACAACAGAGACATTCCTTATAAGGGGCTGCAGGCGCTGCCATTTTCAGAAGTGGCAGGCAGGCATGGCAGCGTGACGGTATATATATCCGTACGAAATGGCTTCATGGAGATCAAAAAGCAGCTGCTGGATGCGGGCATGGAGGAAAATGATATCGTGTGTATCGGGGAAACTGTTTTAAAAAGCGAGGAGGAACGGCAGTATTTTGACTTGGAGGTGTTGTGGGAACGCAGGTATGAGAAGGAGGTCTTCATTGACGGTGGCGCCTATGACGGGCAGACTGCTGTGCGGTTTGTGGAATGGGCGGCAGATGCCCAAAGGGCAGTCTATGCATTTGAGCCGGACGGACAGAACCTTGGGCGTTGTGCGGATGCCCTGAGTGGGCTGGACGGTACGGAATGCCATCTGTCCGATAAAGGGTTGTGGAAAGAACTGGGAAGGCTGAGTTTTGCAGAAGAGGGCTTTGGGGCAAAGCTCAGTGAGACTGGGGAAAGCCTGGTGGAGGTGAATGCTTTGGACAGCCTGGTGAAGGAGAATGTGACATTTATCAAGCTGGACATAGAGGGATCTGAGAAGGAGGCACTGGAAGGGGCAGCTGGGATCATCCGGCGGGATAAACCCAGGCTTGCGGTCTGTGTATACCATAAACCGGGGGATATTCTGTCCATACCGGAAACGATACTGGGGATACGGGAGGATTACCGTTTTTACCTGCGTCAGTATTCCATAGGATTTGCAGAGACGGTGTTGTATGCGTTGTGAGGATGATATATGGCAAAGAAATATGAATAAGAGAAATGTATATATTGTCGGCGCTCATTCCAGAGGGCGGACGTTAAAGGCATATTTGGAATATCTCTGCCCGGATGTAAAGGCAGAAGCCTTTCTGGTGGATGACATGGCAGAAAATCCGCAATCGGCTGACGGCATCCCGGTAGAGCTGATCAGGAAGGGACTGCATACGGATTACCCGGTATATCTGGCAACGCGCGGTACTTACCATCAGAAGCTTGCCGAAAGCCTGCGCGCGATAGGAATGCAGGAAATCATTCCCGTAACGGTAGAGCTTGACAGAAAGCTGCGCAATGCCTATGTCCGCAGCCGCCGGAAAGAGGAAGGAAAGGCATTCCGGATGATAGACAGCCTCTCCGCAGGGGATTGGAAGGAAAAAGACTGGTGTGAGAAAACAGCCGCGATCTACGTAGCCCATTCCGCCTTTGACCAGCCTTTACAGACCCCGTACCGTCTGGCGGAAAAAGAGCGAATCCTGCAGGTCGGTGCTGCACTGACGGACAAACGTCTGTCTCCCGGAGGACTCACGGATTGTGAAGGGGAAAACATCTCAGCCAGAAACAGGCAGTACTGTGAGTTGACCGGTCTGTACTGGATCTGGAAGCACGCACGGGAAGACTATGTGGGGCTTGTCCACTACCGGCGGCATTTTCTGCTTCCGCCGGACTGGGCAGAGCGGATGGAAGAAAACCGGATCGATGTGCTCCTGCCGGTCCCCCTGTACGTTGCACCGGATATAGCTGGGAATTACCGGGAAAGACACATCGCTTCGGACTGGGACTTTTTAATGGAGTATTTTAAAAAGGAACTGCCGGAGGAATACCGGGATGCGGAACACTTTTTTAAGGGAAATCTATATTCCCCCTGCAACATGCTGATAGCCCGCAGGGAGGTGCTGGACAGGCTATGCGGCTGGCTCTTCCCCATACTGGATGCGGTCGTCACTTGCGGAGGGGAGAAGAAAGAACCGTATATGAACCGGTACCCCGGATTCATTTCGGAGCGTCTCATCACGTACTTTTTTGAAAGGGATGCAAACGGGTATCGGATAGCTTATGCGGATAAAAATTTTCTCGCCTGATTCCTGCGGAAAGCGGGAGGTATGCCTGTATACATGTGGATTCCGGAGACAGACAGCCAGATAACAGGCAGCACGAATATTTTATAATGGAGAATGCGTATGAATTTTAAACTGACCGCCTCCATGATGTGCGCCGACTACGGCCATCTGGAGCAGGAAGTGAATAATTTGGAAGCCGCCGGCATCGACTCCTTCCACATCGACATCATGGACGGCCGTTACGTCCCCAACTTCGCCATGTCCTTAAACGACATGGCATACATCGCCAAAACCACAAAAAAACCGCTGGACGTTCACTTAATGATCGAGCACCCCTGCAACCGCATCCAGCTCTTTTTAGAGCGTCTGCGTCCCGGAGACACGGTTTACATCCACCCGGAGGCGGAATACCACCCCTCCACCACGCTGCAGAGCATCATCAACGCCGGGATGATCCCGGGCATCGCCTTAAATCCCGGCACCTCGGTGGAGACGGTGATGGAAATGCTGCGCATTGTAAAAAGCGTGCTGGTGATGTCCGTGAATCCCGGCAATGCCGGGCAGATGTACCTGCCCTACGTGGGGAAAAAGATCACGAAGCTTTTGGCGTTAAAGGAAGAGCTGGATTTTGAAATGGTCTGGGACGGCGCGTGCAGCGCGGACAAGATACTGGAATACGCGCCCCGTGGCGTGGACGGCTTCGTGCTGGGCACCACCCTTTTATTCGGGAAAGGAAAATCTTACAAAGAAACCTTATCAGACATCCGGGAGCTGAAATTCTGACTGCCGGG
Organism: uncultured Eisenbergiella sp.; assembly: GCA_910585455.1. Taxonomy (GTDB): domain Bacteria; phylum Bacillota; class Clostridia; order Lachnospirales; family Lachnospiraceae; genus Gallintestinimicrobium. Next base: position 14,820 of record CAJUEL010000015.1, on the reverse strand, counting down.
GTAAACATATCTGCCATAGTCATATGGAAAATGCATACATGAAAATGGTGGTAATCGTTTGTCTTGTCTGAATCAATGTCATGCAGTATAGCGGCAGACGCCGGGAACGGAGCGGAGAGGACGAAATGAGACGGCATCACAAGGAGCAATGCATGAGCACCGTTGCACTGCTGCAGGAAGCGCATACGGAGCTGGCAAAGCTCATAGAGAAAAAGCGGACCAAAGAAGCCATTGCCCTTCTGGAGCAGTGCCAGCAGGGGGCGATCGATGTGGGCACCCTGACGGACAGCCTGGAAGGGGAAGGGACGGAAACGGTCCGTCATCTGGAGGAATACTGCGAGCTGGTCTATCAGTTCCATGAGGCGCTGCAGCAAAGCGACTCTGTCAACATATGGCAGCTGCAAAAAAAGCTGAAAAAGCCCTTGCTGAAAGCGGAAAGCAGCCTGAAAAATGACATTCCCACCCAGCGGGAAGCTGTATTTCTGCCCTATAAGGCGTCCATGTGGGATTCTCTGGAATCTGTCTGGAAAGCGGCGAATGAAGATCCGGATTGCACCGCCCTGGTGATACCGATTCCTTATTATGACAAAAATCCGGACGGGTCCTATGGAAAGCTGCATTACGAAATCGATCAGTTTCCGGCGGATGTGCCTGTCATGAAATATGAGGAATATGACTTTGAAAAGCAACACCCGGACATGATTTTCATTCACAACCCTTATGATGACGAAAACTATGTGACCAGTGTGCCCGCGTTTTTCTTTTCTTCCAATTTGAAGCGGTATACGGACAAGCTGATTTATATTCCTTACTTCGTTCTGGGAGAAATCGATCCCGCCAATGAGAAGGAGGTTGCCGGTATGGAGCATTTTTGCACCACGCCGGGAGTCGTCCATGCGGACTGTGTTATCGTAGAGTCGGAAGCGATGCGTCAGGTATATGTGAATGTGCTGACAAAGCACACAAATGAAGGAATGCGTTCCTATTGGGAGAAAAAAATTCTGGGACTGGGTTCGCCCAAGGTTGATCGGGTATGCAATCTGAAAAAAGAAGATTTTGCATTGCCTGTAGAATGGGAGCGGTTGATTTGCCGGGAAGACGGCAGCAGGAAAAAAGTCATTTTTTACAATACCAGCGTCGGAACCCTGTTACAGAAAAATGAGGCTGTGCTGGAGAAAATAAAGGACAATTTCCGAATTTTCTGGGAAAACCGGGATGAGGTGGTCCTTTGGTGGAGACCGCATCCGTTGATTGAAGCGACATTAAAATCCATGCGGCCACAGCTTTTGGGTCAATATCAGGAGCTTGTACAGCGCTACAAGGCGGAGGGCTGGGGCATTTATGATGATTCCCCGAACATGGACCGGGCGATTGCGGTCAGCGACGGATATTATGGGGATTTAAGCTCCGTTGTCTGGCTGTACCAGAAAACGGGGAAGCCGATTATGATTCAAAACGTAGATGTCATAAACTGAGGGAGGAGCTGCGGGATGCGGCTGTCGGCCCTGACATGAAATAAGGAACAGGTACATACATTTGAACACAGCACTTTTGTTAGCCGGCGGCGCCGGCAGCCGTATCCATACAGACGTGCCCAAGCAATATCTTTCCCTGGGAAATCGCATGCTGATCACCTGCGCGCTGGAGCCGCTGATATGTTCTTCGCGTATTGACGCTATAGAGATTGTGGCGGAGCCCGTCTGGCAGGAAGCCATTTTGGAGGATGTCCAGGGAGCAGGGCTGGACATTGGGAAAATTGCCGGCTTTTCCCTGCCGGGCGTCACCCGCCAGCATTCGATCGGAAACGGCATCCGCAGCATTTTAAAATGGCATGACGCGGCGGATGCGGATACCCTATTGATCCACGATGCGGCGCGCCCTTTTTTGACGGAACAGCTCCTGGAAGCCTGCTTCGTGGCGCTCCCGGGACATGATGGGGTGATGCCGGTTCTGCCCATGAAGGATACGGTTTACGAAAGCGGTGACGGGACGCATGTTTCAGGGCTGCCTGTGCGCAGCCACCTTTACGCCGGGCAGGCGCCGGAATTATTTCTTTTAAAAAAATACGATTGTGCGAACCGGGCGCTTTCCCAGGAGGAGCTGCACAGGGTTTGCGGTTCGGCGCAGCCTGCGGTCATGGCAGGGCTGGACATCGTGATGATACCCGGAGATGAAAATAACGTGAAGATTACGACAGAAGCGGATTTACGAAAGTATATGGAGTGGTAGGGATGCCGCAGGAAGAATACGTTGTCAAAATTGTGAGCCAATATAACGTAGAGCCCCTTGCAAAAGAGGATATGGATCGGTTATTGGAGGTGGCAAAGGATTATTGCGCGGTGAAAAATGAGGTTTTTGACCGTTACAGTGGCATCCGTTCTCTGGGAAAGCTCTACCCGGGGTATACGGTCCAGAATGAAATGACCCAAAGCGGCTTTAGGCAAAGGCTGGATATGCCGGCTGTCTATTTCTATCTGGCGATTTTTGACGCGCTGGGAGAGATCAAAAGCGAATGGACCAGGCTGAAAAAGCAGATCCGGCACAATTTAAACAGAAATGAAAGCTTTTGCGCGGAGGATAAGCATTATCTGCGGTTTGTGCTCAAATCGGATTCCCTGCTGGAGGCAGTGCTCAACGGAAGGGAAGAGGAATTTGCAGGGGATTTTTTCAAAAGCTATGAGGCTCTCAGGGAAAAGGTGGATGCCAAAAAGCTCAACAGCTATCTGTGCAGGCAGGTGCGGAGAAATCACAGAACCCTGCGCAGCAGGGAGGCGGACGGCTTTGCGGCGGCGGAACGGGCATACCGCTACGCGGATCACGGCATTTATATATCGACCAAAAAGAAGCGAAGCCGGGTATTTGTCCCTCTGACGGACAACAACTGCTACAAGAGACAGATCTATGTGAAGCTGCACCCGCAGGAGTGTGATCTGGAAATCCGGATCCCGGTTGATGTGAAAGTGAACCGGCATGAGGATTATACAAATGAGGTTGGGATCGCCCTCGGGATGGAGACGATGTTGACAACCGATCAGGGGCACGTCTACGGAAGGCAGCTTGGGGAAAAGCAGACGGTATATACAGAGTGGATCCGGCAGCAGAACCAGGCGCACCGGCAAAATCCTGATAAGGGCAGAAAAAAATATGCGCTCCGGAAAAACAGATATACGGAAGTCATACACAGCTATATCAACCAGGAGTTGAATCTCTTTCTGACAAGGGAAAAACCGAAGACGATTTATATGACAAAGCTTCCAGCGCCGTCCCGGCATGGCGGGAGCAAGGCCGTCAATGGAGCCGTGAGCATGTGGCAGCGGGGCTTCATCCGGGACCGGCTGCGGCAAAAGTGTGCAGAGCATGCCGTGCAGCTTGTGGAAGTATTGGGAAAGGACATCAGCCGGACCTGCAGCAGGTGCGGAAAAGAGGGAAAAAAGCGGGCAGGACAGTTTACATGCGACAGCTGTGGATTTTGCGCCGATGAGAAGAAAAATACTGCCGCAAACGCACGAAAACGCGGACAGGACGGACAAAGGCTGAACGAAAGCTGGCCCGCGCAAAAGGATGCGGAGTGACAATGCGCGGTCACTGTGAGAAACGCAATTTTATCATATCGTTCAAATGAATGGAATACATGGATGAATACGGATTACCCTGTATTTTACCGGAAGGACTGTGTAGGACATTTTTGAAATAAAAAGACAATACGGCGTGCGAAGGCCTAAAGCGGATCGGGCATGCCAGGACTCCGGGAACTGCCACAGGGCAGACGTACCGGGGAGCGAAGCGGCAGCCGCCGCACCGGGAAGCCGGACCGATATACCTTATTTTTGTAAAAAATAAATGATGCGAATTTAAATTGTTATGAAATGGAGGCGTCTGGAATGGCAAAAAAAGAGTGGAAGCTGAAAGACTATCTCGTGAAGCTGATGGTGGCAGGGATGCTGCTTTTTCCGTTAAAGCTGTGTGCGGCAGAAGCAGAAAATCCGGATATTGTGTCGGTGAAGCTTCCTGTTATGAAGGAAGTGAAGCAGGAACCATTCGATTTTTTTCTGGACCCGCAGGGGCTGCTTTATGAAACGGGAGCGGCGCGTTATGGCGGGAGGAATGTGGAGGCGGACGCGACATTGTATTTTGCAAACCAGGAAGGAGAATACGGTTTTTCCAGATACAGCGACCGTGTGACCGTGGAAAATCTGGGCGGGGAGCCGGTCAGGGTGACGGTCAACGCGAAGATAGAGGACCTGGGCAGGATTGAGATGACGGGGAAAAATGATTTTTCAGATAGCAGGACATGCAGCATGTATCTGGCTGTGACGGACAGCCGGGGAAATGAAACGCCCCTGTCTAACGGGGAAGCGGTAACGGTTGCTGTTGAGTTGGGGAAAGAAGAAGAATATTCCTTTGGCCTGACGGGCGCCTGCAATGCGGCGGCGGACTGGACGGAGGTGTCCGTACATCCGGTGGTGACGGTGATCTGGAAGGTGGAGCCTGTGGCTGGGGAGACGGAAGATACAGAGGAACCGGAAGAAGAGGCGACGGAAACAGAGACCGGGGCGGAAGCAGAAACAGAAACAGAAACAGAGACAGAGACGGAAACAGAAACCGGGCCTGAAGCAGAGACAGAGACGGAAACCGGATTGGAAACAGGTGTAGAGACAGGAAGCGAAACAGACACGGAAGTTGAGACTGAAACAGAAAACGAAACAGAAACCGAAATAGAGACAGAATCCGGGACGGAGACACTGCCTGAGTCAGAAATTGAGACTGAGGGTAAGGCAGAGACAGAAAATGGAGCAGCGGCGGGAACAGAGTCCAGCGCGGAGGCAGAGTCCGGAGCAGAGAATGGAACTGCAACGGTTGAGGAAGCTGAAAAGGAGGCAGAGTAAACTGCTTAATAGCATGATGGGGACGGCAGAACAATTGCCGTCCCCGCAGTTTTTGGCGTATCGCTCCCAAAACTCCATGCACCGGCTGGGCAAAGGTCATATTTCGCTTTGCCCAAACCAGGACTTTTGGCTATTCAGCCGCCTGTATCCCCGAGATATCCGTATCGATCAGCATGGAATAATTGGTGTGATAAATAACAAATCCGGGCTTCGCCCCGGCAACCTTTTTTACCTGCTTTTTCTCCACATAATCCACCTCCACCTTTTCCAGCTCCCTTCCCTTTGAGTAATGGGCGGCCAGACGGGCGGCTTCCTCGAAGGTGGAATCCGGCAGGGCATCGCCGTTTGCTTTCACGATGACGTGGGAGCCGGGCATGTTTTTGGCGTGGAACCACCAGTCGTTGCCGGATGCCACCTTGAAGGTGAGCTCTTCATTTTGCAGGTTATTTTTTCCCACATACATGTGGTAGCCGTCGCGGCTGATATAATGGAAGGGCCTGCTGGTGATTTTGGCACGTTTTTGTCCGCCCTTCCGGCGGATGTAGCCGCTTTCGATCAGCTCCTCCTTGATCTGGACCAGGTCCTCCTCCTTCTGGGCGATATCCAGCGCGGTGCTGACGGATTCCAGATGCTCGATTTCCGCGTGTACCTCCTGTGTCAGCTCGGAGAGGGCTTCAAAGGTGCGTTTCAGCTTATTATACTTTTCAAAATATTTTTTTGCGTTTTCCTGAGCGGTCAGCTGTGTGTCCAAAGGGATGGTAATTGCTTCGCCGGTATAGTAGTTGACCGCCTCCAGCGATTTGTCCCCGGGGACAGCGCTGGAGCCATAGGTGTTCAACAGCTCTCCGTAAATGCGGTATTTGTCCCTCTTTTCCGTATCCTTCATCTGCTTCATCTGCAGGTCATATTTTTTGATGTTGCGCTCCAGAGCGGTGGAAACGATCCGACGCAGGTCGAAGGAGCGCTGGCGGATGCGGGTAACCATGTTTTTCTCCGCATAGTATGCCTCCAGCAGAGGGGAAATCTGTTCGTAGCCCTTCCGGCATTCCTCCGGATAGGAGGTCAGGGGAAAGGCCGCGTATTCCGCCGGGATTTTGTTCTCATAGACGATGCAGGGCGCAAAGCTTCCATTCCGGATATCCTCCATCATGGAAGAAAAGGCTTTCCAGAGCGCTTCCCGGTCCGCTTCCTGACAGGCGGCGCAAGCCTGATCCGTCCGTCCGCCTGCCCGATGACAAATCTCATGGGAGATGGCGGGAGAAAGTCCGGTGAAGGTCATATAGAGCGCCTTATAGCAGTCCGTCGGTTTGGAAAAAACCTTTTCCATGAAAAGAGTGCGGTCCGCCGTCAGGGGATTTTCCTTTTCCTGCGTCTGAGGGATAAAATAGGGCTTGCCGGGCAGCACCTCACGGACGGAGCTGACCAGCCCGGAGATATGCTTGATGGCGTCGATGATTTTGTCCTCTTCATCGCAGAAAATGATGTTGCTGTGCTTGCCCATGATTTCTGCGATCAGCTTTTTATGCCGCAGGTCTCCCATTTCATCCAGATGCTCGATCTCAAAGCAGATGATGCGTTCCAGACCGGGCTGGGTGATGGAAACGATGCGCCCGTTTTGCACATGCTTGCGCAAAAGCATGCAGAAATTGGGGGCGGTCATGGGGCTTTGCTTGTTCGCTTCGGTCAGATAAATGAGGGGCAGGGAAGCGCTGGCGGAAATGCACAGGCGCTGCTGTCCGTTTTTGGTCTTTATGGTGAGTAAAAGCTCGTCCGGCTCAGGCTGGGCGATTTTATACAGCCTGCCGTCTATCAGGCAGCTCTGAAAGTCCTTCACAAGATTCGCTATCGTAATACCGTCAAATGCCATGGTAGCTCCTTTCCATATCTTTGGCAACAGCTCAGACAGCATTGTCATTTGATTTCGTAGCAGGTACCGCCGGGGACGGAGCAAAGAACCGGCAGAGGACACCGGGACAAAGCCCGGGCAGGAGGGGACAGGCTGTTTCAGGACGCATTATCCGGGGCGGGAAATTCCACAAAACCGCCTGGAATTCCTAAACGCCACCGGCGCAATAAATTCACTTTGTTCGGACAGTATTGCGCCCGGCGGCAGGAATCTCAGGCAATTTTGGGAATTTCTCCGTCCCGGACAGAGCGTCCCGAAACAGCCTGTCCCCTCCTGCCCGGGCTTTGTCCCGGTGTCCTCTGCCGGTTCTTTGCTCCGTCCCCGGCGGCATCAGCCGCCAGATCAAATGCGATTGTTGTCTGAACTGTTGCCTGTTTTAAACGCCACAAATATAAGTATAACAGAATACTTGACGGAAGGGAAGGGTTACTTTATAATAATAAGGATAGATAGTTGTTTACGACACAGATGGGAGAACGGATGATAAAAAGTATGACGGGATTCGGCAGAGGAGAGGTCTGCCGGGGGATGCAGAAATTTACGGTGGAGATGAAGGCGGTAAACCACAGGTATCTGGATCTCAATATCAAAATGCCGAGACAGTTTAATTTTCTGGAAGCCCGGATCCGCAATTTGTTAAAGGAAGATATGCAGCGGGGCAAGGTGGATCTGTTTATCACCTGCGAGAATGCTCAGGAGGAGAGCGCGGGAATCCGGTATAACAGGAATGTGGCGGCGAAATATCTGGATTATTTGAAGCAGATGGCGGAGGACTTTGGACTGGAGAATGACGTACGTGTTTCCAGCCTTTCCAGGTATCCGGAGGTTTTTACCACACAGGAAGCGGATGTGGACGAGGAAGAAACCTGGAGCATGCTGCGGGAAGCGATCACGCAGGCGGCAGAGATGTTCGTGGAGGCGCGGGTGCGGGAAGGGGAGCATTTGCAGGCGGATCTTTTGGGCAAGCTGGAGGAGATGGCTTCCCATGTGTCCTTTGTGGAGGAACGCTCGCCGCAGATCATTGCAGAATACCGGAAGAAGCTTTCGGAGCGTGTGCAGGAGCTTTTGGGGGATGTGAAAGCGGATGAAACCCGTCTTTTGACAGAGGTGACCATTTTTGCGGATAAGGTCTGTGTGGATGAAGAGATCGTCCGGTTAAAGAGCCATATTGCCGCCATGAAGCAGGAGCTTATAAAGGGCGGTAATGTGGGGCGCAAGCTGGATTTTCTGGCGCAGGAGATGAACAGGGAGGCGAATACCATCCTTTCCAAATCCAGCGATCTGGAAATTTCCGACCGGGGGATTGAGTTAAAGACGCTGATCGAGAAGATCAGGGAGCAGATTCAGAATATCGAGTGAGGAATGGGCTGTGAGCCAGTTTATTCATGTGGGATTCGGCAACATTGTGAATACGGATAAAATCATCGCGGTGGTGAGCCCGGAGTCGGCGCCGGTCAGAAGGCTGGTACAGCATGCGCGGGAGGAGGGCACGGCGGTGGACGCCACGCAGGGGCGAAAGACCCGGGCGGTGCTGGTCATGGAGAACAGCCAGCTCATTTTATCCGCGCTTTTACCGGAAACGATCGCCCAGCGCGCGAAGCTGATGTTTGACATGGATTTTGCGCAGGAGGGTGAAGAGACCGACGATACGAAATGACGGCGGAGGGCGGGAGCTTTCGCGTCCGGAGGAGGCAGGATGAAGCATAGAGGAACGCTGGTGGTGGTGTCCGGTTTTTCCGGCGCCGGAAAAGGAACGCTGATGAAGGAGCTGGTGGCGCGGTATGACAATTATGCGCTTTCCGTGTCCATGACGACCCGGGCTCCCAGACCGGGTGAACAGGAAGGAATTTCCTACTTTTTTGTGGAACGGGACGAGTTCGAGCAAACGATCGCGCAGGACGGACTGGTGGAGTATGCCAGCTATTGCGGCAATTACTACGGAACGCCCAGAAGATGGGTGGAGGAACAGCTGGCGGCAGGGAAGGACGTGATTCTGGAAATTGAAATCCAGGGCGCGCTCAAGGTGAAGCAGAAGTTTCCGGAGGCCCTGCTTTTGTTTGTGATGCCGCCCACGGCGAAGGAGTTAAAGCGCCGTCTGACTGCCCGGGGCACGGAGAGCGAAGCGGTCATTTTAAGCCGCATGGAACGGGCGGTGCAGGAAGCGGAAGGCATTGAGGAATATGATTATATCATCATAAATGATGAGCTGGAGGAATGTGTGGCGCAGATGCATGCGATCATCGGCATGGCGCACAACCGTCCGGCGCAGAATGTGGAATTTATTGACAGCCTAAGACAGGAGCTTGGTGTTTTGGTGAAAGGAGAAAAATAATGTTACATCCGTCTTATTCAGATTTGATGAAGGTAGTGAACAGTGAGGTAGAGCCCGGCGAGGAGAGAATTGTCAGCAGCCGGTATTCTATCGTGATGGCGACCTCCAAGCGCGCGCGCCAGATCATTGGCGGGCATGATCCGATGATCCGGACGAAGGCAGGGGAAAAGCCGCTGTCCATCGCGGTGGAGGAGCTTCGGCAGGGAAAAATCAAGATCCTGGGTGATGAAGAGGAAGAAAGCTTTACGCCCGATGAGCTGCCAGAGGATGCCGGGGCAGAGGAGATTTAAAGGCTGTTGCTGATGGAATGAGTAGTAATTTTGAAAGCACAGAAGAATTTTCAGGAAAGGCATTGCATATGCAGATTTTGTTTGTCTCGCTGGGGTGTGACAAGAACCTGGTGGACACGGAAAAAATGTTGGGACAGCTTGCCCAAAGGGGATATACCTTTACGGATGACGAGGAAAGCGCTGACGTGGCGGTGGTCAATAGCTGCTGCTTTATTAACGATGCCAAGGAAGAGAGCATCAATACGGTTTTAAGACTGGCGGAGCTGAAAAAGGAAGGAAGCCTAAAGGCGCTTTTGGTCTGCGGCTGTCTCGCGCAGCGCTATGCGGATGAGATACAGGTCGAAATTCCGGAGGTGGATGCCATTCTGGGCACCATGGCGATCGATAAAATTGCAGAAGCCATGGAACAGGTTTTGAGCGGGCGCGCACAGAATTATATGGAAGATATCAACAGAAATGATATCGCGCAAATGCCCCGCAGCGTGACCACTGGCGGTCACTATGCGTACTTAAAAATCGCGGAGGGCTGTGATAAGCGCTGTACCTACTGCGTCATTCCTTCTGTCCGGGGAAGCTATCGCTCGACGCCCATGGAGGTGCTCATCGAGGAGGCGGAAAAGCTGGCAGAGCAGGGCGTGAAGGAGCTGATCCTGGTGGCGCAGGAAACGACCCTGTACGGCGTGGATTTGTATGGGGAAAAGAAACTGCCGGTTTTATTGAAGCTTCTTGCCAAAATCGAGGGCATTGTGTGGATCCGGCTGCTGTACTGCTATCCGGAGGAAATTACCGACGAGCTGATTGAGGTGATCGGCAGCGAGGAGAAGGTGTGCAGCTATCTGGATATTCCGATCCAGCATGCCAGCGACCGGATTTTAATGAAAATGGGACGGCGCACCCGCCGGGAAGAGCTTACGCAGATCATCGAAAGGCTGCGGGAGAAAATTCCGGATATTTGCCTGCGCACCACGCTCATTTCCGGTTTTCCGGGCGAGACGGAGAAGGAGCATGAGGAGCTTTTGGAGTTCGTCAATGAGGTGGAATTTGACCGGCTGGGCGTTTTTTGTTATTCACAGGAGGAAAATACGCCGGCGGCCGAAATGCCGGATCAGGTGGAGGAAGAGGTCAAGCTTCGCAGGCAGGAGGAGCTCATGGAGCTGCAGCAGGATATCGCCTTTGATAAGGCGGAATCTTTGGTCGGCGTAGTCATGACCGCCATGATTGAGGGAAGAGTGGAGGAAGAAAACGCCTATGTGGCGCGCACTTACCGGGACGCCCCCAATGTGGACGGCTATCTGTTTGTCAATACGTCCAGGGAACTGATGACGGGAGATTTTGTCAGAGTGAAAATCACCGGTTCCTATGAATATGATCTGATAGGAGAATTGGAAGATGAATTTACCGAATAAGCTGACGCTCGCAAGAGTGATCATGATCCCTTTTTTTGTGGTGGTTTTGCTGGCAGGGCTGGGAGGCAGTGCGTCGAAGTGGATTGCCCTTGGCATTTTTATTGTCGCCAGCCTGACGGATCTTTTGGACGGGCATATTGCCAGAAAATATAATCTCATCACGAATTTTGGAAAGTTTATGGATCCGCTGGCGGATAAGCTTTTGGTCTGTGCGGCGATGATCTGTCTGGTGGAGCTTGGACGTCTTCCGGCATGGATTGTCATCGTCATCATCAGCAGGGAATTTATCATCAGCGGCTTTCGTCTGATCGCGTCGGACAACGGACGCGTGATTGCGGCGAGCTACTGGGGCAAGTTTAAAACGACCTTCCAGATGCTCATGATCTGCCTGATGATTGCGGATATTTCACAGCTTGTATATCTTACGGATATCGTGATGTGGATTGCGCTGGTTCTGACAGTGGTTTCCCTGATTGATTATCTGATCAAAAATAAGGACGTATTGTCAGAGCAGCATTAGGAAAACCGGCATATACCCGTAGGGCTGCCGGAACAGGAGAGGAACATATGACAGTAGAACTGGTTTGTGTGGGAACGGAACTGCTTTTAGGCAATATCGTGAATACCAATGCGGCATATCTGGCGGAGCAGTGCGCTGCGCTGGGATTATCCTGCTATTATCAAAGCGTGGTGGGGGACAACGCAGAGCGGCTTAAGGGCACGCTGGATGTGGCGGTCGGCCGTTCGGATATTGTTATTTTATCCGGGGGATTGGGCCCCACAACGGATGATCTGACGAAGGAAACGGCGGCGGAGGCGATGGGAATGCCGCTTGCCATGGATGCGCACAGCCTTGCGCGGATCGAGCACTTTTTTAAAACCAGAAATCTGGAAATGACAGAAAACAATAAGAAGCAGGCGCTGGTTCCGTCCGGCGCGCTGGTTTTGGATAACGATAACGGCACTGCGCCGGGACTGATTCTGGAAAAGGACAATAAGCGGCTGATCCTTCTGCCCGGACCGCCCAATGAGCTTGTGCCCATGTTTGAAAAAAGCGTGAAGCCATATCTGGAAGCGCTGGAGCCGGGCATCATTTACTCCAAAACGGTGAAAATCTGCGGTATCGGGGAGAGCAAGGCGGCGTCCATGATACAGGATCTGATCGACGGGCAGACCAATCCTACGGTGGCGCCTTATGCGAAGACGGGAGAGGTGCATCTGCGTGTGACTGCCAGGGCGGCGGATGAAAAGCAGGCGAAGCAGCTGGTAAAGCCTTTGGTGAAGGAATTAAAGAACCGGTTCGGTGCGGCAATTTATACGACGGATGAGGATGTCACGCTGGAAAAGGCTGTGGTGGATCTGCTTCTGGCAAATGATCTGACGGTTTCCACGATTGAATCCTGTACCGGCGGTATGCTGGCGGCGCGTCTGATCAATATTCCGGGTGTGTCCGAGGTGTTCAAATACGGCTATATCACTTACTCCAACAAAGCGAAACGCAAGGTGGTCGGCGTGAAAAAGAGCAGTCTGCACAAATATGGTGCGGTCAGCGCGCAGGTGGCGTCAGAGATGGCGACAGGTCCCGCCATGATTTCCAAGGCGGACGTGAACGTTTCCATTACGGGAATTGCAGGTCCTGACGGGGGAAGCGCCGAGAAGCCGGTTGGGCTTGTGTATATCGGCTGTTGCGTGAAGGGAAAGACGACGGTGAAGGAATATCATTTCATGGGAAACCGGGCAAAGATCAGGGAGTCTTCGGTATCTGCGGCGTTGACCCTGATGCGGCAGTGTATTCTGGAATATTTCAGTGAAGTGACATTCGGAAAGCAGGACTGAAAGGCAGTCTGTTGGTTGCGATTCAGACAGGACTGTGCGGTGAACGCGCAGTCCTGTCCGGGCTTATATCCGCTTTTTATATGCGGCGGGCGCATGGCCCGGTGAGGTGATTGAAATGGAACGGATTTTGTATGATTTTTGCCCGAAATGTGCGGGGCTTGTAAAAAACGGAGTTTGCATGGCGTGCGGGTATGAAATGCCCCGGAAGCCGAAGGCGGAACAGCTGACGGAGGTCACTGGGACAGACAGGGAGAATGCTGCAGACATTTTTGCACAGGGGCAGCAGGGAAAAGGAATGACGGACAGACAGCGGCTGGATATGCTGCAGACGCCTGTGCGCAGGAATCATACAAAATTGATTGCGGGCATTTGTGTGGGCGGCGTGATTTTCATTGTGCTGCTGTTTCTGGCGTTTTATTTTATTTCAAAGGATCTAAAAAAGCTCTCCTATGAAAGATGGGAACTGCGGGAAAGTGAAAAGGCGGAAGTCCTGCCCAGGCAAGACGACATTGCAGAAACCTATATTCCGGACCCTTCCGACGAATTTTATGAGGAAGTGGTGGATTGCCTGCGCTATGATCTTTCTTATCAGGTACAGTGGCAGGATTACGATGCGGCAAATGAGGATGCCACCATCACCTATTATGTGATGTATCCGGTGCTGACAGGGGATATCGCCAATGCAGAGCAGCTGAATCAGGAAATTCTGGAGGCGGCACAGAGGGATTTGGAGTATTGCCAGTATGTGCTGGAGGAAGGCTTCGAGACGTGCAACGTGGAGATCGAAGGCTATGTGACCTATATGGATGAGGAGAAAATCAGCGTTGTTTTTCAGGAACGCATTTATTTAAACGGCATCGGCATTCCCAGAATCTATGATATCAATCTGGATCTGCGCGCGGGCAGGGTGCTGGCGCATGAGGACATGGTGGAATATTCGGGGGCACTTGCAGAGCGGGTGCGCAGGCAAAACGCCGCGCAAAACAGTGTGGACCTGGAGGAAATGGGGCTGACGGACGCAGATATTCTGGAGCTTTTACAGGGCGGCGGCGGAACGGCGTTCTATACGCCTGTAGGACTTGAGGTTGGCTTTAACTATAATATGTCCGCCAATTATGGGTGGCTTACAGTCACGTTAAAGGAGTGAATCCATATCGTATATAGCAAAGAGCAGCAGGAGCTTATGTGGCATGGAGCAAAGCTGTAAATGTGATTGTACGAAAGAGCAGGGGAAATATACCGCATTTCCGCCGCAGCATCAGGACAGACAGCCGGGATTTGAGTATGTCATGGATCCCATACCGATATCTGAATGTGGGAGGGCGGCCAGGAAGCTTGCCAATAAGGTTGCCCTCATTACCGGCGGAGACAGCGGCATAGGGCGGGCTGTCGCCTATGATTTTGTCCGGGAAGGAGCGGCGGTAGCGATCGCATATTATGATGAAGAAACAGATGCGATGGCAACTGCAAAAAGGATAGAAGAGCTGGGCGGCAGGTCTCTTTTGCTGCGCGGTGATTTAAAGGATCCTGGTTTTGCCAAATATTGCGTGGATCAAACAATCGCGTGCTTCGGAAAGCTGGACATTCTGGTGAACAACCACGCGGTTCAGTTCATACAGAGGAGTATTCTGGATATTTCTCACGAACAGCTGGAGCTGACCTTCCGGAATAACGTTTTTTCTTTTTTTTATCTGATTCAATATGCCCTTCCCTGGATGAAAAAGGGAGCGAGCATTATCAACACGGCTTCCGTGACCGCTTATCAGGGAAATAAGGATCTGATTGATTATAGTGCGACAAAGGGCGCCATTGTGTCGCTGACAAGGTCGCTTTCTTTGTCTCTTGCAGAAAGGGGAATCCGGGTGAACGCAGTCGCTCCCGGTCCCATATGGACGCCGTTGATTCCGGCATCTTATTCTGCCAGAGAGGTCGCCACGTTCGGAAAGAAAACGGCGCATGTCCCGATGAACCGGGCAGGGCAGCCCTGTGAGGTTTCACCCTGCTATGTATTTCTTGCGTCGGAGGATGCAAGCTATATGTCCGGGCAGGTGCTCCATCCGGACGGCGGAACGATCGTCGGATCATAAAAATAACAGGGAAATCAATTCAGGGGCAGTGAGGGGGCGATTTTCCGGCGGGGACAGGCACACAGCGCAGGAAAGTC
>CAJUEL010000014.1 GCA_910585455.1 uncultured Eisenbergiella sp. | reverse complement strand
ATGGATTGTAAGACTAAATTCAGCGGGGAGTGGAATTTAATTTTTCATTTAACAGAAAAAAATATGACAGTCATATTTTGATTGCGGGATGTTCCTTTATTGGGTATAATGAAGCCAGATGTGTCCGGGTCTGTCCGGACTCTACGGTGGTGGGGATAGCAGGGAGGAAAGAAAATGTTACCGGTAATCTCAATTGGAACGCAAAGTTTTGAAAAGCTGCGGCGGGATCGGTCGTTTTACGTGGATAAGACGGGGCTGATCCGGGAATGGTGGGAAAATCAGGACGACGTGACGTTGATTACCCGGCCCAGAAGGTTTGGGAAAACGCTGAATCTGAATATGCTGCATTGTTTTTTCTCCAATCAGTATAAAAACAGAAGCGACCTGTTTGAAGGGCTTGCCATCTGGGAGGAGAGAAAATACCGGGAAATGCAGGGAACCTGGCCTGTTATAGCTTTGACCTTTGCAAATGTGAAGGGAAAGACCTATGCCGGCGTCCGGGATGGAATGATCCGGGCGTTATTTGACGCTTTCCGGGAATATGACTTTCTTTTTTCACAAAACCTTTGTGGGGAAGAAGCGAATGCATATTATGAGGCATTAAAAAAATATACGGTCAGCGCATCGGCGGACAGATTTCTTTCTGATGACCTGATTGCAGGGGCGTTGCATGAATTATCCGTTTATTTATTCCGTTATTATGGTAAAAAAGTGCTGATTTTTCTGGATGAATATGATACTCCTTTGCAGGAAGCATATGTAAACGGATTCTGGGATGAGCTGGTTTTTCTGATGCGCAGCCTGTTTAACGCAGCGCTTAAGACCAATCCTGCAATGGAGCGGGGATTGCTTACGGGGATTACACGGGTGAGTAAGGAATCCATCTTTTCGGATTTGAACAATCTGACGGTGATTACAACCACTTCGGACCGGTATCAGACACAGTTTGGTTTTATGGAAAAGGAGGTGTTCGATGCGCTGGAGCTTTATGGGATGGGCGGAGAAAGGGAGAAGGTGAAGCGCTGGTATGACGGATTTACCTTTGGAAGCCAGAGGGATGTGTATAATCCCTGGTCAATCACGGGTTTTTTAAAAGAAAGGGTTTATAAACCATACTGGGCTCACTCCAGTGAGAACAGCCTGGTAAATATATTGATCCGCGAAGGCAGCGCGCAGACGAAAATGATCGTGGAGGATCTGATGGCGGGAGGCACATTCACCGCCTGGATTGACGAGGAGATCATATTTGAACAGCTGCATAAAAAAAGCGGCGCAATCTGGAGTCTGCTCCTTGCGGGTGGATATCTGAAGGTGGAGAATAGAGCCTTTTTGGAGGAAAAAGGACGGTTTGTTTATGATCTGAAGCTTACTAACACGGAGGTATATCTGTTATTTGAGGATATGATCAAAGGATGGTTTTCTGGTGAGGATATTCCCTATAACGCTTTTTTAAGGGCCCTGCTATTGGATGATGTGGATTATATGAATGAATATATGAATCAGGTTGCGGGAGAGACCTTCAGCTTTTTTGATACCGGAAATAAACCTTCAGTGAAAAATGAGCCGGAACGGTTTTATCATGGTTTTGTGCTGGGATTGATTGTAGAGCTTGCCGGGGAGTATCGGGTTTTGTCGAACAGGGAGAGCGGCTTTGGACGATATGATGTACTGCTGGAGCCGTTTGATGTGCAGAAAAAAGCCTATGTGCTGGAGTTTAAGGTGAGAAATCCCAGGAAGGAAAAGACGCTGGAGGATACGCTGCGGGCAGCGCGTGCACAGATCGAAGAGAAGAATTATGATGCAGGATTGATTGCGGGAGGTATTGCGCCGGAACATATCCGGCACTATGGATTTGCCTTTGAGGGAAAACAGGTGTTGATCGGGTGAAAAGCGCATGGAAGAAAGCGTATCAGCCCGGAACGCATAAAAATCATAACCGCATAAGCGGGAAGGAGGAGAAATGTACCAATCATTATTTCAGCTGGACGATATGGAGAGCCGGTCCATCAGTCCGGAAAATCCAGGCGGCGCAAGGGGCATGGGAGGGCAGGCACAGATCGGGGAGGGTTCCGCTTCCCATGCAGCGCGGGATCTGGGACAGGGATGGAAGGTGAATCCCTATATACAGATTCCGGCAAAGACCACGTATACCATTGCGGACATTGAGGGAGAGGGCATTATACAGCATATCTGGCTGACGCCCACCGGAAAATGGCGCAATACCATTTTGCGCATTTACTGGGACGGACAGGAAAATCCGTCCGTGGAGTGTCCGATTGGCGATTTCTTCGGCGTCGGCTGGGGAGAGTATTTCCAGATTTCCTCTGCAATGGTATGTGTGAATCCGGGAAGCGCCTTTAACAGCTACTGGCAGATGCCGTTTCGGAAAAGCTGCCGCATGACATTGGAGAACCGGGCGGATGAGAGCGTGATCATGTATTATCAGATCGATTACGGTCTGACCAGGGTGCCGGAAAACGCCGCATATTTTCATGCGCAGTTTCGGCGGGTCAATCCGTTGCCCTATCAGGAGGTTTATACGGTTCTGGACGGCGTGGAGGGCAGAGGAAAATATGTGGGAACCGCCATGTGCTGGGGCTCCAACAATACCGGATGGTGGGGAGAGGGAGAAATCAAATTTTATCTGGATGAGGACCGGGATTTCCCCACAATCTGCGGAACGGGGACAGAGGACTATTTCTGCGGCTCCTATAATTTTGAGGATCCCCGTACCAGAGCGAAATATCAGTCCTTCTCCACGCCCTATACCGGCTTTTATGATGTGGAGACGGATTGCTTATACCGCTCGCAAAAGCGGTTTGGCATGTATCGCTGGCATATCATGGATCCGATCTGTTTTAAGGATAAAATCCGCGTGACGATGCAGGCGCTGGGCTGGCGGGAGGGAGGAAGGTATCTGCCCCTGCAGGACGATCTGGCTTCCGTGGCGTACTGGTATCAGACCCTGCCGACGGCGCCTTTCCCGCAGCTTGCGTCGAAGGACTATCTGGAAATTATATAATCATTTTTAAGCTGCTCCGGGGGTACTTTTCACGGGATGGGGAGCGCGACCGGAAGGGACAGACGGGGGACGGATTTCGAAGGCGATAAAAAAGCTCTTGACACAAATATCCGGTTGTGTTAAAGTAAATTTCAATCAGGGGCGTAGAGATACGTTTTCTGATGAAACATGTTTGATATGGATAAGACTTTGATGGGAAAGAGTAAGATTGCGCGGAACCGACAGAAAGCAGCCGGCGGATGAGAGGCGCAGGGAATGGCAGTCCGAATACATCCCGGAGTTGTGCACCGAAATGGGAAACGGATATCGTTTTCAGTTTTCAAAAGTAGGCTGCAACGGAGGATGCGACCGTTATCGCGCAGTGGGTATCGTTTGGAGGGATTTTCCGGTAGGCCCGTCTGGGGACCGTGAATGAAGGAAGCATTGCTGTTTTTCATTCCATGACCGGTAGGGAAGAATCCGCTGAATCGTACCTGGTGAGGCAGGCAGTGTGAGCTGTCTGTGAAAAAAGGTGGTAACACGAAGCTTAGGCCCTCGTCCTTTTGGGACGGGGCCTTTTTGTAGTTTGCACGCACTGCGAAACCAATGCGAAAAACCATATATGAAAGTTTTTTACACGGAAATATGCCGCGAAAGCGGGAAAGCAGCGGCGTGCGGGAATCAACAATTGTGCGCAGGGGCGCACGGAAGATGGAGGAAAAAAACATGACGGTATTTGAAGAACTCAAGGCGCGGGGGCTTCTCGCGCAGCTGACGGATGAGGAAGAAATCCGGGAACTGATCGACAACGGCAAAGCCACCTTTTATATCGGCTTTGACCCCACGGCGGACAGCCTGCATGTGGGACATTTCATGGCGCTGTGTTTGATGAAGCGCATGCAGATGGCGGGCAACAGACCGATTGCCCTGCTCGGCGGCGGCACGGCGATGATCGGCGATCCTTCCGGCAGGAGCGACATGCGCCAGATGATGACGCCGGAAACCATTCAGCATAACTGCGAATGCTTCAAAAAGCAGATGAGCCGTTTTATCGACTTTTCAGAGGGAAAGGCGCTGATGGTGAACAATGCGGACTGGCTTCTGGACTTAAACTATGTGAATGTGCTGCGGGAGGTCGGCGCCTGCTTTTCGGTCAACCGGATGCTGACGGCGGAATGCTATAAACAGCGCATGGCAAAGGGCTTAAGTTTTCTGGAGTTTAACTACATGATTATGCAGAGCTACGATTTTTACATGCTCTACCAGAAATACGGCTGTAACATGCAGTTCGGAGGCGATGACCAGTGGTCCAACATGCTGGGCGGCACGGAGCTGATCCGCAGGAAGCTGGGTAAGGACGCTTACGCGATGACCATCACGCTTCTTTTAAATTCCGAGGGCAATAAGATGGGCAAGACCCAGAAGGGCGCTGTGTGGCTGGATCCGGAAAAGACGAGCCCTTACGAGTTTTACCAGTACTGGCGGAACGTGGCGGATGCGGATGTGATGAAGTGCTTAAAAATGCTCACCTTCCTGCCCATCGAACAGATTCAGGAGATGGAAGGCTGGGAGGGCAGCCAGTTAAATACCGCAAAGGAAATTCTCGCCTTTGAGCTGACTCAGCTCGTTCACGGAGAAGAAGAAGCGAAAAAGGCGCAGGCAGGCGCAAAAGCGTTGTTTGCGGGCGGCGCGGATGCGGAAATTCCGACGGTCAGCCTGACAGAGGAGGATTTGACGGACGGCAGCATCGATATCATGGGGCTTTTGGTGAAGGCTGCGCTGTGCGCATCCCGTTCCGAAGCGCGCCGTGCGGTGGAGCAGGGCGGCGTATCCGTAAACGGGGAAAAGGTGACCGATATTAAGAGGATGTTTGCCAAAGAGGAGCTGTCCGGAGATGGCGTTACGGTAAGGCGTGGCAAGAAGAGCTTTAAAAAGGTGGTAATGTGAGCTCCTGATTGCAGGAAGAAGGGAGCGAAGTGAGAGTGGAAAAACGGCCGGTCACACTGGTAAGAGCCTCATTTGATGATTGTCCTGAGATTTATGAGTTACAGATAAAGTCCTTTCAGGAACTGTTGGAGAAATATCAGGATTATGATTTCAGCCCCGGCGCGGAAAAGTTTGAACGGACAATACAGCGTTTTCGTGAGCCGATCACTCAGTTTTGGTTGATTGCGCTGGGAGAGCGGCATATCGGTGCAATCCGGATATGTGACTTCGGTGAATTGTGCAAAATCAAGCAGATTTTCATTCTTCCCCAATACCAGGGGAATGGATTTGCCCAGGAGGCGATCCGGCTGGTGGAAACGTTGTATCCGGATGCGGTCAGATGGGAGCTGGACACGATTCTGCAGGAGGAAAAGCTCTGCTATCTCTATGAAAAAATGGGGTATGTCAGAACTGGGAAAACCCGGATGATAAAGGAAGGCATGGATATCGTTTTTTACGAAAAGCTGAAATGAAAAATTTATTTCCGTGATTTCCGCTGAAAAAAGTGCTTTACAAATCCGCACAAATGCGGTAAACTATATCGCATGAAAAAAGTAACGGTCCGGTTAGCCGGAACCGTCGCAGAGCTATTTCATTATTATAAGGCTGACAAGGGCGTCAGAGAATCTGCATACGCAGGTCTCTTTGACGCCTTTTTTATGCGCACTTACGCGCGAGGAGGAGGCTGCCTGTCGGCAGCCGCGCCCGATGTAGAGCGTGCGCTTTACACACACTTTTTCATGCGGGACGCAACGCGCAAAAGCATCCGTGCCGCCACCCGGGCGGCAGAAATGAGAGGGAACAATGGCAGTAAAATACGTGTTCGTGACCGGCGGTGTCGTTTCCGGTCTGGGAAAGGGAATCACGGCGGCATCCCTTGGGCGTCTGTTAAAGGCGCGGGGCTACCACGTGACGATGCAGAAGTTCGATCCTTATATCAACATGGATCCGGGCACGATGAACCCGATCCAGCATGGCGAGGTGTTTGTGACGGACGACGGCACGGAGACCGACCTGGATCTGGGACACTATGAGCGGTTCATCGACGAAAGTCTGGACTGTAATTCCAACGTGACCACAGGGAAAATTTACTGGTCCGTTTTAAATAAGGAAAGACACGGCGATTACGGAGGCGGCACGGTGCAGGTCATTCCCCACATCACCGACGAGATCAAATCACGTTTTTACCGGGCGAAATCCGAAGAGGAGGAGACTATCTCCATCATTGAGGTGGGCGGCACGGTGGGAGACATCGAAAGCCAGCCCTTTCTGGAGGCGATCCGTCAGTTTCAGCACGAGCAGGGGCATGAAAACGCGATCCTGATTCAGGTGACGCTGATCCCCTATCTGAAGGCGTCGGGAGAAATGAAGACCAAGCCCACTCAGATGAGCGTGAAGGCGCTGCAGAGCATGGGCATCTGGCCGGATATTTTAGTCTGTCGCTCCGATTATCCGGTGGACGATAGCATGAAGGAAAAGATCGCCCGCTTCTGCAATGTGAAACGGGAGCATGTGCTGCAAAATCTGGATGCGCCGTCCCTTTATGAGGTGCCCCTGATGCTGGAAAAGGAGCGTCTGGCGCAGGCGGTGTGCGAATGCCTGCATCTGCCCTGTCCGAAGCCTGACCTGCAGGATTGGGAGGAAATGATTCAAAATCTGCACAGCTCCGAAGCATCCGTGATGATCGCGCTGGTGGGAAAATATGTGGCGCTTCACGATGCCTACTTAAGCGTGGCGGAAGCGCTGCGCCACGGCGGCATTGCGAACCGGGCGCAGGTACAGATCCGCTGGATCGATGCGGAGGAGCTCATGCCCGGCAATCTGGACGAATATCTCCATGATGTGGATGGCATTTTGGTGCCCGGCGGCTTCGGACAGCGGGGGACGGAAGGGAAAATACTGGCGATCGGTTATGCCAGAAGAAACCGGATTCCGTTTCTGGGGCTCTGTCTGGGCATGCAGCTGGCGATCGTGGAGTTTGCCAGAAATGTGGCAGGGCTTCCCAATGCCGCGAGCATCGAGCTGGATCCGGATACGCCGGATCCGGTCATCGCCCTGATGCCGGAGCAGAGCGGCGTGGTCAATCTGGGCGGAACGCTGCGGCTGGGCGCTTATCCCTGTGTGCTGACGGAGGGCACGAGGGCGGCGGCGCTGTATGGAAAAAGAGAAATTTATGAGCGGCACAGGCATCGCTATGAGGTCAATAACGATTATCGGGCGCTTCTGTGTGAAAACGGTATGGTTCTTTCCGGCCTGTCTCCGGACGGCAGGATTGTGGAAATGATAGAGCTAAAGGAGCATCCCTGGTTTGTCGCCACGCAGGCGCATCCGGAATTCAAGTCCCGGCCGAATCTGGCGCACCCGCTGTTTGCAGGACTGATCGGGGCGGCGCTTGCGCACAGAAAAGAGCAGTGACAGTTTGGAACTGTCTGAACTGCTACAAAAAGCGGGATATGCCGTTTCCAAAGGGATGGAAATAAGACGGGCGCACAGAGCCCATGACAATTTGGTCCTGTCCGCATTGCGACAGGACAAGGAGGTTTCATATGAGCGGACAATTTTCCAATGGGCTCTACAGCCCGGCATTTGAACATGATAACTGCGGCATCGGCGCGGTGGTCAACCTGAAAGGGAAAAAGAGCCACCAGATCGTGGCGGATGCTTTAAAAATTGTGGAAAATCTGGAGCACCGGGCGGGGAAGGATGCGGAAGGAAAAACCGGCGACGGTGTGGGCATTCTGACGCAGATTTCCCATCGCTTTTTTGCAAAGGCGTGTAAGGAATGCGGCATCGCGATCGGCGGGGAGCGGGAATACGGCGTGGGCATGTTTTTCTTTCCCCAGAATGAACTAAAGCGCAGCCAGGCAAAAAAGATGTTCGAAATCATCGTGGAAAAGGAGGGCATGGAATTTCTGGGCTGGCGGGATGTGCCCACCGTGCCGGCGGTGCTGGGGCATAAGGCGCTGGAATGCATGCCCGTGATCTGTCAGGGCTTTGTGAAAAAGCCGGACAGGGTGGAAAAGGGGCTTGCCTTCGACCGAAAGCTCTATGTGGTGCGTCGGGTGTTCGAGCAGAGCAACGATAACACCTATGTGCCCTCCCTGTCCAGCCGGACCATTGTCTATAAGGGGATGTTTCTGGTGGGGCAGCTTAGGACCTTTTTTAAAGATCTGCAGGATAAGGAGTATGATTCCGCCATCGCCATCGTCCATTCCCGATTTTCCACCAACACGAATCCCAGCTGGGAGCGGGCGCATCCGAACCGCTTCATCGTACATAACGGGGAAATCAACACGATCAAGGGAAACGCGGACAAAATGCTGGCGCGGGAAGAAACCATGTGCGCCCCCGGCCTTTCGGCGGACGATCTGACGAAGGTGCTGCCGGTGGTCAACACCAACGGATCGGATTCCGCGATGCTGGATAATACGCTGGAGTTTCTCGTGATGAGTGGCATGGAGCTTCCGCTGGCGGTGATGATCACCATTCCGGAGCCCTGGACCCACAACGACACCATTTCCCAGGAGGGAAGGGATTTTTACCAGTATTACGCGACCATGATGGAACCCTGGGACGGTCCTGCCTCCATTCTGTTTTCCGACGGGGATGTGATGGGCGCGGTGCTGGACAGAAACGGGCTTCGTCCTTCCCGCTACTATATCACGGATGATGACAGGCTGATCCTTTCCTCCGAGGTGGGCGCGCTGGAGGTTCCCGCCGCGCATATTCTGAAAAAGGAACGCCTTCATCCGGGGAAAATGCTGCTGGTGGATACCATAAGGGGCTGTGTGCTAAAGGATGAGGAGTTGAAGGAATATTACGCCAAAAAGGAGCCCTACGGGGAATGGCTGGACGCCAATCTGGTCACGCTGGGCGAGCTGAAAATTCCCAACGAAAAGGTGCCGTCCTTTTCTGCCATGCAGCGGGCGCGGCTGCAGAAGGCATTCGGCTACACCTGGGAGGAATGCCGCAACGGCATCTGCGCCATGGCGCTAAACGGCAGCGAGGAGATCGGCGCGATGGGCGTGGATACGCCGCTGGCGGTGCTGTCGAAGGAGTACCAGCCGCTGTTTTCCTATTTCAAGCAGCTCTTCGCGCAGGTCACCAATCCGCCCATCGACGCGATCCGGGAAAAAATTGTGACCTCCACCACCGTGTATGTGGGGAAAAATGGCAATCTGCTGGAGGAAAGGCCGGAGAACTGTCAGGTGCTGAAAATCAACAACCCGATTTTGACGGATCTGGATCTGTTAAAAATCCGGTCGATGAAGCGTCCGGGCTTCCATGTGGTCACTGTGCCTATCATTTTTTATAAGAGCACGCCCATGGACCGGGTGCTGGAGCATCTGTTCGTGGAGGTGGATAAGGCCTATCGGGACGGCGCGAACATTCTGGTGCTTTCCGACCGGGGCGTGGATGAAAACCATGTGGCGATTCCGTCCCTGCTGGCGGTTTCCGCCGTGCATAAGCATCTGGTCAAAACGAAAAAATGCACCGCGCTTTCCATCGTGCTGGAGTCCGGAGAGCCCAGGGAGGTGCATCATTTCGCGGCGCTTTTGGGATACGGCGCCAGCGCGGTCAACCCCTGGCTCGCCCATGCCACCATCGGAGAACTGGTGGAGGAAGGGCTTGTGAACAAGGACTATTACGCGGCGGTGGCGGATTATGATCAGGCGATTTTGAGCGGCATCGTGAAGATCGCCTCCAAAATGGGAATTTCCACGATCCAGTCCTACCAGGGCAGCCAGATTTTTGAAGCCATCGGCATTTCGGAGGATGTGATCGACCGGTACTTTACCGGCACGGTAAGCCGTGTGGGCGGCATCGATCTGGCGGATATCGCGGCGCAGACGGATGCCCAGCATTCCAAAGCCTTTGATCCGCTGGGGCTGCCTGCGGATCTGACGCTGTCCAGCGCAGGAAGGCATAAGATGCGCAGTCAGGGAGAGCAGCATCGCTATAATCCGCAGACGATCCATCTGCTGCAACAGTCCGTCCGGGAGGGAAGCTACGAAAAATTTGTGGAATATACCAGACTGGTGGACGGGGAAAATACGGGCTATCTGCGCAGCCTGATGGATTTTGCCTGGCCCGGTGCGGGCGTGCCCATAGAGGAGGTGGAGAGCGCAGAATCCATCGTGAAGCGCTTTAAAACCGGCGCCATGTCCTATGGCTCCATTTCCCAGGAGGCCCATGAAGCGCTGGCGGTGGCGATGAACCGTCTGCACGGCAAATCCAACAGCGGCGAGGGCGGTGAAAGCGACGAGCGCCTTCAATCCGCAGGGACGGCACAGGATAAAAGCTCCGCCATCAAGCAGGTGGCGAGCGGGCGGTTTGGCGTGACCAGCCGCTATCTGGTGAGCGCGAAGGAAATCCAGATCAAGATGGCGCAGGGGGCCAAGCCCGGCGAGGGCGGACATCTTCCAGCGAAAAAGGTATATCCCTGGATTGCGAAAACCCGGCACTCCACGCCCGGCGTGAGCCTGATTTCTCCGCCGCCGCACCATGATATCTACTCCATCGAGGATCTGGCGCAGCTGATTTACGACTTGAAAAATGCCAATAAATATGCCCGGATTTCCGTGAAGCTGGTTTCGGAGGCAGGCGTGGGAACCGTGGCGGCAGGCGTTGCCAAGGCGGGCGCGCAGGTCATCCTGATTTCCGGCTATGACGGCGGCACGGGCGCGGCTCCCATCAGCTCCATTCACAACGCGGGGCTTCCCTGGGAGCTGGGGCTTGCGGAAACCCATCAGACCCTGCTGCAAAACGGTCTGCGCAATCAGGTGGTGATCGAGACGGACGGCAAGCTCATGAGCGGCAGGGATGTGGCGATCGCGGCGCTTCTGGGCGCGGAGGAATTCGGCTTCGCCACAGCGCCTCTTGTGACGCTGGGCTGTGTGATGATGCGGGTCTGCAACCAGGATACCTGTCCGGTGGGCATCGCCACGCAGAATCCGAAGCTGCGGGAACGCTTTGCCGGAAAGCCGGAATACGTGGAAAATTTCATGCTGTTCATCGCCAGACAGCTGCGGGAATATATGGCGAAGCTGGGCGTTCGCACCGTCGATGAAATGGTGGGACGCACCGATCTTTTAAAAAAGAAGGAAACGCTTTCAGAGCAGGAGAATAAGGTGGACCTGCGTCGGATCCTGTGCGGGGCGCAGCCGGAGGGAACGAAGCGCCCGGTATTTGATCCTGCCTGTGTCTACGATTTTGAACTGGAAAAAACAAAGGATGAAGCGATGCTGCTTTCCAAAAAGGAGCTGCAAAGGGCGATTGCAGAAGGAACAAAGGCGGAATGCAGCGTGAAGCTGACCAACACGGACAGAACCTTCGGCACCCTTTTGGGGGCGGAAATCACCCGCCGGCATCCCGATGGACTTTTGGAGGACACCATAACGGTCCGCTGCGAGGGCGCGGGGGGACAGAGCTTCGGCGCGTTTCTGCCAAAGGGCCTGACACTGTCTTTGTGCGGAGATTCCAACGACTATTTCGGCAAGGGGCTTTCCGGCGGAAAGCTGGCGGTATATGCTCCTGACGAATCCAAATTCGTGCCGGAGGAAAATATCATCATCGGAAATGTGGCGCTTTACGGAGCGACCAGCGGGGAGGCTTACATCGCCGGCATGGCGGGCGAGCGCTTCTGCGTGAGAAATTCCGGCGCGACGGCGGTCGTAGAGGGCGTGGGAGAGCACGGCTGTGAATATATGACGGGTGGACGCGTGGTGATTTTAGGGCCCACCGGGAAAAATTTCGCGGCGGGCATGAGCGGCGGCGTCGCCTATGTGCTGGACGAGAAGAGCCGTCTGTACCGGAACCTGAACAAGGAAATGGTGCTCATGGAAAAGGTGGAGACGAAATTCGATCAGGAGGAGCTGCGCGCCATGCTGCGTGCCCATGTGGCAAATACCGGCTCCCAAAAGGCGAAGCAGGTGCTGGAGCACTTTACGGAATATCTGCCGAAGTTTAAAAAGATCATACCGGGCGATTATAAGCGGCTGATGCAGCTGTCCTCCCAGTTTGAGGAGCAGGGCATGAGCAGGCAGGAGGCGCAGATCGAAGCCTTTTACGCCAGTACGGGCGCGAAGGCATAAAGGGAGGAGCATGTGATCATGGGAAAACCGACAGGATTTTTGGAATATGAGCGCCGGGTGGCGGATGTGACCGCCCCGGCGGACCGGATAAAGAATTTCAAGGAGTTTCATGAAAGCCTCCCGACAGAGGAGCAGCGCCTCCAGGGCGCGCGCTGTATGGACTGCGGCGTGCCCTTCTGCCAGGCGGGAGTCATGATCGCGGGCATGGCGTCCGGGTGTCCGCTTAATAATCTGGTGCCGGAGATCAATGATCTGGTATACCGGGGAAATCTGGAGCAGGCCTATGTGCGGCTTTCCAAAACCCACAGCTTTCCGGAGTTCACCTCCCGGGTATGTCCCGCGCTGTGTGAGGCGGCGTGCACCTGCGGTCTGCATGGGGAACCGGTTTCCACGAAGGAAAACGAAAGGGCGGTGATCGAATACGCCTTTTCCCATGGGCTGGTCAGTGCCGGAAAGCCGCCGGTGCGCACCGGAAAGCGGGTCGCCGTGATAGGCAGCGGTCCCGCGGGGCTGGCGGCGGCACAGCAGCTGAACAGCCGGGGTCATCAGGTGACGGTCTATGAGCGCAGCGACCGGCCCGGCGGGCTTTTGCGCTACGGGATTCCGAACATGAAGCTGGAAAAGAGCGTCATCGACAGAAGGATCGCGCTGATGGAGGAGGCGGGCATTACCTTTATCTGCAATGTGGACGTGGGAAAGGACATCACGGGAAAGGAGCTTACAAAGCAATACGACCGGGTCATCCTGGCGTGCGGCGCTTCCCATCCCAGAGACATTTCCGTGCCCGGACGGGACGCGAAGGGCATTTATTTTGCGGTGGACTTTTTAAAAAAGGTGACGAAGGCTCTTCTGGACAGTGATTTCAAAAAAGCGCCCGTCGAGCTTGCGAAGGGAAAACGGGTGCTGGTCATCGGCGGCGGCGATACCGGAAACGACTGTGTGGGAACCGCGATCCGTCTGGGGGCCTCCAGCGTGGTACAGCTGGAAATGATGCCGGAAGCGCCCACAGAGCGCATGCCGGGCAATCCCTGGCCGGAGTGGCCGAAGGTGAAAAAGACCGATTACGGACAGGAGGAGGCGATCGCCCTGTTCGGGCAGGATCCCCGCCAATATCAGACCACCGTGACGGAATTTCAAAAGGATAAGGAAGGAAACGTATGCCTGGCAAAGCTGGTGGGGCTTGTGCCGAAGAAGGACGAAAAGACCGGCCGCATCTCCATGGCGCCAAAGGAAGGGACTGAGCGGGAGCTTAAGGTGGATCTGGTGCTGATCGCGGCGGGCTTTTTGGGCGCAGAGCTTTACGTGACGGACAGTTTTGGTGTAAAATGTAATGCGAGAACGAACGTGGATACCCCTTCCGGTTCCTGTAAGACGAATGCAGAGCGCGTTTTTACGGCGGGAGATATGCACAGAGGGCAGTCTTTGGTGGTATGGGCGATCGCGGAGGGCAGACAGGCGGCAAAAGAGGTGGACGAATCTCTGATGGGGTATACCAATCTGTAGCGCTGCAGTGAGGCAACAACCTTGCAGCAGACAACCGGGTTGTCGCCCTGCGGCATTCGCCTGATGCTCCTGCAAGCATGGCGACGGGCTCATTGCCCGCAGGAATCAAGGCTTCCAGAAAGGTTATGGTGTTACTGATATGAAAACGAAAAATGAAATTTTAAGGCTTGTGGAGGAAGAGGATGTGGAATTTATCCGCCTGCAGTTTACGGATATGTTCGGCAGCATCAAAAATGTGGCGGTGACGGCGGGGCAGCTGCCCCGGGCGCTGGAGAACCGGTATCTGGTTGACGGCGCCGCGCTGTATGGCAGTCTGCGCAGGGGGGAGGAGGATATGTATCTGCATCCCGATCCGGATACCTTCACCATTTTGCCCTGGAGACCGCAGCAGGGAAAGGTGGCGCGCCTGCTGTGCGATGTATGCAGGGCGGATGCAACCCCTTGTATGGCGGATTCCCGCAGCATTTTAAAGCGGGTGGTCGCGGGGACGCAGCAGAAGGGGTACACCTTTCTGGTGGACCCGGAATGCGAATTTTTTCTGTTCCATACCGATGAAAACGGAATCCCTACGACGGTGACGCATGAGCAGGCGGGATATATGGACATCAGCCCGCTGGATCTGGGGGAAAACGCCCGGCGGGATATGGTGCTGACGCTGGAGGAGATGGGCTTTGAAATTGAAGCCTCCCATCACGAGACGGCGCCCGCCCAGCATGAGATCGATTTTAAATGCGCCAGAGCGTGTAAAACGGCGGACAGCATCATGACCTTTAAGACGGCGGTGCGCTCCATCGCGAAGCGCCACGGGCTTCATGCCACCTTCATGCCCAAGCCCAGGGCGGGCGTGGCGGGCTCCGGCATGCATATGACGATCCAGCTGTTTGAGGACGGAAAAAATCTGTTTGCCGATCCGGAAGCGGACAATGGCATCAGTGCCCGGGCGAAATGGTTTATGGGCGGCGTCATGGCGCATGCCCGGGCGATGTGCGCGGTGACGAATCCGCTGGTGAATTCCTACAAGCGTTTAAATTCCGGCTTTGAAGCGCCCAGAGACATCATCTGGACGACCCGGAGCTTAAATACGCTGATCCGCATTCCTTCTGCGCGGGGAGAGCAGACGGGCATCGAGCTTCGCTTTCCGGATCCTTCCGCCAATCCTTACCTGGCGCTTGCGGTCTGCCTCGCGGCGGGAGTGGACGGCATGGAAAAGAGAATGGAACCCGGCGCGGAAGCGGCATTCCGCTTTGAGGAGCGCACGGAGGCAGAGAAAGCGGCGGCGGGCATCCGGCAGCTGCCTGGAACGCTGTGGGAAGCGGTTTTATGCATGGAAGAGGATCCCTTTATGAATCAGGTGCTGGGAAGCGATTTTGTCCGCCTTTATGTGGAAGCCAAAAAGGCGGAATGGAACGATTACATGTCACAGGTTTCGGAGTGGGAAGTGGAAAAATACTTGTATCGGATGTAAGGCAGGTGACCACATGGGCAGTATCATCGTCGTTTTGCCAAAAATAGAGGACGCGAAGCGAATCCGGGATATGCTGGGTAAGTACGGGCTGGAGACTGCCGCGCTTTGCACGACGGCAGCCATGGCCCTGTCAAAGGTACATCAGCTGGACAGCGGCGTGGTCATCTGCAGCTTTCGCCTGCCTGATATGCATTATTCCCAGCTGGCCGAATATCTGCCGGAATATTTTGAAATGCTCCTTTTGACCTCGATGGCGGAGGCCGGCAGCTGTCCGGAGGGAATCATCCCGCTCACCTATCCGGTCAAACCCCGTGATCTTGCCGGCACGGTGGGAATGATGCTGGGGCAGCTGGAACGGCGGCTGAAAAAGAGAAGGGCGTCCGCCCCAAAGCGCACGCAGCGGGAGCAAAATTACATCAACAACGCGAAGCTGGTTTTGATGGAGCGCAACCACATGACGGAGCCGGAGGCGTTTCGTTATATCCAGAAGAGCGCCATGGATTCCGGTACGAACATGGTGGAAACGGCGCAGATGATTTTGCTGCTCATGTATGACAGCTGAAGGGTACGGCCGCTTTTGGGATATTTGAGACGGGTGGAAGCGTCGCCCGTTGTAAAAAAAGGAAAGGATTTTGAGCAGATGGTTTCAATCAATGAGAATTATCTGAATTTGCAGGGCAGCTACCTTTTTTCGACAATCGCAAAAAAGGTCAGAGAGTATCAGGAAAAAAATCCGCAGAATCTGATCATCCGCCTGGGAATCGGCGATGTGACCCAGCCTCTTGCCCCGGTCATAGTGGAGGCGCTGCACAAGGCGGTCGCGCAGATGGGGACGTCCGAAGGGTTTCACGGATACGGGCCGGAGCAGGGCTATGAATTTCTGCGCAGCGCCATTGCGGTAGAGGATTATCAGGCGCGGGGCTGCGACATTTCGCCGGAGGAAATATTTGTTTCCGACGGGGCGAAGTGTGATGTGGGAAATATACAGGAAATTTTCGGAATCGACAATCGGGTGGCGGTGTGCGATCCGGTCTATCCCGTCTACGTGGATACCAACGTGATGGCGGGCAGAAGCGGACGCTATAACACAGAGACGGGCGGCTTTGAAAATCTCATTTACATGCCCTGCACCCGGGAAAACGGCTTTGCGCCAGAGCTTCCGAAGGAAGTGCCGGACATGATTTATCTGTGCTTTCCCAACAATCCCACCGGGGCTGCGATCCAAAAGGACGCCCTGCAGGAATGGGTGGATTACGCCAACAGGCACGGCTCCGTGATCCTCTATGACGCGGCATATGAGGCGTATATCACGGAGGAAAATGTGCCCCACAGCATTTATGAATGCAGCGGTGCGAAGGGCTGCGCGATCGAAATGCACAGCTTTTCCAAAAACGCGGGCTTTACCGGGCTGCGCCTGGGGTATACCGTCGTTCCCAAAGAGCTTTCCGTAAGCGGCGTGAAGCTGCATGATCTGTGGAACAGAAGACACGGCACCAAATATAACGGTGCGCCCTATATCGTGCAGCGCGCTGGAGAAGCGGTTTATTCTCCGGAGGGAAAAGCGCAGCTAAAGGAGCAGGTCGCATATTATATGGAAAATGCCCGCCTGATCCGGGAAGGGCTTTTGGCGGCAGGATTTACGGCCTTTGGCGGCGTAAACGCTCCCTATATCTGGCTGCAGACACCGGCACACATGACGTCGTGGGAGTTTTTTGACCAGCTTCTTTCCAGAGCGCAGGTGGTCGGCACGCCGGGCAGCGGCTTTGGCGCAAGCGGGGAAGGATATTTTCGGCTGACGGCTTTTGGCACCCGGGAAAATACGCTGGAGGCGCTGGAGCGGATCAGGGGGTTTTAAGGGCACCGGCATGGGAAACATTTTCAGGCGTCACTGTACGCCGGCCTGAGCTGTTACAATTATTTTCCAGGGATGATGGAATTTTATTTTACAAAATAGAGATAACCGATTATACTATATGTGTAAAAGGAGATCAAAGTATGTGTACGGTATGGCAGCTTGACCGGATCAGCGAGCAAATAAAAGAGTGCTACAGGTCTGTATACGGGAATGATATTGTGGAGGTCATTCTCTATGGTTCGTATGCGAGAGGGGATTATACAGATGATTCCGATATCGATATCGTGGCGATTGTAAAGGGGGAGCGTCTGGAATTGCAGGAAAAGCTCAAGCTTGTTTGGGATATGTCAGCAGAGATAAGCCTGGAAAATGATGTGATTGTATCTCCCATGGTGATTCCTTATGATGAATTTTTAAAGTACAGAGAATCTCTTCCTTATTATCAGAATATTTTTATGGAGGGCAGGAAAATTGGATGATCTGGTAAAGCATCGTTTGAGTACTGCTGCTGAGAAATTGAAGTCTGCAAGGATTCTGCTGGAGGGAGGGCAGTTTAAGGATTCCATAGGCAGGTCATATTACGCAATTTTCTCGGCGCTGCGCGCAGTTCTTGCAACAGAAAAAAAGATTTTTCCCGGCATTCTGCGGTGATTGCATATTTTCAGAAGGAATATATCAAAACAGGAAAGTTTGATGTGAAATATTCAAGATATATCCAACAGGCATTTCAGGTGCGCAACAGTTGCGATTATGATGATTTTTATATTGCTTCCAAAGAGGATGCAAAGATACAGTACGACAGGGCGGAAGAGATGCTTGAAGAAGTGATTGGATATTTAGATACCCAAAAAACAGGCGCATGAGCGTATGACAACTGTTATTCATTTGAAATGATTTGCCAGAAAATATGGTGTTTATCTGTTTTTAGAAAAACAGATAAAAGAAGAGAGCGCCGCCCGAAAAGCCGGGGCGGCGCTTTTTCACGCGCGGTCATTTGGAAATCTTTCGGAAATATTGAAACAGGCAAAGCCACTGGATGTAAAGCGTGACGCCGTCTTCCCAGGCAGGCGGCAGCCCGGCAAGCTTTAGAGCCGTTGCGACCTGTCTTTTGGTGAGCAGCCCCTGCCTGGAACCGATGCCGTGCTGCAGGGAATAGGTGACGAAGTGCCGGAAGGCGGGAAGCTCCCCTTTTTCCAGATCCGGCTTTTCTTTTCTGGAAAAATGCAGCAGAACGGAATCCACGGAGGGCATGGGGTGAAAGTCTTCCCTGTGAAAACGATGGAGGATTTTCATTTCCCAGAAGGGCTTTAGCAGCAGGGATTTGAGGGTTTCCCTCGAAGAACCGGTAAAACGCTTCGCAGCGCCCTTTTCCAGAATGAGCCACATTTCGGCGGGCGGATTTTTGGCGTTTGTCAGCTTTTCAATGATCGGTGTGGTGATATCATAGGGGATGTTGGCAAAGACCTTGTACCGCCCCTTCGCAGGAAGGGGATAGCGCAGGAAATCGCCCTGAATCAGCTTCAGATTGTTCAGATTCTTTAGTTTCGTCTTTGTGTGTGCAAACAGTTTCCCGTCAATTTCCACGGAAAAAATATAACCGCCCTTTTGGCAGAGCGCTTCTGTCAGATGTCCTTTTCCCGTGCCGATTTCCAGCACGATATCTGACCGATTGATGTTGCTTAAGTTGACAATCTTCTGGATGAGCTGCCGGTCAGTGATAAAATTCTGGGTGTTTGCGTAATTGTACCTGAGTGAATTGTTTTTTTGCATGGTTTTGCCTCCTTGTGTGAATGGTTACAGGAAACGGCAATCTTTTTGGCGTTTCCTGCATGTGACAAAAAAGGGGCAAAAAAAGCAGGACATACCCATGAAATGAGTATTCCTGCATCATCATACAGTTCATACCTTGCGACAGGCGCTGGATATCCATACAGGAACGGCGTCTCATCCGCTGCCTGCGGGGAATCAAAGGCTGACAAAATGTACAAAGACAGCATGGTCACGCTATCCTTGTAACGACAACATCTGGTGGTATGTATTCGCACGCAAAAAAACCCATCTATCATGAGTCTGTGAATTTGCTTTTATTGCCCCTGAATGCGGGTGCGAATGAAGCGAATAGAAATAATACCCACCTGAGTGCCTCCTTTTTATTTTTTCCCAGTATAGCACGAAGCATGAGAGCTGTCAAATATTTTTCCCCACACCGTGAAAAGTAACCGTACAGACAATGAAAAGGAATGTACAAAATGGTCGTTTTGGGTTACAATAAGTGTGGGATCCACTAACCGGACTGACAGGAAAAAGCATCATGGCAGGGTGGGCTGCAAAGAAATATGCTGTCAGGAGTGTGAAGGAGGGCGATATGGAAAATGAATTGTCAAGGGCGCTTTCCGCTGCAGAGGCGAAGGTGCGGTATGACACCCAGTGTAAATGGGTGTTGTCACAGAAAGAGGTTCTGGCGTGGATCCTGAAAAATACCGTAGAGGAATTTAAGGATCTGGCGTTGGAAGAGGTGGAAGCCTGTATTGAGGGAAAACCGGAGGTTTCCACAGTGAAGGTAAATCCCGGTGAAAGCAATGAGGCAATCACAGGAATGCCAAATGAGAACCGCGTGCAGGGCGAAGGAAGTATTGTCTATGATATCAGATTTTATGCCAGTGTGCCGCGCAGCGGGGAGTGGATTAAGCTGCTCATAAACCTGGAATGCCAGAAATCCTGGTATCCCGGTTATAAAATTGAAACCAGGGGCATATTTTACGGGGCAAGGATGATTTCGGCACAGCTGGGCACGGAGTTTGGGGACAGTGACTACGATGGCATAAAAAAAGTAGTGAGCATCTGGATCTGTTTCGGCGTTCCGGATTATATCGGGAATGCGGTTGCGGAATACCGGATGGAGAAGCGGGATATCATCCCGGGATTTCCGGACAGGAAGGACGCATATGATAAGCTGTCCGTAGTGGTGATCGGGCTGAAAGAGGATGCGCCGTACCAGAATGCTTTTATCGGGATGATGAATACGTTGCTGTCGCCAGAATTGAAAAGCGAAGAAAAGAAAGAGAAACTGAAAACGGGATATTCCATGAAGCTGGAAGGCGGATTGGCCAGGGAGGTGGAATTGATGTGTAACCTGTCAGGATATGTGGAAGAGAGAGGAATCCAGAAAGGGATCCAGAAAGGGATCCAGAAAGGAATCCGGGAAGGAAAGCAGGAGGGGCTGGCAGCGCTGGTCAGGTCTTTGTCTCTGATGCTGGACAGCGCCCAGCAGGTATATAAAGCGGTGATAAAGAACCCGGAATATGCTGATATCACAGAGGAAGAGGTCCGTCAGCTCATGGGATGATGGGGGGATTTATTTATTCTGCGGGAAAGGACCTGCTGATTATGGAAAATTCGTAGTTGACACAAAAGTTTTGGCTGTGGTATGGTAAATATAGTTGAGCAACAGGTTCGCACTTGATTGTGCGGATTTTTGAAAAAATTGCAGAGAATGCGCCAGAGTGCGGGATAATCCGGGCGATGGCGCCACAACAGGAGGAACGATGAGCAGTAGATAATATGACTTGGTGAAAACAAACATGGAAGGAAAGCCGGTTGTCCGATATGAGGACGGCGGCGATGGAAAGCCTGTCCGGACAGGCTTGTTTGTGTATGCCAAATCAGATTATCCTGCTGTCAGCCCATACTGTTGTGGGAGGAATTTTTTTGATTCCTTGCATAGATAGGGGCTATTTTGCGTGGGACTGTTTTTGGATACAAAGACAGTCTCTTTTTTTGCGAACTATGCGCAGGCAGGCTGTCAGGAATCCGGGGAAGGGAGTATGCTTATGCTACAAATTAAGAATCTGACCATTACACACAGAAAGGATCTTCGTATCATCGTGGAGGATTTTTCCTGCACCCTGCGTGCAGGGGACAAGGCGGTGATCATCGGGGAGGAAGGAAACGGGAAATCCACGCTGCTGCGTTGGATCTATGACGAAGGTCTGATTGGGGAATACGCCGAGTCGCAGGGGGAGAGGATCATGAGCGGAGAGAGGCTCGCTTTTCTGCCCCAGGAGCTTTGGGAGGCGGACCGGCAAAAGACGGTATATGAGTTTTTCGTGGAGGAAGAGCTCTTTTTTGACCGAAATCCGAAGGAGCTAAACCGTCTTGCCGCAAGGCTTCATGTGTCCGCAGACTTTTTTTACAGGGAACAGAAAATGGGAACCCTGTCCGGCGGAGAAAAAATCAAGGCGCAGATGATGCGCCTGCTGCTGGCAGAGCCCACCGCGCTTTTGCTGGACGAACCCTCCAATGACATCGACCTGGAAACGCTGGAATGGCTGGAAGAGCTGATCCGGGACTGGAAGGGAATCATGCTGTTCATTTCCCATGATGAAACGCTGATTGAAAATGCCGCGAATATGGTCATTCATATGGAACAGCTGCGCAGAAAGAGCTGTCCCCGCTATACGGTGGCGCATATGTCCTTTGCCCAATATAAAAAGGACCGGGATGCGTCCTTTGAAAACCAGAGAAGACAGGCGCAAAACGACCGGCGGGAAAAGAAAATCCGGGACGAGAAGATGCGCCGGATCGAGCAGAGCGTGTCCTATCGGCTGGACAATATTTCCAAGGCGGAACGGGACGGACCGGGCAGACTGCTTAAGAAAAAAATGAAGGCTGTCAAGAGCATGGAGCGCCGTTTTGAGCGGGAAGATGCGGAAATGGCGCAGATGCCGGAGGAAGAGGGCGCAATCTATTTTGAGCTGGGAGAAGGCAACGCAGCGATCCCGGCGGGAAAGACCGTGCTGGAATATGCGGCGGATGCGCTGTATACGCCGGATGGGGAGCGGGTTTTAGCCAGAAACCTCTTTTTGCGGGTGCGCGGACCGGAGAAAATATGTATCACCGGAAAGAACGGGGCAGGCAAAACCACATTGCTTCGCAGCCTTGCCGGGCAGCTTCTTTCCAGAACGGATATCTGTGTCGGTTATATGCCGCAAAACTATGAAGAGCTGTTGGATTTGGATATGCCGCCGGTGGATTATCTGGATATTTCCGGGGAGAAGGCAGAGCGGACGAAAATCCGCACCTTTCTGGGAGCGCTTAAATTTACGGCGGACGAAATGAACCGCCCTGTGGCAGAGCTGTCCGGCGGGCAGAAAGCCAAAATACTGCTCCTGAAAATGAGTCTGGAGCATGTCAATGTGCTGATTCTGGATGAACCGACGCGCAATTTTTCTCCTTTGTCAGGCGGTGTGATCCGCAGGATGCTCGCTGAGTTTCCGGGCGCGATCATCAGCATTTCCCATGACAGGAAGTATCTGGAGGAGGTTTGCGATACCATATATGAGTTGACGGCAGAGGGGTTCATACGGAGAGAAGCTGGCAGGAACCTGTATGAAAAAGCAGTACAGGAAGGAGAGAGAGGATGAAAAATATATTCCGCATAATCCGGTTGATGTTCACATATGCGAGGGCAGAAACATGTTTGAAGCTTCTGTACTGCGTCATCGCCGCGCTGACAACTCCCATGACTCTGTACGCGACGCAGGGGCTGATTGACAGCATATCCCGGTCCGTTTTGGAAAACGGGAGCGCAGACGGCAGGGTCTGGGCGTGGCTGTGCGCGCTTTTTTGCACGATGGCGTTTGCGGCGGGGCTGCCGGTCTTTGACAGCCTGCTTGCCATCCGGTTTCAGAAAAAGTTAAACGGCAGGTTTTCGAAGGAGCTCCTTGCAAAGTTTTGCAGGATTGATTACAGGTGCTATGAGGACGCAGCCTATCACGATATCCTGATGCGGATGGGGGACCGACCGCAGGAGAATAT
The DNA here is from genome assembly GCA_910585455.1 of uncultured Eisenbergiella sp. Classification (GTDB taxonomy): domain Bacteria; phylum Bacillota; class Clostridia; order Lachnospirales; family Lachnospiraceae; genus Gallintestinimicrobium. Next base: position 79,678 of record CAJUEL010000014.1, on the reverse strand, counting down.
TCTGCATGTGTTCCATGACGTCATTACAGTGGTTTCGCTGTGCATGACGGTATGCTCCATGGTCGTTTTATTCATCCAGATTTCTCCGATCGTGTCGGCGCTTTATTTTCTCATCATCCTGATCATGATGCTTCTGGATTTTCGATCGATGAAAATGATGAATGATATGTTTGCGGGCCAGTCCTTTGCAGAGCGGGAGCTTGATTACTACCGGAAGCTTTTGTCGGATAAGCACGCCCTCTACGAGCTGAAGATATTCGGAGCCGTATCCTATATCGGCAATTTATGCAAAAAGAAAAATGATGCGGTATTAAAGGAACGTCTGGAAACGACGCTCCGGTCGCAAAAGTATTTTGCCTTAAGCGGTCTTTGCGTCATCGCGTGGGTGGCGCTGGTCATTTTCTCTCTGGTGCGGGCGGTCTTTGGGCACAGCATTACCCTGGGGATATTCGTATCGCTGGCGGGCTCGGCGGGAACCGTATTGACCAGGACAGAGTCCCTGTCCTATAAGCTGTCGAATGTGGCGCGGAAATGCCGTGAAATTGAATATTACCACGATTTCATGAAAATGGACGAGGTGTACTATGGAAATGAGCGCTTTGACGGCGGCAGGGGTGGGATTCTCGAGCTGAAAAATGTGTATTTCCGTTATGGGCAGGAGGGAGATTATGTGTTAAAAAATGTGAGCATGGTGATCGATCTGGAAAAATCGACCGCGCTGGCCGGGGAGAACGGGAGCGGGAAGTCCACCATCGTGAAGCTGATCTGCAGGCTCTACCGGCCGGACAGCGGCTCTATTCTGCTTGACGGAAAGGATATTTATGCCTATTCTGCGCAGGAGTACCATAAGATCCTCAATGCCGTGTTCCAGGATTTTGTCAGGTACGCGTTCACAGTCCGGGAAAACGTGGCGATCGGCAATCTGGAACAGCTGCATGAGGATGCAGGGATCCGGTCCGTTTTAAGAGAGGCGGCGGATTTTCACAAATGCGTGGATCTGGATACGCCGCTTGGCCAGATAGAGGAAGCGGGAATCGACTTATCCGGCGGGGAATGGCAGAAAATTGCCATTGCGCGGGCATGCATGGGAGACAGCCGGCTGGTCATCATGGACGAACCGACGGCGGCGCTTGATCCGGTTGCGGAAAGCAGGCTGTATAGCGCCTTTTTGAAGGTCATGCGGCAGAGGGGGACTCTCGTCATTTCACACCGCATGGCCAGCGCCAGGCTTGCGGATACCATTTATGTGATCCGTGACGGACAGATCGCCGAGAGCGGGAGCCACGATGCTCTGATGACAAAGAACGGGCCGTACAGGAGGATGTATGAGGCGCAGAGCGTGTGGTATGAAGAGAAGGGAGGGGAAGCATCATGACGGACCATTTGAAAAAATATTACATTCCGTTGATCAGTCGGATGTATGCCATTGCGCCCGTCAGTCTGGTTTTGACGGCAGCGGGAAAGCTTTTTGAGGCGGTATTTCCCGCATGTACCACGATCGTTCTGGCACGGCTGACAGAAGCGGTGAGCGCTCAGCTGGGCGGTATGGACAACAGAAAAGGAATCCTGCTTACCGGAGGAATCCTGATTTTTGTATATCTGCTGCAGCAGGCGCTGCAGCTTGTGATGAGCGTTACGGTGAATGCCGGCGTATATGAGAAGTGCATCAGCGGACTGAAAATGGAAATCGCCCGGAAAGCGTCCCGGATCGCGCTGGTTGGCTATGAGGACAGTAAGGCATCCGACATGTATGCAAGAGCGGAGGAATGTCTTGGCAGAGAAATACCGGGCGGCATTTTCATGTCGTTGATTGCCGTCGTGATGAATTTGATCGGCGTCCTCGCCGTCATTGGGGTATTGGCGGGCTACAGCCTGTGGTTTCTTCCGGTTTCCATCGTGAGCGTGCTGCCCTTTTACATCGCCAGGAAGCTTCGCGGGGAGGAATTTTACCGGTTAAAGAAAAAGCAGACGAAGGATAACCGGATGCAGCAGTATTTATGGGGGCTGTTTGCGCAGAAGGAGTCCATCCGGGAAATGCGCCTGATGTGCGCAGAGGACTATATCGCCGGAAAATGGATGGATAAACGGGACAGGGTGAACGAGGAGCTGTGGAAGCATAACAGGAAAGAGGCCGGGTCCATGCTTTTTTGTGACGGGGTGCGGGTGACCGGATATTTGGGAAGCATCCTGATCGCGGTCCTGCTTTTTTTGCGGGGAGCCATCACAATCGGACCCTTTGCGGCATGTCTGACGGCTTTTCTTGCGGTGCAGAACGCGGCGAAGGAATTTCTGGTCAGGCTCGGCGACCTTCACAATGACGGCGCCTTCCTGAAGAACTATTTCGACTTCATGGATATGGCAGAGGAAAAAGAGACGCTCAGGGTGAGCGGCAGCGAAACGGAAGATATCCGTTTGCAGCATGTTACCTTTTCCTATCCAAATGCCGATAATATTGCTATAAAGGATGTCAGCCTGTCCGTCGGCAGAGGGGAAAAGATTGCCATCGTCGGCTTAAACGGCAGCGGAAAAACGACGCTCTGCAAGCTCATGCTGGGCATGTACCCGCCCAGGAGCGGGGAGGTATTCCAGTCGGAGCGGGTACATGGCAGCTGTGGGATCGTTTCCCAGAATTTCATCCGGTACAGGCTGACGCTGCGGGAAAACATCGGGATATCCAATCCTGCCGGTATGGAAAACCAGGACGCAATCCGGGAGGTGATCCGGAAAACGGGCATACCGGAGCTGATTGGGGAACATGAAAACATTGATTACCGGCTGGGGGTTGAGTTCGGGGGAGCAGATTTGTCCGGCGGTCAGTGGCAGAAGGCGGCGATCGCCCGGGCGGTCTATGGTGACGCTGCGCTGTACATACTGGATGAGCCCACAAGCGCCCTGGATCCGCTCGCAGAGCTGTCCGTCATGAACAGCTTTCTGGAAATGGCGGCGGATAAAACGGCGGTCATGGTGCTGCACCGCATGGGCCTGTGCAAAAGCGTTGACAGGGTCATTGTGATGAAGGATGGAGAGATAGCGGAAGCGGGCAGCCACGCAGAGCTGATGGAGAAAAAGGGCGAATATTACCACCTGTACCAGGAACAGGCGAAATGGTATCAGGCGTGAAGAAAACAAAAAAAGCCGGGCATGGCTTGAAAGGTACGGGGAGGATTTGGCGATGAAGATACGCGGGCGGATACAAAAGGCGTTCAAGAGCTGGAAGGATCAAAAAAGGAAGGGCGGCAGTCATTTCGCCCATGCGGGGACATCCTCCCTGCACAGCTATTTGCTGGCGGGTTGGGCGGTAACGTCCGGCCTGGTGCTGGCTGTCTTTTTCGCATATGGTGTTTATTCCATTTATCAGTCCACGCAGGAGCTGGCAAAGAGCAACCGGATTCTGGCGGATCACTATGCGCTGCAGATGAATAAGGACATCGATTCCCTGAAAAGCTATGTGGACCGGGTATACGGTGAAAACGTGCAGTTCCAGACCTTAAAGCGTCCCTTTTTATCGGAGCCGGAATGGTACAGCACGGTGTATTATCTCGCCAATAATCTGGAGGGGAGGGCGGGCACCATTGACTGCTTCGGCGGCGTGTTTTTTTATGATGCGCAAAAGGGAGAATTGCGCAGTCAATACAGCGGATATACCCATGAGGGGGATGATTACCGCCTGAATCTGTGCCTGAAAGCCTATCTGAATCAGATCCGGAATGAGGTTCACCATGAGGGCAGCTTTTCCTATGAGGGGGAGACCTATCTCGTTTATATGAAGGGAATCAGGGAAAAGCTGGTCGGCTTTGTGATCAATATCAGCAGCTATTTTGCCCGTGAGGATGCGGTGGAGCTGATTTTTCGCGATGGGCAGACCGTGCTGGATGTCGTAGGAGGCGGAATGACCAGGCAGGAAGCGGAAGCGCTCTTTTTGTCAGGAACCGAAAAGACGACGGCACAGGGCATGCGGTACATCGTGGCGGCGGAGCCGATCCGGTTTTTGCAGATGGAGCTTTTGGTATTGCAGGAAGCGGGCGGGATCCGGGCGCTGGTGGGAAGCTGGGAATTCTGGCTGCTGTTTATCCTGATTCCCCTGATTTTCATCGGAATTTTATTTAAAGTGTGGCAGCTTTTCAACCATGCGCTGGTATGGCCGGTGGAGCATCTGGCAAACCGTCTGGGCAGAATGAAGGAAAACGGTGAGCCGGACGGCTTTATGGAAACGGAAAGGACGAAGGTGCGGGAGCTTTTGGAGATCAACCGCAGGCTGGACGAGATTGTGGAAGAGATGCAGCGCATGCAGCAGGAAAAGTATGAGAAGGAGATGGAAGCCAACGCGGCAAAGCTGCAATATTACCAGCTGCAGGTGAACCCACACTTTTTCATCAACTGCTTTAACCTGGTGGATTTCCTGCTTTCGGATAAAAACGTGGATACGGTGCGGCTCATGACCCGCTGGCTTTCCGAGCATTTCCGCTATGTGTTCCGCAGCCAGGAGAGCCTGGTGACGGTGGGGGAGGAGCTTAAGGAGGTGGAGGCCTATTGTCACATTTATATGGTGCGGGGGGAGATGCCGATTCTGATAAAGCTGGATGTGGCGGAGGAGCTTTTAGAATGCCGGGTGCCGATTCTGGCGATTCAGACCTTTGTGGAAAATTCTGTAAAATATGCCCGCAGGCCGGGACAGATTCTGTCCGTGGAGGTGGCGGGAAAGCGGATCGAAAAGGAGGATGGGAGCTATATCAGCATCCGGATTTCGGACAACGGGACCGGCTATCCGCCGGAAAAGCTGGAGGAATTGAACGCCCTGGTGACGCAGTTTCGGTATCATTCCCATCACGTGGGAATCGACAATATCAAATACCGGATTTACTTAATCTATGGGGAACGGGCGCAGCTTTTCTTCTACAACGCGCCGTCCGGCGGGGCGGCGACGGAGATTTTGCTTCCGGAGAGGGAGGCGCTTTCTGAAAACGGGTAAAGGATGGGCAGACAGGCGGATAAAAAACAGAAAATGCGTTAAAGGCTGTCAGATTTTGCATATTTTTCTGTATGGTTTTCCCATATAATGTCGATATCAGGAACCGATGAATCGGTTGAAATAAGGAGGAAACGATATGAAGAAGAAATGGATTGCATTGCTTCTGACAGCGGCTATGACGTTTTCCATGGTCGCCTGTGGAAATGATTCCGGCAGCACAGGCAGCGATGCGGCAGCAGGTTCGTCTGCGGGAAGCGGTGATGTGGCGGACAGCGGCGCGGCAGATGACGGCGGAGCGGAGGCAGCGACAGGCTTTGTCCCTGCGGAGAATCCGGATGACTGGCCGGTGGTGACCGTTGAGGCGATTAACGGAACCGTATTCCCCGGGGAAGAAGATGTGGAGACTGCGTTAAATGATTATCTGGTTTCCATCAATGCGGGTGTGAAAGCGGATATCGTGCAGATCAACATGGGAGACCTTTCCACCGAGCTGACGCTGGCGCTCAGCGACAACACCAATCCGCTGGATATTTTCTGCTGGAGATTCTATTCCACACTGGACGGCTGTGTGAAGAATGAGCAGTGTATTTCCCTGGAGCCCTATCTGGAGGAATATGCGGATATGTGGGAATCCTTCCCGGAGAAGGTGCTGATGACACAGCAGATCGACGGCGTGCAGTATGCGGTGCCCTCTGTGGACAGCTACGGAACTTATGAGGTATATATGCTCCGTAAAGAGATTGCGGAAGAGCTGGGGATCGCGGACAGGGATGGCGAAGAGATTACTCTGGAAGAGATGACCCAGATCATGAAGGATGCAAAGGCGATTCATCCCGAATATGCATACATGATCAATACCAACGATGACCCTGTGCAGGGGCTGGACAGCCTCGGCAACGGTGACTGGCTGGGAGTTCTGATGAACCGTGGCGTAGGCACCACCGAGATCGTCAATTACTATGAGACAGAAGAGTTCCGGGATTTCTGTAACCTGATGAAGGAATGGAACGAGGCGGGGCTTCTGTGCGACGATCCGCTGAACAACTCCATGACGATCGAGCAGTATAATAACGATGTGGCGGCAGGCTGCTATGTGGGTGGCTACAGCGCGGAATATATCAAAACACTGGTTTCCTACACCCATGAGAGCGTGCAGTATAAGCTGACTGACCTGGTGGGCACCAGCGCATCCGTGCTGGGCGGCTGGATGGTATCCTCCGTCTGCAAGACCCCCGATGCGGCAATGAAGCTTCTGTACCTGATGACGACCGATGAAACCGTGGCGCGTTTCTTCATCCTGGGCGTGGAGGGCAAGCACTATACCGTGGACGAAAATGGTATCGCAAGATATCCTGAGGGCGTGGACTCCAGCAACTCTGAGTGGAATATGAACTGTCCGTGGTTCTGGCCGAATCAGTGCCTGAGCCTGCCTCTGGAGACCGATTTCACCGGATACTATACGGATATGCTGGAAGCGCCGAAGAATGCGCAGTTCTCCAACGCGATGGGCTTCATTTTCGACAGCACGAACGTGTATGACCAGTTGGCGGCATGCTCTACGGTTGTGGCAGAATATCGGCCGGCTCTGCTCTATGGTCTGGTGGATGTGGATGAATATCTGGCGAAGTTCAATGAGGAATTAAAGGCTGCCGGAATCGACGACATCATCGCCGAGGAGCAGAAGCAGTTTGATGCATTCCTGGCGGCAAATGCAGAATGAAATAGCAGGTGAGGCTGTCCGGTAAACGCCGACAGGCGGGACGGCTGCGGATGGAAATTGCCGGCTGTGGCAAAACAGCCGGCAATTTTTTAAAAAAGGGGAAGAACCGGAAAATCCAGTCCGCCGGGCTGATTAGGGGCGGACGGCAGTATGGAGGTCATTATGCAGAAAACGAAAAACGTGCAGAAAAATCCCCGGACGAGAAAGCAGACGGTCAAGAGGCTGCGTAAATATATGCCGCTCTATTTGATGTCAATTCCGGGTTTTATCTATCTGATCATCAACAATTATCTGCCCATGGGCGGTCTGATTCTGGCGTTCAAGAAGTATAGCTTTGCCAAGGGCATCATCGACAGCCCCTGGAACGGGTTCCAGAATTTCACGTTCCTGTTCGGGTCCAAATGGGCAAAGATCATGTTCCGTAATACCATTTGCTATAATATCGTGTTCCTGCTTTTGGGCACAATCTTCGCGATTTTTGTGGCGATTTTGCTGAGTGTGATAGGAAACAAATTTGCCAAGCAGACCTATCAGACGTTGATTCTGATTCCACATCTGGTCAGCACCGTTCTGATCGGTTATCTGGTATTCGCGTTTTTATCCGAAAAGAATGGCTTTATTAACAACGGCATTCTGGCGCCGCTGGGAATCAAGCCGGTCAGCTGGTATATAGAGGCGGGCTATTGGCCGGTGATTTTGACCATTGTGCAGCTATGGCGCAGCTTCGGTTTCCAGAGTATCGTCTATTTTGCGACGATCATCGGCTTTGACAAGGCATACTATGAAGCGGCGGTGATGGACGGCGCGTCTGTCTGGCAGCAGATTTCCCGGATCACCCTGCCCCTCTTAAAGCCTACGATCATTATTTTAACGATCATGGCGTTGGGCAGGATGTTCGCGTCGGATTTCGGTCTGTTTTATCAGGTGCCGCAGAATAGCGGTATGCTTTACTCCACGACCACTACGATCGATACCTTCGTCTATCGTACATTGATGCTGGACCATGATGTAGGCCGGTCGTTGGCAGCAGGATTTTTACAGTCGATCCTGGGCTTCATCGTGGTCATGATTACCAATGCCATCGTGCGGAAGGTGGATAATGAGAGCGCGCTGTTCTGATGCGCAGGAAGGAGGAATATACTTATGGTTTGTACAAAAAAAGGGTTTCGGATTTTTGCAAACGTAGTCATGATTGTGTTGGCGTTGTGCTGCGTGCTGCCTTTTATCCTGCTGATTTCATCCTCCGTTACGGACGAGGCGACGCTGATGAAAAACGGGTACGCATTCATCCCGGAGGTTTTGAACTTTAAGGCGTATCAATATTTGTTCCAGTCCTTTGGTGGGATTGTGCGTGCGTACGGCATGACAGTCATCGTTACGATGATCGGCACGACGATAAATGTCTGCCTGACGCTGTCCATGGGCTATCTTTTGTCCAAGCAGGATCTGCCCGGAAGAGGATTCATTTCCTTTTTCCTGTTTTTTACGATGCTGTTTTCCGGCGGTATGGTGCCCAGCTATATCATCTGGAGCCAGTATATGCATGTGGGGGATTCTATCTTCGCGCTGATCTGCCCGAACCTGATGCTGGGCGCATATAATGTCATTTTGATGCGGACCTATTTTACCACGAACGTACCGCAGGAGATATTGGAGGCGGCGGAAATGGATTCCTGCAGCGAGATCGGGAAGCTGTTCCACATTTCCATTCCCCTTTCCAAGCCGATGATTTCAACGGTGGCGCTGTTTTCCGCCCTGGCTTACTGGAACGACTGGATCAATGGCATTTACTATCTGACCAGAAGAAAGGATCTTTATACGATCCAGAATGTGTTGAACAGCATGATGAATAACGTGCAGTTTTTGAAGGACAACACACTGGACGCGGCCAGCGCTCAGATGATGAGCCAGATTCCGACACAGGGCGTGCGTATGGCGATCGCGGTGATTTCAGTGGTGCCCATCCTCATGATTTATCCCTTCTTCCAGAAGGCGTTCATCAAGGGTATTGTCATCGGCGGCGTGAAGGGCTGACAAAACAGGTAGTATGACAGGAGGAAACATGGCGAAATTAAATGTAAAAACAGGCCAACGGCGGTTTGCGACGGAGCCGTCTTTATACGGGCTGTTCTTTGAGGATATCAACCGGGCCGGGGACGGCGGGCTTTATCCGGAGCTTTTGCGCAACAGGAGCTTTGAGGACAGCCTGCATCCCGATGATCTGACCGAAACGGGGGAGGATCTGACCAACGCGACCGGCTGGGAATTTAGCTGGCAGCGCGGAGAGGGATTGAAGCGCTGGAAGGAACGGCTGGAGCCTGCGGACATTCCGGCGTGGTACAGCGAAAATGCGACGATTTCCTTACAGACAAAGCATACGCTCAACGAAAAAAGAAAAGCGGCGCTGGCGGTAGATTTTCTGCCCGGCGGCGTGGTGTGCAATATCGGATATGGCGGTGTGCCTGTGAGGGAGGGCAGTGTCTATCGGCTGCTGTTCTTTGCCAGGGCGCCAAAGCGGCTGGAGCTGGAGGTTTCCCTGCAAAATGCGGACGGGATAATCGCCTCTGATACGGTGCGCCTGCAGGGGAAGGGGTTTGTCCGCTATGAGCTGTCCCTGGTCGCGAAAAAGACCGATAAGCAGGCGCGGTTTGTCCTTTCCGTAAAAGAGGGCGGGCAGGTGACTTTCGGATACATTTCCCTGATGCCCGCAGACACCTATTGCGGGCATGGGCTGAGAAAGGATCTTTGTGAAAAACTGGAGGAGCTGCACCCGGCATTTTTGCGGTTCCCCGGCGGCTGCATCGTGGAGGGATTTTCCAGGTCCACGGTCAAGCGGTTCAAAAATATGGTGGGTCCTGCATGGGAACGTCCCAGCCTGTGGAATCTGTGGAGCTATAACGCGACGGAAGGGTTAGGCTTCCATGAATATTTGCAGCTTTGTGAGGACCTGGGCACGGATGCCCTCTATGTGTGTAACTGCGGCATGACCTGTCAGGCGCGCAACTGCATTTTGCTGGACGAAGATGAGGTGGACGACCTTTTGGATGACGCCCTGTGCGCGCTGGAATACGCGTTGGGAGACGCAGATACCGTCTGGGGGGCGCTGCGGGCGTCCATGGGGCATCCGGAACCCTTCGGGCTGCGTTATCTGGAAATCGGCAACGAAAATAACGGTCCGGAATATGAGAAGCGCTATGAAAAATTCAGAAGCGCGATTGTGGAAAAATATCCGGAGCTGATCATCGTCGCCAACACCCACGTGGAGCAGTCCGGGCTACAGCTGGACATCGCGGACGAGCATTTTTATGACAAGCCGGAGTGGTTTGCGGAGAACACCCACTATTATGACGGATATGACAGGAAAGGACCGGGCATTTTCGTGGGAGAGTTCGCGGTGGTGGCGGGCGCGATCCGCACCCTTTATGCCGCGGTTGCGGAGGCGATGTTCATGGTCGGCATGGAGCGCAACCAGGATATCGTGAAGCTGGCAGCCTACGCGCCGCTGTTTGAGCATGAAAATTATGCCGCCTGGGAGCCGAACCTGATCGTCTTTGACGGGCTGGACAATTACGGGATCCCGTCCTATTATGTATGGAAGCTGTTCGGGCAAAACAGGGGCAGCTATGTGCTGGAAAGCGGACAGGAATGCGACAGCATTTACGCGCCGTATTTAAAGGGCGGTCCCTGTCTGGTGGGCTCTGTGGGCATGCGCTATCGCAATGCGCGCTGGAAAGGGAAAGAGGCGGCGGCTGAGCGGTTTTTGTTTGGCAACGTGCAGGCCTGCGATGACGGCAGCTTTGTGACCGCAGCGGGAGAGGATCAGGCAGAAGCAGAGCGGGCGAAGCGTTTTGAAATGGAAGGCACTGTGCTGATTACCATGGGGGACGATCTGACCTCCCGGGAGGGCGCTTTTGAGATCGAGCTGTTTGCAGAGCCGGGAAAGGAGCTGGGCATCGGCATGTTCGCGTCTCCCTACGGCAAGGCGAGAAACAGCGAGGACAGCCCGTGGAATCTGTTTTCCGTACAGCCCATCCGATGGACCATAAAGGATGGCGTCAGCCGGCTGCAGGCGGGAATCGGTTTCCGTAAGTACAGCATGGCAGAACCGGTGGAGGTGACCATGGAAACAGGGCGCTATCATCGCTTCTGTATGGAATCAGACGGGAAAAGGCTGTATTGCAGGATCGACGACAGGACAGTGATGGAAATTGAGCTGCCTCACTATGATGAAATACAGACCGTCGCGCTGGAATCTGAAACGGAAATTCTGTTAAAGGTGGTAAATCTTGCGGATGGAGACAGACCGGTGGAAATCAGTCTGGATTGTCCGGTGGAATCGGACTACAGGGCAGGGGTGATCGCCGGGAAGCCTTCGGATAAAAACAGTCTGGAAAACCCGGAGGCTGTGACGGAAAAGTGGCATAGCTGCACCGGCGCGGCAGCAGAGTTTACCTATCTGGCGCCGGCGTGCTCGGTGAATGTGCTGTGTATTCCAAAAGCGGGAACCGACCGGTAAAACCGCTGTGCGCGGATATCGTGCAGACGTGGACGTCTGATGGCATCGGGCGAAGCAGGGATGCATCACGAAGCGCGCCATGTCTGCGTGCAGAATGATACAGGCATTTGAGAAAGGAGAGAAGATATGAGCGATTATTGCGTGCATGATACGCTGTATGCGGAGAACGGAGGGTTTCTCCCTAAGGAGGGAGGATACAGCAATGTTCTCTTAAAAAAGAGATATTCCGGTGTGGTCTGCTGCCCCAACGAGGCGCAGCGCAGACCGGGGGCAATGTATCCGCGCTGTATCCAGCTGGCTCATAACGGGGAGAAAAACGGGACGCTTCTGGCGACCATGGAGTGGTATAACAAGGAAAATCCGGTTTTTCCCATTTATGAAAGCGAGGATGAGGGAAGGCACTGGCACTTTTTGAGCAGCTTTTCCGGCACGCTGGGAAATGAGGGCATCCGTTTCCAGCCTCACCTGTTTGAGCTGCCCTGTGATATGGGGACATTAAAGGAGGGGACGATTCTCTGCGCAGGAAATTTCATCGCCGGGGATTTTTCCACCACATCGCTGCAGCTGTACAAGAGTGTGGACGCCGGAAAAAGCTGGGAATTTGTGAGCGAGATTCTGCAGGGCGGCAAAATGACGCCGGATTACAAAATGGGAAAGCCGGTGTGGGAGCCTTTTCTGCTGCAGTCGCCCGACAAAAAGCTGTATTGCTACTATTCGGATGAGCGCTACAAGGAAAAAGGCTATAACCAGCTGCTCGCCCATAAGGTTTCGGAGGACGGCGGATACACCTGGGGAGAGGAAAAGATCGATGTGGCGTTTCCGGACGGGAACCTGCGCCCGGGCATGCCGATCGTGGATTACCTGCCGGACGGCAGATTTATCATGGTCTATGAGATGGTAAACGAGGACCGGATTCCCGTATATTTCAGGATTTCGGATTCCATGGATGACTGGGGAAGCCCTGATTTTATGGGAAATCCCGTCCTGGCGGCGGATGGCAGCTACCCCACGGGAACCCCGTATGTGCTCTGGATTCCCAAAGGGGGAGAGAAGGGGACGCTGCTCGTCAGCGGCAGAGGGTATTCCCACATTTTTGCAAATTCCAATCTGGGAGAAGGATTCTGGGAAAAAATGGATGCGCTGGTGGATGTGGATAATACCTATAATTTCACCGGATACAGCCAATGCATGATTCCTTTGCAGGGAGGAAATCGTATCCTGAATCTTTGCCCGCGCCATATTTCGCCGGATCAGGCGCTGATTGAGGCGGCGGTAGCGGATGTCTATGAGCGGGCATAAAATATTGGAAAGGAAGGTAACGTATATGCTTCGGACAGTGAAAACAGAAAATGGTATGGTACAGGGACTGGTGGGAAAGGATCCCCGGATTACGGTATTTCGCGGCGTGCCCTATGCGAAGCCGCCGGTGGGCGAGCTGCGCTGGAAGGCGCCTCAGCCAGCGGAAAGCTGGGAGGGCGTGCGCAAGTGCTACGAATACGGCGATATGCCCATGATGCGCGTGCATCCCGGCACGGACGACAGCTTTTATAAAAGGGAGCTGCATCCGGTATCCGCGGATTTTAGCATGAGCGAGGACTGCCTCTATCTGAATATTTTCTCTCCCGCAGAGCGGGCGGATGAGAAGCTGCCGGTATTCTGCTATATTCACGGCGGCGGTCTGCAGGACGGCTACAATTATGAGGTGGAGTTTGACGGGGAGCGGGTTGCGCGCCGGGGCGTGATCGTGGTTATGATCGGTTACAGGCTGGGACTGTTCGGTTTCCTTGCCCATCCGGAAATCACGGCGGAGACGCCGGAGGGCAGCGTGGTATCCAACTTCGGCATGCAGGATCAGTCCATGGCGCTGCATTGGGTGGCAAAAAACATCGAAGGCTTCGGCGGCGATCCTTCCCGGATCGTGATCTGCGGCCAGAGTGCAGGAGCAGGCAGCGTGCAGACCCAGCTTTGCAGCCCCATGAATGAGGGCATTATCGCGGGCGCGATCTGTCAGTCGGCGGTATCCTTCGCGTTCGGAGATGAGGAGGCTGGCAGAGGGCATGATATGACGCTTGCGCAGGCAGAGGCTCACGGGGCAGATTTCTTTCAGAAGGTTGGGATCAGGGATCTGGCGCAGGCGAGGGCCATGGATGCGGCAGAGCTGATGCGGCTGGTGGACAGCGTATCGCCTAAGGGCGCGATGTTCGGACTTTCCTTCGGCACCTGCATCGACGGAAAATTTGTGAAGGAATCTGTGGTGAGCTCTTACTATAACGACAGACTGCCCGACGTGCCGATGATCGTGGGCGTTTGTATGGGTGAAACCCAGGGGATGTTCGGCAGAGGCGCGCTCACCTATGAAGACCTTTTGAAGAAGGCGGAAGGCTACGGCGAGAAAAAGGACGAGTTTTTACGGATTGCCAACGTGTCCAATGATGAAGAAGCGGCGGAATTGACCAAAACGGACGCCTTTAACATGTTCCTGGGCGGCAGCAGGGGCTTCTGCGAGCTCCGCTCCGGCATGGGCAAACGGGTGTATTATTACATTTTCGACCACGATATCCCGGGAGACGATGCGGGATCCTTCCATGGTTCCGATCTGTGGTTTATGTTCGATTCGCTTGGCAACAGCTGGCGGCCTTTTGCGGGAAAGCATTATGATCTGGCGCGGCAGGTGACCTCCTACTGGACGAATTTCGTCAAGACAGGCGATCCTAACGGTCTGGATTACAACGGCAATCCGCTGCCGGAATGGAAGGCATATCGGACGGAGGAGAAAAGCGTCATGAAGTTCCTCGACACCTCTACGCCGGATGTGCTGGCAGAGTGCCCGGTGGCAGATTTCAGACTGGCATTCGGAAAAGAGAAGCTGATAGAAAAATAAAAGGAAAGACAGGGCTGTGACTGATTTCACAGCCCTGTTTGGACATAATGGATATTACAGAAGATCTTCAATAATACACTGATGTTCTTTTTTGTTGGAATCGTAATTGATTCCCACAGCAAGAATATTTTCAATGTTTTCCCGTCTTAGTTTTTCAGAGTATTCTTTTTCTTTGATCTGACGGATCGCAGCTTCCGGGGAACTGTCTGCCTTTAGTTCGAGGATCATACCAGGCAGATTTTGTCGTCTGGGATAAAAGATAAAGTCGGCAAATCCTTTTCCACTTTTTTCTTCCCGTTCAATCCGGTATTTATTTCTGGCTGACAAATATGCGAGCGTTACCACACAGGACAGGCTGTTTTCATCATTATATTTCAAAACGGGTAGTTCGCTGTTGTGAATATTATGAAGATAGGATGCGACAAGCTCCCCCTGACGGTTTAGAGTGGCGCAAAGCACAGCATTGGAATGCTGCACAAGTTCTGCCACATAACCAAAATCGTCGTCTTCTAATGCATTTTCAAATTCGATCATCAGTTCTTTATTTGGAATACGGATTTCTCCGTCATGGTAAGATAGCAAACCATATATGATCATGGCAGCATAAATTTCTTTTTTGGTGGAAGGACTTTTTTGCCCTGCGGTGTATTCTTTTTTGATCTCAAGCTGTATCGGGGTGTGATTTACCATTTTGACCACATCCTCGCGCATCTCTTCAAAGTTGTGTTTCAGAAAAAACAGAACCTCATCCATTCTGCCTGTCGTTGTCCAGTAGCTTTGGCAGACGCCGTCTTCCAATGCGCATACGACGGATCTGGGATTGTACAGTCGTCCTCCGCTCCTGGTTTGATATCCGTCATACCATTCGCCGATTTCCTGTAATGTCAGCTGGTTTTGTTTTTTGCATAATGCAGTTACCTCTTCCTGCGTGAATCCGAAATACTCTTCAAAAAGAGGATCGTTAAGCATGGTATATTCCCGAAACATATTCAGGGCGGAGCCGGTGCTGTAACGCTTGATAGGAAGGACGCCGGTCATATAGGCAAGTGCCACATATGATCTGTCTTTGAGCAGGTCTCTTAAAAATTCCAGAAAGTCGCTCTGATTTTCCGGATATAGATTATGACTGAATATATAATCCCATTCGTCTATCATGAAAATAAACTCAGCCTTTGTGGAGGTTAACAAGTCGGATACACTGCGAAAGGTTTCATTTTCTGATTCCGGATAGGCTGCCATGATATCATGCTTTAAGGAATCTTTGATGAAGGTGATATAATCCTCATAGGTGTTTCCTTTGTCAGGTAAATGATTCAGGCTCATATTTATAATATTATAATGATTCAAATGTGCCGTGTAATCTTTTGTTTGGCTGATCTGCAGCCGGTCAAAAATGTGTTTTGAGCGATAGGTCTTGCCATAATATGCTCCAAGCATGTTCAGAATGGAGGTTTTACCAAAACGGCGCGGTTTTGTGATACAGATGTATTTAGTGACAGTTTTGATGCGCTTGTTCATTGCTGTAATGATACTTGATTTGTCAACAAAGAATTCACTGTTTACCAATTCTTCGTACAATTTCAGCGCCGATTGTGTGTTCAGATATAGAGACATTCCGCCACCATTCCTTTCTGCAAGAAAAGTTTCTTTTTATTATAATATGTAAAGCAGTAATTCACAAGGGGCGTATCTGTTTTCCAGATCAGAAAATGTGATATGGGAGGTCGGTTTTTGTATATTTTCCGTGGAAGAAGTATCATAAAATGATAACGTGAAACAGGTATGCGCCAGATTACTGCCCACAGAGTGAACAGTAGCTGCGTCAGCTCCGTCACACCGCCATAGGTGAAAGCCGGTTGAGGAAAAAGCGGTGCGGCAGAAGAAGGGAAGGGAGAAAAGGATGGAAGACATGAAGGAATTATTCGAAAAAATGCGTGCGAGGATGGATCGGGTCAGAAGCGTTTTCGGGGAAGAAAATCTGGCGGCGGTTCCGCTGTTTGAGGACTGTCTGTGCTATCCGACAGATTTGCTGGTAAAGCTTGCCTGGATGGCAGTGGAGATAGAGGAGACGGAAAGCACAGAGCAGATCCGGGAGAAGCTTCCGGAATTTCGGAAGCTGCGCGAAAAGATTGCGGGGATGAAAACGGAGCGCCCAAGGATCTGGCTGTGGCCCGAAAACAAGGTGCCTACCTTGACGGAATATACGGACAATGCGGCATGGCGGTATAACCACAATCCGGATTTTGTGCCCTATATGTACGAAATGCTGGTTGCAGAGAACGTGACGCCGAAGGGAGCGGTGATTTTATGTGCCGGCGGCGACCATGGCTTTACGGTTTTGTGTGAAAGCTATCAGGTGGCGCTGGATTTTAACGAAAGAGGGTATCAGTGCTTTATTCTTTTAAACCGTACCAATATGAATCCCTGGAGCGGGAAAGAAGCAGGGGCGGATGTGGCGCGGGCGATCCGCATCGTCCGGGCAAATGCGTCCAAATACCGGGTAAAGGAAAATCAGATCGCTTTTGCCGGCTTTTCCAATGGCGGGCTGACAGGGGAGGCATGTATTCAGTATTATTCCGGCAGTCAGAAGATGACGGATGTGTTTCCGGATTATGAAGAGGATGCGCTGGATCAGGTCAGCGGCTCCATGGACGCTTTTCTCTGTATTTACGGACCGAGGATGAACCATGATTCCTTTGATTATGACAAAGCGGTATATCCGCCCGTTTTCCATGCGGTCGGTCTGGAGGATTTTAACCTTGACAATATCAACAGATTATATCCGGAGCTGGTAAGCCAGGGAGTGACCGTCGAGGTTCATACCTTTTCCGGCGTGCCCCATGGCCAGGCCGGAAGAAAGCTGATGGACGGAACCGTAAAATATCCGAATTTTGAAGCATGGGAGATGCTGACGGACGCTTTTATGCAGGAAATATACCGGAAAGGATAACAGGAGACGGGAGGAACTATGTGCGATACAATACGGATTCATACAAATAAGGTGAGGTTTCAGACGGCGAAGGAGCTGTACGGGCTGTTTTTTGAAGATATCAACCATGCCGCGGACGGCGGTCTGTATCCGGAAATGATCCGGAACCGGGCGTTTGAGGATTCTCTTCTTCCGGAAGGGTGTACCACGGATCCGAAGGAACGGATTTTTGTGACGGAATATGGCTGGCCTGGCGCCTTTAACCACGGGGAAGGGATGGACGAATGGGCCAGTCTGGTTGCGCCGACTCCGATTCCGGGGTGGTATGCCCAGGATGCTTCCTGCAGGCTTTTGACGGAAAATACGTTAAATTCCAACCGGAAGGCGGCTCTTTTAGTCACCTTTGAGCCGGGTGGGAAAATATGGAATATCGGGTATTGCGGCGTTGCTGTCAGTAAGAAGGAGGAGTACGGCTTTTATTGCATGATCTGTCCGGATGCTTCTGCAAGGCTGACCGTTTCACTGGAAAATGCGCAGGGAGAATGCCTGGGGAGCAGTGAAATAGCCGTACAGAAAAGCGAGGGCTATGTGCGGTATGACTGTGATCTTACCGCCTGCGGTACGGATTATAACGGAAGGATCAGCATTGCCAGCGACATAGCATGCACGGTTCTGTTCGGATTTACTTCCCTGATGCCGAAGAAAACCTTTAAAGGGCATGGTCTGCGGGAGGATCTGGCGCTGGCTTTAAAGAATACACATTCCAGGTTTATCCGATTCCCCGGCGGTTGTGTGGTGGAGGGCATCAATGAGGCGAACGCGCTTCGTTTTTCACGCACCATAGGTCCTGTGTGGGAACGTCCGGGGGCACAGCTGATGTGGCATTACCGCACGACGAACGGGCTGGGTTTTCATGAATATCTGCAGCTTTGTGAGGATCTGGAAATGGAGGCGCTGTATGTCTTAAACTGCGGCATGAGCTGTCAGGCGCGCCACGGAAAAGGGTTTTCCAGGGAAGTGACGAAGGAATATCTGGAGGAGGCGCTGCATGCGCTGGAATATGCGCTGGGAGACGAGAATACGCCCTATGGGCGGCTGCGGGCGCAATACGGGCATAAAGAGCCTTTCCGGTTAAAATATGTGGAAATCGGAAACGAGAATTTCGGACCGGAATATCAGGAACGCTATGAAATGTTTTACCGGACCCTGAAGGAGGCATATCCGCAGGTTATTTACATTTCCAACGGACATACGGAGAGGGAAAAGCTTCCTACGGATTTTGTGGACGAGCATTATTATGACGCGCCGGAATTTTTCCTGGAAAATACGGATCTGTTCGACGATTATGACAGGGAGGGACCCAAAATCTTTTTGGGAGAATATGCGGTAAACGGCGGAAATACCATTGCATCCATGGAATGTGCGCTGGCGGAGGCGGCATTTTTGCTGGGGGTGGAAAGAAATCAGGATATCGTCAGGCTGACAGCTTACGCGCCGCTGTTTCAGAATTCGGATTATACCGCCTGGAAGCCGAACATGATCGTATTTGACAATCATCAGGTATATGGAATCCCCAGCTATCATGCCGTTTCCCTGTTAGGCAAATACAGGGGGGATGAGGTGGTGGAAATTGAGAACGAAAGCGACGAAAAACCGCCGGTATATCAGGGAATTGCGGGGATACAGTGTGAAAAGGAAGGATTGCTGTTCAAAAACGCGAGGGTGAACGGAAAGCCGGTGGAAGTATCCCGCTGTATCTATGGAGAGGTCCAAAAGGAAGGGGATGCCTGGCGGATGGTGTCCGGAAACCATACGCATCATTTCACCGGAAAGAGCCAGGAGTGGAACGAAGCCTTTGAGTCCTTTATCAAGGGCGGAAGATTAGGGGAAGAGTCCGTCATCTGGGCCGTCTTTGGCACAGAAGAGCTGCGGGAATATACCTTTGAGATCGATGTAAAATCGGAGCAGGATAATCCGCTCACCCTGTCCGTCTGGAACCATCATCCTGAAACGGATGCGGGCTGTAACGAGCCGAAGGATATGGAATGGACGACGCGTACGGTGCGCAACCAGGTCTGGAAGCTTGCGGATGGCGTGAGCATGACGAGAGTTCCCCGCTTTTTTGACAAACCGTTATCCGAAGGGGAAAAGGCTCCCGTATCCGTTCCCTGCGGGGTGTACAATCATTACAAAATGGTATGCACGGACCGGGGATACGAATGTTATCTGAACGGGCAGCTGATACAAAAAAAGGTGCATCCGCTGCATCCGCTGATCAACGCGGTTGCCACACAGGATGCCGACAGGGTTTATCTGAAAATCGTGAATGTGGACGATGCAGAACGCGATGTACGGATTTTGACGGATTGCGCTGTGGCAGAGGAGGCTATGGCAGAGGTGCTCTCGGCAGCGCCCGAAGAGGTCAATTCCTTTGAAAATAAGGAAAATGTTTCCTCCGTTATGAAAACCGTTGCGGGCGGTCCGGATTTCGTCTATCAGGTACCGGCACACTCTGTGAATGTGCTCGTGCTGGATAAAATCTGATATCTGCCGGCGTAAAGAATGCTTTGCCGGAAAATGGATAAAAGAGGTAACAGTTCAGATCTGTCTGGAGCTGTTACTCAAAGAGGCTGAGATCCGTTGCCGTTCAGACAGGTCCGGATTGTCAGGAAAAGAGAGGAGAAGGTATATGTTAAGAAAGGTTCAGGTAAAAAACGGCGTACTGCAGGGAATGGTGGGAAAGGATCCCAGGATCAGCGTATTCAGGGGAGTGCCCTATGCAAAGCCGCCGGTCGGAGAGCTGCGGTGGAAGGCGCCCCAGCCTGCCGAAGATTGGGAAGGCGTAAGACCCTGCTACGAATATGCGGATATGGCGATGATGCAGGTTCATCCGGGAATGGATGATGATTTTTATACGAAGGAGCTGCATCCGACGGCGGCAGAATATAAAATGAGCGAGGACTGTCTGTATCTGAATATTTTCACGCCCGCCGAAACAAAGGAGGATAATATTCCTGTATTTGTGTATATTCATGGGGGCGGCCTGCAGGACGGATACAGCTATGAGGTGGAGTTTGATCCGGAGCGCGTGGCGCGCCGGGGGGTCATTGTCGTTATGGTCAGCTACCGCCTGGGGCTGTTCGGTTTCCTCGCCCATCCGGAGTTGACGGCACAGACGCCAAAAGACAGTGTGATTTCCAATTTCGGCATGCAGGATCAGTCCATGGCGCTGCACTGGATCTATGATAATATCAGCGCTTTTGGCGGGAATCCGGAGCGCATCGTGATCTGCGGACAGAGTGCGGGAGCGCGCAGCGTGCAGGCACAGATTTGCAGCCCCATGAACGGAAATATCATAAAGGGCGCGATCATTCAGTCCGGTGTTTCCATGATGTATGGGGACGAGGAACGGCCGATGGCTTACATTCCCTCTCTGCAGGAGGCTGAGCAGTACGGCGCTGCATTTTTACAGGAGATCGGGATCAATGACCTGGAGGAGGCGAAGCGGATGGATGCGCATGAGCTGATGCGCCGTCTGGACGAGGCGTCGAAAAGAAAGTCCAGGTATGTGTTCGGGCTGTGCGTGGACGGCAGGTTTGTCCGGGAATCCGCGCCCAGCGCTTACTACAATAACAGGCTGCGGGATATTCCGCTGATCGTATGTATCTGTCAGGGAGAGACACAGAGCCCGTTTATCAAGGGGAACATGAATTATGCGCAATATCTGGAAAGGGCGGAGAAATATGGCGAAGAGAAGGAACGGTTTTTCGCGCTTGCACAGGTGACCGACGATGCAGGAGCGCAGGCGCTGGCAGAAGGGGATGCCTTCAACAATTTCCTGGGCGGCAGCAGAGGCTTTTGCGAGCTGCGCGCGGCGGCAGGGCAGCGCGTCTATTACTGCATTTTTGATCATGATATTCCTGGGGATGACGCGGGGTCCTTCCATGGTTCCGAGCTGTGGTTCATGTTTGATTCTCTGGGCAACAGCTGGCGTCCGTTTGAAGGAAAGCACTATGATTTGGCCAGACAGGTGACCTCCTACTGGACCAATTTCGTGAAAACGCTGGATCCAAACGGAAAGGATTATAACGGAAATCCTCTGCCGGAATGGAAGCCCTATGAAAAGGACCATAAAGCGGTCATGCGTTTTCTGGATCAGGCGACGCCGGAGGTTTTGCAGGAATGCCCGGTTCTGGATTTCCGGCTGGAATTCGGAAAGAAAGTATTTGGAAATAAGTCCTTGTGACTTTAGCGGAATAAGGCTGTAAGATTGCGGCTCCCCGGTTGTATTGTCAACCGGGGAGCCGTAGTCTTTTACTAAACCTTCATGCGCCTGACGGCGCACCACCGCGGCATGAAAGCCGCTTACTTTTTCAAAACGGGCAGCTCTAGGCAGGAAGCCTTTTGACCGCCGAAAAAGATCCGGTCATGGGCGATGGCGTAATCCCTGCCGAGGGAGGGCGGCTCGACGGTGTTCAGATTCCGGTTGATGCCGGGGAACATGCTGCCGGTCAGCTGGATGCCGATGGCGTGTCCGGCAGGAATGCGGTATGCGGTATGACCGATCCCGAACTGATACAGGACGGTTTCGCCCGGTGTGAGAAAGTCGTTTGAAAACAATCCGTTTCTGTGGCGGGCGCGCACATAACCGACCGCGATCTGGCGTTGATAGCCGTCCGGTGCGATGTCAGTCAGCCGGCAGACAAAATCTGTGTCAGGAACGTCGGTTGCCGCATAGAGGTTGACGCGAATGCTGCCTGCAAGAAGGAGATCCGCTAAAAGAGCGTCCGAGTGGAATTCCAGGACGTCCTTTCTGCCGGAAATTTCAGACCAGTCAGCCATTGCCATACGCTTTTTGGAATCGACGATTCCGGAAGGGGCGGGATCCATGGGATCATAGGTCAGGGCAGCTTCGCCTGCATCCGGGAGATCTCTGCCAAGCTTTGCGCCCGGAGCGAGATAGAATTTCACCGGCATACTCTGGGGAGGCGGCCAGTCTGCGGCAGTGTGCCAGTCGTTGCTTCCCTGCATGAAATAGCGCACGCGGTCGGGAAGGAAGGTCTCATCCTTTTGCTTTAAATAGCGGTTAAACCAGCGGAGCATCGTGCCGGAAACGTCCTGCGCTTCTCCGGAATTTTCAGCGCCGAAATCCACATCCTCGATCTGGTGGGGAAGAATGCCGCCGTGGGTCCAGGGACCGATCAGGAGAAAAGCGTTTTCCCGGGTGAAGGGATCTGCCGAACGGCGCGCCGCCATGTAATTGTCGATCGTGCTGTTGCAGGCTCCATCCATCCAGCCGGTGCCGCAGAGCATGGCAGTGTGGATGTTGTCATAGGAGATCGGACTGTGGATGCTGTCCCAGAATTCCTTTTTCTCCACGCCCTCCACCAGATCCAGATAGTCCCTAAGCATGGGAACGCCTTCCAGAAGGGCGGCGGGGTTTTCGTTCATCGGAAGTGTTTTGGCAAATTCGCCCAGCTTATCCCTGTATTCTTCTAAAATCGGAACCATTTTATTCCGGAAAGCTTCGTCCGGCATGTATTGTTCGGCGTGCTCCAGCAGCTGGGTATATGCCCAGCCCAGATGGAAGCTGGCGACAGTCTGCATGGAGCTGGTGCCGAAGGAGGAAAGAGAGCAGCACATGAACGGGCAGATCGCCTTTAAATGCGGGGGTGCGTCCGCCGCTGCGGCAAGCTGTGTGAAGCCGAAATAGGAAAGACCGAACATGCCCACATTTCCGTCGCAAAAGGGCTGTGCCGCGAGAAATTCCACCGCGTCATAGCCGTCCTCCTGTTCGTTTCCGCCGTTTAAGTTCATTTTCCCTTCGGACGCACAGGCGCCGCGGCAGTCCTGGATCGCAATAACATAGCCTGCCTCCACGAATTCGGGGTAGTGCTCATAGAGCGGTTCCCGTACGATGCCTTCCTTATTGTAGGGGGTGCGCATCAGGATAACGGGATATGCGCCATCCTGGTCGGGCATGTACAGATCTGTGGCGAGCCGGATCTGATCGCGCGTCATGCAGGAAAAGTTTTTGATGATTTTCATAGGTATACGCCTCCTTTTCTCGGATGCCAATATGGCTCCATGTTCCTTTCCAGTATACCAGAGTAAACGGAACGATCCTATACAAAAATCGATTTCATTTATGACATTTTCTGTCAGGAAAGGAGTTACTTTTCACGGGGTGGAGAGAACGGCCGGGAGGGACAGGCGGGGCAACGGGCGGCGGCAGGACGGCAGAGGAGGACACAGGCTGTTTCCGGCCACATTATCCGAAACGGGAAATTCCGCAAAATGACCGGCTATTCCCAAACGGGACAGGGCGCAAAAAAACTCACTGCGTTCAGACAGTTTTGCGCCCTGTCCCGGGAATATCCCGTCATTTTGCGGAATTTCTCCGTTTCGGATACAGCGGCCGGAAACAGCCTGTGTCCTCCTCTGCCGTCCTGCCGCCGCCCGTTGCCCTGCCTGTCCCTCCCGGCCGTTCTCCCCACCCCGTGAAAAGTAACTCCTTTCCCGACAGAAAATATAATACTGAAAATCGGTTTTTGCATATTTTACCATTGACGGTTATAATAAAATAAGAATTGAGAAACTGCGTATGGGCAGTATTGCAGGCATTATCTGCGATAGAGGATCACAGGCAGAGGTATTGGTATGAATGTGCTGATCATTGATGATGAAAGAACAATTTTGAAAACGGTATATGCGCAGCTGACGAAGATGGAGCTGGGGATGGAGCGGATTGATATTGCCGACAGCGCTATGCAGGCGAGGGAATGTATGAACCGGTGTCATTATGACATTTTCCTGTGCGATATTGTCATGCCCGGGGAGGACGGTATTACCTTTGCAAAGTGGGTGTTGGATCGGGATCCGGATGTGAAGATCATTTTTCTGACGGCATATGCGGATGTCAATTACATGAAGGAAGCGATTTCCATGCAGAGCTTTGATTATGTATTTCAGCCGGTCAGCGTGGAGGAATTAAAGGGCGTGGTGGAGCGTGCCGTTTCGCAGATCAAGATAGAACGAAAAAACCGGGAGCTGATGAACCGGGGCGCTTTTTTTTCAACCTATGAAGATAACATTCTTGAAATCGGCGCACAGCAGTATCTGGAAGGGCGCAATGCGGAGGATTCCTATTTGCGCAGGCTGATTACCTTCCACAATATTTATCAGATCGGGGAATCCTTGTATATGCCGGTGCTGGTGCAGATACTCAAGTCACAGAAAAAGCTGGATGAAATTGAAAAGCCGATTTTACGGCTGATCTATCAGAATGTGCTGGATGAGGTGTTTCAGGCACAGCAGATATTCAGCATGGTTTTGCTGGGGGAAGAGGGAGCAGATTTCACTGTGCTTTTGTACTGGAAGCGGGAGCAGGAATATGAAAGGGAAGTGATTGCCGAAAGGCTTGAGGTTTTCCGGATTTTGCTGCTGCGCGTTTTGCAGACCACGGCGGCGATTTATTGCGGGGAGGTCTGCGAGCCGGAAGAGATGGCAAGCTGCATGGAGCCTTTATTCCGGTCAAAAAAGGATAATGTGCGCCGGGACAGCCGGATTTTTTCACCGGAGAAGGATGAGAAAAGCATGGACAGCCATTCCTACAAGCTGCAGCTGGGCGCATGGAAAAAGCTGCTGGAACAAAAGCAGTTTCTTTCTTTTAAGGAGAGCGTTCTTTCCTATATCGGGAAGCGGCACATCAACGCTTCCGGCATGATGAACCTGCATCAGAGCATTACGCAGCTTTTGCTTTCTTATCTGGTTGACCAGCAGATCGGAAGCGAGCGGATTTTTGACGAAACGCTTCCTTATCTGACATATATGAACGCATGGCAGGGGCTGGATTTGTTTGAGCAGGCGCTGACACATATTACCGGACGGCTGCAGGAGCTGTCGGGGAAGGATGCTTCGCGGGATGTGGTACAGGAGACGGTCAAATATATCAGACAGCATCTGGATGTGGATCTTTCCGTGTCGGAAATCGCAGAATATGCGGGAATGAATCCGGAATATCTGACAAAGCTTTTTAAAAAGAATACAGGATATACGTTGAAGGAATACATTGTGAACGAAAAAATGGAGTCCGCAAAAATGCTGCTGACAACCACCTCATTGCCGGTGACATTGATTTCCAGCCATGTGGGCTATGGAAATTATTCCAATTTCACCAGAAGCTTTAAGCAGCTGGTGGGGTGTACGCCTATGGAATACCGGAAAAATACGGCGGGACAGGCTTTGGGGGAACTATGAATGGTTACTATTCAGGCAGGTCTGCGCGTTCACCGCGCAGACCGTGAGAAATAGTACCGGCAGCAGGCATACGCCCCATCGCGAAGCGATTTTTATGGGCGGATGCAGTTACTATTCAGACGTGTCTGAATAGTAACTATGAATGTGAAAAGCAAAAGCTTGTAAAGAAAAAATACTTGACACCGGTTCCGCTTTCGTGTATGATAGGCAAAGTGAGGCATCGAAGGAAATGGAAAAAATCGTAGAACAGGGTCTTTTGTATGATTTTTACGGAGAACTGCTCAACGAACACCAGCGGCAGATTTATGAGGACGTGGTGTTCCACGACATGTCCCTAAGCGAGATCGCGCAGGAGCAGGGCATCAGCAGGCAGGGGGTGCACGACCTGATCAGGCGCTGCGACCGGGCGCTTGCCGCCTATGAAGGAAAGCTCCATCTTTTGGAGAAATTCGGGCGGGTGAAGGAGAAGGTTGAAGAGATCGAGAGGATCAGCACCGAGGATACCGTAAAAGCGCTGGCGGCGCAGATTCTGGAAGAGATGTAACAGCGGTTTTGGCATATGAGACCGTTGCGATGTGTAAAACGGAGTGGCAGATGGCATTTGAGAGCTTAACGGATAAACTGCAGAATGTTTTTAAGAATTTGAGGAGCAAGGGACGTCTGACCGAGGAGGATGTCAAGGCAGCCTTAAAGGAAGTGAAGATGGCGCTTTTGGAGGCGGATGTCAGCTTTAAGGTGGTCAAGCAGTTTGTGAAGTCCGTGGAGGAGCGGGCGATCGGGCAGGATGTGATGAACGGCTTAAATCCCGGTCAGATGGTCATCAAGATCGTTAATGAGGAAATGACCGCCCTGATGGGCTCTGAGACGACGGAGATCACGCTGCAGCCTGGTAAGTCGATGACAATCGTCATGATGTGCGGTTTACAGGGCGCAGGTAAGACGACGGCGACGGCGAAGCTTGCCGGAAAGTTTAAGCAAAAGGGTAAGAAACCGCTCCTGGTCGCCTGTGACGTGTACCGCCCGGCGGCGATCGAGCAGTTACAGATCAATGGGGAAAAGCAGCAGGTGGAGGTTTTTTCCATGGGAACCGGCCATAAGCCGGTGGACATCGCCAAGGCGGCGGTTTCCCATGCAGAGAAGAACGGCAATACGATCGTGATTCTGGATACGGCGGGGCGTCTGCACATCGACGAAGGCATGATGGATGAGCTGATCGAGATCAGGGACGCGGTTGGCGTGCATCAGTCCATTCTGGTGGTGGACGCCATGACCGGTCAGGACGCGGTCAATGTGGCGAAGGAATTTGACGATAAGATCGGCATTGACGGCGTGATTCTTTCCAAGATGGACGGTGACACCAGAGGCGGTGCGGCTCTTTCCGTCAAGGCTGTGACAGGCAAGCCGATTTTATATGTGGGAACGGGAGAGAAGCTTTCCGATCTGGAGCAGTTTTACCCGGACCGCATGGCGGGCAGGATTCTGGGAATGGGGGATGTGCTTTCCCTGATTGACAAGGTCTCCGCCAACATCGATCTGGACGCCGAAAAGGAAAAAGAAATGGCTTCCAGAATGAAGAAGGGCAAGTTTGACTTCGACGATTATCTGGAAAGCATGAAGCAGATGCGCAATATGGGCGGATTGTCCGGCATTTTAGGGCTGATGCCCGGCGTGGGCGCAAAGGCGGCGGAGCTGGAGGGCATGATAGATGAGAAGCAGCTGGCGCGCATGGAGGCGATCGTGCTGAGCATGACGCCCCAGGAGAGACGCAATCCGAAGCTGCTCAATCCCGGCAGAAAGCACCGCATCGCGAAGGGCGCCGGTGTGGATATCAGCGTGGTCAACCGCTTTATCAAGCAGTTTGAGCAGAGCCAGAAAATGATGAAGCAGCTCCCCGGCATGCTGGGAGGAAAAGGTGGAAGAAAGGGAAGATTTGGTCTTCCTTTCTGATAAATCGCGCAAAAGACGCGGAAAACAAATTTACAATAAGGAATATCCGGAGGTAGAGAAAAATGGCAGTAAAGATCAGATTAAAGAGAATGGGTTATAAGAAGCATCCGTTTTACAGAATCGTTGTGGCGGATTCCAGATCTCCCAGAGACGGACGTTTCATCGAAGAGATCGGCACCTATGATCCCAACACAAACCCCAGCACATGTAAGGTAAACGAGGAGCTGGCAAAGAAGTGGCTCAACAACGGCGCACAGCCCACTGAGACTGTTTCCAAGATCTTCAAGGTAGCGGGCATCGAAAAATAAGCTGCCGGCACATTGGGCGCGCAGGCGCCAACGGGCACTGATGTGCCTGGGACAGTCCGGGCTGCCGGGCTGTCACGACTGTTGACAGGCTTTTGGAGGTGGATTATGAAAGAATTGGTGGAAGTGATCGCAAAAGCGCTTGTTGATAATCCGGACGAAGTGGCCGTTACCGAGAAAGAAAACGGGAAAAACCTGACGCTTGAGCTTCACGTTGCCCCTTCGGATATGGGCAAGGTGATCGGCAAGCAGGGACGTATTGCGAAGGCAATCCGCACCGTGGTCAAGGCTGCGGCATTGGAAGACAATAAGAAAGTGGATGTGGACATCATCTGACGGCAGAGGCGTTTGCGAAAGTGAACGCCTTTTGTTACGGCATGAGCGCGCAAGAGGTGTAGAATGGAAGAAAGATTGAAGGTCGGCATCATTTCCGCCACCCACGGGATACATGGCGAGGTGAAGGTATTCCCGACGACGGATGATGCGAATCGTTTCCGGCAGCTAAAGGAAGTGATTCTGGATACGGGCAGGGGCGACTTGATACTGGAAATCGAAAGCGTTAAATTTTTTAAGAAATTTGTGATTTTAAAGTTTAAGGGCTTTGACGATATCAATGGGATTGAGAAATACAGAGGAAAAGAGCTGTATGTGCCGCGCAGCCAGGCCGTGAAGTGCAAAAAGGACGAATATTTCATCGCCGATCTTCTTGGCATGAAGGTCCTTTTGGAAGACGACACGGAATTGGGCGTCTTGCGGGATGTGATCGAAACGGGAGCGAACGATGTTTATCAGGTGCAGATGACGGACGGCAGAGAGGTTTTGATTCCGGCGATCAGACAGTGTATTTTAAAGGTGGACGTGGAAGCGGGCTTCATGCAGGTGCATCTGCTGGACGGGCTTTTGTAGATAGCGCCGGATGGCGGATTGGTATGTGCTGTGAAGCGCACAAGGGGTATCAGGGATGCATTTTCATATATTGACGCTGTTTCCGGATATGGTGCTTTCCGGCTTAAAGACGAGCATTCTCGGGCGCGCCTGTGAGAAGGGTCTGCTTTCCATCGAGGCGGAAAATATCCGGGATTATACAAAGGATAAGCATAAAAAGGTGGATGATTATCCCTACGGCGGCGGCGCGGGCATGCTGATGCAGGCGCAGCCTGTTTTTGATGCTTATCAGGCTGTTTTGGAAAAAAGAGCGGGCGCAAAAACGGCGCGGGTCATCTATGTGACCCCGCAGGGGCGCCTTTTTGACCAGAGCATGGCAAAGGAGCTTGCGAAAGAAGAGGAGCTCATTTTTCTGTGCGGGCACTATGAGGGCATCGACGAGCGGGTGCTGGAGGAGATCGTGACGGACTATGTTTCCATCGGCGATTATGTGCTCACCGGCGGGGAGCTGCCTGCGATGGTCATGATCGATGCCATTTCCCGCATGGTGCCCGGCGTTTTGAAAAATGAGGAATCCGGCGAGACGGAGTCCTTTCATGAAAATCTTTTGGAGTACCCGCAGTATACAAGACCGGAGGTATGGCGGGAAAAGGAGGTGCCGCAGGTGTTGCTGTGCGGGGATCATGCGAAGGTGGACGCCTGGAGGCTTGCCCGGTCCGTGGAGCGAACGAAGCGGCAGCGCCCCGATCTCTATGAAAAATATGATCTGCCCGGCAGGGCGCTTTTGTGGCTTAAGCAGGACAGGCTTCTGCACATGGACATGCTGGAAAATATCCGGCGGGGACGCGCCCGGGTGCTTTGTGTGCGGGAGGACGGCGTTCTTTTACAGGATAAAGGAAACGGTCTGTATATGGTTTCCGCCCAGAACCGGGATGCCGGAGAGCGGCTGTTATCCCTGACGGAGCCGGAAGGAGCAGAATATGTCTGTCACCAGCGGTTTCTGGCGGACAGTGTGGCGGCGCGCTTTCAAAAGGAAACGATGCAGGTCTGTCTGCAGGCGGCATATACCAGGAAAACGCCCTTTGCAGAGGACTTAAGCTATGAGATCCGGGCATTGGATGAAACGTTTACGGAAGGGATTTTTGCCCATTATCATGCCTTTTACGAAAAAGAAAAGCTGCGCGCGTTTTTAAAAGAGGGCGTCATTTACGGCGCTTTTTTGCCAAAGGAGGAGACGGCAAGAAAGGAGACGGAAACGGACAGAACAGATGGCGCGGAAAGCGGCGGGACAGGACAGGTGCTTGCAGGCTTCATCGGCACTCATGAAGAGGGCGGCATGGGCATGCTGGAGGTGTTTGAGCCCTTTCGGCGCAGGGGAATCGCCCAGGCTTTGGAGACGCATCTGATCAACCGGACGCTGGAAAGGGGAGAAACGCCCTATTGCCAGATTTTTGCAGAAAACGAGGCCTCCATAGCGCTGCAGGAAAAGCTCGGCTTGAAAGTGGGAGCAAAGAAAATTTACTGGATTTCCTAAAAAAATCTTGCAATGCAAACCGGACCGTGGTATAGTATTCATGTTGCGAATATGAGAGATGGTCCTCTGTTACGAATAACGTATTAAGAACATCGAGAAAACAGGAGGAAAAGCAATGAACGAAATTATCAGAGAGATTGAAGCGACACAGTTAAAGGAAGAAGTGCCCGAGTTCCGCACCGGCGATACCGTAAGGGTTTACGGTAAAATCAAGGAAGGTAACCGCGAGAGAATTCAGGTGTTTGAAGGCATTGTGTTGAAGAAGCAGGGCGGCAGCAACCGCGCTACCTTTACAGTGAGAAAGACCTCCAACGGCGTTGGCGTTGAGAAGACGTGGCCTCTGCATTCTCCGAATGTTGAGAAGGTGGAAGTTGTCAGAAGAGGTAAGGTCAGAAGAGCGAAGCTGAACTATTTAAGAGACAGAGTCGGCAAGGCTGCGAAGGTAAAGGAAATACTCAGATAATCTGGTATCGTGTAAAGTGGGGGACAAATCACGTTGGTGTTTGTCCCTTCTTTGATTCCCGCAGGTAAGGGAGAGGTTATGAGAAGACGGCGCAGAGGACTCAATTTTTACCATAAGAAAAAAAAGATCAGCACTGCCCTGATCCGGGAAATTTTCAGCTGGATTTCCGTGATTTTCCTTGCGGTTTTTCTGGCTTTTGTGTTAACTTATTTTATAGGATTGCGCACTACTGTGATCGGGGTGTCCATGGAGCCGTCGCTGACAAACGGGCAGGGCATTTTGGTCAACCGCTTTGCCTACCGCATGCTTTCTCCAAAGGTGGGGGATGTGGTGGTCTTTCTGCCCAACGGCAATCAGAATGCCCACTATTATGTGAAGCGTGTGGTGGCGGCGCCGGGGCAGACGGTGCTCATAAAGGACGGAATTTTGTATGTGGATGGGGAGCCCTTTGACGAAGAGGTCACAGACCTGATCGCTTCCGCGGGGATTGCGGAAAATGAGGTGAAGCTTTCTGTGGACGAATATTTTGTCATGGGGGACAATGTCAACAGCAGCGAGGACAGCCGTTCAGCGAACATCGGTCCCATCCATAAGAGCACGATCGTGGGGCGCGCATGGCTGCATTTCGGCAATGAAAAGGACGGACTGGGGCTTGTCAAATAATGGCTTTTGGTAACGGCGCAGACAGGTCTGAACTGCTACGGCCTTTTTGATCATCAAAAACAGAGGTGGAATATGAATTATCAGTGGTATCCGGGACATATGACGAAGGCAAAGCGGGCGATGCAGGAGGACCTAAAGCTGATCGATCTGATCATCGAGCTTGTGGATGCGCGCATGCCCTTATCCTCCCGGAATCCGGATATAGATGAAATGGGAAAAAACAAGGCGCGGCTGGTGCTTTTGAATAAGGCGGACCTGGCTGATCCGCGCATCAACCGGGAATGGAGTGATTTTTTTGCGGCGCAGGGCATTGCTGTGCTGGAAATCAACGCGAAATCCGGCATGGGCCTAAAGGCGATTCAGGGCAAGGTATCCGAGGCATGCCGGGAAAAGAAGGAGCGGGATAAAAAGCGGGGCATCCAGAACCGTCCGGTGCGCGCCATGGTGGCGGGCATTCCGAACGTGGGGAAATCCACCTTTATCAATTCCTATGCCAAAAAGGCGTGTACGAAGACCGGAAACAAGCCGGGGGTCACCAAGGGAAAGCAGTGGATCCGGCTGAATAAGGAGCTGGAGCTTCTGGATACGCCGGGCATATTGTGGCCGAAATTTGAGGATCAGTCCGTCGGACTTAAAATGGCGTTCATCGGTTCCATGAACGATGAAATCCTGGTGAAGGAGGAGCTGGCGGTCGAGCTGATCCGTTTTTTACAGGGGACATATCCGGAGCTTCTTGCAGAGCGTTACGGCATCACGAAGAAGGATGGACCGGAGGTGCTCTATGAGATCGGGGACGGACGCAAGTGCTACAAAAAGGGCGGCGAGGTGGATGTGGAAAAGGCTGCGGGCATTCTGCTGGAGGATTTCAGGAGCGGCAGGCTGGGCAGGATTTCGCTGGAGAAGCCGGGAAAGAAGGATGGACAATGAAAAATTTTTTGAAGGAAGCGCTGAGCACAATATTATATATTCTGGTGGTGCTGGTGATCACCTATCTGGTCATCACCTTTGTGGGGCAGCGCACACAGGTGCAGGGAAGCTCCATGGAGCCTACGCTGAGCGATCATGATAACCTGATCGTGGATAAAATATCCTACCGCTTCAAGGAACCCCAGCGGTTTGACATCATCGTATTTCCCTTTTTATATAAGGAAGATACCTATTACATCAAGCGGATCATCGGTCTGCCGGGGGAAACGGTGTATATCGATCAGGAGGGAACGATATACATAGACGGTGAGGTATTGGACGAAAGCTATGGCAGGGAGGTCATGTTGTCTCCGGGCAGAGCGGGCGAGCCGATCACGCTGGCGGAGGATGAATATTTTGTGCTGGGCGATAACCGCAATAACAGCTCGGACAGCAGGGATCCCAGCGTAGGGAATATTCACAGGGACAAAATCATCGGGAAAACCTGGGTGCGGATCTGGCCGTTTTCCAAATTTGGCATTTTACAGCATCAGTAAGGTTCTGTGATAGAGTGCAACACCGTTTTGTGTTGCAGGGATTTGTGTCTTTTGGGACAGCCGCCGGGCATTGGTGCAGGTGCGGCTGTCCGGTCATATTTACGCGGAACAGAAACGGAGGACGCCATGGAGAAGATAGGAGAAATCAGGGACAAATTTGCAGCGTCCGCTCCGGAAGAGCTGGAAGCGCTGATCGGGCAGTACAGGCTGGATGAAAGAAGCGGCGTGCAGGCGGAATGCAAAAAGGCGCAGAGGAGACTGGATGCGCTGGAGGCAGAAAAGCGGCGGACCTGGCAGATGAAGCGCTTTGAGCGGGAGTACGAAAGCCTGGGGTATATCTGCGGCATCGATGAGGTGGGCAGAGGACCGCTTGCGGGCCCCGTGGTGGCGGGCGCGGTGATTTTGCCGAAGGACTGTCAGATTTT
Organism: uncultured Eisenbergiella sp.; assembly: GCA_910585455.1. Taxonomy (GTDB): domain Bacteria; phylum Bacillota; class Clostridia; order Lachnospirales; family Lachnospiraceae; genus Gallintestinimicrobium. The sequence continues at coordinate 46,719 of CAJUEL010000014.1, read as the reverse complement.
GTATTTAAATGATTCCAAGCAGCTCTCTGCCAAAAAGCGGGAGGAGCTTTACGATGTGATCATGAAAGAGGCGGTGTCCGTGGGTCTGGGATTTGTGGACCCAAAGCGGATCGATGAGATCAATATTCTGCAGGCCACCTATGAGGCGATGCGGGAGGCGATCGGGAAGCTTGTGCCAACGCCGGATGTGCTTTTGAACGATGCGGTGACGATTCCCGGCATTTCGATCCGGCAGGTGCCCATCATCAAGGGGGATGCCCAGAGCGTGTCCATCGCGGCGGCGAGCATCGTGGCGAAGGTGACCAGGGACCGGCTGATGGAGGAGTATGACGCGCTGTATCCGGAATACGGCTTTGCTGCCAATAAGGGCTACGGGGCGGCCGCCCATCTGGAGGCGCTTCGGAAGTTCGGTCCGACCCCCATCCACCGGCGGAGCTTTTTAAGTCGGGTAGTGAGGACAGGGGATGAATAAGAGACAGGTGGGAGACTCCTGGGAGGAAGCGGCGGTGCGGTATCTGGAGGCGCAGGGAATGCGGGTTCTGGAGCGGAATTTCAGGTGCAGGCAGGGAGAGATTGATATTATCGGGTTTCATGAGGGGTGCCTGTGTTTTGTTGAGGTGAAATATCGCAGGGATACAGCTTTTGGAAGCGCGCTGGAAGCGGTGGATGCAGGAAAGCAGAGGAAAATCTGCAGGTGCGCGGATTATTATCTGTACCGGCATCCTGCCTGCAGAGATGGCGGTGTGCGGTTTGATGTGGTCGCGGTCTGCGGGGAGAGCGTGCAGTGGATTCAGAATGCCTTTGATTATCGGACATAGCGTGAAGAGATTTTCTAAGGCGTCCAAAAGACGCCGCCCAAGAAAATCTAAAGCTTCACGCAGAAGAATGCCTTGAAAAACAGGCATTCTTCGCACGGATTTGAGATTCCGTAAAGCGGAATCATGGGGTATAAGGAATGGAACTGATCAGGAAGAAAAATGGGGGATCCGGGCTGTGTGTGAACCGGAAGGGCGATTTGGAATATCTGACGTACCTGATGCTTTCAGGGACCGGGATCGTCACGCATATGATCAGCACACGGCTGGGCGGTGTGAGCACGGGGATGTTTTCCACCATGAATTACAGCTATATGCGCGGGGATGATAAGGCGGCAGTGGATGAAAATTTCCGGCGGACGGCGCAGATTTTCGGAACAGGAGCGGATGCTTTTGTGTGCTCTGACCAGACCCATACGACGAATGTGCGCGTGGTGTCGGAGGCGGACCGGGGAAAGGGCGTGGTGCGCCCGAAGGATTATCAGGATGTGGACGGACTGGTGACGAATGTGCCGGGGCTGATATTGTCCACCTTTTATGCGGACTGTGTGCCCCTCCTGTTCGTGGATCCCGTGCACCGGGCGATCGGCTGTTCCCACTCCGGCTGGCGCGGTACGGTGGCGGAAATGGGAAGGGTGACGGCAGAGACGATGGAGAGGGAATACGGAAGCCGTCCGGAAGAGCTGCTTGCGGCGATCGGTCCCTCCATCTGCCAGGACTGCTATGAGGTGGGAAAAGATGTGGCGGAGCCCTTCCGGGAGCTGTTTTCACAGGAGAAATATGCCTTTGTGAACCCGGAGGAAATTGTGGCGAAGGGAAGGGATGACAGGTATCAGCTGGATTTGTGGAAGGCGAACGAGGCGGTGCTGTTGGCGGCGGGGCTTTTGCGGGAGCACATCTGCGTGACGGACCTGTGCACCTGTGAAAACCCGGATTATCTGTTTTCCCACCGGGCGAGCAAAGGAAAGCGCGGGAACTTCGGCGCTTTTTTGATGCTGCGGTGAGGTTACAGTGCCTGCCCAACACCACATTGACCGGGACACATTGAGCGAATTTAATAAAGACTTAAGAAAGTTCATGATCGGAGATTCATTTTTATATGGTTTTATAGAATAGAAGGAATTGCTTTAAAATGCGGCAGTTTCTTGTGACAGCGAGGGAAAGACAGGGGGAAGGGAAGATGACCAATATTCTGGTATGTGACGACGATAAGGAAATTGTGGAGGCGATTGAAATCTATCTGCTGCAGGAGGGGTATCATGTGATCCGGGCGTATGACGGGGAGCAGGCCATCCACGCCTTAAAAAGCAATGATATTCAGCTTATGATCATCGATGTGATGATGCCGAAGCTGGACGGCATTCATGCCACGTTAAAGATCCGGGAGTACAGCAGCATTCCGATCATCATTCTTTCGGCGAAGTCGGAGGACGCGGATAAAATTCTTGGTTTGAATATCGGCGCTGACGACTACGTGACCAAGCCCTTTAATCCGCTGGAGCTGGTGGCGCGGGTGAAATCCCAGCTGCGCCGTTATACGAAGCTGGGGAATCTGAACACGGAAAATAATGCGGTGTTCAAGGCCGGCGGGCTGGTGATCAACGACGAAACGAAGGAAGTGACGGTGGACGACGAGCCGGTGAAGCTGACGCCCATCGAGTACAATATTCTGCTGCTTTTGGTAAAAAATCAAGGCAGGGTCTTTTCCATCGATCAGATCTATGAAAGCATCTGGGAGGAAGAGGCGATCGGAGCGGATAACACGGTGGCGGTGCACATCCGCCATATCCGGGAAAAAATAGAGATCAATCCGAAGGAGCCGCGCTATTTAAAGGTGGTCTGGGGGGTCGGATACAAGATTGAAAAGCAGCCGGGCTAAAGGGGCAGGCGGCTGGCGGGGAGGTCCGTATGAAAAAGCATCTGGTCATGAGCAGGGCAAAACGGCAGTTTTTGATCGTTCTGCGGCGTTTGTTAGTGGCAGTTATGGTGGCGGCGTTCGTCACGCTGTACTGCAATTCCTCCATCGAGGTGGAGATAAACGGAAATCAATACAGGCAGACGATCGATCCCTTTGAAAAACGAAATACCTTTGAGGCCTCCAGACTGTTTCAGGCCATTCTGGAGGAAGAGGTCAGGGGCATTACGCGCATGGCGGTGATCAAAAGCCAGCTGGAGACGAACGGCGCCTATAACGGCCAGAAAATAATCGATATTGTAGAGTATGCGCACCGGCAGGAGGAGCTGTACGAGGAAACGGTAACAGCCCGTTTTTACCTGGACGATCTGGTGAAATGGGGAAATTACGGTTTTGTGACGGAAACGGTCTGCGGCACGGAGCAGGAGCTGAACTGCTGGTTTGAATTCGGGCTGGGGGCTCTTTCTGCGATCAACCAGGAAAGAGAGCTATATGGAAATATATATGAGAATATCAATATAAGCGGAGAAGAGCAGAATGTGCTGCTGAAGGAATTTGCACAATATGCGCGGAGGGAACAGGAGGAAGAGGAACAGCAGTCTCTGTCGCTGCGCATGATCAATGAGCTCCCCTCCACCAGGGAGGAATATCAGCGCCGTGCGGAGGAAGTCGGTCTGTATGTGGAGGATTCCGAGATTCTGGAGCTTCAGGTGCTCGTTCCCCGGTATTTGTCGGTGGACAATTGGGATCTGGCTGAGTACGCTTCCAATGTGCAGGAATATGTGCAGCTTCGGGAGGACTTAAAGACTACCTCCAAGGAACTTTTTTATAATGCTACAGAATATTGGGAAAATAAAAATGCCCATGCGCCGGAGCGGACGAATATCCGGTATTGCTATCGGATGTCTGTGAATGGACAAACGCTGTATTTGTCAAATCTGGAGGAAGACTTTACAGGGAAAACGCCGGAGGAGATTACGGAACGCTTTGCAGGCTTTGGAAGCTATATCGCCTATAATGCGGACCGGGCGGAAATCACCACGAATACCGACATCAATGCGGAGCAGATGAAACAGGAAATCGGCAATTATCAGTATGCCTTCGGAGACAACACACATGCCTGGATTGGAGTGGATACCTCTTATCCGATGCAGGACGGTCTGCGCATGGCACAGGAGGCCTATAGCAGAGTGATGCCTTTTTATAAATATGTGGTGGCAGCATTTCTTTTGGCAACGGTGCTGAGCCTGTTTTTGCTCGTCCGGCTGACCTGTTATGAGGGAAGAGAAGAGGAGGAGGATAAAAAAGGCTACCGGATTGTGCTGCGCAGGGCGGACCGGATGCCGACGGAGCCGTTTTTTGTGTGCGCCCTTTTGGGAAATGGCGCAATCTGGGCAGGCGCCGGACTGGGCTATGTTTTTTGCGTTTCCACATGGGCCGATGCGCGATACAGCCTGTGGCTTCCGCTGGCGGCAGGGGGGCTTTCGCTGTTTTGGGATTATGTTTTTGTGTTTTTCTATCTGAGTCTGGTGCGGCGCAGCAAAACCCATACGCTGTGGTCCAATTCCTGGATCAGGCGGTTTGGCATCCGGTTCGGAAAGACGATGCTTTCCCTGTATGATAACAGCCATATTCTGACGAGGAGCCTTGTGCCCTTTATTGTGATCGTGCTGTCAAATCTGATTCTGGGCGGCTTTGATATTCCCGGCATTCTGGCGGCGGCGGTGATCGACGTGGCGGCGATTCTGGTTTTGTACCGGGAGAAAAAGGCGCTCTGGGAGATCGTGGAGCGCACGAAGCGCATCCGGCATGGAGATTTTGAACTGAAAATTGAAGAAAAGGGACTGCATGGGGAAAACCGGGAGCTGGCGGAGGCGGTAAACGGCATCGGAGAAGGCATTAAAACCGCTGTGGAGCAGAGCATGAAGGACGAGCGCTTAAAGGCCGATCTGATCACCAATGTTTCCCACGACATCAAGACGCCGCTGACCTCCATCATTAATTTTGTCAACCTTTTAAAACGGGAAAAAATCGAGGATGAGCGGATCCTGGGCTATATTCAGGTGCTGGATGCCAAATCCCAGCGGCTAAAGCAGCTTACGGACGATCTGGTGGAGGCTTCCAAGATCACCTCGGGGAATATTTCCCTGCAGATGGAGCGGCTCAATTTTGCCGAGCTTGTGAATCAGACCTGCGGAGAGTTTTCTGACAAATTTCAGGAAAAGTGTCTGGAAATGGTGCTCAATACGCCGGATGGGCCGGTCTATATCGAGGCGGATTCCAGACGGATCTGGCGGGTTGTGGAAAATCTGTTTTCCAACACGTACAAATATGCGCTGGAGGGAACGCGGGTCTATCTGGATATCCGGGAAATGGAAATCGCGGGAAAGCGGTATGCCGTATTTTCCATGAAAAATATTTCCGCCCAGGCGCTGAACATCGACGCGGCGGAGCTGACGGAGCGCTTCATCCGCGGCGATATCTCCCGCAGCACAGAGGGCAGCGGTCTGGGGCTTTCCATCGCCAAAAATCTGACCGAGCTGCAAAACGGAAAGTTTGAAATCTATCTGGACGGCGATCTGTTCAAGGTTTTGGTCACCTTTCCCTGTATGGAGAAGCGGCCTGACGGACAGGCGGCGAGAGATGTCCTGCGCGGTTCGCCATGACAGCCGGCGGAACCTGACAATGATGGCATATGAAAGATAAATGCGCGCGACCGTATATGTGGCTGTCTGGAGAACGAGTGCGCACAAACGCACAATGCCGCTGTCCGAGAGCTGGGATCACAAGGGCAGATGCAGCGTAAATATGCTTCCGGACGGTTGGTTGTCAGCAACGGTGATCTGTCCCCGGTGGGCCTTTGCGATGTCAGCGGCGATACACAGTCCCAGTCCAAAATGGTCCTTTTGGCTGTGCGCCCGCTCGCCCCGGTAGAAGCGCTCAAAGATCATTTTTTTATCGGCATCCGAAATGCCATGACCGGTATCCGAAACGAAGAGGAGGATGCGCTTTCCTTCCTGATGTGCGCCCAGGCAGACAGAGCCGCCTGCGGGCGTATAGCTGACGGCATTTTGCAAAAATATGGATAAAACCTGCGTAATTTTTTCTGCATCACACTGACAGGGGGGCAGCTCTCTTTCCGGCAGATTGACGGAAAGGGACAGCTGCTCCTTTTTTGCGATCACTTCAAAGCTTTCGTACAGATTCAAAAGCAGTGTTTCCAGATCGGCAGGCGCTTTTGCCAGATCGGTCAGAGCGCTTTTTTCATTTGCCAGAAGGAGCAGGTCTGCAAGAAGTCCCTGCATCCGTTTCCCTTCCCTTTTGATGGAGGAAAAGAAACGGGCGTGGTCTTTTGGCGGCGCGACCTCGCAGGCGCTGACAGAAGCGAGAATGACCGAAAGGGGCGTGCGCAGCTCATGGGAAGCGGAAGCGATAAATTCTATCTGCCGCCGCTGGCTTTCCTGCACAGGCTTTAGCAATTTCCCTGTAAAGAACCAGGAAAAGATAAAAAAGGCGGCAAAGCCGGTCAGGACCAGCGCGAGGATGAAAAGGCGCTGAAAGGTAAGGTGTTTTGTCAGCTGATCCTGTGGCGAAAGCACCACGGCGGTGACCGGCACGCTTCTCTTTAGCCAGGTCATGCAGCTGATATAATGAGTGGCGGCGGAAAGGGCGCACTCATCCCCTTTTTTCCCTGACCAGGCAAACTCGGCATGAACGGCGTGAAAGCTGTTTGGCATGTCCAGAGAGGGCTGCAGCTTTTCATAGTGGGAGAGCGCAGCGTCGATCAGGTTTTGCTCCTGCCTGGAAAGGGAGAGGGCGTTGAACAAAAGCGGTCTGCCGTTGTCCAGCAGATAAATGCGATATTTTCCGTTTTCCATTTTTCGAAGCCAGGAGTGGGACAAAACAGTCTGTTCCTCAAGGCTTACCAGCAGGGAATTCATGTCCGCCGTAAAGGAGAGAAAGCTGTTTTCCCGCTGGCTGCGTTCCGATTCAAAAAGGAAAATGCCCGACATACATAAAAGGATAGCAGAGGTGAAAATGCTGCACAGCAGGGTCAGTTTCCGGTGAAGCTTTTTGATCATTTATTCCGTTTCCTCCATCCGATAGCCGACGCCCCAGACGTTGGCTATTTTTGTAGTGCTCTGCAGGCCTTTGAGCCTTTTTCTCAAAAAATGGATGTAGTTGTCCAGATTGGTCTGTTCCACATCGCTGTACAGTCCCCAGACGCGGTTTTGGATCGCTTCCCGGGAAAGGGTTTTTCCGGCGGACAGCAGGAAGGTTTCCATGACCAGTCCCTCTTTTTTGGAGAGAACCATGCAGCCGCCGGGACCGGAAAGCTTAAGCTCCTCCGGATCATAGGTCAGATCGCCATAGCTTAACGCGCTGACAGGGTCCGTGCCGAAGTGCCGCCTGGTGACGCTGCGGATGCGGGCCTCCAGCTCCTCCATTTCAAAGGGCTTGACCAGATAGTCGTCCGCACCGCCATCCAGTCCCGTCAGCTTGTCGGAGAGCGTGCCGAGGGCGGTGATGATGATGACCGGGGTGCGGTCTTTTTCGGCGCGCATTTTCTTTAGCAGCGAAATGCCGTCCATGCCGGGCAGCATGCGGTCTAACAGGATGCAGTCGTAGCTGCCTTCCTTCCGGTAAAAGTCGCCTTCCGCAGCGTCGTGGCATTCGTCCACTTCATATTTGTGTGCGCGCAGCCAGTAAGCGATGGCGTCACACAGCGCGCGGTCGTCCTCCATAACCAGAATTCGCATGGGATTCCTCCTTTTTCGGGGATGCACAGGGAAGGCTTTGACGCGCCGGGAGGTTTTGGAGGGAGCCGGGAAGGACATGTATCCCTGTCCGGACACGCTCTCGCTCGAAAAACGTTACTATTCAGACAAGTCTGAATAGTAACTGCATCCGCCCATGAAAATCGCTACGCGATGGGGCGGATGCCTGCTGCCGGTACTATTTCTCACGGTCTGCGCGGTGAACGCGCAGACCTGTCTGAATAGTAACCGAAAAACTACGTAGCGGTACATAAGGCGGCAAAATACGCCGCCTAAGTACCGACGTGGTTTTAACGGTCCGGTCATGGACACATGTCCTTCCCGGCTCCCTCCAAAACCTCCCGGCGCGGCGAAGTTCTGTATATCCCCGATAAATGTATTTGATTTCTGCTACAGTGCAGGTAGATTGTATTCCGATTTTTTCAGTATAACAGAAAAGTTTGTAAAAATGCTTTAAAATTACAGACTTTTTAAAATTTTTCCTGATACGATGTGATGCATGGAGAGTATCGCATTGTATTTGCAGTTCTGATTCTGCCATTGGAGATCGTTACAATGAAGTATTCACCGAATGATTGTGTGGAGATCGGCAGGGAGCGGCGTTTGGGGGAAGGGGACACGGAGGCAAAAGGGAGCGGCGGGCTGCAGGGCATATGTTTCTGCTAGGACCGTTGAAACCGTGTCGGTACTTAGGCGGCGTATTTTGACGCCTTACGTACCGCTACGTGGTTTCCCGAGCGAGAGCGTGTCCAGGCGGGAATATATGCCCTGCAGCCCGCCGCTCCCTTTTGCCTCCGTGTCCCCTTCCCCCGGACGGAGCGGTCTTCCGGATAAGCATAGAACAATACAAGGAGGAATGATTCAATGTGGAAATTTGGTCGAAGTGCCGTGGCTTTGGTGGTTGCGGCGGCAATGATGCTTGGCGGCTGCAGCGCGGCGCAGAAGGATAGCGGCGCGCAAACGGTGGGCAGCGACAGCACGGAAGGAACCGTGCAGATGGGCAGATATGTGGAGGACTATGTGGAGGGAAACGTGGAGATGAACCGGAGCACTTCCCTTACGAGGCTGGAGGATGGACGGCTGGCATTTTTCTCTTATAATTACGGGCCCTATGTTTCTACGGACGACGGGAGGACCTGGGAGCCGTGGCAGGCGGAATGGTTCCAGGATAACTGCATTTATCGTTCCTTCCGGTGTGCGGCGATCGCGCCGGATGGGACGATGTTTGTCGGATACATGGATTATTCGGCGGAGGTAGAGCTGGAAGCGGATGCCGATGCGGATGAAGGAGTAGCGACAGATGCCGAAACAGCGGCGGAAGACGAAACAGCGACAGAAGACGAAACAGTGACGGAAGACGAAACAGCGGCGGAAGATGAAGCGGAAGAGGAGGGCGGCAGTCTCGCCATTTTGATGGAGTATCAGCTCGTGCAGCCGGACGGGTCATTTGAGAAGCTGGAATTTGCTGGAATGGGCGGGGAATGGATTACCGACTGCTGGTTTGCGCCGGACAATCGCCTGTACGTGAGCGACACGAAGCAGCTTTATGAAATGTCGATGGAGGGGGAAGTGACAAAGGTGTTTGAAACGCCTTCCCATGTGCAGCAGCTTCTTTTTCTGACAGATGACAGGATGCTTGCGGCGACGGAGCAGGGGGTGCTTTTTTACGACAGGAAAAACAGGGTGCAGCTGGATCGTGATGCAGTGCTGGATGAATTTCTGATGGCGCAGGTGAAGCAGAACGGAAACATGATTAAATATACCAGCGATGCCTACAGCGTTTATATGCAGGCGGGAGAAGCGGATACGCTGTATCTGGTCAGCGGCGACGGCATTTATAGCCATATACTGGGGGGCGGCACGGTGGAAAAGCTCCTGGAGGGAAGTCTTTGCACGCTGGGGGATCCTTCAAAATCGATTTATGGCATGCAGCTGCTTTCGTATAACCGGTTTTTGGTGCTGTACGGACAGGGCACCGGCACCTTTGCATGGCGGGAGGATGTGCCGACGCTGCCGGAAAAGGAGCTTAGTGTGTACAGCCTGGAGCGGGATAAGATGGTGCAGCAGGCGGTGAGTCTGTTCCAGACGGAGCATCAGGATGTATATGTGAATTATGAGGTGGGTTTGGAGGAAAACAGCGGGCAGACAAAGGAGGACGCCATCAAGGCGCTGAACACGGAGATTTTGGCAGGGCATGGTCCTGACGTGATCATATTGGACGGTTTTCCGCTGGATTCCTGGCTGGAAAAGGGGATGCTGTCCGATTTGAGCGCAGTGCTTGCCAGGGCGGAGGAAACAGAGCCTGTTCTGCATAATATTGCGGTCTCTCTGGAAAGGGACGGAAAGCTTATGGCGATTCCCATGCGCTATCGGTTTCCCGGCATCATCGGTCCTGCGCAGGAGCTGGCTGACGTGAAGGATTTAAAGGGACTTGCAGATGCGACAGAGGCTTTGCGCAGGAAAAAGGAGAGCGGAAGCGTGACGGGAAGCATTGACGCGCAGTCAACCCTGCGGATTCTGGAAACGGCGTGCAGTCCCGCCTGGGAAGCGGAGGGCGGCGGTCTGAACAGGAACGCGGTGGAAGATTTTCTGACAGAAGCGAAGCGGATTTTTGCGGCGGAGGATGCCGGTACGATGCCGGAGGAAAAGGCGGAGTGGGAGGAGACGAAGAACGCACGCTATGGAAGAATGAATGGAATGGAAACGGATGACACATGGATGCTGATGGATATCAGCTCGGGGAATATTTTTTTACAGGAAGACCGGATTGGCATGGGATATATCAACGAGGTATGGTCGTTGGAGATTATGTTTTCCGTCCGCAGGCAAAAGGAGGGACTGCTCTGTGATTTGTTGATGGGACAATCCGACAAGGTTTTTATCCCTTATACCATCGCAGGCATTCCGGTTTCCGCCAAGGAACCGGAGCTGGCGGAGCAGTTTGTGGAACGGATGCTGTCGGCGGATGCCGCAGTCGGGGGAGGATTTTCCATAAACCGGGATGCCGTGGAGAAAGAGATCCGATTGAACGGCGATGGAAACGGCGGGATTATCGGCGCCATGATGATGACGGATGGCAATTCTTATCAGCAGATGACCGTTTACCAGATGACGCAGGAAGAGGTGGACTGGCTGTATGAAACCCTGGAATCCCTGCAGACGCCCAGTCTGCGCAATGAAGTCCTGATCAGTGCGGTGCTGGAAAACGGAGAGAAATTCCTGAAGGATGAGATCGATCTGGAAACGGCGCTTACGGAGATTGAGAACAGAGTGAAGCTTTCCATGGTGGAATAGCGTGAAGAGATTTTCTAAGGCGTCTAAAAGACGCCGCCTGATGGCAGCATGGGGGTAGGATGAAAAAAAAGAGAAACCGGGCGGCCTGGCTGTTTCTTGCGCCCAGTCTGGGCGGTGTGCTGATTTTTTACCTGATTCCCTTCGGGGATGTGGTGCGCCGTTCCTTTCTGACGGCGGTGACGGGAGAATGGAAGGGGCTGGACAATTACAAAACTGTTTTTCAAAATGAAGCGTTTTTGCTCGCCGCCAAAAACACGGCGCGGTTTGCCATCTGCTGCCTGCCGCTTCTGATCGGCGCAGGGCTTTTGCTTGCGGTGCTGATCGCCGGGCACAGACGGCTGAAAATTTTTTTATCGGCGTATCTTTTGCCCATGGCGATCCCTTCGGCGACGGTGGTGCTGGTCTGGAACATGCTTTTTGACCGGTGGGGGCTTTTCAACGGGTTTTGCGGCAGGATTGCGGCGCTTGCCGGTTGGGGGCATGCGTTTGAAACGGATTATATGGAGACGGGGGCGGCATTCTGGGTGCTGATTGTAAGCTACATCTGGAAAAATCTGGGCTATACGGTAACGCTCTGGCTAGCCGGGCTGTTATCCGTGCCGGAGCAGCTTAAGGAAGCGGCGGCGGTGGACGGTGCGGGGCGGGGACAGATTTTTATAAAAATCGTGATGCCTCAGCTTTTGCCCAATCTCTACACCATAACGGTGCTGTCCTTCATCAATTCCTTCAAGGTATTCCGGGAGGCGTATCTGGTGGCGGGTTCCTATCCTCATGAAAGCATTTATATGCTCCAGCACCTATTCAATAACTGGTTTGTGGATCTGTCTCTGGATAAAATGGCGGCAGCGGCGGTGGTGACCGGAGCGGTCATGATTGGGGCGATTCTCCTGCTGCAATATCTTTGGGAACGGGATGAGGGGGGACCGGAATGAAAAAGCTGTGGATTTCAAAGCGGACGGCAAAAAGAATACGGGGCATTCTGGCGGCATGTCCGCTGGCAATTCTGGCTGTGATCGTCTGCCTGCCCGCAGCGCTTTTGCTGTCGGGCTCGATAACCGGAGAATATGAAATGCATATGCTGCTTTCTCCGCTTTTTGGGGAGGAGGGTAGCTTCGTTGACTGGACATGGATCCCTGTGTTTCCCGACTTTTCCCAGTTTGGGAAGCTGCTCTTTGCATCTCCACAATTTTTTGTGCTGTTCTGGAATTCGGTAAAAATGGTGGGAATGATTCTGGCAGGACAGCTGTTTGTGGCTGTTCCGGCGGCATGGGCCTTTTCCCGTTACCGGTTTTGGATGAAAAAAACGTTATTTTTGATTTATATGATCCTGATGCTGCTGCCCTTTCAGGTGATGATGCTGTCTCAGTATCTGGTGCTGGACCGGATAGAGCTGTTAAATACCCATTGGGCGATCATTCTTCCGGCCGTGTTTTCCACCTTTCCGGTTTTTCTGGTCTACAGAAGCTTTTGCGGCATTCCGGAGAGCCTGCTGGAGGCGGCGCGGATGGATGGCGCGGGAGAATGGTACATTTTTTTCCGGATCGGGCTGCCCATCGGGGAGGGCGGCATTTTGTCCGCCCTGGTGCTCGATTTTCTGGAGTGCTGGAATCTGATCGAGCAGCCGCTGGCCTTTTTAAAGGATAAAAGCCTTTGGCCGCTTTCCCTGTATCTGCCAAACATCGGCATCGATCAGGCGGGCTTTGCCATGGCGGCATCGGTGATCACGCTGCTGCCGGCGCTGTGCGTGTTTTGGTTCGGGCAGGACTACCTGGAGCAGGGAATTGCGGCTTCGGGAACAAAAGGATAGTGGAGGTATAAAAATGTCTTTTTTGGCGGGAAAGCGAAAAATTGTGGCGGCACTGGCGGGACTATTGTGTTTCATGCTGCTGTGCACCCTGATTTCAAAGAGCGTATATGGCAGTCAGCTTCCCCAGATCACGGTGGCGGAGGCCCAAAAGCGGGTGCTGGGGCGCAGCATCCAGGTGGACGGTGCGGTGGCGCAGAGCCGGGAATACGCGGTGTCCACTCTGCCTTCCATCCGGGTGGATACGGTGGAGGTGGGAAAAGGAGATGTGGTGGAGGAGGGCACATTGCTTTTTTCTCTGAATATGCAGGATTTGAAGGAACAGATCGCTGCGCAGGAGCTTGCGGTCAAAAAGCTGGAGGTGCAGATCGCCACCTTGCAGCATAACCAGTCCCTGGCGGATCAGGACGCGGTCAAAAATACTGACCGCCTTTTAGAGGATTATATGGATGCCGCCGCCGAAAATGCCGCCGCCGTTGACCGGGCGCGGATCCGGGAAGAGGAGGCGGATGCCGATTACAAAAAGCATATGGAAGACGCGCCCGGGATGACTGATGAGGAGGGACGCAGACAGGCCAGGGATGCGTATAACGCCTGGGTGGAACGGGGAAAGAAGCTGCAGGCGGAGGCAGACAGGCTGACCCGGGCGCTTTCGGAAGCGGAAGGACAGGTGGAAGAGGCGCGGCGCGCGTTGGAGGCAGCGCAGGGGGCAGGCGGACAGTACTTCGCGGTACAGCGGATGGGCGGCATGGAGCCAGAAGCGGAAGGAGAACTGTCAGACGGCGAAGAAACGGGAGGGGGCATGGAAGTATCAAATGGCGCAGATCTGCCGGAAAATGCAGAACCGACAGAGCGTGTAGAGCAAGCGGGGACCGTGGGGGCATCAGATAGCGCTGGTTTGACAGAGGTGCCAGAGCCGTCAGAGGACATAGAGAGGACGGAGGCGACAGAGCCGTCAGGCAGCGCAGAGAGGACGGAGGCTGCAGAGCCGTCAGGCAGCGCAGAGAGAACGGAGGCGACAGAGCCGTCAGGCAGCGCAGACCGGACGGAGGCGACAGAGCCGTCAGGCAGCACAGACCAGACGGAGGCGGCAGAATCACCGGATGGCAGTGATCAGACGGAAGCTGCAGAACCCTCCGAAGAGGAAGCGCCCACGGAAAGCCCGGAGGCGCCGGACGCTTCCGACGGGACGGACACCGATCCGGAGGTCTTAAGAAAGCGCCTGCAGGAAGCGGAAGCGAGGCGGGACGCGCTGGCGGCAGAGCTTGCAGACATTCAGGACAAGCTGCAAAAGCACCAGGCGGACAGCGTAGAGGAGCCGGATTTTTCGGCGGAGGACATGGAACAAAAAAACTGGGAGGCACAGGGGGAAACGCTGCGGAGAAATGCCGAGAGCGCGGGCTGGGCCTACGAGGACGCCCTGCGGCAGAAGGAGGAGGCGTTAAAGGAGGCGCAGAGGAAGGTGGACGATTCGACTGAGCCACAGACCCTGCAGGATACGCTCGCCTTAAACCAGTTGGAGCTTGCCTGGCTTCGGGAGGTGCTGGCAGGATATCGGAAGCTGGAAGGAGAAGAAGGGAAAATAACCGCGCCCCAAAAGGGCGTCGTGACGGATATCCGCGTTTCGGCGGGCAGCGATACGCCGGACGGCGCGGCGGTCGTCTACGCGGATCAGGAGGAAAATCTGGAATTTCGGATGATCGTTTCCAAAGAGGATAAAAAATATATCAATCTGGGCAGTATCGGCAGCCTGCAGATCGGCGGCCGGAAGGAGGACTGCGCGGTGGAATATATGGAACAGCAGGCGGACGGCAGCTTTCTGACGCTGCTTTCCCTGCCGGAGGGCATGGGAAGCATGGGGGAGAGCGGAACCTTTGCGCTGTCCTGGCAGTCCCAGTCCTATCCCTGCTGCGTTCTGGCGACGGCGGTCCATGAGGAGAACCACAGAAAATACATCTATGTGGTGCGCAGGCAGCAGGGCATCCTCGGGGAAGAGCTGGCGGCGGAAAAAAGGTTTGTGACGGTGCTGGAGGAGGGAGATACTTACGTTGCGCTGGAGGCCAGGGCGCTGCAGGAGGGCGAGGAGGTCATCCTGACGTCCACGAAGACATTGTCGGATGGGGATATCGTGCGGTACCGGCTGTCCGGAACAGAATGAAACGGCGAATGCGGTAACAGTTGAGATCTGTAAGCTACCGATCATCATTGATGAGAGCCAGAAAACCAGCTTTTGCCATTCATCTGCCTTTCCGGCCACACTATGAGCTCTAGGAAAAGCAGCCGGGATGTACCTCAGAATAGCTCGTCCAACAGGATATAATATCGGATTTTCTCCCAGTCCGGCTCGATGCCCAGCTCGTCAAAAAGCATATTTTCATCGAAGAAGGAACGGCTGCCCTGCGCGTATTTGCCGCTGTAGTTGTGGGACAGGCTGCGCCAGCAAAGCGCGATATCGCACCACATGTCCGCGATGCCGGTTTTGCCCAGGTCGATAAAGCCGGTCACATGGTCTCCTGTGCCGAACAGGTTGGGGAGGCAGTAATCGCCATGGGATAAAACGGGCGTTTCCTCCGGCATGTTTTCACAGAGCCACTGCAGCAGGGCAGAGGGACTTTGAAAGCCGTTTTCGCCAAAGGTGCCGGGCTCCACATTGTCCAGGTCAACCAGCCCGTTTTCTACGTTGAAACGCGCCTGCTTCAGCTTGCGCGAAAGCCGCCAGTCGGAGGGACAGTCTGAAATGTCCACGCTCCACAGCATTTTTAATCCCTTTGCAAGCAGCCTGCACAGCGTCGCCTGGTCCTGCATGTAGCCGGCATCGCAGGCCATCCGCCCATCACATTTGCCCATCAGCAGGAAGGATTTCCCCTCAGCCACTTCGTGGGCATATATGGCAGGGACGGGAAGCTTTCCGGAAAGATACCGCATCATGCGGCATTCATTTTCGGCTTCTTCGCCATATTCCTGAATTTTTAAGACCTTGTCATGGTAAATCCGTACGGAAGAACCGGATTGTCCGATATCATCCGTTTGCCAGGGTTCCCCCGCGATCAGCGCCTGTATGGTTTGCGGTAAATGCATATTGAAATCCTCCGTGTCACAGCTGTTATGCTTTCATTATATACCGCAGGCATTATTTTGACAACTATCCGGTCTGTGCAGCCGACAGTTGACTTGCCGGGAAATTTGCGGTATGCTTGTTTCGGTTTCCGGAAGGAAAAGGACGGCATGATTTGTGAAGGAGAAAAAGGAAATGAAGGAACGGAAAAAGAAACCGGTATGGGGCAATGTGATTGCCATGGCGTTTTTTATGATGATCGGCGCTGTATGCGGCGTACTGATCATGGACTTTATAGAGGACGTCTGGGGTGAAATGGTTTCCACCGGCGGGAAGCTGTTCTACATGGCTTTTCTGCTTGCAGGCGTGTATGTGGCTCTCTTTTTGCAGACGATCTTTCACGAGGCGGGGCATCTTGTGTTCGGGCTTATGACGGGATACCAGTTCAGCTCCTTCCGCATCATGAGCTTTCTGTGGATGAAGGAGGGCGGAAGACTCAGGCTGCGCCGCATCAGCATTGCGGGAACGGGCGGACAATGCCTGATGCTGCCGCCGGAGCCTGTAGACGGGAAAATGCCTGTGTTCCTTTATAATCTGGGCGGTTCGTTTGGGAATCTGATGGTGAGCGTGATCGCCCTTGGGCTCAGCCTTGTCTGGGACGAACATTCGCTTTTATCCGTATGGCTCATGATGTTCACATTGATCGGCATAGCGCTTGCCCTGATGAACGGCATTCCCATGCGGATGGGCGCGGTGGATAATGACGGATATAACGCTTTCTCCCTCAGGCGCAGCAAGGAGGCGCAGCGTGCCTTCCGGATACAGATGAAGGTGAGCGAACAGACCGCAAACGGCGTCAGGCTTAAGGATATGCCGGAGGAATGGTTCGTGGTCCCCTCCGATGAGGCGATGAAAAACAGCATGGTTGCCGCTATGGGAGTTTTTGCCTGCAACCGTCTGGTTGACGCCCACCGTTTTGGGGAAGCGGACAGGCTGATGGCGCATCTGCTTGCGCTTGACAGCGGCATTGTCGGGATTCACCGCGATCTCATGGTCTGCGATCGCATTTATATAGAGCTCATTTGCCAGAACCGAAAAGAGGTGCTGGACGGCCTGCTGACGAAGGAGCAGAAGAAATTCATGAAATCCATGAAAAGCTTTCCCTCCGTCATCCGTACGGAATACGCCTGCGCCCTGCTTGGCGGACAGGACAGGGCAAAGGCCGGCGCCTGTAAAGCGCTTTTTGAAAAATGCGCGAAAACCTATCCTTACCCGGGCGACATCCAGTCCGAGCGTGAGCTGATGGAGATTGTAGAAGATAAGGGGCAGAAATCTCATGGGATACAGGCTGTTGATCATTGATGATGACAGAGCGCTTCTCAAAATGTTGAGAAGATACTTTGAGATGAAAAAATATGAAGTCATTACGGCGGAGAACGGCGCTGAGGGATTGGAGAAAATGAAGCTGCAGCCGGATATCATATTATTGGATATCAATATGCCCTGGATTGACGGCATAGAGGTATGCCGCAGGATACGCGATAAAACAGCCTGTCCTGTTTTATTCCTGACAGCGCGGACAGAGGAACAGGACATTGTGAATGGGCTTTCTTCGGGCGGTGACGATTATATTTGTAAGCCTTTTGGCTTAAAGGAGCTGGACGCGAGGATCATGGCGCATCTGAAACGGGAGGAACGCGGCAGGAGCAGGACAAAGCGGCGCTTTCGGGGGGAACTATCCATTGATTATGGGGCAAAGGCTGTGCAGATCCATGAGGCTGAGCTGGAGCTGACAAAGCTGGAATATGCGATCGTTGAGTTTTTATCCATGAATCCGGGAATGGTCTTTGAGAAAGAAAGGATTTATGAGAGGGTTTGCGGGTTAGATGCCGGGGGAGACAGCAGAGTGATTACGGAGCTGGTCCGCAGAATCAGAAATAAGCTCCGGCAGTATACAGAAACGGAATATATTGAAACGGTATGGGGGATGGGTTACCGATGGAAAAAATGAGAAATCTTTCCGTGAGAAAAACAATTTTTTTGTACATGACGGTCGCCCTGTTTTGCAGCTTTTTTCTCTCCGCAGCCATTGTCCGGATTGCGTCACGGGCGCAGCTGCGCATCTGGTGGAATTATGCGGATCAGGAGGCATATTTCCGGGCAGTGGAACAGGAAGGCGTCGGGAAGGATATCGCCAGACCGGGCGCTTTTGAAATGACGCGGCGGGATTTATTCTGGTCGGAGCTCTGTGACTTTTTACAGACTTATACGATCCTGATTTTGTCCATGGCGGGAAGCTGTGCGGCAGTTTTTCTTTTTTACCGGAATAAACTGCAAAAGCCGGTGAAAGAGCTGGCGCTCGCCTCGAAAAGGATTGGTGAAAACGATCTGGATTTTCACATTACTTATCAAAGCGGGGATGAAATGGGCGCGCTGTGTGTGGAGTTTGAGCGGATGCGGGAGCAGCTTGCCGAAAATAACCGGATCCTGTGGAAAAGCATTGAGGAGGAAAAGCTGTTGCGGGCGGCGATTGCCCATGATATACGCGCGCCGCTGTCCATTTTGAAGGGATATCTGGAAATGCTGACGGAATATCTGTCAAATGCAGAGATTG
Organism: uncultured Eisenbergiella sp.; assembly: GCA_910585455.1. Lineage (GTDB taxonomy): Bacteria > Bacillota > Clostridia > Lachnospirales > Lachnospiraceae > Gallintestinimicrobium. The sequence continues at coordinate 28,444 of CAJUEL010000014.1, read as the reverse complement.
ACGCAGAAGGGGCGATGGAAATGCTGTCTGAAAGCGAGAGCCAGGTGGAACGCATGGACACTTTTGTAGAAACCATGCGCAAAATGAGCAGTCTGGAAAACAGAAAACTGGTTGGCAGAAAGATTTCCGCAAAGCGATTGGAGGCAGACATCCGTGCAGAGCTTGCCGCTCTGGAAAAAGAATATGGGAAAGCGTCCGTTTTGCAGGGGGCGGCACCGGAGAAACTGTTTTTCGGGGACAGGGAAGTCATTTTGGAGGTGATAGAAAACCTGCTGTCCAATGCCTTCCGCTATGGAAAACATCAGGTTGAAATCCGGATAAGGGTGGAGGAAGCTGAATTGACCGTTTCTGTCAGGGATGACGGGGACGGCTTTTTGGAAAATGCAGAAACGGTCATGGAAGCGTTCCGCCAGCAGAATATGAAGGACAGCCTGAAGCATGCGGGAATCGGTATGTATCTTTGCAGGCTGTACTGTGAAAAGCATGGAGGAAAACTGATTTTGGAAAACGATAAGCAAAAAGGGGCTGTGGCAACGGCAACATTTCACCGGATCGCATGAGCGATCCGGTATTTTGCTGCCCGAAGGCTGACAATATTTTTTTCATTGTTTTTTTGTTGTGTTTTATCTTTTATCATGTTTCATGATCAGGCGATAGCAACGCTTTGTTTGGCTTTCCTGCTATTGCCAATTATTTGGGGAGGCGCAAGGATGGGGGTTATTTTAAAGAGGGAAGTAAAAAATTATGTGAAAAGCCCTTTGCTCTGGATCGGAATTGCGGCCGTTGCTTTTATGGTGTTTCAAAATGTACGCCCTTATTTGCAGATCCATTATCTTGCAGAAGGGGAGGAGATCGTCAACGAGTATCCGGAAACCTTTCGCGATGGAGACGTTTTTGACGGATATGTGCCGATTGAGGGAGAACAAAGGCGGAAGGCATGGGAGGAGCGGATACAAAAGACCCTGCTTTCAGCGTTTTTGCTGGACCCTGCCGGCGCGCAGGCTGTGATCGATGAAATGAAAGAAATGGATGTGCCGGCCGCCTGTAATTATCTGGAGGAATATGGATTTTATGGGGCATACGGCATTTATGCGGATACAGCCTATCGCAAGGGGACGCGCAGGGAGATCAATTCATATATTGCGCAAAAGCTGGAAAGCAGAACGTTTTCATATTATTTTTCAAGAAAATTCGCCGATTTTGCGGGATTGTTTCTGGGATTTTTTGCGACGCTTTTTTTATCCGTTTTGTTTATGCAGGATACAAGGAAGGATACCTGGGAGCTGCTTCATACAAAGCCGGTCGGCGCGGGGGAATATCTGGTTGGAAAGGCGGGAAGCGGTTTTGCGGTCTGCGCGCTGCTGCTCATGGTCTTAAGTCTGATATTTTGGGCTTTGTGTGCCATATTCACAAAAAGCAGCGGCTTTGCGGTGAGGCTGACGGATTTTTTGCTGGCAGGCTGTTTATACATTCTGCCCAATATGCTGATGATCGTGAGCGTCTATAGCCTGATTTCTTTGCTGTTTAAAAGTCCGCTGCCTGCTGTGCCGTTGCTGCTTCTTTATATGGTGTATTCAAATATGGGAAGCAGAAACGCGGAAGGCGTGTATGGATATTACGGCAGACCATTCGCGATCATGGTACGGTTTCCGGGCACATTTTTTGATACCGCGCCACCTCCGCTGGTATTGTTAAACCAGGGCTTCTTGCTCCTGGCCAGTGCAGGCATTCTTTTCATTTCCGCCCGGATATGGAAAAGGAGGCGGTTTTATTGAAATATGAAAGGAAGATTGCGCTCCCGGCTTATAAAATTGTCTGTGCGGTATTTTTTATTGTGATGCTGAGCCTTGCCAGAGGGGTGACCTACACGTTTGAGGCAGGGATTGCGTTGGAAGCGCCAATGGCGATTCTGTCTGTCTGCATCTGTGCGGATACCTATACGCAGGAAATCGTCAGCAGGCGGTCAGAAATCCAAAGGCTGTATCCCATGAAAAGGAGAATGCATGCCATCTACAAAAGGATTGTGATACAGGAGATATTCCTGCTATTTATTGCGGTCGCCGGATATGGATTGTTTTTTCTGTTTCAGAATCCGGTAACGCTTGCGGAAGGACAAAATGCCGCAGGAAATGAAGGATATCAGTTTCTCATATATTTTGTTTCCATTGTCATCACGATCGGCTTCTGGGGGCTGGTATCGAATCTGATTTCCTGTGTGTTCCGGAATATGTGGGCAGGAATCGGCGGATGTCTGACGCTGTGGCTGCTTACAAATTCCAGTGTTGGCGACAGATATCTGGGGGAATGGAACCTGTTTTCCTACACATTCAGAGCTATGGAAAACAGCGGCGATTTTGGCTGGATGTGCGGGAAAGCGGTTTGTATCGGTATCGGGATGACGACGGTGGCGATATTGCCCGGGGTGATTGGGAAAAGGGGCTGAGACGATGGGAATCTGGATAGAGGATTTGACAGTAACGTTTAAAAACAGGGTGACGGCGATTGATCATGCCAATCTGGAGATAACAAAGGGGATCTTCGGGCTGCTGGGGGAAAACGGAGCGGGAAAGACAACGCTGATGCGGGTGCTGACGACGGTATTATCGCCTGACAGCGGAACCGTAGTTCTCGACGATATACCCTACAGAGAGGAGAATTACGAAAAAATACAGAGAAAAATCGGATATCTGCCACAGGAAATTGATCTGTATCCGGGTCTGACCGTGCAGGAATGTCTGGAGTATATGGGGGATTTATCCGGCATTTCCAAACGGGTATGTAAAGAACGCATTTCGTACTATCTGGAAAAAACGGATTTGTCCATGCATCGTAAAAAGAAGATGAAGCAATTATCCGGCGGCATGAAACGACGGGTAGGGCTGATTCAGGCATTGTTACATGAGCCGGAATTTTTGATCGTGGATGAACCGACAACCGGCCTGGATCCGGAGGAACGCATCCGGATCAGAAATCTGCTGGTGGATTTTTCAAAGGGACGCACCGTCCTGCTTTCGACCCATGTGGTAGAGGATCTGGCGGCAACCTGTGGCCGGCTGGCCGTTATGAAAAGAGGGCGCTTCTTATATGCGGGGAGCGTGCCCGGACTGCTGGAGCATGCGAAGGGAAAGGTCTGGAGCTATACGACGGCTGATTTTGCGCAGGCGGAGAAACTGGAGAAAAAGTATCTGATTTCTGCGAAGCAGTATACGGAAAATGGCATACAAATGCGGATTTTGAGCGAAGAGAAACCGGATGCGGACTGTGAAACGGATCATGCCACCCTGGAAGACGCTTATATTTACCTGACAAATCAGCGAAAATAACAGATTGATAAAGGGTCTGTAAGAAGCCGGGAACCTATGACTTTTTACAGACCCTTTTATAAAGCTATTGTTTTTTCCGTGCCCGCGTCTTTTTGGGAGCGCCGTTTAAGCTCACCTCGTTTCCCTTGACGGTCACGCCCTCCATGCTGCGCAGAAAGCTGGACAGGCGGCTGTAGCCGTAGTCCTTTAAGTCAAAAGCGGGATGCTTTTTTTTCAGCGCATCGTAGATGACGGAAAGGTTGTCAATGGCGCCGCCGTTTTTGGCGATCATGGCGGTGATTTCCTTCTGTACGTCCAGCTCGTTTTCCAGCTCGCGGATGTTGACATAGTAAGAGGAATTCTCTTTGGATATTTCCAGCCGGGAGCATTTATCGCGGATTAAGGTGAGGAGCTTTGTATAACCATAGTTGCGGACATCAAAATCCGTGAATTTGCTGTTTAAGCGGCTGCCGATTTCGCCCATGTAGGCGGGCTTGCCCTTGTTTTCGTTGTCGTTGACAATATCGATGATTGCCTCCTCGATTTCGGACAGGGGCGTGACGGCCGCTGCCTTGGCGCTGCGGTCCGTGCTGAAATCGTCGTGAAGCTCATGCTCCTCTGCGGCCGTACCCGATGCAGGGGATGTGGAGGAGGGTTGGGCATAAATCAGGTTCAAATGGATGAATTTATTGCATGCCTTGGTCAGCGCCATAGGAGATTTGGATTCCCCCATGCCGATGACGTACATGTTCGCCTCCCGCAGCCGCATGGCAAGGCGCGTGAAATCGCTGTCGCTGGTGACCAGGCAAAAGCCGTCCACATGACCGGAATAGAGGATGTCCATGGCGTCGATGACCATGGTCATGTCCGTGGAATTCTTGCCGGAGGTATAGTCAAACTGCTGAATCGGCGTGATGGAATTTTCCAGCAGGATATTCTCATTCCAGCCGTTATTGCGGCTCCAGTTGCCGTAGATTCTGCGGTATGAGGCGAAACCATAGGTTTCTATTTCATTAAAAATGATGGATGCATACCGGGAACTGACATTTTCCGAGTCAATTAAAACGGCAATCTGCATTTTCGCTTCATTCAAGTCCATGAAAGGCTCCTTTTCGTAACAGTTCAGAGATCAAAACCAAAATAGCGGACCGCGTTATGATAGGATATGTCGGTCACGATTTCGGAAAGGGTGTCCATGTCCGCCGGGAATTCTCCGTTTTCCACCAGACCTCCGATATAATCGCAGAGGATGCGGCGGAAATATTCATGCCTGGTATAGGACAGGAAGCTTCTGGAATCCGTCAGCATGCCCACAAAGCCGGAGAGGTTGCCCAGGTTTGCGATGGAAGAGAGCTGGTCAAGGATGCCCTGTTTGGTATCGTTGAACCACCAGGCGCTGCCGTGCTGGATCTTGGATACCACGCTGGAATCCTGGAAACAGCCGATGATGGTGCCGATGGAGGCGTTATCATTGGGATCCAGGCTGTAAATGATCGTTTTGGGAAGCGCGTCCTTCATGACCAGAGCGTTAAAAAATTCCACGGTCTGGGAGGTGGGGGCATGATTGTTGATGCAGTCATAGCCGCTGTCCGGTCCCAGCTTGTTGTACATGATCGTGTTGCCGTCCCGCTTCGCGCCGTAGTGAAGCTGCATGACCCAGCCCCGTTTGCTGTATTCCTCCGCGGCAAACTGCAAAAAGGCGGTCTTAAACTGCAGCTCATCCAAATGGGAAATCGGCTTTACGGAAAATCTTCTCGTGAAGATATCCTCCACCGCATCTTCATCCACGGGCTCATACATGATGTGCTCCAGACCATGGTCGGATACGGTACAGCCCATGGAGGCAAAGAAATCCATGCGCTTTCTCAGCGCTTCCTTCAGAGTTTCAAAGGAAAAAATATCGACGCCGCTGGCGGCGGAAAGCTTCTTTAAATAATCTCTGTAATCGGGCTTTTCGATGTTCATCGCCTTATCGGGACGCCAGGTGGGCAGAACCTTTACGGCAAAGGAGGAATCCTTCGCCAGAAAATCATGCCACTCCAGGCTGTCGATGGGATCGTCGGTGGTACAGATCAGCTTCACGTTGGACTGTCTGATCAGGGAACGGACGCTCATGGAGGGTTCTGCCAGCTTCTTATTGCAAAGCTCCCAGACCTCTTTGGCGGTGTGCTCGTTTAAAATACCGTCGTAGTTAAAGTAGCGTTTCAGCTCCAGATGGCTCCAGTGATAGAGCGGATTGCCGATGGCTTTCCCCAGCACCGTCGCCCATTTGTAAAATTTCTCCTCGTCGGAGGCGTCGCCGGTGATGTAGCGCTCGTCCACGCCGCAGGCGCGCATGAGACGCCATTTGTAGTGGTCGCCGCCCAGCCATACCTGGGTGATGTTCTCAAACTGCCGGTCCTGCGCGATTTCCTTCGGGTTGATGTGGCAGTGGTAGTCCAGAATGGGCTGTTTGGCCGCAAAGTCATGATAGAGCTTTTCGGCGGTGGGAGTGCTTAACAGAAAGTTTTCGTCCATAAAGGGTTTCATAGCAAATCTTCCTCCTATATTTATGTCTGTGGGCGTATGCCCTTTCAATTACATAACCATAAAGCCTGCACCAGTCAGGCTTTTGTTCACAGCATCATTATTATACAATAGCCCATTTGCAAAAGCAAGGCACACTCTTTTTCTTGCATAAAAAAATTGCGGAAGGGAAATCAATTTTCAGGGAAGGGATTGACATTGCTGTCGAAAAGGAGTATTTTAACGGAGATATTGTCAGCGGAAAGCCGCGGCTTTTACGGCGGTCCGCAAAGAGGGCGCGGCCCGGTAATGGAGGAGGTTTCAATGGAAGTATTTGCGGAGTTTTTGGACAGCGTGGTCGGCGTTGCCATTCATGGATTTGAATTTGTCGGCGTGATCATCATCATCGTGGCCGGCATCAGAGGTTTTATCGGATATTTACGCCGGGATCCCAGAGTCCGGCTGCAGCTCGCCCACGGGATGGCGCTGGGGCTGGAATTCAAGCTGGGCAGCGAGATTTTGCGTACGGTGGTGGTGCGGGAGCTGTCCGAGGTGACGCTGGTTGCGGCGATCATCGTGGTAAGGGCAGCGCTGACCTTTTTGATCCATTGGGAGATTAAGCAGGAAAGGGCGCTCTCAAAGGAAGCGGCGGAGTAACAGTTCAGCCAGGTCTGCGCGTTCACCGCGCAGTGATTGTTTTCAAAAAAATACTTGACTTTTCGAGAGGATTTTTCATAAAATAATCGGGTAGTTGAATAAAAATGGAACACCCAAACGACACATGTAGTGCTTTGGCACGTAAATCTGATTACGGGACAAAGGGCGCATGTGTCTTTTATATTTTTATGGCACATGCAGTTCGCATGTGTCTTTTTTTGTTCCAGAGAGTCAAGGAGGAAGAATATGGAAGCAACAAATTATCTGGGGAGTGAGAAAATCGGAAAGCTTCTCGCAAAATTCTGTATTCCCTGCATCGCATCGCTGATCATCCTGATCAGCTATTTCTGGGGAGACGGGCTGCTGCGCCTGATCGGCGCTACGGATGCGACCATTTCCCTTGCCCATGACTATGGCTTCATCATTTATGCGATGATGCCCCTTGCCATGACGCAGAATACGCTGGCATCCATCATCCGGGCGGACGGAAGCCCGCAGTATGCGATGGGCGCTATGATTGTGGGCGCGCTGATCAACATTGTGGGAGACCCGCTGGCGATTTTTGTGCTGGATATGGGCATCAAGGGCGCGGCCTGGGCGACCATTCTGGGACAGCTTGTAAGCTTTTTGCTCTGCGCCTTTTATTTGACAAAAAGCAAGACCTTCCGCTTGCGGGCAGACAGCTTCCGGATCGATTTCGGGCAGATCAGGCAGATCATGGCGCTGGGAACTTCCAGCCTTTTGACGCAGCTTTCCATCGTGGTCATTACGGTGGTGAACAATATCCTGCTGGTAAAATACGGTGCGGCTTCGGTCTACGGCGCGGATATTCCGCTGGCGGCCTTTGTTGTCATCATGAAGCTGTTCCAGATTGTATTGAATATTGCAATCGGTATCGCCGCGGGCGCGCAGCCGATCGTGGGCTACAACTTTGGCGCACAGAAATTCGACCGTGTGCGGGAGCTTTTAAAGGCGGTATTAAAATGGACCGGCATCGTCGGAATCGTATGCATGTTCCTGTTCGAAGCGTTTCCCGGCATCTTCATCCGGCTGTTCGGATCGGACGGGGATCTGTATATGGAATTTGCCGTCCGGTGCCTGCGGATTTATTTGCTGCTGATTTTGTTCACCTGCGTGCAGAAGGTCTGCGCGATCTTTTTGCAGTCCATCGGCCGTGCGCAGGCAGCGGCGCCTCTCGCGATTTTAAGAGATTTGCTTTTGATCGTATTTTCCATCATTGTACCGGTATTTTTTGGTGTGACCGGGATTTTCTGGGCGGCGCCGGTTGCGGATGTATGCGCCATGCTGATTACGGCAGTCGTCATGCTGCGCCTGTGGAAGGAGCTGAAAGCAAAAGCGCATACAACGTTTGCGGCAGAGGGGAGCATTCAGCAATCAAGGCCGGGCGTTATCGTCACCATTTGAGGTTTCTTTGAATCAGCCTAACAGGGAGACAGTCGCTGCCATGATTGAAGCGGAAAGGATTGCGAAGGACCCGTCCGTGAAAGGCTATACTGATCTGGACGAATTGTTTGCGGACTTAAAAGCATGAAAAAAACAAAATACACCGTCAAACATCCCGGACTGGCTGCTGGTTTACCGCATTGATAATGATGTCCTGGTGTTGACACTGGCCCGTACCGGAACACACAGCGACCTGTTTGGAAAATGACAGGTACAGTGTGAGCTGTGGATAGATAAAATAACAGCCATCGGCAATAACCGGTGGCTGTTATTTTGTATAACAATGATTATATTGTAACCGTTCAGATAAGCCTGAACGGTTATATCTTATTTCATTCAATGTCTGAAGTATAACAGAATATGGAGAATTTTACAAGTACCATCCCACACAAGCTTTTTGGGTAAATTTTTGATATTCATTGTGCTATGTGCCAAAAATGATGGTCTATATGCTATTTGTATTGACAAATCTCACGAATGTGTTATGCTGTACGAACCATACAGGCATAAGGAGGGATGTTCATTGAAAACGAAAAGGAAAATGGTGCTGGTTGCCGTGACTTCTTTGCTCATCAGCTTTGCGGCGTGCGCAACGACATATGCCATGGCGCAATTTCTGGATCATCCCGCCATGGAGGGCTTTGCCCTGCTGGCGGTCTCCATGGCGGCAGCGGCGCTTCTTGTGCCGGTCCGCGCATACCTGATGCAGTCCGGCTGCGTACAGCTGGCCCGGGACCACAGGGCAAAAATGCTGGGCAGTGCGGTAAAGAAGCGCATGCTTTACGCAGAGTCACCGGATTATGAGGACCGGGTCAGCCGTCTTTGGGACAGCAGCCTGCAGGATCAGAAGCTTTTTTCGGCGCTGTCCGCAATTGCCGCCGCCGCAGGCTCGGCGCTGGCGTTTTGCGGTCTGCTGTTCTGACAGCTGTCCGCCCTCGCCCTTGTGAGTTTTATGATAGCCGCCCTGCTGGCCGGCGCGGCTTTTTGGGTGAATTACCGGACGGCGCGGCTGATGTACGGCTTCTGGCAGAAATATATGGAAAATACGAGACGGTTTCAGTATTTGTCGGACGTTCTGACGAAGAAGGAATTCGTGGAGGAAAAAAAGATTTTCGGATACCGTCCCTTTTTTACGGAGCTGTTTGGACAGGAGTTTGACCGGGCGGCGGCAAAAAACAGAGAGCTGGGGAAGCAGCGTGCAGCGCGGGAGCAGGGGAACGGTTCTGCCCGGTTTGAAAGCGCCGGCGATGGCAGCGCGGTGCGTCTTTCCCATGTCAGCTTCACCTATCCCGGGCAGGAGCATCCGGTGATACAGGATTTGAGCCTCACCCTGGAAAAGGGAAAAAAATATGCGCTGGTGGGCGCAAACGGAAGCGGGAAGACGACCCTGACGAAGCTCATCGGCGGATTTTATGAGCCACAGGCGGGAGAGGTGCGCTGCATGGACCGCCCGGCCATCCTGTTTCAGGATTTCAACCGGTATCCCTTTTCAGTGGCGGAGAATATTGCCCTGGAAGCGGAGTTTTCGGAAGCGGATATCACAGAGAAGCTTGGGCAGGTCGGCCTGCGGGAAAAAATTCATGCCCTGCCGGAGAAAGAAAAAACGCAGCTTACCCGCATGAAGCAGGAGGGCGCAGGCCTTTCCGGCGGGGAGTGGCAGCGCATCGCCCTGGCGCGGATTTTGCACAGCAAAAGCGACATCGTCATTCTGGATGAGCCCACGGCGAGCCTGGACCCCTTTATCGAGGTGGAAATTTATAACAGCTACATGAAGCTGCTGAAAGAGCGGACGGTCATTTTTATCACCCACCGTCTGGGGTATCTGCGGGATGTGGATGAAATCCTCGTGCTGGGCGGGGGCAGGATCCTGGAGCGTGGCAGCCATGAAGCGCTCATGGGCAATGAGGATTCGTTATACAGAAGGATGTATCAGGAGCAAAGGAGGGTGTATCAGGATGAAAAATAATGGATTGCTGCAGACCGTCCGGACCGCCGTTTCGGTCTGTCCCTGGGACTGCCTGCTCATGAACGGCGTGCAGCTGGGCACGGCGCTGCTTCCCACCGCCGTCCTGCTGGCGAACCGTTCCCTGGTGCGGGGTCTTGGCGTCGCTGCCGGTATGGGAGAGGTATTGGGGCTTCTGACCCTGTATTGCGCCGCGCTGTTTTTCCAGCGCTTTCTTGTAAACTGGTATAACCACTATTACCTCACCTATCACTCCCTGCTGCGCTTTGAAAAAAAGATCAAGATAAGGCTGTTTGCCGTTTGCGCCCGGATGGGGCTGTCCGACTATGATGATCCGCAGATCGAAAACGCCACCCTCCGGGCAAAAAATGCCAGCGTCAACATTCTGCGGGTCTATCAGGCGATCGGTGAGGCGTGCAGCGCCCTGCTGGGCGCGCTGGGGATGAGCCTGGTTTTGAGCGCGGTCAGCCGGAGCATGGCGGCGATCATTTTGCTCCTGGCCTGTTCCTCCGTCCTGGAAAATCTTTTTATCATTTATCAGAACAAAAAGCTCCTCTATCAAAACACCCAGCCGGAAAAGGAGGCGGAGGAGTACGCAGGCCTGCTGTTAAAGCCGGGCAGCCAGAAGGAAATCCGGGCGCTGGGCTGCTCCTCCTTTGTGCTGGGGAAATGGAAGGAGGCCTTTGACGTTTTAAAACGGGCGCAGGAGAGGAAAAATAAAAGGATATTCCTGTTTTCCCTGGGAGCCGGGCTGCTTTCCTTTGCCGGGCAGGCGGCGGCATACGGCATTTTGTTCGTTTCTTTTCTGGAAGGTAAAACCGGGATCGGGGAGTTTTCGGTTTCCATCGCCGCCTTCGGGGCGCTCAACGGGCTGGTCGGGAATCTGTTTGAGGTGCTGGGGGGAATCGGGCAGTTTCTGGTCATGGTAAAACCGTATTTTGAGTTTGCCAGTCTGGCAGCCCAAAGGACGACCGGGACAGCGCTCCCGGCGCAGGAGGGGGACGGCATCCGGGCAGAGCATGTGCGTTACCGTTACCCCGGCGCACAGACCGATGCGCTAAAGGACGTCAGTCTGGAAATCAAAGCCGGGGAGAAGGTCGCCATCGTGGGGACAAACGGGTCGGGAAAGACTACCCTGCTGCATCTGCTCCTGGGGCTGTATGAGCCGTCCGGGGGGCGCATTTTATATGGAGGCATTCCCGGCGGACAGCTTGCCGAGGAGGCACATCTGAAGCGGGTGTCCGCAGTCCCGCAGGATTTTCAATGCTACGCAGTTTCCCTCCGGGACAATATCGCCTTCGGCGTATCCCTTACGCAGCGGGAGCTTGCCGGGCAGCTTGCGCAGGTGCATTTGTCCGCCCTTGCCGGGAAGGAGGACGCGGTGCTCGGTCGGGAATTTGGAGGCATCGGGCTTTCCGGCGGTCAGAAGCAGCGCATCGCGATTCTGCGCGCCGGGTTCAAAGGGGGAGATATGATCGCCTTTGACGAGCCCACCAGCGCCATCGATCCCTTTGAGGAAAAGGAAATATTCGATGCGATGCGCGCCATGATGCAGGGAAGGACTGCCCTCATCATTTCCCACCGGCTCTCGCTTGCGAGGGAATGTGACCGGATTTTCGTGCTGGAAAAGGGAAGGCTCGTGGAAAGCGGCGCCCATGAGGAATTGTGCAAAGCGGATGGGGTGTATGCCGGGATGTGGCGGGTGCAGGCGGATTTGTATGCATAGGCTGATTTTTGGTATAGTGATGCAGGGATAGCGGTGTGAAGGAGGAAGCAGATGACGTTACAGCAGTTAAAATATATGATAACAGTAGCAGAAAAGGGTTCCATAACAGAAGCGGCAAAGGAATTGTTCCTTTCACAGCCAAGCCTTTCCGGAGCAATCAAAGATGTGGAAAAAGAGGCAGGGATTACCGTTTTTAACCGCTGCCGCGCGGGGGTTGCCCTGACAACGGAAGGAATGGAGTTTCTGGGGTATGCGAGGCAGGTGGTGCAGCAGATGGAGCTTCTGGAATCCCGGTACATTGATAACCGGCCGGAAAAGCAGAGGTTTTGTGTCTCCACACAGCACTATACGTTTGCCGCCAATGCCTTTGTGGAGCTGGTGCAGCAGTTTGGGCAGGAGCGTTACGAATTTATTTTGAATGAAACACAGACCCACCAGATCATTACAGATGTCCGCAACCGCTTCAGCGATCTTGGTGTGCTTTACCTGTGTAGGGCAAATGAAAACGTATTGAGAAAAGTGTTTGAGGAAAATAATCTGGACTTTTACGAGCTGTTTTTTGCAGCTCCGCATGTGTTTCTGCGCAAAGGACATCCGCTGGCAGACCGGGACAGGATCGGGCTGGAGGAATTGAGACCATACCCACGGCTGAATTTTGTGCAGGGGGCATATGAATCCGCAAACTTTGCGGAGGAGCTGTTCAGCAATGAGATTGTGGAAAAGAGCATTAAGATCAGTGACCGTGCCGCAATCGTAAATTTTATGATCGGGCTGGATGGCTATACCGTTTCCAGCGGTATTTTTCCGAACTACCTCCATGGAGATTCGATCATTTCCATTCCGCTTGCCGGGGAGGAAACAATGCGCATTGGGTATATCCTGAATAAAGACAGGGAATTATCCGAACTGGGGCGGATCTATGTGGAGGCCCTGAAGCAATACCGGAAATACCCAAATAACTGAAATATAGGTTTATCCTATGTTTTGGCATAAGTAATCCATATTACCTGTCACATGGCATTCCGCTGTATAATTACAGGCGGAAGGAGGTGTTATCATGCCGGGCTATGTGATAGGTAATTTTTTTGTCTATTCTCTGATCAATGCGTTCACACCGGGACCAGGGAATATATTGGCGTTAAATACGGTGACGAATTATGGGTGGAAGAAGGGCGCGCCCCTCTTTTTCGGGATTTTCTCCGGTTATTATGTTGTGCAGATGATCTGTGCGGTATTCGTTTATGGGGTCAGCGCGCTGCTCCCTGATGTGCTGGGCATCATGAAATATGTGGGAGCTGCGTATATCCTCTGGCTGGCAGTCCATATCGCTTTGGGACATCCGGATGAAAAAGGAATGGAAAGAGCCGCATCCTTTTGGAAAGGGTTCATGCTGCAGTTTGTCAATGTGAAAATCTATCTGTTTGGGATTACTGCACTGACCGGCTATGTGACAGGATATAGCACATCTTTGTCCGTGCTGGTGCTGTTTGAGCTTGTGATCGCGACGATTGGCACCATTGCTACGTCGGCCTGGATTGGCACGGGGATGGTGATACAGCGGGTTTATTTACGGCATTACCGACTGATCAATATGATTCTTGCCGCTGCTTTGCTGGAATGTGTGTACAGCATATTGCAATAGGCATTGTCAGAATGAAACGATTATGGAAGGAGAGAAGTGATGAAAAAAATACCTTTGGCAACCCCCACCATGCATGGGGAGGAGCAGCAATATGTAAGGGAGGCCTTTGAGACGAATTGGATCGCGCCGCTGGGACCGAATGTGAATGCTTTTGAAAAGGATGTGGCGGCGTATGCGGGGGCATCTGCGGCGGCTGCGCTTTCATCCGGGACTGCCGCCCTGCATCTGGCGGTGATTCTGGCGGGGGTAAAGGAAAATGATGTGGTATTCATTCCGTCCCTGACCTTTGCGGCCAGTGTGAATCCGGTCAGGTATGAAAAGGCTGTGCCGGTTTTTATTGATTCGGAGCGTGATACCTGGAATATGGATCCGAAGGCATTGCGGAAAGCGTTTGAGAAATATCCCCATCCGGCGGCCGTCATGGCGGTGCATCTGTATGGAACATCGGCCAGAATGGATGAAATATGTGGGATTTGTCAGGAGCATCATGTGCCGTTGATTGAGGATGCGGCGGAATCGCTTGGGACGACGTACAAGGGAAAAATGACAGGCACCTTCGGCGATTACGGAATTTATTCTTTTAACGGCAATAAGATTATCACAACCTCTGGCGGAGGGATTTTGCTTGCCAAAAGGGAAGCGGATGTGGAGAAAGCCCGTTTTTTATCCTGTCAGGCCCGTGATCCGGCCAGGCATTATCAGCATTCCGTGATCGGATATAATTACAGGATGTCAAATGTTGTCGCCGGAATAGGACGCGGTCAGATGCTTCATATAAAGGAACATATTGAAAAAAAGCACAGGATTTACCGGCAGTATAAAGAGGCCTTTGCCGATATTGCAGGGATAGAGATGAATCCTTTGAACAAGGAGAGCATGGATAACAACTGGCTTTCCTGCATGACAGTTTCCCGGGGCAGCGGTGTGTCTCCGGTACAGATCATGGATGCCCTGGCGGCAGCGGATATTGAGACGCGGCCCATATGGAAGCCCATGCATCTGCAGCCGGTATTTGAGGACTGTGATTTTATACAGGCGGAGGATGGTTTGAGCGTCAGCGAGGACATTTTTAACAGGGGGCTTTGCCTGCCGAGCGATATTAAGAATACGGAAGAAGATATGCAGCGCATCATACGGATTGTGCGGGAACAGTTTGGCGCATAGTGTGAAGAGATTTTCTAAGGAGCCCAGAAGATGCCGTCTAAGAATGCTCATGTACGGTAAGGAAGCAGAAACAAAAAATAAGAGATAGACCGCCAGCACCACACTATTCCGAACCAAAGCCCCAAAAACAAGCATTGTGGAAAAATCCAAAAGTTTAGATTTTTCCACAATGCCGACTACTATGAAATCCATCTCATTCTTTTCTGCCATTATTTCAGAAAATGCTGGCTGATATAGATTGCTCAATCCATATCTTTCTGAATATGGTGATAATAAGTTACAATGTCTTTCAATGTAACACTATCCAGACTATCGCATAAATCATTTTGAATTTTTTTGTAAGAGCAATCTAACACATTATGAATATTTTTTCCTACTGGGCACAATAATGAGGGTAGAGAATGAACACCAAACAATTTTGTAATAAAATCAGGCTCTATTGCTTTACATATGCGGTATATTGTTATTTCGTCCACAGGACAGTTAAGTGTTGCTCCACCTGTTCCGAATTTGACAGATAATATACCATCTTTTTTCAATGAGCTTATGATATTTCGGATTGTAACCGGGTTAGTTCCTGTAGATAAGGATAAAAGTTCACTGGTTACTTTTTGTTTCTCTCCGTATTCATGAATAAAAATCAAACAATGAATCGCAACGGAACATTTTGTACTGATATGCATAGCTTTTCTCCTTCTAACAAAGTATTGTACCATAAGTATATCCTGCTGTAAATCTTGACACTACACCTTTTGCTTGCTATAATGATGTAAATTTAAAAATTACAGGAGGAGCAAACATGAACGTTTCACAGATTATTTTCAGTCCGACAGGAGGGACAAAGCGTGTTGCAGATATTATAACAAAAGCATGGGAAATGCCTGTCAGTGAAATTGATTTGACCAATGCGGAAGCCGGTTATTCTGATTTGTGCTTAGATAAGAATGAAATTGCCGTTATTGCTATTCCTTCTTACGGCGGACGTGTTCCCGCACTTGCAGCCCAAAGAATATCGAAAATCCGTGGTAATCAAACACGTTGTGTTATTGTTTGTGTATATGGAAATCGGGCGTATGAAGATACGTTAATTGAATTGAGCGATATTGTTGAAAAAAGTGGCTTCAAGGTAATTGCTGCGATTGCGGCTATTGCAGAACATTCTATTATGCGGCAATACGCTTCTGGCAGACCCGACACTAAAGATAAAAGTGAGTTACAGACTTTTGCGAAAGAAATCCTGGAAAAAATCAATAATAATTCGGTTAATGCCTTAACACCACAAATTCCGGGGAATCGCCCATATAAAAAGGCTGGTGGAGCAGGTTTAGTGCCAAAAGCAGGTGATAATTGTACTAAGTGCGGACTTTGCGCTGAAAAATGTCCTGCACAGGCAATAAGCCGGGAGAATCCCAGTAATACAGACGGCAAAAAGTGTATTTCATGTATGCGTTGTGTTGCACAATGTCCGAGGTCAGCCCGTAAAACGAACGGGGCTATGGTTTCTCTTGCAGCATTAGCGATTAAAAAGGCTTGTTCAGTAAGAAAAGAAAATGAATTATTCATAAAAAATCTGTGACAATAAAGAAGAGGGTTCAGAGGTTGAACCCTCCCCAAGCAGATTTGAACCCCCTCATGCCCATTTTGAACCCTCGGCAGAGGAAAAATAAAAAAGTATCATTAGAGAAAAATGCACGTTGTTCCGGTTATGGGAATCAACGTGCATTTTACATTGTGTTCATCAGTTCGAGCAGGAGGCGTTTCTGCTCATCTGTCAAGGTACTCCATCTGGAAAATAGAAGCCGCTGTTCGTCCGTGAACTGCATTGGATCATCCCCTTCAGAGAAAAACTGTGATAAAGTAATACCGAACGCCCGGCACACTGCCTCCAGGGTCGGAAGTGTGGGTGCGTTATTCCGATTGAACATATTAGTGACCGTGGAATGGGAAAGGCCGGATTCCTTTGCCAGTCTATAATCTGTCCAGCCGCGTTCTTCCATCAACTGTTTTATGCGTCCTTGTGCGTTCATATCATCACCTACCTATCTGTATCTATTCTAATTCCCAAAAGGGTGCTATAATAGTCACAATCGGTAGATATGAAAGCACCCAAAAGAGGCATATACAGTTATAGTGTGGTAGATAGATGGGAAAGCTATTCAGCAGGAGGTCTTGATTATGGAGGAACATTTATTTGAGCGGCTGGCCCGTGAAAGAAATATTACAGTAGAAGAGATGCGGGCAATTATCTCAGCACGTATTGAGGAAGGGTGGAATAATCCAGATTCGGAGAAAAGAGCGCAGTGGAGAAAAATTCCTTGTGTTGGGGAAATGCCGACACCAGATGAATGGCTGAAATATGCAGTGGAAACTGTGGAGGCAGAAGGCCAGGGAGAACTGTTGAAATGGCATAAAGAACAATGATATGCTCACCGCCGGGACGGCTGTGGTTTGTTCACAAAACTTTCATAAAAACAATCTTGAGTTTATTCGTTTATCCGTATATAATAAAGCCATTCTGGAAATACGGAGGGTTTCTATGCTTGATTTTATTTCGGTTAAGGAGGCGGCAGAAAAATGGGGTATTTCAGAGCGCCGCGTCCAGAAACTTTGCGAGGAAGAAAGAATAGAAGGAGTGCTGCGGTTTGGCCGTTCCTGGATGATACCAAAATCGGCCCATAAACCGGAGGATTTGAGGAAAAAAATATCAAAGGAAGGAGAAGCCTATGCTCAAACAAATTAAATATTTTCAGGCAGTCGTCCGCTGCAACAGCTTCAGCGAAGCGGCGGAGGAATGTTATATCTCCCAGTCTGCCATATCACAACAGATACAGGCTTTGGAACGGGAGCTTGGCGTCAGCCTGCTGGAGCGTAAAAACAGGAAGTTTACTGTCACTCCCGCAGGGGAGCATTTTTATAAAAAGAGCCTTATCCTGACGGCGGACTTTGATAAGCTATGCAGGGAAACAGCACAGATCGCGTGCGGGAAAGATGCCAAGATCTGCGTCGGTTATCTGAAAGGATACAGTGGAAGGGAATTCCATCAGGCAGTTGCAGATTTTACAGAAAAATATCCGGATGTGTCAATCCAGATCATTAATGGCAACCATGAGGAGCTTTATGATGAATTGCGCCAGGAACGTGCGGATCTGGTCTTGAGCGATCAAAGGAGGGCATTTTCCGATGAATATGTGAACTCCCTGCTGGTCACCCACGAATGTTATATTGAAATAGCAGGACGCCATGCCATTGCCGGCATGGAGAGCGTGGATGTTTCCGAATTGCGGGGAGTTCCATGCATTCTGGTGGCCTCCGCCAGTCAGCAGGAAAATGAGCAGACCTATTACCGGGATATCGTAGGCATAAATGGAGAATATCTCTTTGCGGAGAATCTGGAGGAGGCAAGGCTGCTGGTGATCGGGGGCAAAGGGTTCATGCCGGTGGAAGGGGATGGACAGCCTGTGCAGCAGTTTGGAACAACCCTGCACCGTGTACCGCTTTTACGCAGTGGCAAGCCTATAAAGAGAAATTACTGTGCATTCTGGAAGGTAAACAATTCCGGTTATTACATAGAGGAATTTGCCGATATTCTGAAATCTGAATTTTCTGTAAGCTGCTGACAGGCAGACGATAAAAGCCGTATCCACAAAAGGGTACGGCTTTTTCATATAAGATTTTCTTATTAAATATCCCTGAAAGTGAAATTGTTCCGAACCGTCAGTGCCAATATAATAAAGACAGAAAACAAATCCCTTAAAAATAAATGAGAGGAGACAGGAAGATGAAAGTATTAGCTGTTAGTGCAAGCCCCAGGGACGGAGGTAATTCCGATGTCCTGTGTGACCAGTTTTTGAAAGGGGCGGCAGATGCCGGACATGAAACAGAGAAGATCAGTATTGGAAGAAAAGGGATTTATCCCTGTATGGCCTGCTATGGATGCAGAAAGACAAAAGCCTGTGTCCAGAAAGATGATATGGAAGAAATTCTGGAAAAGCTCATTGCGGCAGATGTTATCATTCTTGCGACCCCGGTATATTTTTATTCCATGAACGCCCAGATGAAAGCCTTCATTGACAGGTGCCTGCCCAGATATCAGGAGATCAGGAATAAAATGTTTTATTATATCATTACCGCTGCGGACCCTCAGCACAGCGCGGCTGATGAGACGATTGCAGGGCTGCGGGGCTACTTAAGATGCCTGCCCGGCGCACAGGAAAAGGGCATCATCTATGGGACCGGCACATGGGATCTGAATGATGTCTACAGACATCCGGCCTTTGACAAGGCATATGAAACAGGAAAAAATATATAGAAGATCAAAGGAGAGAGCGCATTATGGCAATTACAGAAAAAGCGAAAGCGTATCATGAAAAAATGTTTCCTGGCTATCAGTCGAAGTTTTTGGAAACTGACCCGGAGTTTATTGAGCGTTTTGACAATTTTGCCTTTGATGAGGTGATAAGCCAGGATGACTTGGATGACAAAACCCGGTTCATGGCGATTCTTGCCACCCTGCTTGGGTGTCAGGGAACTGATGAGTTCCAAGCCATGATTCCGGCAGCGCTTAATTTTGGCGTTACACCGGTGGAGATTAAGGAGATTGTTTATCAGGCAGTGGCCTATCTGGGCATTGGGCGTGTATTCCCGTTTTTGAAGATCACAAACGAGGTGATGACTGAAAAGGGGATCAAACTTCCCCTGGAGCCGCAGGCAACTACCACTATGGAGAACCGCCGGGAAGCGGGTACACAGGCACAGGTGGATATCGTTGGCGAATATATGCGTGATTTCTGGAAATCAGGGCCGGAGGAGAGCCGGCACATTAACCATTGGCTTGCAGATAACTGCTTTGGGGATTACTACACAAGGGGCGGACTTGATTATAAGCAGAGGGAAATGATCACATTTTGTTTCCTTGCGGCGCAGGGAGGTTGTGAACCGCAGCTGACTTCCCATGCGGCAGCAAATATGCGCATCGGGAATGACAAGGAATTTCTGATTAAAGTGATCTCCCAGTGTCTGCCGTATATCGGGTATCCCCGTTCCCTGAATGCGCTGCGTTGTGTGGATGAGGCTGCGAAGGGATAAGGACGATAAGCCTCATTCAGAAGAAGGGTAGATGACAGAAGAAAGGGTGCGAACTTTTTGACACCGTAAAAGAAAAGGAGTATTTGAGCAATGCAGACTAAAATATTGGGAAAAGATTTAGAAGTTTCGGCAGTGGGACTGGGGTGTATGGGGCTGTCACATGCATATGGAACAGCGGTAGAAAGGAATGAGGCGGTCAGGCTGATCAGGCAGGCATATGAAGATGGCTATACATTTTTTGATACCGCAGAATGCTATACTGGGACCAATGAGGACGGGAGCATTTCGTATAATGAGGAGATTGTAGGGGAAGCCCTGCAGCCTGTCCGTGACAGGGTGATGATCGCAACAAAGTTTGGCGTACATCATTCGCCGGAAGGGCTGATTATGGACAGCCATCCTGATACGATCCGGGCGTCTATCGAAGGAAGTCTGAAAAAGCTTAAGACTGACCATGTTGACCTGTATTACCAGCACCGTATCGATCCTGAAATTCCGGCGGAGGAAGTGGCAGGCGTGATGGCAGAGCTGATGCAGGAGGGAAAGATCACCCATTGGGGAATTTCGGAGACGGATGAAGAATATTTGAGAAAAGCTCATGGAGTATGCCCGGTGACCTGCATCCAGAACCGTTATTCCATGATGGCGCGCTGGCATGAGAATCTGTTTCCGGTTCTTGAGGAACTGAATATTGGCTATGTGGCGTTCAGCCCGCTGGCAAACGGCATCCTGACAGATGCTTTTAGAAAAGGCGAAACCTTTGCGGAAGGGGATTTCCGCAATTTTATGCCGCAGTATAAGGAGGAAGCCTATGAGACCAATGAAAAGTTGCTGAGCTTTATCAGGATGCTGGCGGAAGAAAAGAAAGGGACTCCGGCGCAGATTTCCCTGGCATGGATGATGTGTAAAAAGCCTTACATGGTACCGATACCGGGTTCCAGAAAGATAGAACGGGTTCGTGAAAATGCAGGGGCGGCAAAGATTATGCTGACGGAGAAAGAGATAGCGGAGATTGATAAGCAGCTTGACAGAATGGAGATGTCCGGGGTGTTCGGCGGTTCTCCCGCTGCAAAATGAGACAGGCGATTTTGGCTGGGTGGCTGAAAAACGTTAATCATGATGAACGCAGCAGAAAATGTAGAGGATGGAATAAAATGATGGAATACAGAAAACTTCCCCACGGTAACAAAAATGAGCAATTCAGTGTTCTCGGGCTTGGAATGGGTGGAATCCAGAAAAGCTCTCCCGCAGAGATTGAGCGGGTTATCCGCAGAGCTATCGCACATGGCATTAATTTCTTTGACCTGTGTGCAGGAGGGAAAAGTGTCTATGAACCCTTTGGGCGTGCAATCGCCGGGCGAAGGGAGAAAGTGTTTTTTCAGCTCCATTTCGGCGCAGTTTATAATGACAAAGGCGAATATGGATGGTCAAGGAATCTGAAGGAGATACAGGAAACAGTTGCATGGGAATTAGAAGCGTTAGGGACAGATTATGCAGATTTCGGTTTCCTGCATTGTGTGGATGAGGACAGGGATTTTGACAGTCTCGTGCAGGAAGGTATCCTGGATTATATAAAGGAAATGAAAGATCAGGGAAAGGTGCGTCACATTGGGTTTTCTTCCCATACGCCTTCCGTTGCGGAGCGTGTCCTGAATACCGGTCTTATGGATATGATGATGTTTTCCATAAATCCGGCCTATGACCTGGAGCAGGGGGATGAGCTGGGAATTGGCTCTGTCTTGGAGAGGGCAAAGCTGTTCCGGCGCTGTGAAATGGAGGGTGTGGGTATTTCTGTTATGAAGCCCTTCCATGGCGGCAAGCTGCTGGATGAAAGGACCTCACCGTTCCATACGGGAATGACACGGTATCAGTGCCTTCAGTATGCATTGGACCGTCCCGGTGTGTTGTCGGTGGTTCCCGGTGTCCGTGGTATGGAGGATCTGAACAGGCTGATTGGTTTTTCAGAAGCGCCTGCAGAGGAAAAGGATTATTCCATAATAGGAAAGTTTACCCCTGCAGCAGCTCTGGGTAATTGTGTTTACTGTAATCACTGCCTGCCTTGCCCTGTGGGGATTGATGTAGGGCTGGTAAACAAATATTATGACCTGGCTCTGGCGGGGGATGCCATGGCTGCAAGCCATTATGGGAAACTCACCGTAAAAGCCGGAGACTGCATTTTTTGGAGAAAGCACCCCGAAACTGGGATTCGGCCTGATGCGTCTGCCAAAGCTGCCTTCCGGTAGAATGGATATGGAGCAGGTGAAACAGATGGTTGATCTGTTTATGGAAGCTGGGCTGACTTACTTTGATACGGCTTATGTCTATGACAGCGGCGACTCCGAGCGGGCGGCGAAAGAGGCGCTTGTGGACCGGTATCCCCGTGAGAGTTTTACGCTGGCGACCAAGCTGTGCGCATGGATGGGGGCACATAATGAAAAGACGGCAAAGCAGCAGTTCTATACCAGCCTGGAACGCACCGGGGCCGGATACTTTGATTATTACCTGCTGCACGCTTTGCAGGCGGGAAATTATAAGACCTATGATAAATATCATTTATGGGATTTCGTAAAGGAACAGAAGGCAAAGGGGCTTATTAAGCACTGGGGATTTTCTTTTCATGCAACACCGGATATTCTGGATGAAATCCTGACTGCCCATCCGGATGCCGAGTTTGTCCAGTTACAGCTTAATTATGCAGATTGGGAAAATCCGGACGTGACCGCACGGGAGAATTATGAGGTGGCAAGGAAACATGGGAAGTCCATTATCGTGATGGAGCCGGTCAAAGGCGGAGCCCTTGCTAACCCACCCACAGCAGTACAGGAAATCCTTAAGGGAGCAGATAAGGATGCGTCTTATGCGTCATGGGCGATCCGTTATGCGGCATCACTGGAGGGAATCATTACCGTTCTTTCCGGTATGTCCAATATTCCGCAGATGCAGGATAACCTTTCTTACATGAAGGAGTTTAAGCCATTGGATGCAGGGGAGCAGGCGGCAGTCAGGAAAGCACAGGAGGCCATGAACGGTATCAGGTCAATCCCCTGTACGGCCTGTCATTACTGTACGGCGGGCTGCCCGAAGAAAATAGCGATCCCCGAAATTTTTGCCGCCAGGAATAAACAGTTAGTCTGGGGACAGCTGGAAGAAGGCAGGAGAGATTATTCCCAGGCTGTTGCGGACGGGGGCAGAGCATCCGACTGCATTGCCTGCGGACAGTGTGAACGTGCCTGCCCGCAGCAGATTGATGTCATCAGCCGGCTGAAAGAATGTGCAGGGAATTTTGAATCCTGATAGTCACGGGCTGAAAGAACAGGCGCAGAAATCGGTAAGGTAGTACTGAATGGGCCTTGGATTTGGCAAAGAAAGTTTCACCGGTATGAAAGACGGAAAGGGGCAAAATATGGACTTGATGAAAGAACAGAAATTTGGATTTGGTTGTATGAGGATGCCGGTTCTTGATGCATCGGATCAGACTTCTTTTGATTATGAAAAGATCGAAAATATGTTCGACTGCTTTCTGGAGCAGGGGTTTACCTACTTTGATACAGCCTATACTTATCATGGTTATGAGGCAGAAAAGGCGGTCAGGAAAGCGCTGGTGGAGCGGTACCCAAGAGAGCGGTTTCAGCTTGCTACGAAGATGCCGCTGCGGGATTTTAAGGATGAAGAAGATCTGGAAAAGATTTTTACGGAGCAGTTGGAAAACTGCGGCGTGGATTTCTTCGATTTCTACCTGCTCCATAACATGGGACATAACGTATATGAAAAATGTTGCAGGTGTCATGTTTTCGATTTCGTGAAAAAGAAAAAAGAGGAAGGGAAGATCCGTGTGGTCGGAATGTCCTTTCATGATACGCCGGAGCTTCTGGAAGAGATACTTGAAACATATGGCGATCGGCTGGATTTTCTTCAGCTACAGATTAACTACATAGACTGGGAGCAGCCCAATGTCCAGTCCAGAAGATGCCTTGAGATTGCCAGACGTTATGGGAAGCCGGTGACGGTCATGGAACCCTGCAAGGGAGGGACACTGGCAAATGTACCGGAAGAAGCAGAGCATCTGATGAAAGCATATCATCCAGAGGCTTCCGTGGCCAGCTGGGCGTTTCGGTTTGCAGCCAGTCAGGAAGGCGTATTCCGTGTACTCAGCGGTATGAATACTATGGAGCAGGTAATGGACAATACCAGTATGTTTCAGGATTTCAAGCCACTGGAGGAAGGAGAATATGAAGTCATTCGGAAAGTGACACAAATCATCAACGAGAAGACGGCTATACCCTGTACCGCCTGTGAATACTGTACACACGGCTGTCCGAAGAACATTGCTGTTCCACAGTATTTTGCTCTGTATAATAGTGTCATGTGTACTTCAGGAAGTTTTTCCAGCCAACAGGTATACTATAACAATACAGCATTGAACAACCATGGAAAAGCCAGTGACTGTATAAAATGCGGAAAATGTGAGCAGGCATGTCCTCAGCATCTTCCCATCCGGGAATATCTGGAACAGGTAAAAGATAAATTTGAGGGCGGAGGCAATCTTCCGGCACGAAAGAAGTGAAAGAAAAGAAATGAGGAGATTATGGGTATGAAAGATGTAATGATCTTAACAGGCGCTGGACAGATTGGCATGGCGATTGCCAGAAGGATGGGTTTTGGTAAGAAGATTGTTGTGGGCGATAAGAGCCTGAAAAACGCGGAGGCCATTGCAAAAATTATGAATGAAGCAGGGTTTGATGTAACACCGGTGGAGATGGATCTGTCAAGCCGTGAATCAATCCGGAATCTGATTGATGAAGCATTAAAATATGGCGAGATTTCCATGCTTATCAATGCCGCCGGAGTCTCTCCCAGTCAGGCACCTGTAGAGGCTATTTTGAAAGTGGATCTCTATGGTACGGCGGTTCTTTTGGAGGAAGTTGGCAAGGTAATAAAAGAAGGCGGTGTCGGCGTGACGATCTCCAGCCAGAGCGGCCATAGAATGCCTGCACTGACCCCGGAGCAGGATGAGCTTCTGGCGACGACTCCTACGGAGGAATTGCTCTCTCTGGAAATGCTGCAGCCGGGGAATATCCGTGACACGCTTCATGCCTATCAGATGGCGAAACGCTGTAACGAGAAGCGTGTCATGGCGGAGGCCGTAAAATGGGGAGAGCGTGGTGCAAGGCTGAATGACATTGCTCCCGGAATTATTGTTACTCCCCTTGCCCTTGACGAATTTAATGGTCCCCGTGGTGATTTTTACAAGAATATGTTCGCAAAGTGCCCGGCGGGACGCCCCGGGACGGCGGATGAGGTCGCCAATGTGGCGGAACTGTTAATGAGCCCGGCAGGAGCGTTTATCACTGGCTCTACTATACTAATCGACGGTGGCGCAACAGCAAGCTATTACTATGGGTCGCTGAAGCCGCAGGAGTAAGGAGGTATCAGATGAAGACAAAAAAATTAAGTAATGGCGTGGAGATTCCCATGGCAGGCTATGGGGTTTACCAGATCACGGACAGGGATGATTGTGAGAGATGTATCCGGGATGCGGTCAGTGTGGGATACCGTTTGTTTGATACGGCATGTGTTTACGGGAATGAGGAGGCCGTCGGAACGGCGCTGAAGGATTGCGGTGTATCCAGAAACGAGTTATTTATCACAAGTAAGGTCTGGACGAAAGATGTTGGATACGATGCTACCAGAAAAGCGCTTGAGTCATCATTGGAAAAACTTCAGACGGATTACCTTGACCTTTATCTGATCCATGAGCCGATGGGTGATTATTACGGTTCATGGAGAGCCATGCAGGAAATGTATAAAGAAGGGATGATCCGGGCAATTGGTGTCTGTAATATGTGGCCGGATCGGATGCTGGATCTGATTCTGAATGCAGACATTAAACCGCATCTTCATCAGATTGAGACGCATCCTTTTGACCAGCAGCATAAGGCAAATGCTCTGCTGCGGCATTACCAGGTGGCGCATGAGGCATGGGCGCCTTTTGCAGAGGGCAGGGAGAATATTTTTCAGAATGCAGTTCTTGTGGAAATAGCCCATATCCACGGGAAAAGTGTGGCACAGGTGATTTTACGGTGGCTGTTGCAGAGGGATATTGTTTCCCTGTCAAAATCTGTCCGCAAGGAACGGATGCAGGAAAATATAGATATCTTTGATTTTGAACTGACAGATGAGGAAATGCTGAAAATTCAGCTGCTGGATCATGACCGCCCGCTGATTTTGAATAACCGGGATCTTGAAGTAGTGGAAAGAATCAGCCCGAAAAGAATGTAAGGAGAAAATCAGAATGGAATATGTGACATTGAACAACGGCGTAAAAATGCCGGTTTTAGGATATGGGGTTTATCAGGTAACCCCGGAGGAATGCGAGCAGTGTGTGACAGATGCTATCCATGTTGGTTACCGCTCCATTGACACCGCCCAGGCGTATGCCAATGATGTGATATGTTGTGAAGTGTAGATGTAAACATTTCTGGCAAACGTAGTATTTTAGCGGAAATGCGCATCTGCTAAAATACAACATATGCGGCTGGCTCATTTGTGGTGAATGGATACTTGCAGATGTTGTGGTAAAGGGAGAAGGTGATAATTCTTTTATTCGTATCTGTAAACAGTTTAGCACAAAGAAAGGCGGTTGTATATGGAAATTACATATCATTGGGAAGGGGACTATCTGATTCCCGACCTCAAACTTTCGGATACAACAGAATACCATATCGGAAAATATGGAAGAATGAGGCAGCGGTTTTTGAAGGAGAATCACGGGGGCATTTATTCGCATATGATTTTGTCAGAAACCTTATGGAAGCATCTTGCGGAAATTGATGAAGAATGCAATGAGATGATGGACAGGCTTGTGGGGCAGATGGCAAAGAAAGAGGGTGTGACGGAGCAGTTAAAATCCGATGACTGGCTGTGTTGGCTTCAGAAGATTAACAGCATCAGGAGCAGGGCGGAGGAAGTGGTGTTGCACGATCTGATATATTCCCTTTAGTTCTGGCTTTGTTTTAAGTTTTGTAGCATGAGGCACAGATGATGTCAAGACACCGGCTCCGCCTCGCCTGCGACGGTCTTGACATCATCTGTGCCTCATGCTATGGAGCGGTCAAGGGGGAACAAAGTTCCCCCATTGCATTAAAAATGCCAATGGCGATATTCTGAAAAAATCAAAATTGGGGATTGACAGGAATTGAAAAATGGCTTATTATTGACAATAAGAAATGGGTTTTTACCGTACAGTGTTTTCACTCAAGCGGGCTGCTCGTTTCTTTTTTTATTGCCAAGATATCATACAGATACTTCCTGCCATCATTCGCATGACGGACAAGCATACTTGCTGAATAAATATTATGTCTTGCTATTTTCCCTGTTTTGTCATCATATACGGGCAATGCAAATCTGATGTTGTAGCGATACCATCCATATACCGCATCTGTTTTGTGTTTTTCTTTCCGGTTTGCCTCATGTTTTGGATTGGTGGCTATTCTTATAAGTTCAGGAACAGCCTGTGAAGCATTTGCCTTAGCCTTTGCGGCAGCGCCTTTTAAGGCGATACGGCTTTCTGAACTTGCGTATTCATCGGGAAAATCTGCCGAAATATATATTTTTTCAGAAGTTTCCTCAATTTCGTAAAAATCCCCGATATACGCTTTCAGGTATTCTTCGACAGCCGTCCAGTCATCCCGCACTTTTGCCTTGAAACGGATATCGTTAATCAAGACCAGCTTTTTACCGTCCGCATCGGTTATGATATTTACATTCCTGTTTTCAATCATCTCTTTTGTTTCCTTTCTTCTTTTCCCTTGATTTGTAGACATTAAACTGGTTCTTGCACTTCTGGCTGCAAAATTCATTCCCCTTCCTGCTTGCGACAAAGGCTTTTTTACAGTGTTTGCACATGCGCATATCACTGTCCTTATCCGTGAGCATGAATGAGAAGCACATCTGCACCATGATTAGCAGTGAATGGAAATCCCATACGATAACGGGCGAATCCTTTTCAAGCGCGATCCGGTAAGTCGGGGATATGCCGCCGAAAGCGGAAATGCCGTGACGGTACAGGCAGCGTGTCTGTTCGTCAATCGTATCATAATCCATGTAATAAAGGAAACTTGTCATAAAGGTAAACGCCCAGTCGGTAAATTCCTTTACAAGCCAGTCATATCTTTCCGCATATTCCTTCTGCAATTCTATTGCCACAGCCTGCGGCGCATTTCCCATAGCCATCGTGATCGCAATACCCTCACGGTCAGTTACAGACCAGCCTGATTCTACGCCGTTCTTTCTGAAATCCGGCTTGTCAAAAGGGTAAAAATAAGAAAAATACTCATCTGTAGGGAGGGATTCTTCCTTTATAAAGTGGTTTTTGGGAAGATACACCGATTCATAAGTAATGAAATCTGCTGTTGTCGGCAGGGCGGTCATAAAGCCGAGAAAACCATATTTTTTGATAAAGTCAAGTACAGCTTCTTTCAATTCTTCTTCCGGTACTTTGTGCATGGCAGCAAGCCCGACATTTATGGCATCAATGACGAGCTGTTCCGCTTCCTGCATGGGATAGTACATTTCCGGTCTGGCATCTTTGGAAACCGTTATGTAGAGGTTGTTGTCACTGCCTGTCTTATATTCATAACTGCTGTACCGAATCCACGGTGCGCTGGTATGTTCAAATAAATTCTGCATAAATAATCTGCTCCAATCCATCAATCCTGTCACATCATCTGATGTAATATTTCTTACATTATAAACAGTTACTCGTTATCGGTCAAGCTGTCGGGTGTTCTTTTTCTTCCGCACTCCGTTTTCCAAGAAATATTTTTCGTCAATCGTCATCGGCAGACGGTTTTCTTTTCTGTATGTAAGTATGCCGCCATAGAGTTTCCGTATCTTTTTCAGAGCAGTTTCCCGAATACCCCTGATATTCCGGTCAG
>CAJUEL010000013.1 GCA_910585455.1 uncultured Eisenbergiella sp. | reverse complement strand
CCTACAAATCTTAGATAAAAAGAAAAGGCTTCCGGTCACTCCAAATGTGCCAAAAACCTTCATTTTCAGCCATTTCAGCGTTTCCCCATTGTATCAATTTCGTTGTTGCCATGTTCATCGGTACAACGAAATTGATACAATTCAACGATGCACCCCCAATGCACCCTCTCAAACAGCTCCTAATGAAAATTTCTTTATAATAAATGCACACCCTTTCGAGTGTGCATTTATTAGGCTTTGGGTTAATCTGGACTGGAAACGTCATTTTTCCCCTCACCATCATTAGCAAGAGAGTTTGCACTAAAAGCAGTTACGACCAGACCGCTTATTATTCCGCCTACCTTTCCTCCCGTATTCCGCATTTTCAATTTGCATCGTCTACACAAAATCTTCTCATCGATTAACAATTTTCCACAGGATTTACATCGCCGTTCTTTTCCAATCTCACTCATCATCATTATCCTCCGCATCAATATAAAAAACATCCCTATCATTTTGCCCCAGCACAGCTTCACAAGAGCCTATTATCGCAAGCATCTCTTTTGGTTGTTTTATCCAAAAATCCACATTTTCCCCGTTATATGGGTAATTTTTATGTATCAGTTCTAAGGCTGTGTATTTACCATCTCCAATTTTTCTTTCTGCTAAAATTCGCAATTGGTACTGGTACTGCGCAAGGATACGATTAACATCTTCATTTTTTTCCCTAAGATTGAGAAGATACACCCGCAATCCGACATAGCGTGGAATCATCTGCATATCTTCATTTATATAGGATAACAACGTATCAATCGCTTTTATACTGGCAAACGGACCTTTCTGATCTGCAAGTTTCTTCACTTGCGCAGTAATGTCTGAATACAAATCTTCCAACCCCTGCATAAGATATGTATCAGCCTCCTTAAAAAAATCCTCCTGCTCCTCCAAACTCGCTGTTGATGCCGACATAATTCTGTCTCTCGCATACATGAATTTATTGCTCAATGCTTCACGTCGAGCAAAGTCAATCATGCCCTTTACATCTCTCCCGACATCTTCAATCTGTGCTGATATCCGCTTAAGGGAAGTTTGCATTGATAATGTGGAAATATCTGATAAAATTTCTACAGGATTAATGGCTTTCTTTAATGTAAAGAATTTAACAAGCTGTCCGTTTTCATCCAAAATTGCAGGCCGCAGGTTTCCTGCTACTTCCTTTGATTCTCCTACATGGTAGATTCCTTCTTTTAAACCATCAATAATCTCTTGACTGAAATGAGAATAATCAGCAACAAGCATACCCATTTTTGAGATATCAAAGCCTCCCTTTATAGCTGCAGCAATCTGACCAAGCAATCCTCTAATATCCAGATTTACTTCCCACTCCGTCTCGGATTTCATCTCTGCACCTATTTTTCCAATAAATACATTAAAAAAATCCGACATTTTAAGAAGATCAGCGCCTTTTCTATCCTCTTCTTCTATAAAAATGTCTAAAAGTTCACGCTTTCCAGCTCCAACAATTTCATTCTTCTCCGCCATACCATCCAATGCCCTCTCTTCCATTTCGTATGATTCACACACTTGAATTTAATCATACCATACTTATCGTCAAATTCCCACAAGAAAACAAGCCGAAGCAGGATAAACTTGCAAACTGTTATTCGAACCAGCACCCATAGGTGCAGGTTCGAATCATATGAAAAAACACCTTATTTTATAACAGATTTGTCCTTCTGGCTTAATGCTTTTTCTACACTTTCCATATCCAGCATGGACAGCATCTTTTCTATCTCATTTTCATAATCCAATGACAGTTCGTACCGGATTCGTTTCATGCTCATTTTATAACTTTCTTTTACCAGTCCAAGTATGCCCAGCGCTATCTTTTTCATGATCTGCAGGTTCTTTGCACTTGTCTTCCCCATGCTCGTGTTTTTATCGTCGCGGAATGTGAAATCAAGGTGCCAGTGAAGCTTCGCCTCTACTCCCCAGTGCCCTCTTGCTGCACGTTCAAATTCATCCGCATCTTCCCCTATGTTGCATATATAATACCGGTATTCTTCTGTGATATAGTATTCCCGGATGGCTCTGCCTCCGTGTTCCAGCTCCACTGTTTTTTTATAACAGCCTTCCTTTCCTTTCAGCTGTTCCAGCACATCTTCCTCAAAATAGGCCCTGACTTCTTCATGGAACAGCTGCTGGTTTCCCTTTAATGCAAGAACATAATCTCCTTTCCCTGAAACCACCGCTTCAGTATAGTTTTTTTGTCGGTATAAGTCGTGTATCCCAATGTTCGCAAGCCAATCAGATACTGTATCCTGAGCATTCGGCACATCTTTTGCCTCAATCGCAATGCCATCCAAAGAAACCGCCGCATGGCTTGCGTCCGCAATCGTCTGATAGCTATGTCCTGCCCCATATCCGTCATGGGTGCAGAATGGAATAACTGTTTTCCCTGACAGGTCATATTCATTTAAGAATGACAGGACTGCTTGCGGAACATCGGTTGCCCATACCGGATAACCTACAAACACCATATCATACTTGGCGATGTCCAAATCACTCCCCTTAAGTTCCGGCAGATAATTCCGATCCCTCTCGTCATGGTTTACATCCCGCAGTTCATCAAAATCCGCTGTGTATGGCGTAACCGTTTCAATCAGGTGTATATCTCCGCCTGCTTCACACGCTATCAAGTTTGCAATATACTCCGTCGTACCATATTGCCTGCTGCCTGATCTTTCTCTCCGTCTTCCGATTCTGTAGTCTGCCCGGCATCCGACACATTTTCCTCCTGTGGAAAATCATCCTTACCGTTACTTTCCTGTACAGAGGTTTCCGTGCTTCCCTCACCGCTTCCCTGTGAATCTTTCTCACTGCCGCAGGCTGTAAAAGAGAAAATCAGCAAAGATACTGACAATACGGATAAAAATTTTCTCATAAAACACCTCCATTCGTTTCTATTTTTGTTCTTTCATTTTGCAGATGATATAATCAATCTCATCAAGGGACTGCTGCTTTCCATGTATTTCATCCAGTAATTGATACCGGCATTTCCGCAGCATCCGTATCTGTATCTCCTTATCATCGCACCTGGTTATTTCCTCGATCCGCTCCTTACTGAATCCGGCTTTGGAAAGAACATAAATGTCTGGCTCCATGAAAAACATCCCCTCCTAAAAAAATGTAAGCGCGGTTCCGAAGCTGCCTGCCTCATCCCTGCACTTACATTATAGCCATATGCCCAATGCATATCAAATACTCAGTTTTTATGAGTCACCAATGCTTTTCAGGCATGGTTTAAAAAACATTTTGCGTGTTCTATAAATTTTGTCGCCGCCAGGCTAAACGGCTGTTCCCGTTTCCATGCCAGAACGCACGTTGCCATAAGCTCCGGATACAGCGGCCGGCAGACAATCTTTGATGAATCCCAAAAAGGAACCGCGCCCTCAATGACCAGAGAATATGCCAGCCCCCTGCTTACCATGACCGCACCGTTGGTGCTCAGATTGCTGGTAAACAGGATATTCAGATTTTTATAATAGTCCCCAAACCAGCTTGCCAGTTCACTTTGCACCTGCATCCTTCGCGGAAGAATCAACGGCAGGTCTGCCAGTTGGTCTGCCGTGACATACTTTTTTCCTGCAAGCGGATCATCCGGCGGCATCAAAACTACCCATCTTTCTTTCATGCCCAGGCGGATAAACTCATATTCCCCCATCGGGGCCGGTTCCAGGAGCAATCCTAAATCAAGCAGTCCCTTATCCATCTGCTCTTTTACCATATCCGCAGTCGCCGTAAATAAATCAAAAGTAACAAGAGGATATTTCTGATGGAAATTACGAATCAGATCCGGGAGCATCTGCACAGAAGCAACTTCCCCGCATCCAATAGAAATTTTTCCCTCCACCTGTTCTTCCTGCTCTACCAATTCTTTTTCTGTTTTATCAACCAACTGCAGAATTTCCTCTGCCCGGCGGCGGAGCAGAAGCCCTTCATTCGTCAGCAGGATCTTGCGTGTCCCCCTGTCAAACAACCTGACACCAATCTCTTCCTCCATCTGCGCAAGCTGCCGGGAAAGCGTCGGCTGTGTAATATGCAAAACTTCTGCGGCCTTTGTAATGCTTTCTTCCCTGACTACGGTAAGAAAATAACGAAGGACCCTGATTTCCATATGTAAATTCCTTTCGGCACTCCACTATTTCCCCTGCTACATTCCGATCATAGAAGTAAAATCTCTCATCATCCCGGAAATCTTAATCTGCTGCGGGCAAACCTGTTCGCATCCCTTGCATCCGATGCAGTTTGCCGGGCGCTTTTCCTGCGGCATACTGCTCACCGCCATAGGCGCAATAAAACCGCCGCCCGTAACTTTGTGTTCATTGTACAGAGCAATCAGCTCCGGAATCGGAAGTCCCTTCGGGCAATGACTGGTGCAATAATGGCAGGCCGTACAGGGAAGTCCTCCCTTTCTGGTCTCTTCATCCGCATAATTTACCAGCGCGTCAAATTCTTCCGCGCTCAAAGGCTCATCCGTCTCATATGTAGCAATATTCGCTTTTAACTGCTCCATATTGGACATCCCGGACAGCACCATGGTCACGCCCGGAATACTCTGCAAAAAGCGGAATGCCCACCCGGGAACCGTCTCCTCTGGACGCATGGACTGCAATGCCGCCGTAAATTCTTCGGAGACCTTCGCGAGCTTTCCGCCCCGCAGCGGTTCCATAACCCAGATCGGGATACCGGCTTTCTGCAAAATGGCGGCCTTCTCCTGCGCATTCTGGAAATGCCAATCCATATAGTTAAGCTGAAGCTGGCAGAATTCCATATGCCGGCCGCAGGCTTCCAGAAAACGTTGAATCACCTCTGTACTGCCATGAGCCGAAAAGCCCAGATGCCGTATACGGCCGTTTTCCTTCTGCTTTAACAAATACTCCAAAATCCCATGCCGGGGATCAAGATATGCGTCAATGTTTCCTTCATAGACATTGTGGAACAAATAAAAATCAAAATATGAGGTCTGGCATTTTTTCAGCTGCTGCTCAAAGATTTCTTCCACCCTGTGCATGTTGGAAAGGTCATAGCCCGGAAATTTGCTGGCAAGATGATAGCTTTCCCGCGGATATCTGGAAAGATATTTTCCCGCAACCAGCTCCGAATTGCCGTCGTGGTATCCCCATGCCGTATCAAAATAATTAATCCCGCTCTTATAAGCGCAATCTATCAGCTCTGCGGCAGCGTCCTCATCCACTGCTCCGTCATTGCCATCCAGCACAGGCAGACGCATCATGCCAAGTCCCAGACCGGATAATTGAATATCCTGAAATTTTTTATAAATCATACATTCTCTCCTCTCAATCCTTTCAGAAACCAGTTGCTGCCGCTTCCACAGGCCGCCATCGTAAACAATACCACAAGCAGCGTCATACAAATTATTTTTTCATAGGATTTCCTCCCTTGCTGAATCCTGGTTTCAGTATAGAGGAAAAACAGCGGAAAAGCAAATACTTATGCTCAATTCATTTGTATAGTCAAAACCTATCGATCAGCCTGATTCCTCCACAAACTGAAACACATTGTAAAGATACAGCACATCTTCCGGCTGATATTCTCTGATCAGCTCTGTCACATCTCCCCGGTAATACCGCCTGTCCACAAGCCATATCCTTGCGTAGTCCCGGGTAAGAAAGGGCGCGAAGCAGTTGGCAAAGGAATCCTTGATCAGCATAATGCTCCTGCCTGCATCCCTGTCCCCTTCGATTTCTGCCACCGGATAATTCCCGCCCAGAAAAAAGGTATAGGCATCCTTCGTCTGCAGCTTTTCATAGAAATAGCAGGAAGCTGCCTCCTGCTTCTCATAGACCAGGCGCAGCCTGTGTTCTCCCTCTCCGGTCCGGTCAAAACGTTCTATCCTGTCTGGCGTCACGGACAGATTCACCTTCGCCTGCAGCGTTCCCAGAAAATCCTCCCTGACCACCGTCCGCTCATACTCTGTAAGCTCTGCCGCCGGCAGGCCCCAGGCCTTTGCCCATGCCTGATAACCGTAAAAAGCTCCCAGCGTCGTCCAGTGATGATCCGTCCCATAGAAAATATCCTCTTTTTCGTGCGCGGCAAGCGCCCCGTAAGCATCCACCGCCGTTATCCCTGCCTCCCGGGCGAGGGAGCCTACGCTGTCAATCCAGCCCTCCTGGTCAAAGCTTTCCGCAAAAGCCGGAAGCCGCCAGGCCTGTACGCTGTCCGCGGAGGGCACGAGCATCACGCCCACCCTGCCTGCAATCATGTCCTGTATGGCCAAAGCCTGCTCCACCATGCGCGCGCTCTTGCGGTTTGCCTTTTCCATATCCACCGTCTCTGTCCCATGCCGCTCCACCAGCGTGTTGCCGGGCGCGAAATAGACGCCGTTCACATCCTTTTTCCCCAGAAGCCGCTGGGCAAAGGTTTTGAGGGCGATAAACCCATCCCGCCCCGGAAACTGGTCGGTGACATACGCTTCATACTGCTCCATAAAGCTTTTATCCAGCATAGCATTCACCGAAAACGCTGGCTTCTGCGCCAGCCTCCGATTCTCCTGCGCCGAAAATATCCTGTCCGGCACAGCGATATCCGCCGCCAGAAACACCGCCATACAGCAGACAAAAACCAGCGGCAAAAGCCATTCCTTTTTCATGTCAGCCTCCTTTCATGGGAAATCGCCTCAGAAACGGAAATACAAAAACGGATTATAGCTGTCATCCACCAGAAACGCCACCGACAGGCCAAATACAAACAGCGTCCAGAGCGTTTCGCACACGCTGCGCCATCCGGTTTTTTCCCCGGACGCGCCCTTTTTCCCAAAAATCCGGCGGCACAGCCCGGCAGGCAGCGGTGTCGCCCCAAGGGCGAGCAGCACAAACAGTCCCGCGTTGCTGGTCAGCTCATACAAAATGCCCCTGTCCCAGAGCCCGGCTCCTCCCAGCCCGAAAAGCGCCCTTGCCCAAAGCGCCAGCTGCTCTGTGTCCGTGCAGGAAAACAGCACCCAGCCGCCCAGCACCACGAGCCATGTAAACAGGACGCCCGCCATGCGCGGCAGACGCTCCAGGACCTTTGCCAGCCACATTTTTTCCAGTATCAGAAAAAATCCGAACCACAGCCCCCAGAACAGAAAATTCCAGGACGCGCCATGCCAGATGCCGGTCAGCATCCAGACTACCAGAATATTGAAAATCTGCCGCCCAGGTCCCCGGCGGTTTCCGCCCAGCGGAATATAGACGTATTCCCGAAACCATCCCGACAGCGACATATGCCAGCGCCGCCAGAAATCCGTCACGCTGCGCGCCACATAGGGATAATTGAAATTTTCCGGAAAAGAAAAGCCCATCATTTTCCCCATGCCCACCGCCATATCGGAATAACCGCCAAAATCAAAATAAATCTGAAAAGCAAAGCACAAAATTCCAATCCACGCCGCCAGCACCGAAAGACCGCCCGCCATGCGGCTGCCGATCAGTTCATACAGCGCCCCCGCCTGATTGGCAAGCAGCACTTTTTTCCCAAGTCCCAGGCAAAAGCGCCGGATGCCCTCCCACAGCCCTTTTGCAGTGACATGCCGGTCCTCCAGCTCCTTAGCCACGCTTTTGTACTGCACGATCGGCCCGGCGATCAGCTGGGGAAACATGGTCACGTAAGCGCCGAAGGAGATGAAATTTCTCTGCGCCGGTGTCTTCTTTCGGTATACGTCGATCGTATAGGACATGGTCTGGAACGTGTAAAAGGAAATTCCCACAGGCAACGGCAGTCCCAAAAGCGGAATCTCCACGCCAAAGCAGGCGTTACCTGCGCCGATCAGAAAATCCGCGTATTTGAAAAATCCCAGCAAAGCCAGATTGATCGCAAGGGAGGCGATCAAAAATCCCTTCGCCCGCCTCTCTCTTCCCGCTGCCTGCGCCCTTTCCAGAAAAATGCCGCAGCAATAATCGGAAACCGAGGAAAACAGCATCAGCCCCACATAGACCGGTTCCCCCCAGGCATAAAAAACAAGACTCCCCAAAAAGAGGACAAAATTTTTTGCCCTCCGGGGAGCCAGAAAATACAGGATGAAAAATACCGGAAAAAACCGGAAAATAAACAACAAACTGGAAAATATCATTTTTTCAGCATTTCCTCAATCACAGCCAACGCCTTTGCGTTTTCCTTCTCACAATGTAAAATCGCCGCCGCGTCGCCATCCTCTTCGCTCCCGTCTTCTGCTTCCGGTACCTCCGCGCCCAGCTGCACAAAGCAGACATACCGTCCGTAGGAGGCGATCTGCGCCGCCTGCACCTTGCCCATATTCATGGGATACTGCAGCGCCTCGGTGGTATTGTATTCCTTATAGGCCTGCAGCGCCTGCTCCACCTGCGCCTCGCTTCCTTCCTTTGCCTTCACGATGACCAGCGTATCCACATTGGCGGAAATCATCGGCACCTGCGCAAAAATCTCCTCGTACAGATCCGCGGAAACGCCGAAGGTATCCTCTAAAAGCTCCGCAGGCACTTCCATATCCGGCCAGTAATTGTCGCCCAGCTCCTGCGCCACCGCCGCCTGCAGATCCGTTGTCGCCACATCGTCCCGGTAGCCGCCCTGTGCTTCCGTTTCCTGCCCGGCATCGTTTCCGCCGGACGCATTTTCATTCTTTTGCGATGCACTGCCGCACGCTGTCAGCAGCACCGCCATGCCTGCCAGAAGGGCGATGCCCTTCCACCTTCTTACGCCATCCATACAAAAACCCTTTTTCATCATGACCTCTCTCTCCCTTTTCACATGTTCTATAGAAAACGGCAAAAGGATTGTCGTTTCCTATGTCTTTCAGTGTTGCCGCTTTCCCTGCTCCTATTCGCCGGATGCTGCCTGTTACCACCATGTTTTTTCACAGTACGCGCAGACCTGTCTGAATAGTAACTTACATTTTACTTAAGCATCTTCCAAAGCGCCTTTCGGTCATTGTCGGAAACACTCAGCACATCCATAGATTGTTCCGCAGACCATCCCATTTTTTCCATAAGGTTCCTGATATTAGCGAGCAATGTAGAAATCCTTTCTTTCTGCGCCGCTTCCTCATTCATTTGTTGTATTGCCAAACACACATCAATCGCCTCCTCACTTTCAGCAACTGTTATCTTTGCACCTACGCAGGCATTTAATACATCCACCTCCGCTCTCCCCAAATGGCGGAAAGACTCGTCTGCATCCAATATCTTTCTCAACTCATCCTTGTCTCTTGCATACTTGATAAATGACAATACTTCTTTCAGGGAGCTCTGAAATTTTCTAAAATCTTCATCCTC
Source organism: uncultured Eisenbergiella sp. (assembly GCA_910585455.1). Lineage (GTDB taxonomy): Bacteria > Bacillota > Clostridia > Lachnospirales > Lachnospiraceae > Gallintestinimicrobium. Next base: position 100,244 of record CAJUEL010000013.1, on the reverse strand, counting down.
TATCAAAGCCGGTACGATCAGATTGACTTTATAATCCGGAACCAGTGCAAGAACTCTTGCATCCTGTCCGGAAAACATATCATGAATTGATAGCGGACCGTCCCACTCCTTCGAATCAAAATATACAACCAATGTCACCACCGGCAATAAATGATCTTCTTTCATAAAACCCGAAAGATATTCGTCACCTCCGGCGCCTTTATAATCACCAGACAATCTATGGGAAGCCGTCGCTTCTTCCACCTGCTTCGCATATTGAAGCGCATCATAAACCATATTCTTTACCGGCATCGCATAATGGATATTTGACTGATTCTCAATTGCTAAAAGCAGATATGCCGTACTTTTATCCATCATCGCAACCACGGATTTTATGACATCCCTTGTTCTTTGTACCGGCTGCCTTGCCCCCTTTTTCGCACCATAAGGAACATCTATCTCACGGGTATCCAACTCCTTTAAGCTTTCCGGATGGATGACCTGTTCTCCTCCATATACAAAATAGTTAAATGCATCTGCAAAAATTTCATTCTGCCTGATATATCTTGTTGTTGCCGTATCTTTTACTCCCAAAGGATTCACCGCCTTTATTATATGCCGCCGCTAAACAAATATCCTTTTCTGATACTCGTATCATACCATAGCAGCTGAAGTTTTACAAGCGTATGACAAGAAAGCATCATCCCCGCCGTAAAAAGTAACTCACCGTTTTGTCAGGTCCACTACCCTTGTGGCAATCCGTTCCGCCAGCCGCTCATTATGGGTGATCGCAATAATTCCCATATTGCGCTTTTCCGCCTCTTTTAATACCACGCTCCAGATCTGTGCCTGCGTAATCACATCCAGCATGGTGCTGATCTCGTCGCATATGAGATAGTCGGCTCCGCAAAGCAAAGCCCGCGCCACACAAAACCGCTGCAGCTCCCCGCCGGACAATTCCCGCGGGAAGCGTTCCAGCCATGCCTGCTCTATGCCAAAGGCGTCCAGCACATCCTCCCTAAGCGTGCCGCTCTCCTCCAGCACCCGTTTCAGCCGCCAGCGGGGATTGATCGCCTTTTCAGGATGCTGAAAAATCATCTGCACCGGACAAACGCCCTTTGTGGGCAGCGGCCTTTCCTCCAAAAGAATCTGTCCCTTTTCCGGCCTTCTGTACCCCGCCAAAAGCAGGGCGAGGGACGTCTTGCCGCAGCCGCTGGGCGCAAACAGGGCCAGCCGTTCCCCCCTTTCCACCTTCAGCGTACAGTCCTCCAGAATCCAGGGCTGCTCCTTATGGTAACGGAAAAATACGTTTCTCGCCTCAAGCGCCATAGCATCTCACCTCCCCGCCCCGCACCTTACGCACCGGCGGCGCCTGCGTCGTGCACTGTGCCGTTTTATGGGGACATCGCGGCGCGAACAGACAGCCGGCGGGCAGATTTTGGGCATAGGGCTGAAATCCCGGTATCGGAGAAAATCCGTTTTGCGGCAGCGCCCTCCATAAAGCCCTGGAATAGGGATGCCGCAGCGAATCGGGACCTTTTTTAAAATCGCCTGCAAGCGCCGTCTCCACAGTGGTCCCGGCGTAAAACACCGCCACCCGGTCCGCAAACTCCACCGCCAGATCGATATCGTGCGTGATCAAAAGGACCGCCTTTCCCTCATCCGCCATTTCCCGAAACAGACGCAATGCCTCCAGCGCCTGCGGAAGGCTCATGCCGGGAGTCGGTTCATCCGCAATCACAAGCTGTGCATCCGCAAGCAAGGCGGTGGACACCAGCACACGCCTTGCCATGCCGCCGGATAGCTGAAAGGGATAGAGCTGTTCCGTTTCCTCCGGCAGCCCCAGGCGATGAAAAAGGCTTTTCCGTTTCCTGACCGGGCGCGGTCTGCGATGACCGTCCGCCTGCGCGCCCACCCGCATCAGCGGATCCAGAAAAGCCACCGACTGGGGCACAAGAGCGATTTCGGTTCCCCGAAGCCGCTTCTGCCAAGCGGCCGTCAATTCCTGTCCCTTATAATGCATATGTCCGCCCACGGCAGCATTGTCAGGGAGAATCCCCAGAATGGCGGACGCCAACAGGCTTTTGCCGGAACCGGAGGAGCCTGCGACCGCAACGATCTCTCCGGGATACACGGTCAGATGCAGATCCGAAATAACCTGCAAATTGCTCTGCCTAAGCCCCTGCTCTTCATACATACGAAAGGAGACAGACAGGTCATGAATTTCCAGTAAAGCTTCTTTCTTTTGCTCCATGGCACCCTCCTTATTCCTGCGCGCTATAGGGATCCAGAATCATGCGAAGCTGTTCTCCCAGCTGGTCTGTGAGAAACACGATCAGCACAAGAACAACCCCCGGCAGCACTGCGGACCACCACATGCCCGCAGACAGATATCGCATGCTTTCGGCAAGAATGATGCCGATCGCGGGCTGTTCAGGCGCAAGCCCGAAGCCCAGAAAGGAAATGGACGCTTCATGCAGGATCGCATGAGGGAACATGAGAATCAGCCCCACGATAAACTGCGGAACCAGATGGGGCAGCAAGTGATGAAACAAAATCCATCCGCCGGATTTTCCAAGCTTGCCGGATATCGCCACATACTGTTGAGAACGAAGCTGCAGCACCTCTCCCCGGATCAGACGGGCAAGGCTGCACCAGTGGGTCGCCGCAATTCCGATGAGCAGCCCCCAGAATCCCCTTCCCATAGCGAAGGAAATCAGGATGACCAAAACCGTATGGGGCACGCCCATCACAAGATCGATCAGCCAATTGACAAAAGCGTCCACCCCCCTGGAAGTGGCGGCGGCGGCAATTCCCACAAGCGCAGCGATCACCGCACTGATTGCGGAAGCAAAAAAGCCGATCGTCATGCTGATCGAAAGCCCTTTCAGCGTCCGCATCAAAAGATCCCGCCCCAGCGCATCCGTACCGAAGGGGTGCTCCCACGAAGGAGACTTTCCGGCATTTAAAAAGCTGCCCGCTGCCGCCTCATCGGGAATGAAAATGCCCAAAGCATATACCGAAAGCAAAATGCCTGCCATGATAACCGTCAGAAGCACAGCCATGGTGCGGCGGTTTTGTTTTTTCATTCGCCCACCTCCCGTACCCGCGGATCAATGACTCCATAAAGAAGATTCGCAATCATGTTGCCTGTACATACAAACAGCGCTGAAAAAAGGGTCACGCCCAAAAGCAGCGGCACATCGGCATTCAATCCCGCTGCGGATACCGCGCTGCCCAGTCCCGGATAGCTGAACACGTTTTCCGCCATGACCGAGCCGCCAAACAGCTCCGCAAAGGATGAAAACTGCAGCGTCAGCGCCGGGAAAAGAATATTGCGCAGCCCATGCCCAAAAAGGATCGTCCACCGTCCCTCCCCTCTGGCCTGTGCAAACAAAGCATATTCACTGTGAAGCACATCCACCAGCTTCTGGCGGGTGTGCAGCGCGATATTGGAAAAAGACATCAGGCTCAATGTGAAGGCGGGCAATATCAGGTGATACAGCTTTTGCCACAGCGTGACATCCCTACTGCGCACCCCGACCGGCGCGGAAAACCCGATGGGAAACCATTTCAGCCACACGGCAAATATCAGCAGAAACACGAGCCCCAGCCAAAAGGTGGGAACAGAGCTTAGCGCATAACAGATTTTCTTTAGCAGCCTGTCCACCCAGCTGTCCCGGTACATTCCCATCACACACCCCAGCAAAAAGCCGATCACACCGGACAACGCCCAGGCGCAGAGCATCAGCGCCAGAGAATTCCAAAAGCGTTCCCGGATGATTGCGGCAACAGGTCTGCGATAGAGGGCAGAATACCCGAAATTCCCCTGCAAAATCCCGGTCAGCCAGTTACAGTAGCGTTCTGCAGGCGGCACGCTTATGCCCCAGTACGCTTCTATTTCAGCCCGCTGTGCGGGCGAAACGGCCGTTCCAAGCCCAAGGATATACTGCTGCACCGGATCCACCGGCGAAGCGCTGACCAGCAGAAAGGATATCAGGCTCACAGCAAACAGCAAAGAAACGGTCCTGACGCCATATGTACAAAAAATGCGGGCGAGCCGTCCCAAAGTTTCCTTCATAGCTCTCTCCACTCCCACTCCTGCAGGTTCTGAATCAGAGGCAGACCATGCCCGTGCCCATGGACCGGCTGGCTGCCGATGGAAAGCCCGTCCCGCACATAAGTGACATGATCCAGATTGACGATCCAGACCCAGGGACATTCCCCCCGCATTGCCGTGCCGGTGACGCCGTCCCATTGCACCCTCTGCCAGTTTTCATTGGCCTCCTGCGCGGTCAGCGCTTTCATAGCGGCATTTAAATAACCGTCGGTCACATCGCTTCCATAGCCCTCCGGATTATAAAAATCATCCAGACAGGCTCCCTCAGAACGGTACAGATAATACGTTTCATTCGGAATCGCGGATCCCCAGCCCATCATGACCGCTTCGGAAAACATGCGCTGCATGATCTCATCCCAGCCTGTTCCCTCCACATGAATCCGGATGCCGGCCTTTTGCGCCTGTTCGGCGGCAGCCATGGCGACCGCCTGCCGCACGGAATCGCCTGCAGGATATATGCAGGAAAATTCCGCCTTCAGTCCTCCCCTTTCCACGATGCCGTCGCCGTCCGTATCGGCCCATCCGGCATCCGCAAGCAGCTTTCTCGCATACTCTATATCCGTTTCAATCACCACCTCAGGGTTATTCCAGGGCATACCGTCATTTTCGGAATAGGCGGGCCTGCCAAAGCCGTTTAACACAGCGTCCACAATCTGCTGCCGGTCAATGGCATATGCGATCGCCTGACGGATCTCAATATTACAGGTCACGTCATTGCCGATGGGAGCGCCGCTTGTGGTGGTTTTTCCTTCATCCGGCAGGACGGGCAGCGTAAATCCGCGGTTATCCGCGGAAGGAATGGCTTCCACATGGTAACCGGCAACCTCTGTCCTTCCGAGCGTCGCACTGGAATAGGCGACATCCACCTCTCCTGCCAAAACAGCCGCCAGCGCGGCGTCCTCGGACATGAAAACGACCGTAACATTCTTTATGGAGGGAGCGATACCGTAATAATTTTCATTTGCAGTAAAAAGAATCTGCTCCTGCGGTCTCCACTCCACGAACCGGTATGGACCGGAGCCGATGGGCGCGATGCCATAATCCTCGCCGTATGCATGTCTGGGAACGATGCCGACGGAGGCAAGCGTATTTAAAAAGATGGAAGTTGGCTGTTGCAGCGTAACCACCACCGTCGTATCGTCCTGTGCAACGGCACTTTCCATATAGGTCAGATCAACGGAGCCCTGTGCCGCCTTTGCCGTTTCCAGCGTAAATGCGACATCATCCGCCGTAACCTTTTCCCCATCCGTAAAATAAGCATCGTCGCGGATCGTAAAGGTCCAGGTCAGTCCATCTAAAGAAAGGCTGTAATCCGTGGCAAGATCATTTTCAAAAGCCAGATCGGCAGTGTAACGCACCAGCGTGCTCTGCACGATGGGCGAATTGCCGTGTCCCCAGCCCTGCGTGGGATCCAGGGTTTCCGGTTCTGATCCGATGGCGATCACCACGCTGTCCCGGACCGCTTCTGCCCGACCATTTTCCGTTGTCTTTCTGGCGGATACGTTTTCTTTTTCTTCACCGGTCAGAGCGCCTTCCCCGGCTGCTTTGGCGAAGTCATGTTCCTCCACAGCCCTGGCAGAATCGTTTCCGCAGCCGGTCATCGTCAGAAGCAATGCCATTGACAATAGTAAGGCGGAAATTTTTCTGATATTCATGTCGTGCAATCCTTTCCCTTTGATAAAATATAATCTCTCACTCTTCCAATCTGTTTGGGCCGCTATTTGCAGTCTGCCGACCGCCCGTGACAGCCTTCGATCAGCTCTTCGGCTTTAGAAATGCTGATATTTTGCTCCTTCGCGATGCGGGAAATATCCTCGTATTCATACTTTTTCCGTTCCACGCCGTAGCCGGTGGATATTTTGTATCTGACAGGACCATAGGGCGTTTCCAGCGTTTCAATCCGGCGGTCCAGCACATGGCGGGAAAGCCTGCTTTCCCGGATGCCGATCGTCGTGGTATGCTTAAAAACAGACCGGATGACCGCTTCCTTATCGGCCTGCCGGCACATCACATGGATGAGGACGCCCGGTCTGGATTTTTTCATGCCGATCGGAACCGTGTATACATCAAGGGCGCCCTCCGCAAACAGCCGCTCCATTGCAAAGCCGACGGCCTCCGCGGTCATATCATCCACGTTGCAGCTCAGCTCGCAGATTTCATCCTGCGCCGAAGCTGTCTGGCCGAGCATCGCCCGGACGCAGTTTGCCGCTTCAAAATCCTTTTTGCCCATTCCATAGCCGATCGCCGTCGTTCTCATGACCGGCATTTCCCCAAACCTGTCGGCAAAATGCTTTAACAGCGCCGCGCCGGTGGGGGTGCACAGCTCTCCCTTGATGCTGCCGCCATAGATCGGCACATCCCGCAAAATGTGCGCCGTCGCGGGCGCGGGCACCGGCAAAATGCCGTGAGCACAACGGACCTGACCGCTTCCCACATGGACCGGGGATACCACCACTTCATCCGGCGAGATCCTGTTCATCAGCATACACACCGCCACAATGTCGGCGATGGCATCCATCGTGCCCACCTCATGAAAATGCACCTCTGTCACCGGTTTGCCGTGCGCTCTGCTTTCCGCCTCCGCAATCAGGGAATAGACCGCCATCACATCATCCGCCACCTTTTGAGGCAGCTGCAGATGCCCTCTGACAATATGCCCGATATCATGCAGTCCGCTGTGGCTGTGCGCGTGATCGTGGCTGTGACCATGCGCATGGTCATGCTCATGCTCGTGGCTGTGATCGTGCGCATGGTCATGATCGTGCTCATGGCTGTGATCGTGCTCATGGTCATGATCGTGCTCATGGCTGTGACTGTGCTCGTGGCTGTGAGCGTGCTCATGGCTGTGATCGCGCTCATGGTCATGATCATGCTCATGGCTGTGATCGTGTTCGTGGCTGTGACTGTGCACAGAGCCATTCTCACACGCATGCGTATGAGCATGCACGTCGCAGCTCTCCTCCTCTTCGCCGTTCACCGTTACGGAAATATGCGTTCCCGTAATACCGCATTTTATTGCTTTTTCTCTTGTAACGTGAACACCGGGAATGCCGAGGGCATTCAATTCCTCCACAAACTGATCCGGATCCGGAATCAGCTCAAGCAGTGCGGCAGTCAACATATCGCCCGCCGCGCCCATGGAACAGTCGAGATAAAGTGTTTTCAAGGTTCAGTCCTCCTTCTTCGCATTCATGTGATTGATCATATTGGCAAGATATCCCGCGCCAAAGCCGTTGTCAATATTGACGACCGAAACGCCGCTGGCACAGGAATTGAGCATGGACAACAGAGCGGACAGCCCGTGAAAGGACGCTCCATAGCCGACGCTGGTGGGAACCGCAATCACCGGGCAATCCGCAAGCCCGCCGATCACGCTCGCAAGAGCGCCTTCCATTCCGGCAATCGCAATGATCACGCTGGCGCTCATGATATCCTCCAGATGGGCGAGCGTCCGGTGCAGCCCCGCAACGCCCACATCATACAGGCGGACCACCTCATTTCCAAGCACCTCTGCCGTCAGCGCCGCCTCCTGGGCCACCGGAATATCGCTTGTGCCTCCTGTCGCCACGACAATTTTACCGATTCCGTCAGGCACAGGCATTTCTCCGATGATCCCGCACCGGGCTTCTTCGTGATACGTCATGGGATGCGCCTTTTCCACGAGCGCCGCCGCTTCTTTAGAGAGCCTGGTGATGAGGATGGTATTCTGCCCGTTTTTTAACATGGTATCCGCAATGCCGATGATCTGCTCCGGTGTTTTCCCTGCCCCGTAAATAACCTCAGCCACACCCTGACGCAGTTTGCGGTGCATATCCACCTTGGCATACCCGATATCCTCAAAGGGCTTCGTTTTCAGTTTCAAAAGCGCGTCATCAATCGAAACGCTGCCATCGCTGACGCCTTCGAGAAGCTTTCTGATGTCATTGTTCATCTTCTTACCTCCAGATCCAGTGAGACCGTTTTGTAATATTGTCTAAGAGTATTTAAAATATCCTCCCGCCGCTTTAGCAGAAGCTCCAGCTGTTCCTCCGGCAGCTGCAGCCTGGCATGCCCGTTTGCAGAGCGGACCCGAAAATCAGAAAAGCCGAGAGAACGCAGATAATCCTCCGCCGCCTCCGTGGCATACAGCTTTTGCCCGGTGATTTCCTCCCCCACAAAAATTCTGGTGGCAAGACAGGCATAGGCGGGCTTGTTCCAGGTGAACAGACCGGCCTGTCTGGAAAGCTGGCGGATCCGCTCTTTTTTCAAAGCGCACTCCCGCAGAGGGGACAAAACGGATAGCTCCTTTAGCGCGCGCATGCCCGGACGGTCGCCTGCATCGTCGGAAGCGTTTGTCCCGTCAAGCAAAACCAAAAAGCCGTCTGCAACCGCAGCCTCCATGATCGCGCCGAAGATCGCCTTTTTACAGCGATAGCAGCGATCGGGCGGATTTTCGCCCACGCCGGGAACCGCAAGCACGTCCAGGCTGAGAATTTTCATGACAGCGCCAAGCTCCTCCGCCAGGCGCACCGCATCCTCCCGCTCAAACTCCGGCTGGAACTGTGATTTCACATAGTAGGCCCGCACCTCCTTCGCGTATTGCTTTGCCGCATACAGAAGAAAAGCGGAATCCACGCCGCCGGAAAAGGCGATCGCCACCTTCGGATGCAATTCAAAAAATTCCTGTAAAGTCATGCTGTCACCTCAATCTCTCTAAAAAATGCGCGCTTTGCGCACACTCCGCGCCGAAGGCGGTTGCCACTAAACAACTTCTCCCCCACACGGATACACATAAAAAAGCACACGGATTCCCTTCTGAGAATTTGTGTGCTTTCTAAGCAAACCTTCTGTTCCATATTATATATTTGCATCTGCTCCCGTCAGGAAAAGTCCAGACGCCAATAAAACCTATACCGGTAACGCTTCTGCGCTATCAATGGCAGCTTCCTGCTGCCCTGAGTATTGTATAGCACTCCGGCGTAAAAGTCAATCCCAAAATTTCAGCACGCCAGATAAAGCGCGGGCACAGAGCGTTTCCCGGGATCTTATATCCGGAACGGAGAAATTTCCCCGCTCAGCATGGACGCTCCTTCCCTGTCTGAAAGCTGATTTTGTGCAGCTCTTCTATCACATTCTGTATCAGCTTCCCGATATTCAAATCCTCCACCCCGACAACAATATTGTCACAATGATTGATCGGAATCAAAATACGCCTGGCATCGCTCTGGGCGACCGCCTTTGCCATGAGCGGCGTAATCTCGCCGAGCAGGGCGTCCGCAATCACAATGCCGATCGGTCCGATGATCACATCGGCCCTTCTGCTGTTGACCACAACGGCATTCTCTCCCGTTGCGGCATTATCCGCTCCTGCCTTTATCATTGCCATGGTTGCCGCCGAATTGGTTCCCACCGCCGTGACAGCCGCATCCGGCATGTTCTTTTTGATCGCCAAAACAAGCTGCTTCCCGATTCCGCCCCCCTGGGCGTCAATAATCAGAATCTTCATCATCGCCATTTTCCCTGCTTCCCCATTCCTTTGCTGTGTGTAACCGTATCCACCTGCCCTGATCGCTCTGCATCAGGAGGAATCCCTGCATTTGCACTTCATTTACTGCTTTGCCGCACACCTGTTTTGCAGCTCTTCCCATCTTTTATCCACTTCCGCCTGAAACAGGCCGATCAGCTCTTCCCTTCCGGGCTTAAACAGATGACCAAACCGCTTCTGGGGACGTAAAAACTCCTCGATCGGCAGCTTGTTTTTCGGCTCGTAATTTAAGATCCATTTTCCGTCCACCACCTCATACAGCGGCCAATAGCAGGTTTCTACCGCCAGCTTACAGATGTTCATCAGCTCGGAAGGATCATAGCCCCAGCCCCGCGGGCAGGGAGACATCACGTTTAAAAATGCCGCCCCCGGCGTATAAATCGCCTTCTGCGCTTTTTCATGCAGATCCCTGAAATTGGCGGTAAAGGTGGTCTGTGCCGCATAGGGAATGTGGTGCTGCGCCATGATTGCCGTCAGATCCTTTCTGACCTGCACCTTGCCCTCAGAAGCCGTGCCTGCCGGCGTCGTGGTTGTGTCCGCAAACTGCGGCGTCGCGGAGGAACGCTGTGTGCCAGTGTTCATGTACGCGCCGTTGTCATAGCAGACATACACCATGTCATGCCCCCGCTCCATCGCGCCGGACAGGGACTGAAAGCCGATATCATAGGTTCCGCCGTCGCCGCCGAAGGTGATGAACTTAAAATTTTCTTTGATTTTTCCTTTTTTCTTCAAAACCCGGTATGCGGTTTCCACACCGGACAGGGTCGCCCCGGCATTTTCAAAGGCGTTGTGAATATAACTATCCTCATAGGCCGTATAGGGATACATGAAGCTGGATACCTCCAGACATCCTGTGGCATTTCCCACCACCGCCTTATCCTCCGGGCGCAGGGCGCGCAAAACCGCCCGCACCGCAACCGTGCCGCCGCAGCCCGCGCACATCCGGTGTCCCGGCGCGAGCCGCTCCGTACGGCTCATCACCTCTTTAAAATTATATGCTGTTTCCATTCCGTTCGCCATACTCCTCTCCGTTCCAAGCTTGTGCCCATGCCGGCGTTCCGGCACAAATGCACGTGACAAATGGGCACAGGTTTGAAAGATGCACACATGCCGCAAGCGGCATGGTGCGTGCACGCTCTGCGCAGCGGGGTGCGCAGAGCTGATTTAAGGTTTTCACTTTTGCATACTTCAGCGCTCCCGCAGTCCGATATATGTATACATGTCCGTCCGTTCATGGGTCCTGGCCAGCCTTTCCAGCTTCGCATAGACCTCCTTAAAATCATCCACCGTGATGTCCCTGCCGCCCAGACCATAAAAATAATTCACCACCTCCGCCCGGGAGCCGGCGCTGTAAAGAGCTGCCCGCACCTCTGCGCCCAGAGGACCTCCTGTGGCGGCAAACATCTCCGAACGATCCAGCACCGCGATCGCCTTTTTGTCCCGCAGGGCATTTGCCAGCTCTTCCTCCGGGAAGGGGCGGAATACCCGGATTTTTAACAGTCCCACCTTTTGCCCTGTGGCAGAACGGATCTCGTCTATCGCCGCCTTGCAGGTTCCCGCCGCGGAGCCGATCAGGACGATCACATAGTCCGCATCCTCCATGCGATATTCCTCAAAAAATCCATATTTTCTGCCCGTCAGGCTTTCAAACCGCGCAGCCGTCTCCAATATGACCTGCCGGGCGTTTTTCATCGCTTCCCGCTGCGCCCGCTTCGTTTCCATATAATAGGCGGATACCGCATAGGGTCCCACCGCCATCGGCTCCTTTTCATGGAGCAAATAGTGCGCCGGCATATATTCGCCCACAAACTCCCGCACCTTATCATCCTCCAGAAGCTGGATGTTTTCCACGCCATGGCTCGTGATGAAGCCGTCCTGACAGATCATCACCGGCAGACGCACCGACGCATGCTCCGCGATCGGATATGCCTGCAGAAAATTATCGTATGCCTCCTGATTAGATTCCGCATAAATCTGAATCCAGCCGCTGTCCCGCGCGCCCATGCTGTCGGAATGGTCCGCATTGATATTGATGGGACCGGACAGCGCCCGGTTTACCAGCGCCAGCACCACCGGCAGGCGGTCCGATGCCGCCACATACAACTCCTCCCACATCAGCGCCATGCCGCAGGAGGAGGTCGCCGTCACGGCCCGCGCCCCCGCCGCCGACGCGCCGATCGCCGCGCTCATGGCGCTGTGCTCGCTTTCCACCGGAATGAATTCCGTATCGATTTTCCCGTTCGCAATATAATTTGCCACATACTGAGGAATCTCCGTGGAGGGTGTGATGGGAAACGCGGGCATCACATCCGGATTGATCTGCCGGATGGCATATGCCACAGCTTCATTGCCGGATAACCGCTCTCTGATCGCCATTTATTTTCCCTCCTTCATCTCAATCGCCCCAAAGGGGCATACCTTCGCGCAAATGCCGCAGCCCTTGCAGTGATCGTAATCAAATGCCTGCCGTTTTCCCTCCTGCACCGGAATGGAAGAATCCGGGCATACCGGCACGCACAGCAGGCACTGCCTGCAGCGCTCCGCCAGATAAACGGGCGTGCACGTTCTCCACTCCCCGGTGCAAAACTGCCGTGAGGTAGCGGGCTCATATATCTGATTGCCCTCCGTGATATCCTGCCAGGGGCTCTTTTCATGAATCCTGTTTTCAGCCATATCTTCTGTTTTCCTTTCCCTTATGACGGCACGCTCCAAATGACGCATACCGCTTTATGCGCAGGCGCTTCTTTCACGCGCCGCCTGCCCTTCTTCTATCGCCGCAAAGGTCATTTCCAGCGCCTTCATATTGCCCTCGATCACCTCCGGCTTTTTGGCAAATTTATGTGCGTAGGAATCCCGCATCTCCTGCAAAAATTCTTCCTGCTCCATCACGCCGGACACTGCCACCACTGCCGCCAGCATGGGAGAATTGGGGTAATACTTTCCCAGCGCGCAAACGGATATTTCCCTCGCGTCCACCGTATAAATCCTGCCCGTAAAGCCACGCAGCGCTGTCCGGATTTCCTCCCTGCTTCGCTGTGTGTTCACAATCAGAGCGCCGCCCTCCTTCAGGCCCTGGGTGACATCGATGCTCTCCAGCAATCCATCATCCACCACTACCACATAATCCGGCTCATATATGTTGGAATGCAGGGTAATCGGCGCATCGCTGATCCGGTTGTATGCCGTGATGGGCGCACCCATCCGCTCCGGTCCGTATTCCGGAAAGCCCTGCACATACTTTCCCGTTTTAAAAGCCACATCCGCCAAAAGCAGCGCCGCCGTCTTGGCTCCCTGCCCGCCTCTTCCATGCCATCTGATCTCAATGGTATTTTTGCTCATCTGTCTTTTCCTTTCCTCTCATCAATCCCTCTGCTAAAAAACGCTTTCACCACACAAAAACAGCCAGTCCTCCCGGGATGTCACGCTGTTTTCCCGCAAAGCTGGCTGTCCATTTTCTTTCGTAAAAAAGCTCCTACCGTAAACGGCAGAAGCGCATTCTTTCTGTTCCCTTTACGACATACCAACATATGCGTTCTCTGTTACGGGAGAAACCCGTCAGCATCTACTCGCTCACGCTTTCGTGCTGCAACTTGGGAGGGATCTTCCATTTATCCGACTCGTACCGCTTCTCAGCTTGCGCGGCTCTCTGTGACTTTTGTGATAAATGTACTGTCTCCGTCATCGTCTTTCTGTGTCGCGGCAACCGCAAATACCTGCTCAGGCACAGCTACCTGCCTTGTCCACGACTCACTTTATTATAATAGCGCATTAAAGCATTGTCAAGTACTAAAATGAAGGTTCCGCAATCTGCTATGCGCTCAGGTAAGTGCGCATGACGCGCAGCGCATTTTTCTCCAGCCTGGACACCTGCGCCTGCGAAATGCCGACAATATCCGCCACCTCCATCTGGGTTTTCCCCTCAAAAAAGCGCAGGACGATAATCTCATGCTCCCGGTCGTTCAATTTTTTCATGGCATCAGAAAGGGAGAGATGCTCGATCCAAAGCTCCTCCTTATTTTTTTTATCCCGGATCTGATCCATCACATAAAGCGTATCGCCGCCGTCCGTATAGACAGGCTCGTAAAGGCTCATGGGATTCTGAATGGCATCCAGCGCGTAGACGATGTCCTCTCTGGAAATGCCCACCTCCTCCGCGACCTCCGTAATGCTCGGCTCCTTCTGGTTCTTTTTCATCAGATTTTCCCGGGCATAGATCGCCTTATAGGCAGTATCCCGTAAAGACCGGCTGACGCGGATGGAATTATTGTCCCGCAGAAAACGGCGGATCTCCCCGATAATCATCGGCACGGCATAAGTGGAAAATTTTACCCCCAGCTCCGTATTGAAATTGTCGATCGCCTTGATCAGACCGATGCAGCCGATCTGAAACAAATCGTCCACATTCTCATTGCTGGACGCAAATCGCTTGATGACGCTTAAAACAAGGCGCAGATTCCCATTGATAAAAAGCTGGCGGGCCTCCTCGTCTCCCTGACGGATCTTTACAAACAATTCATCCTTTTCATCATTGGTGAGTGTCGGCAGTTTGGATGTGTTGACGCCGCAGATTTCCACTTTGTTGATTGCCATAGCTGTGCCTCCTGCTCATCTGTTTTTATGGAAAGGTTTGCAGGGCAAACCAGTTTTCTCCGATATTGTAAGCATGGACAAAGCGGCGGATTTTTATTCAGGAAAAATCTGCCGGGAAGCTTCCGGACGGCGGCCATGTATACGCGCAGCGCACAAAAAACCGGCTTTCCTGTATTTTGAATTGGAGCAAAATCCATTCGGCCGCATACTATATGGATGAAGGATATACACAAAAAGGAGCGGATTACCGGGATGCTTTTTTCAGAGTTGAAAAGCAAGGATGTGGTCAATATACGGGACTGCAGAAAAATGGGGCACGTGACGGATTTTGAGTTTGACGAATGCACCGGCTGTATCAATAAGATCATCGTGCCGGGCGTCAACCGGGTAAAATGCTTTTTTGGCAGCGATGCGGAATATGTGATCTGCTACAAGGATATCAAGCAGATCGGTCCCGACATTATTCTCGTGGATGTTCCGTAAATATGTTGACATAATATGGGACATTTAGTAAAATGAGCATATCAAAAAAAGCGCTCCGGAAGGCTTTTGCATATGCCCACAGGCAGGAGGTAAGCCATGAAATGTCCATTTTGCGGTCATGATAATACAAGAGTAATAGATTCCAGACCCTCCGATGAAAACAATTCCATTCGGAGGCGTCGCGTCTGCGATGAATGCGGGAAACGCTTCACCACCTATGAAAAAATCGAAACAATCCCGCTGATCGTCATCAAGAAGGACAATAACCGGGAGCCCTACAACCGGGCCAAGATCGAGGAAGGCGTTCTGCGCGCCTGCTACAAGCGCCCGGTCAGCGTCAACGAAATCAACCGCCTGATCGACGAAGTAGAAACGGAGCTGTTTGGCAGGGAGGAAAAGGAGATTTCAAGCGCCGTGATCGGAGAGCTTGTCATGAACAAGCTAAAGGATCTGGAGGCCGTGGCATATGTGCGCTTCGCTTCCGTCTATCGGGAATTCAAGGATATCAACACCTTCATGGATGAACTCAAAAAGGTGATGGAAAAGGACAAATAAGAAAGGGCTGTGAAGTTTGGAAATTTATTTTCATACTTCACAGTCCCTTTTTATTCACTCCTTCGCCATTTCCTTTTTCAGCCGCTTCATGATTTTTTTCTCCAGACGGGAAATATAGGACTGGGAAATGCCCAGCAGAGTGGCAACCTCCTTCTGCGTCATTTCCCTGCCATCCGGCGTATTGAGCCCAAACCGCAGATTGACGATCATCCGCTCCCGCTCCGACAGCTTATTCACCGCTTTCCTTAAAATCTTTCTCTCCGCCTCATTTTCAATATCCTTATAAATAACGTCCTCATCCGTTCCCAGGATATCCGAAAGCAAAAGCTCGTTGCCGTCCCAGTCCACATTCAGCGGCTCGTCGATGGAAACCTCCATTCTGGTCTTGCTGTTCCTGCGCAAATACATGAGAATCTCATTTTCAATGCACCGGGAAGCATAGGTCGCCAGCTTTATATTTTTTCCGGGATTGAAGGTGTTGATAGATTTGATCAGCCCGATGGTTCCGATGGAAATCAGATCCTCCACGCCGACGCCCGTGTTGTCAAATTTTTTGGCTATGTACACGACCAGCCTGAGATTATGCTCAATCAGGATGGATCTGGCTTCCTCTCCGTATTCCTCAGTCCCCAGGTCCGCAATCACCTCATTTTCCTGCGCCGTCTCCAACGGCGGCGGCAAAACCTCCGCACCGCCGATATAGTGAATGTCCCCTTCCTTTGCCATAAAAAAAGCGGGCTCCCTGCGAATGATTTTAAACTGCATCTTTCCCGGCATTGCTACTTTCAATATCATGGTTTGCTCCTTTCGTTTCTTCCAGTAATGCAGGGTGCAAAAGCATCTGGTAGCGCCCCGTGCCGGACAGCATGCGATCGCTCACCGCCAACAGGACCTTCTCCCTCTTCACCCTTTGTCCCCCCTTTTGCAGATACATTTCCTCCACGACAGACGCATAGAGAAGCCCATGCTCCTTCCCTATGGAATGGTAGGGAATCAGCCTGAACCCTTCGGGCTTTGTAAAAAGGGAAAGCTGCCCGGCAACCTCCCTTTCGACGATACACACAGGAAGCGCGCTGACCGGATCGTACAGACTGTTTCCGCTGTCTAAAAAGGCAGTCACCCGCACGCAGCGCTCCCCCTCCCGAAGCTCAGCCTCCCAGAAAGGATTTTTCCTGCGCCGCTTCATGTCCGCAAGCAGCCACAGACCGCCCACAGATATGCAGACTGCCGATAACCAAAGCCCCAGACCGCTATTGCCCTTTTGGGTACCTCCTGCCATGCCGCCTTTTTGCCCGCCATAAATTCCTACACCCAAAAGTGCGCCGCCCAGCACACAGGCGGAAGCCGTATACAGCGCCAACGCCTCCATCACAGGACCCGCCGCCTTTCTGCCCCTGGCCAAAGCGTCAGCCGCTTTCCTGCCTGCCATTTTTGTTTCCACTGCCCTTTTTGTGCCTGCCGTCTTTTCGTCCGCCTCTTTTTTGCATAACATGCCGGATTTTTTCCGATGCCTCCTCCCGCTGCGCCTCCCAAAGGCAACATACAGCATTCCAAGACTGCCAGCCACAAAAAGCACCGGCTTTATGACCAGCGCTGCGCCACCGCTCTTTGCCGGCATCAAAAAAATCCCCAGAAAGACCATGCTGCCCAGCGCCGCCGCCGCTGCCAGACGCCGGTATGCGCTCCGATACCCTCCCAGCCTCGCCGTCATGACAAGCAGCAGAAAATTCATGCCAAAATGCAGAAAAAAAAGCCGGTCCGCATATACCTCATATCTCACATCCGCTCTCCCTGCCACACAAACCCCGTCGGGCAGAATGCGCCCGACACGCCGGTCGTATTCCCTGTCATGGATTTCTATGTATATCCCTGTAACAGCTCTCAGTCCGTTACATGTCCCCATTATAAAAAAAGACCCGCGCGGAATTTGTCAAAATCCGGCAGGTCAATCACTTTATTATTCGTTCTTTTTCGACAGACACATAATCCAACGGGCAGCCCAAAACCGGGCTGCCCGTCTCATGTACTCACTTTTTCTGTAAAAAGTCAGGAATCTTCAAGGACTTCTCTTCCACCTTGCTCCGCAGATTAATCGGAGGCTTCTGCAATCCCGGCAGAGGCTGGGACGGCTTTGCTTCCCCGGCCATATTGCCACCCGCAACCGGATTGGTATAGGGCCTCGTGGTCGTCGTACCGTTGGCGTTCACAGTCTGACGCATGCCTGAGGGCATCTGATTCATCCCGCCCACTGCAGGCTTTCTGGCAAATGAGGAAGAAAATTTGGATGCCTGCGTCTCCTCAATCCCCGTCGCGATCACGGTGATCCGGCAGAAATCCGCCTGATTGGCATCATACATCGCGCCGAAAATAATATTCACATCATCACCGGTGAGCTCCCGCACATAATCCGAAGCGTCCGAAGCGTCAAACATGGAAACATCGCCGGATACATTGATGATGATATCCGTCGCCCCCGCAATTGTGGTCTCCAAAAGCGGGCTCTCCACCGCAGCCTTCACCGCCTGAACAGCCTTATCATCTCCCCTGCCTTCTCCGATCCCGATATGGGCAATGCCCTTGTCCCGCATGACCGTCTGCACGTCCGCGAAATCCAGATTGATGACCGCAGGCACATTGATCAGGTCCGTAATTCCCTGCACCGCCTGCTGGAGCACCTCATCCGCCTTCTTAAGCGCTTCAGGCATGCTCGTACGCTTGTCCACAATCTCCAGAATCTTATCATTGGGAATCACGATCAGCGTATCCACATTCTCACGCAGCTTCTCAATTCCCGCAAGCGCATTGTTCATGCGCGTCTTCGCCTCAAACCGGAAGGGCTTGGTCACAACGCCCACCGTCAGAATCCCCTTATCCTTTGCCTGCTTCGCCACAACAGGCGCCGCGCCGGTGCCGGTGCCGCCGCCCATGCCGCAGGTCACGAAAATCATGTCCGCGCCTTCCACCGCCTCGGCGATCTCCTCGGCGCTCTCCATCGCCGCCTGCTCGCCGATCTCAGGCTTCGCGCCCGCGCCCAGCCCCTTGGTCAGCTTCTCGCCGATCTGTAAATGCTTCTCCGCCTTACACAGCTGCAGGGCCTGCCTGTCCGTATTCGCGCCGATGAATTCCACACCGCTGATTTTCTCATCGATCATTCTATTTACAGCATTATTGCCTGCTCCCCCCACGCCGATCACAACGATCTTCGCAGCAGACTCAGCTTCATTCACTTTAATTTCAAGCAAAGGTACATCCTCCTTCTGATCCTCATTCACTCCATAATAGTTATCATATAATTATTTTCCAAAATAAGCAACCTCTTTTTCTCATTTTCTTCACTTTTTTAGCGTGAAAGTCCCGACCAGCGGCTGAGTGTATGGGCAAGCTTGCTTGCACAGACACTCAGACATTGGGCGGGCAAGCCGGTATGAGCAAGCAGGGCGACAGCCCGGATTGCGAATACCGGCGGCGGTTGCGGGAGCGCGCAGCGCGGAGCAACCGACTTTCACCCGTAGTGGCGCGCCACTCCCCTGCCAACCGGCATAAACAAGCCTGCCTGCACAGACACTCAGACATCAGGCGGACAAGCCGGTAGAGCCAAGCCGGGCGACAGCCCGGATTGCGAATACCGGCGGCGGTTGTAGCGCGCGCCAGCATAGCCAACCGCCCCAAATCACCCATCCCTCTCAAACGTGATATTCTGTGATTCATCCGTATAATTTTCCAGCCGCACAATACCGCTCTCCCCCTCCAGCTCAGGCAGAATATACTGCAGCCGCATAATCTTCTCCTCCAGATTCTCCTTTCCCAGCCGCGCCCTCACCTGCCCAAAATACAGCGTAATTTCAAACGCATTGTTAAAATATATCTTGTCCGTCACGATTTCATACTTGGAAAGCATCTGGGTCACGGACAGAATCTCCTGAAAAATCTCATTATTTTCCACCGGAAGCGGCTCATAGAGCACCACATAATCAAAGCTGATCCCCGTAACCTGCGGAATTCCCTGCGTCCTCGTCTCAGAAGATTCCACCACCACGCCGTTGCGGTCAAAATACATATACCTGCCCATATATTCCACATAACCCGCCACGGACTTTTCATACACCGTAATGATAATTTTATCCTGTGACACAACCCTGACGCTCATCGTCTCAATAAACGGAATGTTTTTGATTTCCCTGTTCCGGTATTTGAAGGATAAATAGAGAGAATTATAGGACAGCCTGTCCGTCAGCACCATATCGATGATTTCCTCCCGGGTATAGTGCACATTTCCCTCCACCGTAATGCCTTCGTCCTCCACCTGATATTTCCCGGCTATGTACAAAAGAGCTGCCGCCAGCACGCAAAACAGCGCGAGCGCGATCCCTGCAGCGAGCATCCTGCCTTCTTTTCCTGTCCCCTTATTCTTCTTCCGGGCGGCCAAAGAGGACTTCCCCTTTCCGCCGCGCATCAGCCTGAAATTATTCTTTGTCGCCAAACCACACCCCTGATCACATTATACATCCTTCAACTGGATCCTTCTCGCCACGCTCATGACCAGCCCCATTTCAATCAGCAGAAACAATACGGAGGTACCTCCATAGCTGATAAAGGGCAGGGAAATGCCCGTATTGGGAATCGTATTGGTCACGACCGCAATGTTTAAAATAACCTGGATCGCGATATGCCCCATCACGCCCACCACCAAAAGCGCACCGAACAAATCCGGCGCATTGTTGGCAATGACCATGAAACGCCATATCATCAGCAAAAAAATCAGAATCACCGCGATGGCGCCGAACAGTCCCAGCTCCTCGCAGATGACCGCAAAAATCATATCATTTTGTTCCTCCGGCAGATAGCCCAGCTTCTGAATGCTTCTGCCCAGCCCTTTTCCGAAAATGCCGCCCGAGCCGATGGCATACAGCCCCTGCAGCGTCTGGAATCCCGTGCCGCTGGAATACTTTTCCGGGTTCAGCCACGCCAGAACGCGGACAAAGCGGAAATTCATCCCTTCTGTGGATGCCGCCTGGCTGACGACAAAAACTACCAGCGCCGCGCCTGCAACGCCGATCGCCCCGATGGCAATAAACCGTTTATAATCCGGGCTCGCCACAAAAAGCATCAGAAAAGCGATTCCGAAAATGATGATCGCGGAGCTCATGTTGTCCGTGATTTTCCAGACCATCACGCACACCACGCCGGCCGCCCCCAAAATCAGGACAAAGCCCTTTAAGGAACGCACGTTACGGCCGATCTTACAGATCATGCTGGCGAGAAACAAAATCATGGCGAGCTTCGCAATTTCCGCAGGCTGTACGGATATCCCCAGGTTCAGCCAGCGGCGCGCGCCGTTTACCTCCACGCCCAGCGGCGTCAGCACCAGCGCAATCAAAACGATGGAGGTAAAATATCCCAGCACCGCGAACCGCTCCCAGAAATGATAAGGTATCATGGAAACCACAAACATGGCCACAATTCCAGCCAGCGCCGCGCCTCCCTGATGGATCAGAAAGTACATCTCATTTTTCATTTCCACATTCGCATTGTAAGAGCTTGCCGAATAAATCATCACCAGCCCGAAGCACACCAAAAACAAAATGATGAACAGCAGACTGTAATCAAAATAATGTTCCGTTTTTGCCCTGTCTCTCCTGCCTGCCACGCGATCACTCCTTAATCTGATTGACATATTCCTTGAACATGCGCCCGCGCACCTCATAGTTTTCAAACATTCCCCAGCTGGCACAGGCGGGCGATAATAAAACCGCGTCTCCTGGCTGCGCATTTTTCACACACAGCTCCATCGCCTCTGTAAAGCTGTCCGCCAGCACGATATTTTCCAACCCGTGCGCTTTTGCGCACGCCGCGATCGTCTCCCTGGTCTGCCCGATGAGCACGAGCAGCTTCACCTTTCCTTCAAAGGCTTCTATCCAGGCATCATAGGCGCTTCCCTTATCATAGCCGCCGCCGATCAGCACCGTCGGCCAGCGCATCGCCCGGATGGCCTGGATCGCCGCATCCGGATTGGTTCCCTTGGAATCGTTATAATAGACCACGCCCCGCTTTGTCGCCACATATTCGATCCGATGCTCCACGGCCTGAAAGCTTTTCACGACGGAAAGAATGGTTTCCATGGGAACGCCGTCCGCCGACGCCATGGCGATCGCCGCCATCACATTCTCATAGTTATGAACGCCTAACAGATTCATGTCATTCACATTCATAAGCGCTTCCCGTCCGTTGCCCATATCCCGGCAGATCGTCTCCCCGTCCAGATAATATCCTCTTTCCGGCCTGCGCCCTGACGAAAACCAGATCACCTGCGCTTCGCATCCTTTTGCAAACTTCCGAAGCCGCGCATCCTGGTAATTGAGCACACAGAAGTCCTCCTTCGTCTGATTTTTCGTGATGGACTGCTTTGTGGCCGCGTAATTTTCCATGGTATGATGCCGGTTTAAATGGTCCGGCGTGATATTCAAAACAGCGGATATATGGGGATGGAAGCTGACTGCCGTCTCCAGCTGAAAGCTGCTGATCTCTGCCACGGTCACGCTGTCTTCCTTCATCTTAAGCGCTTCCTGTGTGTAGGGCGTGCCGATGTTGCCCACCACAAAGACAGATTCCTGATGTGCCTTCATGATCTCTCCCAGAAGCGTCGTGGTCGTCGTCTTCCCATTCGTCCCGGTGATGGCAAGCACCCTGCCCTGTCCGTAATGCCATGCCAGCTCCACCTCGCCCCAGACCGAAATCCCTGCGTCCCGCAGCTTTTCGACAAAAGGAGAGTCCACCGGAATGCCCGGGCTTAGCACCGCAAGATCAATTTCCGTTTGCAGCGCATCCGGAATCTCTCCCAGCACCACCAAAAGATCCTCTCCCAATCCTGTCTTCTCCCGCAGCGCTGCCACATCCGTTTTTACATTTTCATCAAATAATACCGGCTGCGCGCCCGCCTCATACAGCAGCTGTGCCGCGCCGATGCCGCTTTTACCGCAGCCCGCCACAAGCACCCTTTTTCCCTTCAGTTCCATGTGAAACCTCTCCTTTCCCCTCTTATCCGCATTTATTTTCAAAGCCCATACAGGGCGGCCAGGCACAGCAGCGCCGTGACGATAGAAAACACCGCCACGATCCTGGTTTCCGGCCAGCCGCTCAGTTCAAAATGATGATGCAGGGGCGTCATTTTAAAAATCCGCTTTCCCCCGCTTATTTTAAACCAGCTAACCTGTAAAATGACCGATACGACCTCCATCATGTAGACAAAGCCCACGATTGGAATGAACAGCGGCATATGCAGCATATATGCCGTCCCTGCCACGAAGCCGCCCAGCGCCAGCGATCCGGTATCTCCCATGAACACGCTGGCAGGATATACATTAAACAGTAAAAAGCCCAAAAGACCACCCGCCACCGCACAGGTGACCGGCTCAATGCCGCTGTTTGTGCCGATCGCCACCACGGAGAAAAAAACCGCCACTAAAAGCGTCACGCTGCCCGCCAGCCCATCCAGTCCGTCCGTAAAGTTCGTCCCGTTTGCGGTCCCCAGCACCACGAAAAACAAAAGCGGGATATTGTAGACGCCAAAATCCAGAACCCTTCCCGGACAAAACGGAATCCACATCGCCAGATCAAATCCCAGATGCTCTGTCAAAAACACCGTAAACGCACCTGTCACCACCAGCTGCCCTGCAAGCTTCTGCAGGGGAGTAAGCCCCATGGAGCGCTTTAGCACCACCTTGATATAGTCATCGCAAAATCCCACCATGCCGAATCCCAGCGTCAGAAACAGCACAGGCAGAATTTTCGGATCCTCCCGCAAAAAGGGAACGCAGGCGCACAGCACGCCCGCCAAAAAAAGAATCCCTCCCATCGTCGGTGTTCCGTTCTTTTGTAAGTGGCTCTTCGGACCCTCCTGCCGGACTGTCTGAGAAGCTTTCAGCCTTCGTAAGAATGGAATCACAACCGGTCCCAAAAGAGCGCTCACGCCAAAGGATATGAAGACCGGAAGTATGATGGAATCCCTCATTGACCCGTTCCTTCCTGTTTTTGTTCTTCCTTTTCCTCCAGATAGGGAAGAATATTTTCAAAGAGCTGCCGCACCACCGGCGCGGCGATCTGTCCGCCATAGTAAATGCCCTTCGGCACACGGATGATGCACAAAGCCAGCACCTTCGGATCCTCCGCCGGGGCAAACCCCAGAAAGGAGGAAATGTATTTTCCGGTTCCCCGGGGCAATGTCTCGCTGGTCGCCGTTTTGCCGCCCACGCTGTAGCCCTCCACCTTGCCGTTTTTTCCGCCGCCGTTTTCCACAACCTGGAATAAAATGGCGCGCAGCCTTCTGCTGGTATCCTCAGAGAGAATTTCCTTCTGCGCGCTCCAGTCAAAGGCCTTGGTCACCTCCCCCGCTTCGCTGACCGTTTTGATGCCGAAATGCGGCGTAACCCGCTTCCCGCCGTTGATCAGGGAGCTGACCGTTGTCGCCAGCTGGATCGGCGTGATCTGAAAGGATTGCCCGAAGGATACCGTGGCCAGCTCCACCGGCCCCATATCCTCCTTCTTATGCATGATCGTGCCAGCTTCTCCCGGCAGATCGATCCCGGTCTTTTGTTTTAAGCCGAACTGTTCAAAATAATCATAATACCGATCCACCCCCAGCCGCTGCCCCACCGTAATAAACACGGGGTTGCAGGAATTCATCGTTCCCTCCACAAAGGTTTCGCTGCCGTGCCCCTGCACCTTCGCACACCGGATTTTCCTGTCATCCACCACAATAAAGCCGGGACAGGAAAAGGTGTCGCTTTCCGTCACCACGCCCTCCTCCAGTGCGGCGGAGGCTGTGATGATTTTAAAGGCGGAGCCCGGCTCATAGGTATCGTTAATGCATGCGTTTCTCCACATGCGGTTTAACAGATCCTGCTTTTCCTCCTCCGTCATCGCTCTGGCCGCCGTTTCCTGCCCCTCATCAGCCTCTTTTTCCTCTGCGGCAGCGCTTTCCTCCTCCGCTGCCTTCTCCTCCCACGCCTGCAGCATGGCATCCGACAACGTAAACGGATCATTGAGATTATACTCCGGCACGTCCACCATGGCAAGGATTTCTCCGCTGTCCGGACGCATGACCAGGATGGACACACTCTGGGCTTCCTTCGCTTTCATGACCTGAACCGCCAGCTGGGTGGCATACTGCTGAATGTTCATATCCATGCTCAGGACGAGATCGTCGCCGCTTACCGGCTCCACCCTGTCCTCGCCTGCCTCGGTCAGCTCCACCCCCCGGGCATCCGTCATCTCCAGAATAATTCCCGGTTCTCCCTGCAAATATTCCTCATAGTAGCTTTCCAGCGCCAGAATGCCCTGATTGTCCGCCCCTGTAAAGCCCAGCACCTTGGAGGCGAGCTCCTGATAGGGATAGTATCGCTTATAATCCTCATCCACCTTGACGCCTTCCAGCTTATAGGCGCGGATCGCGTCCCCGATCGCTTTGTCCACGTTGCTTTTGATTTTTTCAATCGAGGAAACCTTCTCCACCCGCTTGCGGACGGTCTCCTCAGACAGTCCCAGCTCCCTGCATAAAACCTCGATCACCCGCTCCGGCTCCCTGATCTGATTATGAATGACGGAAATGGTACATACCGTCCGGTTATCCGCCAGGACATTACCGTTGCAGTCTAAAATTCTGCCTCTTTTCGCTTTGATTTTGCGCTCGCGCTGGTGAAGCTCCTGCGCCATCTGCGTATAGTGCTCCGACTGAAATACCATCAGATAAACCACGCGCACTGCCAATCCGCAAAAAATGAGCAGGCAGACCAGAAAAATGGTGACGATCTTTTTTCTATGAAAGGTTTTGCTTCTCTCCATAAGTCCCTACAAACCGGTTATTACTATAAATTTATTAACCGCTTCGCCCTGTTATGCGCAAAGAACGGGACTTATATAGGATAAAAAAATGTGCGCTACCATTCCTTATGGCTCGCCGGGAGGCTGTCCGTCTCCTCCGGGCTCCTGGCCATTGCCATTGCCTCCCAAAACGCCGGAAACCGGCGTCTCATATCCGGCCGTATCCCCTGTCATCACTTCGCCGGTGGCAGGATCGATGACCTGCCCCTCTTCATTGACATAAGGATTCGGCGTCTTTTCCGCTTCCGTACCTTCCTCCGGCGGGCCGGCGCCGCCCTCTGCGCTACCTCCTTCCGCACTGCCCTCCTTGCCGCCGCTTCCTTCTGCATTGTCTCCTTCCGTGCCGGTGGCGCCTTCCGCTCCTTCCACAGAGCCTTCCGCCTCCGGATCGGTCACTTCATTCCCGCTCACATCGGTAGAAGGCGCGTTTGCCAGCAGCTGCTTCCGGATCTCTATCTGCAAATCCGCCAGCTCCTGCTCCTCCTCCTCCGTCAGGGGCTCCGTCATGAAAATATTCAGATAAGGCAAAACCTCCGTCAGAATATTTTTTGCCATCACCACGGCCTTTCGCGTTTCCAGATCCTGATTTGCCGCATTGGGACGGTTTAATACCACATAGATTGCGATCTGCGGATCATCCGCAGGCGCGTATCCCATAAAGGAAACAACATATTCATCCTTATCACGCGTTCCCCTTTTGGAAACGGTTTCCGCCGTACCTGTTTTTCCGCCGATGCGGTATCCGGGCGGAATGCCTCTGGAGCCCGTTCCATTCGCTCCGTATACCACCTGTTCGCAATACTCCCGCACCTTCGCGGAGGTTTCCGCCGAAATCACCTGCTTTAAAAGCCGGGGTTCGATATTCTCCACCACGGAACCGTCCGAAGCCGTGATTTTGCTGACCATATGAGGCTCATAGTAATAGCCGCCGTTTATGAGCGCGCAAAAGCCCGTGATCATCTGAATCATCGTCACGTTAAAGCCCTGCCCGAAGCTGGATGTAGCAAGCTCTGTCGGTCCCATGGTGTTATCATTGAATACCAGGGATGCCGTTCTGGCTTCTCCCGCCAGATCGATGTTGGTACGCAGACCGAAATTGAAGTTTTCCATGTATTCCAACAGGACATCCTTCCCGATCACCTGTGCCATCCGCACCAGCGCCACGTTGCAGGAACGCTCAATGGACTCTCCGATGGTCAGCCATCCCTCCGCGCCGGAAAGATAATTGTGACATCGGATTTTATAGTCGGCCACTTCGATCACGCCCGTGCATTCAAAGGACTCATTTCCCTTAAGCTTTCCCGATTCCAGCCCCAGGGCCGCGATAAACGGCTTCATGACGGAGCCCGGCTCATAGGTGGAATTGACGCAATAATTTTTCCACAGGGCATTTAAATTCTGCACCAGCGTGTTTTCCTGTCCTTCCTCCTCAAGCGACCGGGCAATTTCTTCATTGAT
Organism: uncultured Eisenbergiella sp.; assembly: GCA_910585455.1. Taxonomy (GTDB): domain Bacteria; phylum Bacillota; class Clostridia; order Lachnospirales; family Lachnospiraceae; genus Gallintestinimicrobium. The sequence continues at coordinate 73,659 of CAJUEL010000013.1, read as the reverse complement.
GACGGTATCCGTCACCTCCCCGTTTTCATCCACCAGCAATGACCCGATCAGCGGCGTTGTATCCCTTGTATTATTCAGGTCAAAAAAGGGATACCCTGCCATCGCCAGCACATTCCCGGTGTTGACCTCCATGATGATGCATGCCGCATCCCTGGCGCCGTTTCCTTCCCGGTTCACATTCTTGTTTTCTTCATTATATTTTTCCAGATATTTCTGTACGACTCCCTGAATGCTCGCATCGATTGTGGAGTACAGATTATACCCGTCCACCGCCGCCTTGGTGGTTCTGGTCAGATTTTCATCCTCATCCAGATAACCGAACTGTCTTCCGTTTGTGCCGCTTAATACATCGTTATAATATTCCTCCAGCCCATATGTTCCGGTGCCGTCCGTCCTGGAAAAGCCAATGACATCACATGCCAGCGTATTGTTTGGATACACCCGCTTATAGCTTTCATCAAACCAGATTCCTTTGATCAGCTTGCTGGTATCCTTTTGCTTCTCGTCCGCCATCATCTTCTGGTATTCGCTGATTTCCTCATAGCTCATTCTTTTTTTGAGCACATAATACTGGGATTCGGGATTATCCTGGGCGTAACGGCGCACCGCATTGGCATCCACGCCGAAATATTTCACTAGCGCCTTGATCGTCGGCTCCACATAGGGCTGCTCCCCCTTCACCTCGACGTTCATCTGCTTACAATCCAGCACCAGATCATAGACCTTTTCGCTCACCGCCAGCTTGATGCCTTTGCTGTCCAGAATTTCTCCCCGTTTATAAGGAATCGTTTTACTGGAATACTGCTGCTGGGAAAGCACCTGCTTTTTATACCGTTCTCCATTATCCCGGTTAATCACCACAAGCCGTGCGCTTAATCCTGCAAAAGCCAGCAGTACCAGCAAGAACAGTACTACCAGCTTTTTCTGCATCTTCGTTGTAAACTTATTCCGGCCCATATCCCGGCTTTTTTTCCGGTCATCCCGGCTTTGCGGTTGTCCTTTTTTTCTGAATCCTCTTTCCAATCCGGTACCTGCCTCACTTCTGAATGCTCGAATATTGTCTCACATAATCGCTGCCGCTCTCGGGAATTTCCACAATCTGCCCCTCTCCGGCATAGGACATGCCCAGCTCTGTAATCGCAATCCTTCTGATCTCCTCCAGATCGATGGCATTCTCAATGCGCCCCAGCGATTCATTGTTCTCCTGGATCAGGTTATTTAACTGGCTCTCCAGCGTAGAAATCCGCTTCACGCTCGTGGTGATGCCCGACTGAATCCAGATATAACCGATCAGCACAAAGCCCGTCACTCCCATCGCCATGGTCAGAAAAAAGACATAGGCGAAGTTCATATAGCGGGCGCGGTCCCTGTTTTTGCGCGCAGCGTGGCTCAGCTTTCTGGCAGGCTGCTGCGTTCTTTTGGCTTCTTTCCTCTCCGGGCGGATTTCCGCCTTTCTGACTGCCGAACCATAAACATATGCATTTTGCCGGGAATTTGCCCGGTTATCATTCGTAGAAGCTCTTCTGTTGGATGTACGTCCTGTAGCCATCGCCAAACCATACCTTTCTGCATGACCGCCCTGTGCGCCTCCCATCCTTTGGATGCGCTTTTTCGTCCGGGCGAATGCCTCTATTTCCTTTCAAAAATGCGCAGCTTCGCGCTTTTGGCGCGCGGATTTTGCGCGATCTCCTCTTCTGTGGGCAAAACGGGCTTTTTAGGCGCCGCCTGTCCCATGCTTTCCTTCCCGCAGATACATACCGGAAATTCCGGCGGACAGGTGCAGGGATTTTCATACCTTTTAAAAGCCGTCTTTACGATTCTGTCCTCCAGGGAGTGAAAGGTGATGATGCAAAGCCTTCCTCCCGGCTGCAACAGCTCTATGAAGCTGTCCAGCGAGTTCTCCAGCACCTCCAGCTCCCGGTTGCAGGCGATCCGGATCGCCTGATAGGTCCTTTTGGAGGGATGTCCCCCCTTTTCCCGCATCTTCGCCGGAATCGCTGCCTTGATGATCTCGTTTAGCTCTCCCGTCGTTTCCACTGGCTTCTTCTGTCTCGCCGCCACAATGTGGCGGGCGATGTTTTTGGCAAATTTATCTTCTCCGTAATCCCGGATGATCCGGTAAAGCTCCTGCTCTGTGTATTCATTGACGATCGTTTGAGCCGTCAGGGTCTGCCTTCTGTCCATGCGCATGTCCAGCGGCGCTTCGTACCGGTAGGAAAATCCCCGCTCCGGTTCGTCAAACTGATAGGAGGAAACGCCCAGGTCCAGCAAAATACCATCCACATGCTCTATGCCCTGCTGCAAAAGCAGCGCCCGCATATTGCAGTAATTGCTGCGCAGAAGCGTCACCTTGTCCTTCCAGGGGGCAAGCCGCTGCCCTGCCGCCAAAAGCGCATCGTCATCCTGGTCAATCCCGAACAGATGCCCCGTGGTGAGCCGCTTTGCGATCTCCAGAGAATGTCCGCCGCCGCCCAGCGTGCCGTCCGCATAGATTCCCTCCGGCCTGATCTTCAATCCCTCTACCGCTTCCCGCAGCAATACGGATGTGTGTGCAAATTCCATTTAAATACCTCTGTCATGCCGCATCCGGCCGCTTGCAGCGTCCTGAATGCTCCGGTGTCGTTTCCTATAGCCGCTCTACAGGCTCAGTCCAAGGTCATCCATCCGTTCCGCAATGTCCTCCATGGATTCGTCCTCTTCCTCCTGCATCGCTTCCCACCGCTGCCGGTTCCAGATCTCAATGTGTCCCGCTACCCCGACCAGCGTAACGTCCTTGGTGATATCCGCAAATTCCCGCAGATTTCCGGGAATCAGGATACGTCCCTGCTTGTCCACCTCCACCTCTGCCGCGCCGGCAAGGAAATGTCTGGCGAACATACGATTGTCCTTTTTGCTGATGGGCAGCGCCCGCAGCTTTTCTTCAAATGCAGTCCATTCGGCATTGTCGTACACAAATAAGCAGCCGTCCAGTCCCTTCGTCACCACAAATTTATCGCCAAGTACCTCGCGGTATTTCGATGGGATGATCAGCCTGCCTTTCGCGTCCACCATATGATTGTATTCACTCATGAACATGAACAATCACCTGCCGTCCCGCAGAGGGATGCGCCTGTTGATCCGATGGATCGCTTAAAAATCTCCACTTCCCACCATTTTGCACCACTTTCCTCCACTTGTAGGTTAATTTTAGTATAAATCCCCCCTCTTGACAAGCCCAAACCGAAAAAAATCCGAAAAGAAATTCCGGACTTGTGGTGGAGGTATTCTGTTGCTACAAGATATAGTGGAAATCAAAAAACAGGGCATTTCTGCCACGGTGCGCAATAAACTCAATCCGTTTGAGTAAATTGCGCGCTGTGACAGGAATGCCCTGCCGTTTTGCGAATGCATGATGCATTTTTACACATTAAACCTGAAAAGGATCACATCGCCATCCTGCACGACGTATTCCTTGCCCTCCATGCCGACAAGCCCTTTTTCCCGCGCCGCCGCCAGAGAGCCCTGCTCCAGAAGGTCCTTGTAATTGACCACCTCCGCTTTGATGAAGCCCCGCTCGAAATCCGTGTGGATTTTTCCGGCCGCCTGCGGCGCCTTCGTGCCCCGGCGAATCGTCCAGGCGCGGGTTTCGTCCTCCCCTGCGGTGAGAAAGCTCATCAGCCCCAGCAGATGATAGCTTGCCCGGATCAGCTTCTCCAGACCGGATTCCGCCAGTCCCAGATCATCCAGAAACATCTGCTTTTCTTCCTCATCCAGCTCGGAGATTTCCGCCTCGATGCTGGCGCAGATGACAAACACCTCGCTGCCCGTCTCCTGCGCATAGGCGTGCACCTTTTCCACGCCTGCATTGCCTGCGCCGTCGTCCGCCAGCTCGTCCTCTCCCACATTCGCCGCATAGATCACAGGCTTTGCGGTCAGCAGATTCAGCATCTTAAAGGCCGCTTCCTCATCCTCGTCCAGCGTTTCAAAGCCGATGGCGAGCTTCCCATCCTCCAGCCGCTGTTTGATGCGGTTTAACATTTCCAGCTCCTTCGCCTGGGTCTTGTCCATGCGCGCGCCCTTCGCCACCCGGGAAATCCGCCGCTCCAGCACCTCCAGATCGGAGAAAATCAGCTCCAGATTGATGGTTTCGATGTCCCGCATGGGATCCACATTCCCGTCAACATGCACCACGTTGGAATCCTCAAAGCAGCGCACCACATGCACGATCGCATCCACCTCGCGGATGTTTCCCAGAAACTGATTGCCAAGCCCCTCGCCCCTGGACGCACCCTTGACGAGTCCCGCGATGTCCACAAACTCGATGACGGCGGGCGTCACTTTTTTGGAATGATACATGTCCCCCAGAAGCTTGAGCCGCTCATCCGGCACCGGCACGATGCCGATGTTGGGATCAATCGTGCAAAAGGGATAGTTGGCGGATTCTGCGCCCGCCTTTGTCAGGGAGTTGAATAATGTGCTCTTGCCTACGTTGGGCAGGCCTACGATACCTAGTTTCATTTTATCTTAATCTCCTTTGTTTTATCTTATATTTTATAGGGTTTTCGCCTTTCAGGGTTTTGGCTTATTCCAACGCCAGGTTCCTTTCTTTTTAAGTCTTTTCCTATTAGTAAAAGCTCCTTTCAAAAAAGAGCCTTAACACCAAATGCTCAGCAAGCTGAGCATTGACAGTATAGCATATCAAGGCTCAAAAGTAAATCATTGGATTTCTATATTTCCAATATGCGGCTTAGAGTTTCCCCTCATCCTTTAACGACAGCAGCATCATTTTTCAAAAGAAAACGACGGTTTTGATTGTTATTTCAAAATCGCCGTTAAAATGGCATGAAAACTTTCTACTTCATAAGCGGTTTTTTTATTTCATGCTTATGAAGTAGAGAATTTTTACCTTATCGTAAATTCGCAAGATAAATTATATGTATCGTAATCCCAATCTCTTTCACTTTCAAAGAACGCAAATTGTTTAATCAAACGATAGTGACCAGCAGGCAATTCTCCATAAAAACTTTTAACATCAATTTCTAATGTTAATCGTTCGTTAGGCTTAATAAAGCAATCCTTTTCATTGCTCTTTGATGGGTCATCAAGCTGTTTAAGTTGATACCAGGCGCCGGATTGTTCAGCTTCTATTTCAAAATAATCTGGTGAATATCGGTATTCTTTATCAGAAGTATTTTCTATTAGAAATGAAAGGTGCTTCAAATCTAAATCCTTTTCTGTACTCATTGAAATCTTCAAATCACCCAAAGTGTCAAGTGCTTCTTCACTTCCATAAGGAGAAACCTCATATTCTTCGGAATAATCTTGTACTACATGATTATCACTGTCCTTTGCTTGACTACACCCAACAATACACACCAATAACGATAAGTTTAGAAACATACATATTATTTTTTTCATTTGTCCTTATCTCCTTTCTTTTAAATTTATAATAGCAATATCACTTTTTGCGTATCTAATACTATTAGAGAGTAAATTTTCATAAATCTGCATGACCTGAAATCACCTGTAAAGTCTTAGGGCGCATACCTCCTTCAATACATCTGCTTGCCACCGTATGTCTTAAAAGAGTTTGATACAAGCAAGTATTATATCATCTATCATTTTAGAATATTCAAATTGATTTTTCAACTTACATATGAAATTATACGTTACTATTCAGACAGCAATGATCAACATAGATTCTCTTTCCAAATTCATATGCACGTCTTAACCAATCTGTTTCCTCAATCCGGGGTTTTCCATTTGTATCACCGCATCCTCCGGCAAGAAGCATCCCCTTGTCCTGGATGAAACCGTCCAAAAATATAAAGGCGACGCAAAAACAATACAGTCTGCTTCCTTGATCTTCGGAACGATTTCAGGAAAGGCATCTTTCTGGATGCATGGCTTCCCATAGCGGCAGGCGTTACAGCCAAGACAGCCCTTTACTTCATTTTTTAATAAAGAAATCCATTCTGTTTTATGCCCTGTCTCTTCCGCACCCTTTATAAAATGCTCCACAAGCTGTGCTGTATTTCCTTTTGGTCTGCCGCCGCCCTGTACGATGAGTATATTCTTCACAGTCATTTTCCTCCTGTATTCATTCACATTAACGCGGTTACCACTGTAACCATGCTTTAAAACTCCCGCAAGATAAGCTCCGTAATTCCCTGATTATCTCCCATTGTGATCCGTTTTACCCTCGGTTCCCTGCCATAGCTGAATTCATCCCAGACGCCATCCCGGATTCTTGTGCCGCCATGATAACCATGTATCACACGAATCCGGTATACATTTGCCTTTGCACCATTTATCTGTTTTCTGATCTCGTCAATTGCCTCTTCGACATTTTTTCCATGAACGTTGATTTCGATAATGCCTGACACCATATTTTCTGCTCTTCTTTCTATGTAAAATAAGGCTGCTTATGCCCATTTGTGCACTTCCTATCGTGGACATTGGTATCTGGGCTTTCCCTTACTTTTATTTCCATACTCGATCGCTTCTTTGGGGCATTTACAGATACATGCCATGCAATGGGTACACTGACTGCCCCATACCGGTTTTCCGTCTTTCAGGCTGATGTTATTATAAGGGCAGACCTTTACACATTTGCCGCACCCGATACAGGCATCCGTAGCATAAAATTTCCTTGCGCTTACAAACACAGGATAAAATATGGCATTCACCATTCCGCTGCTCACCCTGTCGGTAATCCCAACCTTTTTCTCCGGTATCGTTCCATTGTGCCTGATCACATCCACGATATTCTTTATGACAACATCCGCATTTTTTATGATCTTAATGGCCTCCGCTCTCTTTGGGGCGTGAAACATTGCAATATAATTCTCCGGCATAATCACTTCTGCGCAGCCCATATAGGTAAAGGCTTTCTGACTGCAAAGCTCTGACAGATATTTTGACATGTTTCCCATACTGCCACCGCATGTTGCAACAAAGTAGACGTTTTTATTCCCTGCAAATGTGGTGTGCCGTATAAAATCCCTTAAGATTCGCGGCATCCGCCATGCGTAAGTGGGATATACGATTACCAATGGTCTGTCAGAATATATTTCTGAATAGTCATGCGTTTTTATCCTCTCAAACAGGTTGAGGACTTTATCCGCAATCTGTTCTCCTATTTTATCTGCCACGTATTCACTGTTGCCTGTTCCTGTATAATATAAAACCATAATACCCGCCTCCTTATGCAGAGCCTGCTCCCATCATGAAATCTTTCATGATTTCCATTTGATGTGCTCATTCTATTTTATCATGTTCGCTGTATCTATGGGAATTATTTTTTTCTAAACAAGCGCCAACGGCGCTTAGAACCGCGCAGCGATTTTAACGGGCGGATGCCTGACAGCTCAGAACTGTCTGAAGGGTTACAAGAAACGCGCGGGCGGCTCTTGAATGAACCTGATGCTTTTTCCAAACGATGCAAAGCTCAGCTTCCATTGCGGGAAAAAGAGGTTTAAAGCACAGATCACTGTTCCCTGTCGTGTTGACCAGCCTGTCCAACGCAATGACATATCCAAAGCCCTTTTTCGCAAATTGAGCCGCATTGTATAATAAATCGTACGTTGCAACAATATTGAGTCTGGAAATATCTGTCCTCAGCCAATGTAACATTTCCGCATTGATGGAGGACTGATGTGATACAATCAAAGGCTTATTCCATAAATCCTCTGCGCAGACCGTTTCCTTTTCTGCTAACGGACAGTCTTTGCGCATCAACACACCCCAGACATCTTTTTGAGGAAGCTTAAGGAAATCATATTTGCCGATGTCCGCTTCTCCAACCAATAATCCAAAGTCGATCAGGCCTTTATCCAGCTTTTCCATCACATGTTCCGCATCACCGCTGTAAATGTGGTAATGGATGAGAGGGTGCTTTTTCTGTAAATCCTGTGCTGCCTGCGCCAATAAGGAAATGCTCTCGGTCTCTCCACAGCCGATATAAATATCCCCACCTGTGTTTTCACTGGAGGCTGTCAGCTCCGCCTTTGTCTTTTCCATCAAATCAACCAATTCCTCCGCACGTTTGCGCAGCAGCATTCCGTCCTCGGTCAGTGTGACCTTTTTACTTCCACGAATGAATAACTGTTTTCCCAATTCTTCTTCCAGCTCTTTTAACTGTCTGGAAAGCGGGGGCTGCGTCATGCGCAGAGTTTCCGCCGCTTTTGTTATGCTTTCCTCCCTTGCAACCGCAAGAAAATACCGTAATACCCGAATATCCAAATGAAAAGCCTCCCTGAAAACGTCTTTTTCTTAACACTAACAGAAATAGCCATACTTTTCAAGTATGAAACTTCATTCTATATATGTATTTGATATTCAGCGAAAAACCCATTATGATAATAGCAGAATCTGAATGGTTGTCATTGAGGTGATGATACAGGTGTCCATACACTGCGGGAGCCGTAGTGCGTAAGGAAGGGAGAAGCGGTATGAAGCGGCGGTATACTCTTATATTGGTTTGTCTGCTTATCGTTACGTTATCAGCCTGTGGAAAGCAGGCTGGGATAGATTTCTCTGCAAGTAAAATGTCAAAGCCGTATGTGCGGACAGGAAGCGCAGAAACAACAGCCCCGGCAGGACAGGAACAGCCGGCAGTATCGGAAACCGCGCCAGCCAGGGTACAGACAGAAACCAATCTGACCATCGGGCAAAAACAACAGACACAGAAAGGTGACAATACCGTGATGGGAGATATTTCTTTTAACTTTGAAACAAAGTCGGTTTTATTGAACAGTGGGTATGAAATGCCCATATATGGAATTGGCACATACAGTCTGACGGGGGATACCTGTGCAGCATCTGTCACGGCAGCATTAAACAGCGGCGTCCGTCTGATTGATACCGCCTATATGTACCACAATGAGGAAAGAGTCGGGGAGGCAGTCCGAAACTCCGGCATACCGCGGGAGGAAATCTTTGTCATCACAAAGCTGTACCCGAATCAATTTGACCATCCGGAAGCCGCGATTGAGGAAGCGCTTAACAAATTGGATATAGAATACATCGACATGTTGCTGCTCCACCACCCCGGACCAGGCGACGTGGAGGCTTATCTTGCAATGGAGAAAGCGGTGGCAGAGGGCAAAATTCATTCACTTGGTTTATCAAACTGGTATGTGGAAGAGCTGGAGGAATTTTTGCCGCAGATAAACATTACCCCTGCTCTGGTTCAGAATGAAATACATCCCTATTACCAGGAAAATGATGTAATCCCTTATATTCACAGTCTTGGGATCGTGGTGCAGGGCTGGTATCCGCTTGGCGGCAGGGGATACACGACAGAACTGCTCGGGAATGAAGTAATTTCCAGGATTGCACAGGCACATGGAAAATCATCGGCACAGGTTATTCTCCGATGGAATCTGCAAAAGGGTGTCGTAGTGATTCCCGGCTCCAGCAATCCCGGTCATATTCAGGAAAACACAGAATTGTTTGATTTTGAATTGACGGAAGAAGAAATGGAGCGTATCAATGCCCTTGACCGTGGCGAAAAGCATGATTGGTATTGAGCCCCGACTCACCATCGGCGAAACGGGGCGGTACTTCTGAATTTGTAAAGTGGAGGCAGGATATGAAAGTTTTGGCGATTAATGGCAGCGCAGGAAAGGACGGAAATACAGCAATCCTTATCAATACAGTATTTGAGGAGCTGCATAAGGCAGGCATTGAAACGGAGATGGTGCAGCTTGCCGGAAAAAACATCGAACCATGTAAAGCTTGCTGGGCCTGTGGCGGAAGAAAAAACTGTGTGCACAAAAAGGATTTATTTCAGGAAATTTTTGAAAAAATGCTACAGGCAGACGGGATTATTCTTGGCTCACCGGTTTATACAGCAAATATTTCTGCAAATATGCAGGCATTTCTGGAACGGGCATCAGTGGTGGCAGATATGAACAAACGTGATAATCTGCTCCAGCACAAAGTCGGTGCGGCCGTCACGGCTGCAAGAAGGGGCGGTGCGCTTCCCACACTTGACGCAATGTATCATTTTTTCATGCTGCAAAATATGTTTGTAGTCGGCTCCTCCTATTGGGCAATGGCATACGGACAAATGCCGGGAGATGTCCGGAAAGATGAAGAAGGGCTTGATACCATGAAAAATCTTGGACGGAATATGGCATATTTGCTGAAAGCGCTGGAAGAAGGGCAGGCTGGCTGATGAGAAGAACAGTTGGCTTATCCTGCCTTTTGGAATGATTTATGGATTTAGATTTGGAATTTAGTTTAGCATGGCAAAGTAATTTACTTAAAGCAATTGATGAAGGAAAAACTGGTAAAGAAGTATTTACTTACTGTGCAAAATATCATTATGATAAAAATGATATGAATAATATCGTAGAAAATTATATAGGAGATTTACAAGGGTTTGCTAATTTTCTAAGTAAGAATTGGGGATGGATAATTAAATTTTCAGAACAATTTGCCCGTAGTATGTTTTCAAAAGTAGTTGGCAAAGAGGTACATACAAAACGACATACTGAAACAGGAAATCGCAAAAGGTTTCCTGTTTTTTTTGCGCCCATTTTGGGCATTTTGAAAAATCGTCAGTATTATGCCATGAAAAGATGCTCATGTACGGTAAAAAAGCAAGAAAGCAAAAAATTACTTGACGGTTAACTTTTATTTTTTATATCGCATTTAACTTTATTGCCTTTTAATTTTCAGCATGATATACTGTAGTGCGTTACAAAATGCCATTATCGAAAGGGGGCGATTGACATGAAAGCATATCAGAAGAATATGAGTCGTGATAAATCCGAAAAATATGAGGTGGTTTCATATTAACGGATAGGAGCTTGTGCTTCAGAAAGGACTTATATGCTTAAATTAAAATATTTATATGAAAATTATGACCTTGCAAAGGTTGCTTTGGAAAATTGGGAATATGATACAGATACACTTGACGATTATTTACAACACTTTCGCATTTCATCCAATGCAGTTTATCCATTTTTACGGCAAGGAAATACGCGATTTTTGCGTCTTTCTCCTGCATCAGAGAAAATGGAAAATAACCTGAAAGGCGAAGTGGAGTTTTTGCGTTATCTGCAAAACAGAAGCTACCCTGCCGTGATTCCAGTGGCATCTAATTCTGGTGAATTTGTTGTCACCCTTGATTCTATGTGGGGAAAATATTATGCAAGCGTATTTAAGGGAGTTGAAGGTGTTTCTATTGAAAATACGGACTATAATGACCACATTTTGTTTGCGTATGGAAAGGCTTTGGGGCAACTTCATATATTATCCACTGAATATTCCCCCCAAAATAAAAAATGGTCATATTGTGATGTGCTTCTGTGGATTGGGGAAGTATTGGAGAAGTACCATGCCCCGAACAAAATGTTGGCGGAGTTAGATGAAATTCAACAAACATTAAACGAACTTCCGCAGACAAGCGATACTTTTGGTTTGATTCACTACGATTTCGAGCCGGACAATGTATTTTGGAATGAAAGCAGCCAATGCTGCACAGCTATAGACTTTGAAGATGGTATGTATCATTTTTTTCTGGTTGATTTAGAGCAGGCTTTAGATGCGCTACTGGAAAATGTTCCCGTAAATCAACAATTAACCGTAAAGAATACTTTCCTGCGAGGGTATCAAAGCGTAAAGGCATTAGAACCTGATTATGCTGATAAGCTAAAATTGATGAGACAATTTATTGATTTGTATTCATATGCAGGTCTAATTCGCTGTGTTGCTGACGAATTTTCCAATGAACCAGCTTGGATGAGTAAGTTGAGGGAGAAGCTATATTGTAAGATTAATCGTTTAGAAAACAATGTAGCTGGATAAAATTAAGCGCTTACGTTCTTTATGAGAGGGTCACATTGTATATTTTTCATATCTTCCCTCTACCCTGAACACAAAGAAAGCACCTTCAGATGATTCAGTCATCCGTTGGTGCTTCTCTCAATGCTAACAGTTCTATTTTCCAGACGGGCAAATCAGACCAGCTTTCAATTCCAGTCTGTCACGCTTTCTGTAGCTTTCTTTCCTCCATTTCTCTCAAAAAAGCCCTTCCACCTTCATTATAAAAATCAATCTTTTCCTGTGTGGTCATATTCTTAGTAAGCTCATAATGATATTCTCTGATCTTGTGAATATCCTCAATAGTAAAATCCGGACTGATAACTAATGCTTCCATAATCATTCAATTTATACAGCCGCCCCAATCACAGAATCTCTATCTGACATGCCCGCATCGCATCCAGCGCCGTCCGGTGGCTTTGCACCGTCACGCCCGCACAGCACGATCCGTTCACAGAAACTTCTGTCTCCGGCGCAAACGCCTTTATCGTCATCGCATTGCTGATCACGCAGATATCCGTACATACGCCGACCAATTCCACCGCATCATAATTTAGCTCTCTGATGTACTCTGCCATCGCCCGGCTGCCAAATGTCTCCTTTGTGAAAACAACGCCCTTTTGCGCTGCCACATCTGCAAGCTCCGGAATGATTCTCCACCCTTCCGTATCCTGTATGCAATGCGAAACCGGCAGCTTTCTGCCCTCCTGCGTGGACAGATAATTGCTCTGATGGGTGTCCTGGGAAAAGATCAGATCCGTTCCGTCCTCTGCCGCCTTCTGCACACGCCTTACCACCGGCAAAACGACTGCCCTGCATTCCTCATTCCCAAGAACACCGGTAATAAAATCATTTTGCATATCAATTACAACCAGGGCCTTTTTCATACAGATTCTCCTCCACACTGCACTTTTGCCATAACAGCCCAGACAGGTCTGCGCTGTCAGCTTTTGTCTCTGTTCTTATCATCAATACCGCTTCTTCGCTTTGAGCTCTTCATAAAAAGCCCTGTAATTCTCATACCGGCTCCCGCTCATTTCCCCTTCCGAAACGGCTCTTTGTACGCTGCAATCCGGTTCCGCCATATGGGCGCAGTCCGCAAACCGGCATGTGCCCTCCCGCCTTTTTATTTCCGGAAAAAGACCGCCCAGGCCTTCCTTTTCAATATCCGGCAAATCCATGGAAGAAAAACCGGGCGTATCCAGAATATAAGTATCCGCATCCACACACAAAAGCTCCGTATGGCGCGTGGTATGCCGCCCACGGGCGATCTTTTCGCTTATTTCCCCGGTTTCCATATGGATATCGTTCTGCAAAAGATTGATCAAAGAGGATTTCCCCACGCCGGAGGGTCCCGCCACCGTCGTGGTTTTTCCCTGCAGGATCCGCCGCACCGCCTCGATTCCCTCCTCTTTGGCAGCGCTGACAAACAGCATGGGATAACCGCTTTTTTCGTAAATCGCGGTCACCTCTTCCACCGCTTCCCTGGAAACCAGATCCTTCTTATTAAATAACAGGACGCTCGGGATGTCCTGCTGTTCCATCATGACCAGAAACCGGTCCAGCAAAGAAAAGCTGGGAGCGGGCGCCGCCAAGGCAAAAATCACCAGCGCCTGATCCACATTTGCCACCGCCGGACGGATCAGCACATTTTTCCGGGGCAGAATCCGCTCGATATTGCCCAGCTTTTTTTCTTCATCCAGAATCGCAATTTCCACAAAATCCCCCGGCAGGGGCTTTATTTTATCCTTCCTGAAAATCCCCTTCGCCCTGCATTCATACAGGGCATCCGGGTTTTCCTGCTTCTCATCATGGACATGCACATAATAAAGTCCGCCGACTCCTCTGATGATTTTTCCTTCCATCGGCTTTATCCTTCCGGGGTGAACAGCACCTGCCGCTGTACCGTTCTCAGTGATTTTCCGCCCGGCACCGTGACGGTTTCCCCGCTTTCATTTGTCGTCGTGGTCGCGGGCGCCTCCACATAGTATTCATAGGTGATGAGCGCCGCCGGATCCGTCAGCCCATGCTGGTTCATGGTGATCGGGAAGGAGCGAACCGTCTGGCTGCTTAGCTCCATTCCGGACTGTCCGGTCAGCGTCACCTTGCATTCCGTGCCTTCCCTGTATTCCGGATCCAGGTCCACCGGACTTGTGATGCTGTCCACAAACATATAGGTCATGGCCTTGGGTCCGATGCTGATACCGATGTCAATCGTCGTGCCCGGCTCTACCATCGCCCCCACCGTATAGCTGGCATAACAAACCTTGCCAATCCGGTCGGCATTTTCATCGTTCATATCCTTCTGTTCTCCTACCAGAAGCCCATGCTCGGTCAGAATCGCAACGGCATCCACCGGATCAAGTCCCAGCACGTCGGGCATCGGTATCTTGCTGTCCGTAGGGCCCTGGCTGATTACGATGGATACCCTGGAATTGGGCTCTGCCCTGCTGCCGCCGACAGGCTCCTGTGACATCACCTTGCCTTTTGCCACAGTCTCGGAATATCCTTCTGACTTATTCACTTCAAAACCGCTTTTTTTCAATGTTGCGGCCGCATCCGCCTCTAAAAACTCCATCACATCGGGCACCGGAATGCCGTTTTGCTCCTGCTTATCATCACCGGCTGCCTCTCCGCTGACCGTAAGCACCACCCGGCTCCCCTTTTCAACGCTCTCTCCCTCTCTGATATCCGCGGATATGACAAAACCTGCTTCTACCGTATCATCCGGAGTATAGGTGACCTCCGGCTTTAATCCCAGCTTTTGCAGGGCGGAAAGCGCCTCCGCTTCCCGCATACCTTCCACACCGATCATGGCGACCGGCGCCTTTTCCCCGCCGAAATCAAATACGCCAATGGTGCGCCCTACGAACACGATCACGGCGCAGCCCAGCAGCACAGCCCCCAAAATGGCGAGAATGGTGGTGATTTTTTCCATTCTGGATTCATCATACTCTTCATCGTCCTCATCGTCCTCGATTTCCGGCTCATAGCTGACGGGCTTTTTCTTCTTCGGCGCGCTTTTGCCTGCGTTTTTGGGAAGATTTTTCTTCAGCCGCATATCCGTGACCGTATCGCTCTTTTTCTTTGCCTGTTTCTTGATCTCGGTCATGTCCTTTTCGACGACCTTTCTGGTCGCCATCCCCTCGTCCGCCTCCTCGATCCGTACAAAATCCTCATTCGGAGACATCAGCGACCGCTTTAAGTCCTCGATCAGCGCGGACATGGCCAGATAACGCCTGTCAGGACTTTTCTGGGTACACTTTAATACGATCTGCTCCACACAGACCGGAATTTCCGGCACGAATTCCCGGGGAGAGGGCATTTCCTCCTGAATATGTTTAATGGCGATCGCCACCGTGGTTTCTCCGTTAAAGGGCACCCGTCCTGTCAGCATTTCAAAGATCGTGACGCCCATCGAATAAATATCGCTCTTCTCATCGCTATAGCCGCCCCTGGCCTGTTCCGGGGAGGTATAGTGCACGGACCCCATCACATTGGAGGTGATGGTATTGCTGGTAGCAGCCTTGGCGATGCCGAAGTCTGTCACCTTTACCTTTCCGTCCTTGGAAATAATGATGTTCTGCGGCTTGATATCCCTGTGAATGATATGATTTTTATGGGCTGCCTCGATTCCCATACACGCCTGTATGGCAATGCTGACCGCCTCCTTGAAGGAAAGCCTCGCCTTTTTTTCAATGTATTTCTTTAAGGTGATGCCCTCCACCAGCTCCATGACAATATAGAAAATGCCGTTTTCTTCCCCCACATCGTACACATTGACGATATTGGGATGCATCAGACTGGCCGCCGCCTGGGCCTCCATCCTGAATTTGGACACAAAATTCGTGTTTTCGGAAAATTCCTGCTTCAACACCTTCACCGCCACATGACGGTTTAATTTATGATCTTTTGCTTTATATACATCTGACATTCCGCCGGTTCCGATTCTTTCCAGAATTTCATACCGGTCTCCTATCATCATTCCGATTCTTATCATCGACTCACCTCATCTGAAAACGGCTCCACCACAATCACCGCTATATTATCTCTTCCCCCCTGATCGTTCGCCGCTTCCACAAGCCGAAGCGCCCGTTCCCGGACGTCTGTATGTTCCGTCATAATCCGGCGAATTTCCTCATCCTCCAGCATACCTGTCAATCCGTCCGAGCAAAGAAGCACCTGATCGTCTTCTTCCACGGACACAAAAAAGCAGTCCACCTCCAGATCATCCTCAACACCCACCGCCCTGGTGATGATATTCCGGTCCGGATGGTTGCGCGCCTGTTCCCGGCTGATCCCTCCGAAACGGACCATTTCCTCCACAAGGGAATGATCCTGCGTGACCTGTCTGATCGTCTCTTTGTTTACCACATAAAGCCGGCTGTCGCCCACATTGGCGACGAAAAGCCTTCCCCCGCTGCAGCTTGCCGCCACCACGGTCGTCCCCATTCCCAAAAGACGCTCATCCTCCTGTGCCGCCTGCTTGATACAGCTGTTGGCATGGCGGATGGCATCCACAAGAATCTGGGCGGCATCCTCTTCGGTATCCTCCCTGACCTTTTCCAGAATCGTTTCCACCGCAAGCCGGGAGGCATATCCGCCGCCCCGATGGCCGCCCATACCGTCCGCAACCACGAACAGATTCGGCAGTCTACCCACGCTGTCCAACGACATATAGGCATAATCCTGATTCAGCATTCTCTTTTTTCCGATATCGGTAATCGCATAAGCTTTCATTCTTCGCGTTCACCCTTTCTGGTCTGTGTCCATATACCTGCGCCGCAATTGTCCGCAGGCTCCGTCGATGTCCCGTCCCATTTCTCTTCTTATAGTAACATTAATTCCATTTTTTTCAAGTTTATTTTTAAATAGTTCTATTCTATGCCGGTCAGACTGCACAAAATTCCGCTCTTTGACCGGATTGACCGGAATCAGATTGACATGACAGCCATGCGCTTTGGCAAGCCCCGAAAGCCGCATGGCATCCTCCTGCGTATCATTGACGCCTCCCACCAGGCTATATTCAAAGGTAATTCTTCTTCCCGTCCTTGCATAATACTCGCCGCACGCTTCCATCAGCTCGCCGATCCGATACCGTTTCGCGATGGGCATCAGCTCCTGCCGCTTATCGTCAACAGCGGCATGCAGGGAAAGCGCCAGCGTGATTTGCAGCCCTTCCTTTGCCAGCTCATACATTTTCGGCACAATGCCGCAGGTGGAAACCGTGACATTGCGCTGGCTGATATGCAGACCGTGTTCATCGGTGAGCATATGTAAAAAGGTGATCAGATTGTCATAATTATCCAGCGGTTCTCCGCTGCCCATCACCACCACGTTGCTCACCCGCTCACCCGTCAGCTTCTGGATCCGGTAAATCTGATCCAGCATTTCCGCCGGGGTCAGATTTCTCTCAAGCCCCCCGATCGTGGATGCGCAAAAGCTACAGCCCATCCGGCAGCCCACCTGGGAGGAAATGCAGACCGAATTGCCATGCCGGTAGCGCATCCAGACGCTTTCCACCAGATTGCCGTCAGGCAGCGAAAAGAGAAACTTTTTGGTTCCGTCAATCCGGGAGGTCTGTTCCCGCACGACCCGCAGCACGGTCAAAGGATACCGGTCTGTCAGCATTTCCCGGAACGTCTTCGAAAGATTTGACATTTCCTCCCAGGAATCCGCCAGCCGGACATGCATCCACTCGTATAGCTGCGCCGCCCGGAAGGGCTTCTCCCCCAGCGCAACGATTTCTTCCTTCAGCTGCGCAAGCGGCAGCGATTTCAAATCCGTATGTTGTATCATATCGATTGCTTCCTGCGCAGCCGCGCCATAAAAAATCCGTCCGTGTCATATTCCCCGCAAAACAGCTGCAGCATTCCCTTTCCGGTCTGTTCGCTGCGCAGGCTCTCCGGCAGATATGCGTCCAGGCTTTCCGTCTCAAAGGGAAAGTTCTCCGTCACATAACGCACCATTTCCTCATTTTCTCCCCGGTTCATCGTGCATGTGGAGTACAAAAGGACGCCGCCCGGCTTCACATACCGCCAGGATGCTGTCAGGATCTGCCTTTGCAGACAGATGAGCGCTTCCAGATCCTGCTGGCTTACGCGGTAGCGGATCTCCTTTTTGCGCCCCATGACCCCCAGCCCCGAACAGGGCAGGTCGGCGAGCACCACGTCCGCCCAGCCCTCCGGCACTGTCAGCGGCTGCGTCGCATCCCAAACGGATATTTGCATCCGCTCACATCCCATACGGCGGGCATTTTCCCGTATTTTCTCCGCCTTCGCATCCGACAGGTCGCCCGCCCATACCGCGCCTTCCTTCACCTTTTCACAGGCAAAGACTGCCTTGCCGCCGGGCGCTGCGCACAGATCCAGCACCCGCATGCCGGGTCCGATGCCCGCCGCCTCCACGGCCAGTATGCTGCTCACATCCTGTACGTAAAACATGCCTTCCGCAAAGCCCGGCAGCGCCGTCACGCCATAGCAGTTTTCCAGCTCATATGCCCGCAGATGCAGCGGATGCCTGCGGGGATTGATTCCGGCGCTGCGCATGCTGCCCAAAATGTCTTCCAGCTGCCCCTCCGGAATTCCTTCCCGGAAACGGATCGTAACAGGCCTTTCCTGTCCGATGCCTGCCGCCAGCTTTTCGGTCCTGCTTTCCCCATATTGCGTACGCCACAGCGCCAACAGCCACTCCGGCAGGTTGTAACGCACGGACATGGCCAGAAGCGGATCCTTTTGTTCATCCGGCCAGACAATGGAATCCCGGTTCCGCGCAATGCTTCGCAGCACGCCGTTTACAAAACCGGAAAGAGAAGAAAAACCTCTCTTTTTCGCCAGCTTCACCGCTTCGTTACAGGCGGCGCTGTCCGGCGCCTCCATATACAGAATCTGATAGGCGCTCAGACGCAAGAGCTCCCGGATCAGGGGCTTCATTTTCCCCACCGGCGTTTTGGAATAACACCCGATCACCCAGTCCAGACTGATGCGCCGCTCCATCGTCCCTTCTGTCAGCCGCTTTAAAAACGCTTTTTTTTCTATCGCCTCATAGTCATATTTGTCCAGCACTTCCCGCAAAAGCAGGGTGACGTACCGCCCTGTCCTTTGCGCCTCCAGAAAAATATCCAGCGCCAGTTCCCGTTCATTCATTCCAGCAACTCCATGCCGCCGCTTCGCGGCGACTCAAATCAGGATGAAGAATGCCTGCTTTTCAAGGCATTCTTCTGCGTGAAGCTTTAGATTTTCTTAGGCGGCGTCTTTTAGACGCCTTAGAAAATCTCTTCACGCTAGTCCCTATCGTTCCTTCTTGCCAACAGCACCAGGCGCAGCAGGTTTAAAATCGCCGCCGCTGCCGCCGCCACATAGGTCATCGCAGCCGCCTTTAACACTTTCCTGCTGCCCTCGACCTCCTGTTCCCCTAAAATGCCGTAATCTGTCAGCATGGCTAAAGCCCGCCTGCTGGCATCGAATTCTACCGGAAGGGTGACAAGCTGAAACAGCACTGCCAGCAAAAATACCCAGATACCGATCTGCATCAATATTTCATTCATCCCAAAGATCAGCCCCATCATGAAAATAGGAAGCCCGAACCGGGAGCCGAAATTCGCCGCCGGCGCCATTTTGGAACGGATGCGCAGCGGTTCATAGCCTTCGTTGTCCTGCACCGCATGCCCGCATTCATGGGCGGCAACGCCCACCGCCGCCACGCTGGCAGCGCCATAGGTCGCGTCGGACAGACGCAGCACCTTGCTTCTGGGGTCGTAATGGTCGGTCAGATTGCCGTGGATATGCTCGATCTTCACGCTCTGTAAGCCGTTCCGGTCCAGAATCCTGCGGGCGGTCTGGGCTCCCGTCATGCCCGTCCGGCTCTGCACCCTGCTATAGCGGGAAAATGTCCCGTTCACCCGGGCGCTGGCGATCATGGACAGGATCGCGCCGATGATGACCAGTAAATACGTCACATCATAATAATATCTGTAATATGCCAGTATGCTCATCCCAGTTTTTGCCCCTTTCCGATTTGATTGCCCGCCAGAAAATCCCGCACCGCCATCCTTCTCTTGCCCTCAGGCTGTACCTCCAAAAGCGCAAGCTTTCCTTTTCCGGTATTGACGATGATCGCATCCTTTGTGACATCGCTCACGCTGCCCGCTTCCCCGTCCGGCGCTTCCTCCAGCACGTCCGCCCGGTAGATTTTGAGCATTTTCCCCTGATAAAAGGTATAAGCGCCGGGCCAGGAATACAGTCCCCGCACCTTGCGTTCGATCACATCGGCCGGTACCGCAAAATCCACAAGCCCCATCGCCTTCGTGAGCATTTTGGCGTAGCTGCTTTCTTCCTCCCGCTGCCTGCAGGCGGACAGCGTTCCTTCCTCCAGCCCTGCAAGGGCATCCAGAATCAGGGCGGCTCCCACTTCGGACAGCTTGACGCCCAGGCTGATATCCGTTTCCGCCTTTTCAATCGGCACTGCCCGCTGCAGCAGGATATCGCCCGTATCGATCCCTGCGTCCATCTGCATGATCGTCACGCCGCTTTCCTTTTCTCCGTCCAAAATCACCTGCTGGATCGGCGCCGCGCCCCGGTACGCGGGCAGAAGGGAGGCGTGAATGTTGATGCAGCCAAAGCGCGGCATGCGCAGAATTTCTTCGGACAGAATCTGCCCGAACGCCGCCACCACAAACGCGTCCGCGCCCAGCTCCTTAAGCTTTTCTATAGACTCTGCCGCCTTGATTTTTGGCGGCTGAAAAACAGGAATTTCATGCGCAGCCGCAAACTCCTTCACCGGGCTCATCTGCACCCTGGAACCCCTGCCCTTTGGCCGGTCAGGCTGTGTAACCACACAGCACACCTCATGTCCCGCTTCCAGAATCGCCTTAAGCGGCGCGACCGCAAATTCCGGCGTTCCCATATATACAATCTTCATAAACGCTCTCCTATACCATTCCCGTTAAAACAGCAGGCTTATTCCTCCATGCAATTTTGCCCTGCATCCAACGCGGCTATTCTTCGTCCTCGCCATATTGCTCATAGTATTCGTCGCTGTCCATCAGCGGTCCCTCCACCATGTCCACATACAGCTTTCCTTCCAGATGATCCAGCTCATGGCAGATCGCCCGCGCCAGAAGCTCTGTCGCCTCGATTTCATACTCCTGCATGTCGATATCGAAGGCGACCGCCTTCACATAATCAGGCCTGGTCACCGTTCCGGTCTTTCCGGGCACGGACAGGCAGCCCTCGCCGCCGGTCTGTTCGCCGCTGCTCTCTACAATTCTGGGGTTGATCATGACAAGCGGATCCTCTCCCGTCGTATCGATGACCACGATGCGCTTTAAAACGCCCACCTGGGGACCTGCAAGCCCGACCCCGTTCGCCTCATACATGGTGTCAAACATATCGTCCACCAGCTGCCGCAGGCGTGGCGTCATTTCCTTTACCTCTTTGCACTTTTTCGTCAGGATGGGATCTCCCATCGTTCTCACGTTGCGGATTGCCATTGTCTGCTCCTTTCCTTAGTACGCATTCATCGGATCAAAATCGAACTGGCAGCTTCCCTTTGGCCGCTCCTGCTTCCTGCGGAAGCGCTCGATTTCATCCTTGATCGCTACCAGCCTCTGGTAGTCTTTATTTTTTATATAGATACCATAGCGGTAAATATCGTTTATTTTGCCGATCTGGGCGGGCGCGGGACCGATCACGACGGTCGCAGGTATATCGGCCGCCGGCATGCCAGTCCCGCTTTCCCGGTCATTTTCCGCCATACTCCTGGCGATCCTGGCCGCCTCCTGCGCCGCCGCGATCGCCTCCTCCTCCTTTGCACTAAAGAGCTGCACCGCCAGAATATGGGATACGGGCGGATAGGAAAGCAGGTCTCTGTAGAGCATTTCTTCCTGATAAAAACCGTTATAATCCTGTCGTGCGGCATGGCGGATGCAGTAATGATCCGGCTGATAGGTCTGAATGACCACCTCCCCCGCCCGCTCTCCCCGTCCGGCGCGTCCCGCCGCCTGGGTGAGCAGCTGGAAGGTCCGCTCCCCCGCCCGGTAATCATTGACCGACAGGGAGAGATCCGCCGCCAGAACGCCCACCAGCGTCACATTGGGAAAATCATGCCCCTTGACGATCATCTGGGTTCCCACCAGAATATCCGCCTCCTGATTGGAAAACGCAGAGAGAATCTTTTCGTAGCTGTCCTTTGTCCGGGTCGTATCCGCGTCCATGCGCAGCACCCGCGCCTTGGGATAGCGCATCAAAAGCTGCTCCTCCACCGCCTCCGTTCCCGCCCGGAAGCCGGAAATATACCGGGAACCGCAGGAGGGACACAGCTTCACGGCGGGCTGCTCATAGCCGCAGTAGTGACAGATCAGCTTCCCGTTTCTGTGCTCTGAAAGAGATACCTCACAATGGGGACACTTGCACACATATCCGCAGGAACGGCAGGACACAAAGCCCGCATACCCCCGCCTGTTGATAAATAATATGCTCTGCTCGCCCTTTTTTAGCCTGTCTTCCAGCTTTTCCTGAAGGCGGCGGGAAAAAATGGAACGATTTCCCTCCTTGAGCTCTTTTCGCAGGTCCTCCACATACACCGTCGGCAGCTGTCCGCCGGTGAGCCGCTCCGTCAGGGAAAACAGGGAAAACTCCCCGGATACCGCCCTGCTGTACGCCTCCAGCGAAGGGGTCGCGGAGCCCATCACCACCACAGCGTCGCTCAGCTGCGCCAGCTTAAGCGCCGTCTCTCTGGCATGGTACCTGGGCATCGATTCGCTTTTATAGCTGTTTTCGTGTTCTTCATCAATCAAAATCATGCCAAGATCGGGAAAAGGCACAAAAAGCGCGGATCTGGGACCGATGATCACATCCAGCTCCCCCTTTTTGGCACGTTCGATCTGATCCTGCTTTTCTCCGGGACTTAAGGTGGAATTCATCACCGATACCCGGTCGCCGAAGCGTTTGTAAAACCGAAGCAGGGTCTGATAGGTCAGGGCGATTTCCGGAATCAGGACGATCGCCTGCTTTCCTCTCTTTATCATGCCCTCAATCAGCGCAAGATAAACTTCCGTCTTGCCGCTTCCCGTGATCCCATGGATCAGGCACGGCTTTCTTTGGCGGACGTCATAGTCGGCAAGCACGGTCTGTACGATATGCCGTTGCGCATCGCTTAAGCGTTTCCCATTTTCCCGGGCGGCATCGAGCTTTACCGGATTCCGGTAACAGGAAACCGTCCTTGCGCGGATCGCGCCTGCGCCCGCCAGGCTCTTTATCGTCTGGGGCGATATGTTCAGCCGCTTTGTCACCAGCTCCCAGGGCAGGATTTCCTCCTTAAGCAGTTCTGTCAAAAGCCGCACCTTCGCCTTCTGATGCTTCTTTTCACACTGCCCGAGCAAAGCCTGCGCTTCCTCCCTGGAAATGGCGAGCGCAATTTCCTTCTTTTCCTGCTGCGCCACCTTCCGGCGCGCCGGAAGCACCGTTTTGAGCGCGCCGATCATGGTGGAGCCATACTGGCTTTTCATCCACGCCGCCAGCGCGATCATCCTCTGCTGCGGCTCCATCTTACTGCCCAGCACACAGCTGATCTGCTTCATCCGCTCCGGCGGAAACTCCGCTTCATCCGTCAGCTCGATCACATAGCCGGTGCGCAGTGTGTTGCCGCTCCCGAAGGGGATCTGCACCCGGACGCCCGCAAAAAGCTGATCCTCCATCCCCTCCGGCACACGGTACTGGAAAGGGCGGTCCACCTTCTCGTGGGAAATGTCCACGATTATATTTGCAAATTTGCTCATGTTGTTATGATTCCCACGCACAGGGTGCGCCGGACTGCACGCACGTTTTGGCTGTCTCCAGGACCATTTCCCGGTCATCCATATGGTGCTTGACGCCCCTGATTTCCTGGTAGTCCTCATGCCCCTTGCCCGCCAGCACGATGATATCGCCGGATCTGGCGTTACGGATGGCATAGGCGATCGCTTCTTTTCTGTCGGGAATGGTGACATAGGCGCCGTCGGTTCTTTGTATCCCTGTGACGATATCCCCGATGATCGCCTCCGGCTCCTCAAAGCGGGGATTGTCTGAGGTGATGACTGTAAAATCCGCAAGCTGTCCGGAAACCTCTCCCATCTCAAACCTTCTGTCCCTGGAACGGTTGCCACCGCAGCCGAACAGACAGATGAGCCGCCCGTGCTCATATTCCTTCAATGTGAGCAGCAGGCTCTTTAGCGCCATGGCGTTATGGGCATAATCGACAATCACCGTAAAATCGCCGGATATTTTCACCATCTCGATGCGCCCCCGCACCTTTGCCGCCAGCAGCGCCTTTTGTATATTTTCTTCGGAAACGCCAAAATGCCGGCAGATCGCGATCGCGGTCATCGCATTATATACGGAAAAACGCCCCGGCATGGCAATCTCCGCCCGCATTTTCACAAGCCCGGACACCAGGAAGGATACGCCCAGATGCCCCTGCCGGTTTGTGAAAACCGGGTCGGATGCGCGCAGATCGGCATCCTGAGAAAAGCCATAGGTTTCCAGGCTGCAGATATGCCCTGCCGTCACCGCCTGCCAGTGGGAATCGTCACAATTTACGATTCCCGTTTTACATTGCCCAAATAACAGCCCCTTGCAGTGCAGATAATCCTCAAAGCTCGCATGCTCGTTTTTGCCGATATGATCCGGCTCCAGATTGGTAAAAATGCCATAATCAAACACAAAGCCCTGTGTCCTGTGCAGCATCAGCGCCTGGGAGGACACCTCCATCACCACCGTGTCGCAGCCCGCCTCCACCATCTTCGCAAAGTATTCCTGCAGCACATAGGATTCCGGTGTGGTATTGAAAGCCGGAATATGGGTATCGCCGATGATCACTTCAATCGTGCCAACCAGCCCCGTCCTTCTCCCGGCGTTTTCCAGAATGGATTTCACCAGATAGGTCGTGGTGGTCTTCCCCTTCGTCCCCGTGATGCCGATGGTAGTAAGACGTCTGGCAGGATGGTCAAACCAGGCAGCCGCAAGAAATGCCAGCGCATAACGGGTGTTTTCCACCCGGATCAGGGTCACGTCCGTTTCTTCCGGAAGCTCCACATCCTTTGCCACCACCAGCGCGGCAGCGCCCTTTTGCACCATTTCAGCCGCGAAGCTGTGTCCGTCAAAATTCGCGCCCTCAATGCAGACAAACATACAGCCCGGACAGCACTTCCGGGAGTCGTACACCAGAGCGCTCACCTGCACCGCAAGGCTTCCTCTTTCACATGTAAATTCCAGATTCTCCAGTAACGTTTTTAATGCTTTCAAGCGTAAACGCTCCTTTCCGATGTAGCGTCGGGTTTCGTTTTCCCTGCCGCCTTTTGCAATCTGATAGATATCATAACATAAAAAGACCGGGTTTTCAATGAATTCCCAAAAACCCGGTCTTCTATCACGCTTCAATACAGATTCTTCACCTTGAATTCCTTCTCCACTTCCCGGCGCTGATCCTTTTTCGCGATGTCCTGGCGCTTGTCATAAAGCTTTTTGCCGCGGCATAAGCCAATCTCCACCTTCGCCCTGCCGTCCTTGAAATAGACCTGGATGGGCATGATGGTATAGCCCTTATCCTTACATTTTCCGGCGAGCTTTGCAATCTCCGCCTTATGCATCAAAAGCTTTCTCGTGCGCAAAGGATCCCTGTTAAAAAGATTTCCCTTTTCGTAAGGGCTGATATGCATGCCATACACAAATATCTCCCCTTTGTTCACCTGCACGAAGGCCTCCTTGATGCTGCATTTGCCCATCCGCAGGCTCTTCACCTCCGTGCCGTGCAGCACCAGTCCCGCCTCATACTGCTCCTCCACAAAATAATCGTGGAACACCTTTTTGTTATTCGCGATCAGCTTCTGCGCTTCCTTCGCCATACTCCTCACCCCCAGCCAATACAAAGTCAATGGTTCTCTGGAACCGGTCCGCAAACGCTGCTTTTACCCGCAGCGTCTGCCCCAGCCTGTAGGTCCGTCCGGTCATCTGCCCTTTCAGCTCATAGTTCGCCTCATCATAGAGAAAATAATCCCCCTCCAGGCTGCTGATATGGACGAGTCCCTCCACCGTATTGGGCAGCTCCACATAAAGCCCCCAGCCTGTCACGCCGGAAACCACGCCAGTAAATACCTCTCCGATGTGGTTTTCCATATACTGCACCTTCTTAAGCTTATCCGTTTCCCGTTCCGCCTCATCGGCACGCCGCTCCGTTTTGGAGGAATGCTCCGCCACGCCCGGCAAAATTTCCCGGTAATGGGCGATGCGCTCCTCTGTGAGCCGTCCCCGCAGAAATTCCTTGATGATCCGGTGAATCTGCAAATCCGGATACCGGCGGATGGGGGATGTGAAATGGCAGTAATACCGGGTCGCCAGCCCGAAATGCCCGCCGCACGCCATATCATAGCTCGCCCGCTTCATGCTGCGCAGCGCAAGCCGGGCGATCAGAGCCTCCTCCGGCGTAGAATCCGCCTGCTCCAGCAGCTTCTGCAGCTCTTTGGGCCGGATTTCCCGGGTTCCGGTCCCATCGGAGCTCATCCGGATATGATAGCCGAAATTGTGTAAAAACAGCGCCAGCTTCTCCATTTTTTCCGGATCCGGATTATCATGAACCCGATAAACAAAGGGCGCTTCCAGCCAGTAAAAATGCTGCGCTACCGTCTCGTTCGCCGCCAGCATGAAATCCTCGATCAGCTTTGTCGCCGTATTTCTCTCATAGGGCTTGATTTCCAGCGGATTTCCCTGCCTGTCCAGTATGATTTTGCACTCCGGAAAATCAAAATCCACCGCGCCCCGCTCTTTGCGCTTCTGCCGCAGAAGAGAAGAGAGGACGGCCATCTGCTCAAACATGGGGACTAATGTCTCATATTCTTCACAGACCGCAGCATCCCGGTCCTCCAGAATTTTCTTCACATCGGTATAGCTCATCCGCCGGTCCACACAGATCACGGATTCTGCAATTTCATAATTGACCACATTGCCTTTTTGGTCGATATCCATCAGGCAGGAAAGGGCAAGCCTGTCCTCTCCCGCATTCAGCGAGCAAATCCCGTTGGAAAGCGCATGGGGCAGCATCGGTATCACCCGGTCCGCCAGGTATACGCTGGTTCCCCGCTCCTTCGCCTCCCAGTCCAGCGCGGAATTTTCCTGCACATAATTGGTCACGTCCGCAATATGCACGCCCAGATGATACAGATCGCCTTCCACTGTCAGGCTCACCGCATCGTCCAGGTCCTTGGCGTCCTCCCCGTCAATGGTCACCATCACCAGGTCCCGCAGATCCCGTCTGCCTGCCCGATCCGCCTCGCTGACCTGCCCGCTTCCCGCAACCCGCTGCGCCTGATTGCGCACCCGCTCCGGAAACGCCTCCGGCAGCCCATAGGCGCGCACGAGGGAAAGAATATCCACCCCCGGGTCATTGGCATGCCCTAAAATCTCCACAATCTTTCCTTCCGGGCTGCGGTTTTGCTTTCCGTAATCCGTGATTTCTGCGACCACCTTGTGACCGTCCACCGCGCCGTGACGGTTTTCCTTCGCGATATAAATATCCTTCAAAAGCTTTTGATTGTCCGGAATCACGAATCCGAAATTTTGGCTCTGCTCATAGGTTCCCACCACCTGGGTAAACGCCCGGGCGATGATTTCCGTCACCTCTCCCTCCGGACGCTGTCCGTTTCTTTGGGGCAAAAGAGTGATTTTCACCGTATCGCCGTCAAAAGCGCCGTGCACGCATTCCGCCGGGATATAAATATCCCCTTCGGCCCCCTCTGCCCGGACAAAGCCAAAGCCCTTGGCATGCGCGGCAAAGATTCCGGTCAGTTCCTTTTCCTCCGGCTTCTGATAACGCCCGCGCTTTGTGCGCATCAGCCTGCCCTCCGCCAGGAGACTTTCCAGCACCCGTGTCAGCTCCCCCCGGTCCTCCGGCTTTACCTGCATGAAAACCGCAAGCTCCTTTTCCTTCATCGGAACATAATGGGGATCCTCGATGAGACGGCATATTAAGTTTTTCCGTTCTGTAAATAAATCTGTCATAGTTCTCCTTGTATAGAAAACGACATAAGTCGTTTCCGTTAGCATCGTCCGCGCGCTGCCACAAAAGCGCACCTGCAGCCGGCTTTTGCACAGGACCGCAGGAACCGGTCCTGCCACTACGATAAAAGCACCCCGCCGGACGGAGTGCTTTCGTATGCTGCTTTCCTATTCACGATCCGGAATCTTATCCCCAGATCCGGCTCACATTCAGCAGTACTGCAAGAAGAATAAATCCTACCGCGAGCCCCTTCGTGATCTTCACGAGCAGCCCTTCCATGGAACGGCCTTTATTCTTACCCCAGTAGGTCTCCGCCGCGCCGCTGATCGTACCCAGACCAGCCTGCTTTCCCTCCTGCATCAACACCAGCACCGTCAATGCGATACAAATTAATATAAACACGATTGTCAAAATAATTCTCAGTATTTCCATTTTGCACCTCCAATAGTAACACCGCGCTAAACAGATTTTATCATACCATATATTTCATCCGCTTGCAAGGAAAAATTTCGCCAGTTTCACCGGGTTGGGAGGAAAAGGGCATTCCCTTTTCACCAGGAATGCCCTTTTTACATGATTCTCACACATATCTGCCAAAGAAAAACCAGATCACCAGCGCAAAGGCGGCAATCACGAAGAGCAGCGCAGGCACGAACACGATGAGCCCCGCCAGTATCATGGCGAGCGGATCCTTCTTATCCAGCTCCACGCCCTCCATCCGTTCTTCAAATTCCTCTTCCGCCCGATCGGGATCTATGACCCGGTCCACTTTTTTTTGAAACAGCACTTTGCATTCTCCTTCCCATGCGCCGGCTATCGATCATACTACGGACTCACTGCGCCAACGGGTAATGGCACGCCACGAAATGCCCGTTGCCCTTGTCTTCAAAGGCGGGAACCTCCTGCTTACACTTCTCCTTGCAATAGCGGCATCTGGTATGGAACTTACAGCCGCTGGGCGGATTCACAGGGCTGGGGATATCTCCCTCCAGCAAAATCCGCTCCCGCTTATTGTCCAGATCCGTGGTGGGAATCGCGGACAGCAGCGCCTCCGTATAAGGATGCATGGTGCGCTCAAACAGCTCTTCCGTCTCCGCCAGCTCCACCATGTTGCCCAGATACATGACGCCGATGCGGTCGCTGATATATTTTACCACGCTCAAATCGTGGGTGATGAACAGATAGGTCAGGTTGGACTTATCCCGAAGCTCCTGCAGCAGGTTTAAGATCTGGGACTGGATGGAAACGTCCAGAGCGGAAACCGCTTCGTCGCAGACCACGAACCTGGGGCGCAGCGCAAGGCTTCTGGCGATGCCGATACGCTGTCTTTGGCCTCCGGAAAACTGATGGGGATAACGGCTGAAGAAATAACCGGACAGTCCGCACTCCTCCATCACCTGCATGATATAATCCTTCATCGCAGGATCGCCCTTTTTAAACATGCCATGGGAGAGCAGCCCTTCCCCGATGATCTGTCCCAGCGTCATGCGGGGATTTAAGGAGGAATAAGGATCCTGGAAAATGATCTGCAGCTCCTTGCGCAGCTCGCGCATCCGCTCCGGCGTCTGCGCCTTTAAGTCCAGCATTTCCCCATCGGCGGAAAGATATTCAATTTTTCCATGTGTCTGGGGATAAAGCTGTAAAATCGTCCTTCCGAAGGTGGACTTGCCACAGCCGGATTCTCCAACCAGCCCAAAGGTTTCCCCTTCATAGATGTCCAGCGAAATTCCGTCGTTGGCCTTAACGTATTTCTTTTCTTCCCGAAGCTTCGTCTTTTTTACCGGAAAGTACTGCTTCACGTCTTCCACATGCAGCAATACCCGCTTTTCATTATTTTGCATTGCCATGTCTCACCGCCTTATCCGCATAAAAGCATCTCACCTGATGATCCTTCTCCACCTCCGCCAGCTGCGGCTCCTCTTCCAGACAGCGCTTCTGGCAGTACTTACACCTGGGGGCAAATTTACAGCCCTTGGGCAGATACAGAGGATTGGGAACGGCGCCAGGAATCGGCTCCAGCTTCTTGTTCTTGTCCGTATCCAGACGGGGCACGGAAAGCATCAGCCCTTCCGTATAGGGATGGGAATATTTCCCGTCCGTAAAAATGGTTCTGGCATCCGCATATTCTACGATCTGCCCGCAGTACATGACCGCCACCTTGTCCGCCATCTCGCTGATGACGCCCAGGTCATGGGTGATGAACAGGATGGATGTGCCCAGCTCGCTCTTTAGCTCGTTCATCAGCTTTAGGATCTGTGCCTGAATGGTAACGTCCAGAGCCGTGGTAGGCTCATCCGCGATCAAAAGCTTGGGACGGCAGGCCAGCGCCATGGCGATCATGACACGCTGCCGCATGCCGCCGGAAAGCTGGAAGGGATACTGCTTCGCCACCCGTTCCGGATTGGGAATTTTGACCTGCTCCAGCATTTCCACCGCTTTTTGATACGCGGTCGTTTTATCCATTCCCTGATGGATCCTGAAAACCTCTCCGATCTGCTTTTCCACCGTGAAAACAGGGTTTAAGGAAGTCATCGGCTCCTGGAAAATGACGGAAATCTCATTTCCCCGGATCTGATGCATTTCCTGATCGGAGCAGTTCCGGATGTTCCTGCCGTCAAAGGTGATCTCGCCGCTTTCAATCCTGCCGTTACCGTCCAGCAGCCGGATAATGCTCATGGCGGAAACGCTCTTTCCGCTTCCTGATTCCCCTACGATACCCAGCGTTTCGCCCGCCTCCAGGGAATAGGTAACATCATTGACCGCCTTGACCGTTCCTTTTTTTGTCGTAAAAAATGTATGTAAATTTTTAATTTCCAATAAACTCATACCGCAGCCTACCTTTCCTTGGATTTGGGATCAATGGCATCCTGCAGCCCGTCCCCGACACAGTTGATGCTGATCGTGCAGATCGCAAGGCTGACCGCGGGAAATACCCAGCGCCACCAGAAATCCTCGATGACCTTCGAATCCCTCGCCCCGTTCAGCATGTTACCCCAGGTTGCGTTCGGCTCCTGCACGCCGAATCCGATGAAGGACAGGGAAGACTCCGTCAGCATACAGGTCGCGAAATCCAGCGTGGCGTTCACAACGATAACCGTGAGCACGTTCGGGATGATATGGCGGAAGATGATCCCCCACTCTCTTACCCCCAGCGCCTTCGCAGCCGTGACGAATTCCTGTTCCCGCTCCGCCAGCACGCTGCCCCTGACCAGCCTGGCAATGCCCGGCCAGGATAAAAATCCCAGAATGACCATGATCATGATGATTCTCTGCGTCTCCGATACCCGGTTCCCCACGATCGCCGACAGGATGATCGCAAAGGGCAAAAACGGCATGGAGGAAACGATCTCCGCAAAACGCATCATCAGATTATCGACCTTACCGCCCTTATAGCCGGAAACGCCGCCCACGATGACGCCGATGATCGTGGAAATGATGACCGCGATGGCGCCCACCGTCATGGTCATACGTCCGCCCTTCAACAGCCTGCGGAAAATATCCCTGCCGAAAGCGTCCGTTCCCATCAGATAGCCCTTTAAGCCCCAGCTGTAAACCTTGCCGCTCTCCGCAATCGCATAGCTTCCGTAATAGCCCGCTTCAATCTTCGTCACCTTTTCGGAAATATTCGGCACACTGCCCTGCTGGAAGGTGGTATCTCCCCAGGACACGACGCTGCCGTCCTCCATCAGCGCGGTATAATGATAACGTCCGCCTTCGATGGATGCCGCCCTTCCGGTCAGCTCCTCCGGTATATCCAGCGTCTTCTTCACATTGTTGCCCCAGACATGGATCTGTCCGTCGTCAGTGATCGCCGCCGCGCTTTCGTCAGTCAGCGCGATATCCACCACATGTCCCTGGATTTCTTCCGGAATCTGGGTATAAGCGGAAGTTTTCTGTGTCAAAGGCACAATTCTTCCCTCATCGGTCCGCACCAGCACGATATTGGTGTTCGCCGCAAACTCCTCGATATGCCCCTGCACTTCCTTCGGGATACGCACATCCAGCAGGTATTCATTTCCCCAGTTATACAGCCTGCCCCGGTCTGTCAGAGCGAAGGATACCTGATAACCCGCATAAATCTGTGTAACTTTATCCCCCATGCGCAAATCCATGGGAATGGATGCAAGGCCCATTCTGTCATTGCCCCAGGTCAGCACAGTGCCTTCCTCATTGAGCGCCACGATATGATCCAGACCTGCAGAAACCTGCACCAGCTTCCCCATCTCGCTGGAA
Organism: uncultured Eisenbergiella sp.; assembly: GCA_910585455.1. GTDB lineage: Bacteria > Bacillota > Clostridia > Lachnospirales > Lachnospiraceae > Gallintestinimicrobium. The sequence continues at coordinate 41,586 of CAJUEL010000013.1, read as the reverse complement.
GGCGGAAGCTTCTTTAGCTTCGCATTGGGAAAGGTTCCCCATTCGTATACGTTACCGTTTTTATCAATGCCCACGGAATAGGTGCTGCCGACGGAAATATCCATTGCGTTCCCCGCCAGCGCCTTCGGGGGCGTCATCATGCCGAAGCCCGGCGCCACATTCGCCTGGGTCACATCCTGATAATATCTGTCAATCGGGAAAAAGAAAGGTAAAATGATACAGCACAGCAAAATGATGAAAAACAGGATCATTCCCGTCATCGCCACCTTGTTCTCCACGAAGTTCTGCACCATCATCTGAAAAGGAGTGACCATTTCCTCTTCTTCCTGAATATTGACATTTCCTCCCACCAGCATTTTCTGCGTAGCCGCTTCCATGGTGGATTTTTTTCTTTTCTTTTTCTTGTTGTCCGCCATTGTATGCTCCCTCCTAATTATCCAGCCTGACTCTGGGATCCACGAGTGTATATGCGATATCCATCAGCACATTGCCCGTCAGGGACAGCACAACGTAGAACATCTGCATGGTCAGCACCACGGAGAAGTCCCTCTGCATCAGTCCATTTAACAGCATGAGCCCCAGCCCCTTCCATCCGAAAATGGACTCGATGACAACAGAACCGCCAAACAGGCCGATGATCCACCAGGTCGTGACCGTCACAACCGGAATCAGCGCGTTGCGGAAGGCATGCACGTAGATGACAACCTTTTCCTTAAGACCCTTTGCCCGGGCCGTCTTTATATAGTCCATGCGGAGCGCGTCAATCATGGAGGCGCGCACATATCTGGTGATGGAACCCAGACCTCCGACGGACATAACCAATACCGGCAGAACCATATGCTTCGCGATATCTGCGACTTCCTGCATGCCGCTCACCTCCAGACCGGCGGTCCTCATGCCGCTGATCGGGAACCATTTGAGCTTGATGGCAAATACAAAAATCGCCAAAAGCGCTATGACAAAGCCCGGTATGCTGTATCCAACAATCGTAATAACCTGCACCGCTTTATCGAAAATAGAGTTCTTCTTCACTGCAGTCGCGATTCCCAGCGGAACGGAAATCATGAACACCACCACCATGGAAAACAGATTCAATATAATCGAATTCCTCATAGGCACGCCGATGATCTGGCTGACCTGTCTCTTATACTGGGTGGAATACCCGAAATCACCTGTGAGCATATTGGTGATCCATCTTATGTACTGTACCGGCAGCGGCTTGTTGACGCCCAGCAGCTCCGCATACTGATCATACATGGTTTGGTAACGTTCCGGCTCGATATTACCCGTATCGCCGATCATCATCCTGACCGGATCGCCGGGTGTTGCCTTGTAGATAAAAAACATCAAAATTGAAATAATAAAGAATACGAATACGATATAGATCAATCTTTTAATCAGATAACGACCTTTACCCATAAGCCTCCAGACCTCCTGTCTCCTTCGTAGAAAAGGAAGTCTTACTTCCCCTTCTTAAAAAGAGGGAGCGCCATAAGGAATTCAGCCACCTTTGGCACTCCCTGCTCTCTATTACAAAACCTTTTTCGTGAGGGCATATGCTCGATATGCCCTCGCTTCAACGCCTGTCGCGAAAGATTACTCCACCCACGCGTCGATCACTGCGGAAGACCAATCCCAGATAGAAGAGGTATCCCAGTCATGCAGCTTCACATTGAAGAAATCATGATACTCATCAGAGTACAGCGGGATATCGGGAAGCTTCTCGTTCCACGCCTTGATGAAGGTTCTCCATGCCTCCAGCCATGTCTCCTGTTCCTCGTAAGGAATGTTCTTTAACGCGGCGGAAGTGGATTCCAGTTCGCTGTCCTTGATCCAGTTGGAGTTGTAGCCAGCGGTCATCCATGTCTCGTCAGAGCTGTAGTAATACCAGGGAGAATGTGCCGTAGCAAATCCGGTTCCCAGGGTGTACATGTTGTAAATCTTCTCGCCGTCATGGCTCATCGCGGTAGACAGAGTCGGGAAATCTGTTGTCGTGGACAGCAGTTCCATACCAACTTCCTTCATAGCCTCAGGAAGCATGGTAGCAAGCAGCTCGGATACCGGGTTGCCTTCGGTGTTACACCATTCGATGTTCAGAGGCTTTAATTCGCCGTCCACTTCCTTATAGCGCAGGCCGTCGCCGTCCTGATAGTCAGCGCCGTCCTTGTTCAGCGTCCAGCCGTCGTCGATCAGCAGCTGCTTCGCGCGTTCCAGATCCTTCTCATAGGTATCCAGCGTCTCATCGATCCAGTCTCTGGATTCCTGATACTCCCACTGCGCCATGCCGTATGCCGCATGCACGATGGTAGCATAACCGCCGGAATACTGTCTTGCAAACTCGTTACGGTCAAGGCAGAGCGCGATCGCCTGACGGACGTTCACGGAATCTGTGGGGAACTGAGAGCAGTCAAAGCAAATCTTACCATAACCGTTACGGAAATGGGTGCTCTTGTTCACAAGACCTGCGTCCACCAGATCCAGACCGTTCTCAATACTTGTGCCGCCGGAGATATCGAACAGCAGATCAACTGTGCCGGCTTCCAGCTCGTTCATCTGTGTCTCATCCTTAACGGTCTTTAAGATGAGGGTCTTGATCATGGGCTTATGTCCGCGGTAATCGCCAGCATAGAGAGGGTTCACCTCGAAGGTACCCTGTCCGCTTGCGGTGTCATACTCCTTCAACAGGTAAGGACCGCATACAACCTGCGGATTGTAACGATATCCGGTATCGGGATCGTTGATGGTCTTCATCAGAAGCTCTGTGGAGAAGTCGCCGGTAATGGTAGCGCCCTCTTCCGCATCCTCAACGTCACAATCGGGTGCGATCACTGCCATCGGTCTGGGCATGGATCCCGCATAAGAGATGTCATAGTGATAAGGAAGCTCCTCCGCCTTCACGGTCACGGAGAAGGTCATATCGTCAATCAGATGAACACCGGCAAAATTCTTGGTCTCACCGCCGCTGAACTCATCCCAGCCAACCAGGTATGTATAACCGTTGCAGGGATAGCCATCCACGCCCATCATCTCCGGGCTGGACTCCAGCAGCAATTCAAACACATAATCCTTTGCTGTGATCGGAGAACCGTCGGACCATACCAGACCGTCATTTAAGGTGGTGGTATAGGTCTTGGTTCCATCCTCGTTATCGGTAGCTTCCATATTCTTTACGATCGTATTATCTACCTCAAATTTGCCTTCCTTGGAATAGATAATGGTGCTGCCGCCATGGATCAGGCTATACATCTTGTAGTTGAATGCCGTGTTCTCAAACGCGGTATCATAAAACTCGTTCTCCAGGTCCGTTGTGGAGCCGATGATCAGCTGACCTGTGGGCTCAGTAGGCTTTGCTGCGGAAGCATCCGCCGCCTCAGATTCTGCCGGAGCAGCGTCTGCGTCTTCGTCCGCGGGTGCATTGTCCGCAGGAGCTTCTGTCTGTGCCGGAGCAGCGGACTCATTGTTTGTCACCTGTTCCTGATTGCCACAGGCGGACAGGCTTGCCACCATCGCCACTGTGAGCAATGCTGACAATACTTTTTTCATTTTCATAATAATCTCCTTCCTTTCTATATTATAGATACTATGCCATGGCTGTCTGGCATACGGTTTTTCATTCCAAAAGGAACCTCTAAACCTTTTAGCATTTTATCACTTTTTCTCATTAAAGTAAATATGTAATTATCGCCAGCTCTCTTTTTTGTTCATTGTTTGTTTAAAAATTGAGGAGAGCTGACAATATTTTGTACAAATTTACATTTATTTTAGCAGATAAGATGCCTCAAAGCCCCCAAAATACGGGATTTATCCCAATTTTTCTTCCAGCTTTTTGACCAGTTCTTCAAAATATCCGTCTTCAAAGGGCACCTTCAGGCCGACCTTTTTGAGCATATCCGCATAAAAATCCTTCGCGGACAGCCGGCAAAGCTTCAAATAACTGTCCCATGCCCCCTGATAATCCTCATCCATCCAGGCTTTATATTGGAACGCGCAGGTCTGTGCCAGCACATAATCTATATAATAGAAGGGACTGTTATAAATATGCTGCTGCCTCTGCCAGTAACCGCCCTTTCCAAAGAAGGGATCCTCCTCATAGTCCAGATGGGGCATATACACCTGCTCCAGATCATGCCATGCCCGCTTTCTTTCGGCAGGCGTAAGGTCAGGATTTTCATAGACGATATGCTGGAATTCATCCACCATCGTCCCGTAGGGCACGAACCGGATCGCGTCCTCCAGCTGCATCACCAGAAATTCCTCATAGCGCTCTCCGAAAAACTTCTCCATCCAGGGATCGGTGAAAAATTCCATGGACATGGAGTGGATCTCCGCCGTCTCCATCGTGATATCGTTGTGCTCCAGCACCGGATCCTTTCCAGACACGAAGCCCTGGAAGGCATGACCGCATTCATGGGTGACCACATCCACGTCCCCGGAGGTTCCGTTGAAATTCGCAAAAATGAAAGGCGCGCCGTATTTGTGGATAAAGGTCATATAGCCGCCCTGCTTCTTGGTCTTGCGCCCGAACACGTCCAGCAGCTCGTTTTCCATCATGAAATCAAAGAACTCCTTCGTCTCTGCAGAAAGCTCCCTGTACATCTCCTGTCCGGTCTTTAAGATCTCCTCCGGGCTGCCGATGGGCGCAGGATTGCCGTTTAAGAAGTACACCTCATTGTCTATGTAGGAAAGCTTATCCAGCCCCAGGCGTTTCCGCCGTCTGTCATGTACCCGCTCCGCGAAGGGCACAAAAACCTCCTTCACCTGCCTGCGGAAATTTTCCACATCCTTTTTGTCATAGCTGTGACGGTTCATGCGGTAATAGCCCAGCTCAACGAAGTTCTCATAGCCCAGCATCTTCGCCTGCGCGGTGCGGTTTTTCACCAGCTTATCATAAATTTCATCCAGCTCCTCCTCCACCGACACAAAATAGGCAGAGTAGGCCTTCCAGGCTTCCCGTCTGATATTTCTGTCCACATGGGTCAGATAGGGACGCATCAGAGAAAGGTTCAGCACCTGCCCGTCAAAGGGAATCTGGGCCGTGGCAATCAGCTTATTGTAACGGGTCTTTAACGCATTCTCCTCCTGCTTTAAACCGATGATGCTCTCATGCATGCTCTTTAAGCCGTTTTCCATGGAGGCAAACGCTACCTTCCCGATCTTTTCCTCCATTTCCTTCCGGAAAGGGGACTCAAAAAAAGCACGGTCATAATTATTATACAGATTGGAAAGCTTCGGCTTCATCTCGTCATAATAATCCTGCTCTGCGCTGTAAAATTCGTCCGTCGTATCGCCGTCATACCGGATATGCGCGATCGTCAGCATATCCTGCGCATCGGAAAGCACCTGATAAAACTCCTGATGGTTTTTCCAGAGCGCTTCGGCATCCGGCGCTTCCTTCGCTTCTCTTGTGAGGCGCTCCATTGCCTCCTGCATCTTTTCATAATTGACCCGTTCATAGGGCATGTCCTTGAATTTCATGGCATTTCTCTCCTTTTCGTTTCACTCCTGCAGCCGGGCATCGCCCGGCCGCAGCGCTTTTTTATTAGGAAACGACAGGTTTTTTGTCGTTTACTATAGCATAACCGATTCCCTGTAAAACCTCAATATGACGCCTTTATTTTTTCAATATCCGATCATGGGAATGGCTTTCGGCTTTTGCCCAAAGGCTTCCTTTTCCCCGTTTTTCACCTGATAGAGCACCTTCGAGGTCGCGTACACCGCCTCCATCAGCTCCGGATAGGGCTGCATGCACACATCCACCATGCCGATCTGATAGTTCTCCCCGTCCATCCTGCCCAGACAGAACTGGTCATTGTACTGGAACCAGTGCGCGGCAACCCCGTAAGGATGGGCAGCGACCTTCTCCACAAAGTGACGCCACATGACGCCCCGCTCCTTCTGGTCTTCCACGCCCTTTAAGCCGGTTGCGGTCAGTCCCCGGTCCAGAGCGCCGCAGTGATATTCCCCCAGCAAAATGGGCAAATCCACACCCGCGTTTTTCACAAAATCCATATCCTTTGTCGGGTCAAAATCATAACAGTTGATGGAAAAGACATCAAAATATTCCCATCCCTGCATCATGTCCACATTATACGCCTTCGACCAGCGCAGTCCCAGGTTCAGATGATTGGGGTCCACCCTGCGGCAGGCCTGGGCGGGCACCCGAATGTACTCCCGGATCAAAAACATCGAATATTCCCGGATATCCTTTTGAGAGCCGGGATATCGCAAGGAGCAGTCCGCAATCGGCTCCAGAAACGCGTCAAAGCCTGCAAATTCCGTCCCCCAGACGCTGTTTAACCGGTCGATGGTTTCATATTTTTTCTGCAAAAAGTCGATCAATCCCTGACGGCAGCAGCTTTGGGCCGGGTTGCGCAGCACCTCGTCGGCGATCGCCAGATTTTCCACAAAATTAAACTCCGGTTCGTTGCGCAGAAAGTATCCGATCAGATAAGGGTCCTCTTTCCATTCTGCAAGCCCCTGCGCATAGCGCTCGGCATTTTCCTGATATTCGGCGGATAAAACGTCCGGAAAATCCCGGAAAATCAGCGTCTGTGTCATCGGAAATCCCATCAGCTCCCGCACATAGGGCAGCGTAGGCTTCCCCTGATTCACACGGATGCCCGGAAAATTCCCCTGGGAATTGATCCCGTGATTCATCAGAATGCTCATGGAAAGCTCCTCCCACTTTTCCTTCCACGCATCCCCATATACGCGCTTTAAATTCATGCCCGAAAAGTTCGCCATTTTAAAGGAATCCATGGGCATGTAAGCGGTCCGCCGTCCGCTCCTTTCCTGGAAAAATTCCGCATATGCCGGATCGCTCTCCGGCAGGAAATCGCAGCATTTCTCAAAGCTGTCAATTCTTCCCCACTCCCCCGGATGGGTGCCGCAGGGCCCCAGTGAAAAATAGTCGCAGCCATCCGGATCCGTCAGATGCCATCTGCCGTCTGGCGTTTTTACCGTGGAAAAATAGCCGGTTCCCTCCTTGAGCTTCCTGTTTTTATCCCCGCCCCACTCGTTCCATTCGGCAAAGGGGTATGCCGCCTCCTTTTCCTGCGCCTTACATGCCTTTGTTAATTCCTCAAGGGAATGAATTTTTCCCTCCCATTCCTTTTCCTTCCACTGTCCAAACTCATCCACCAGCTTTTTATCCGGAATCGGAAAATCCTCCGGCTTCCTGTCCGTGATTTCAAAATCCGAAAAGCGCACCTTTACGTCATGGAAGGTCTCCTCCATACCGAGCTCAAACCGCTCCACATCCTCCCGCTGCACACGGTGTCCGTGCACCACCAGCTTTAAGGTTCCCGGCGTGCGGTTCGTATAAATCGTCCGGTTGTCCAGCAAATCCAGGTCCAGACAAATCCTCGTGGCAAACCGGGGCAAAAGCCCAAATCGCATAAAAATCTGTTCCTTGTTTTGTCCCGGCAAAAAGCACCGAAACATCATCGCCACGGAATGCTCCTCCAGCACCTCCACCGTGCCGGTGATATACCTTCCCGTTTCCTGCCCAACCTGCGGAAGACTGATGCCGCCTCCCGCCGCGCCAAGCAGCACCGTGCAGCCGTTTTCGCTGGCTTCCAGAATCTGCGCATCCCTGCACACCGCCTGTTCAAACCCCAATCTCATACCCTGCTCTCCTTCTCAATTCTCCTGTTGAAAGAGCCATGCCGCTTCTGCACCATGAACGGCAGAAAATTCCTGCTCCGACTCCGACCATATTACCTGCTTTTCTTCTACCGTGCAGCCAGCGCCTGGGCGATATCCTCCCGCATGTCTATCACGGCCTGCCGGGAAGCGTCCGCGTAATTTTCCGCGCCGAAACGCGCATATTTTTCCTGCTGATATGCCGCAATGATGCCGCGGGAAGAATTCACGATCGCTCCCAGCCCGTCCTCATTGAAAAAATGCACCAGGTCCGCGCCCTTTCCGCCCTGCGCGCCGTACCCCGGCACCAGAATATAAGCCTTCGGCATCACCCTGCGCAGCAGCTTTCCCTGCTCCGGATAGGTCGCGCCCACAACCGCCCCCACATAGCTGTACGCGTCGCCCATGCACTCGCTGCCCCATTGGGCAACCTGCTCTCCCACGATTTCATACAGCGGTTTTTTGTCGATCAGGCGGTCCTGCAGCTCCCCGCTGCTGGGATTGGAGGTCTTTACCAGAACAAAAATTCCCTTTTTCTCCTCCTGACACACCTTTAAAAAGGGCTTGACGCCATCAGACCCCAGATAGGGATTGACCGTGGCAAAATCCTCGTCAAAGGCGGCGATGCGGTTTTCCCCCACCGTCACCTTTCCCAGATGCCCTACCGCATAGGCTTCCGAGGTGGAACCGATATCGCCCCTCTTCACATCCCCGATGACGACCAGTCCCTTTTCCTTACAATACTCCACCGTCTTTTTGAAGGCGATCATCCCTTCAATGCCGAACTGCTCATACATGGCGATCTGCGGCTTGACTGCCGGAATCAGATCATATACCGCATCCACAATCCCCTTATTGTACTGCCAGATTGCCTCCGCCGCCCCCTGCAGCGTCTCCCCGTATTCCGAAAATGCCGCTTTCTGAATCTGTCCGGGAATAAACTTCATCATCGGATCCAGTCCCACCACGATGGGCGCATTTGTTTTTTTGATGTTAGCGATCAGTTTTTGTATCATTCCTGTTCTCCTCTCTTCTTACCGTTCCTTTCAGGCTTTCCTTTTCCAGCGCTCCAATGGCTTTTCGATCAGCGTATGTACTGCCCAGGTACCGATGGCTGTCAGAAAAACCGCCAGCAGGCATACAGCGGCGCCCGACATCTGTACATGCGCCCTGAGCATCCCAATCCCCTCCAGCACCGGCGCATGCACCAGATAAATCGCATAGGAGCAGGCATCCAGCGCGCCCACGGTCCGGGCGAAGGCTCCCCCAGGCTTTCGAAAGGTCAGATTTCCCAGCATGAGAAATAACAGCCCATAGCCCCAGGATACCACCATGAAGTAGTCCAACTCCATTCTGCCACACCACAGCGCAATTCCCGTCGCCGCAAGGAAACAGGCAAGCCGCACCGCAGCGGCAGCCGGACGGTAACGCGCCGCCAGCTCATACAGCAGCATCCCCAGCACAAAATAGTGCAGATAGTGAAACGCCATCATATAGGACGAAAGCCCTGAGGCCGCCCAACCATACCGAAGCGCAATTGCCGCCAGATATAACAGAGCTGTCCGGTGGATTTTCCCTGCGGTCAGACGGACAAACAGCGGCGCACACAGGTAAAAAAAGACGAACAGACTGACCGTCCAGGTCGCGCCCAGATTCGACCAGAAATTGTCCGGTCCCGGAATGCATGCGTTTGTCAGAAGGAAATAGCGCAGCCAGTACAGCCCGGCAGGGTCCGGCGGAACATCCCGCAAAATCAGCCCGTGCAGCAGCATCTGTCCCAGAATCACCACATAATAAAGGGGCAGAATGCGCAGCAGACGTTTCCGGTAATAGACGGCGATGCCGCGCATACCGCCTCCCGGCCTGATTTCTTTTCCCCTGCATGCCAAAAAGCCGCTGATCAAGAAGAAAAGATATACGCCGGAAGCGCCGAAGTTTGCCGCGGCCGCGATCCGCCCCGACGCTCCCATGTGCGGCGCCAGATGGGCAACGAACACTCCCAGGCACGCCGCCACGCGCAAAAGCCGTATGGAATCCAGTGTTTTCATGATCAAAGCTTCCCGATGCTCTGCATCAGATATTGGAACATCCGGGCGTATACATCCGGCGTATAGTGCAGTCCGTCCGCCGTCGTGGTATATCCGGTCAGGGTCAGATAGCTGTAAAGGGGAATCCTGCCGATGCTGCCGTCCAGCCGGTTGCTCAGCTGATCGTTAAAATATTCCACTGCCCAGTTGCGCTTGCCGAATTCGTTTTCCCCCACCGGACCGACCGTGGCAAAATAAACCACAGCGCCCTTTTCCCGCCAGTCCCGCGCGTACTTGTTGATCGTCGCAATATATTCATTGTGCTTTGACAGATCATTGACGCCGTAATTTAAAACGATCACGCTGCCCGGACCCACAAGCTGGTCGATTTCCTTTTTCGCCTGCGTGCTGGAAAGCCATTCATTTCCGCCGCCAAAGCAGGCCACAAAAGCGACGCCCGGATATGCCGCCGGGCCGCCCACCGCATTTCCCATCTGCCCTGTGCGGGAATCTCCCACGAAAATCACGTTGCCGCCCTGCACCGCTGCCTGCTGCTGCGCCTGCGCTGTTTCCTGAAGTGCCGCCTGCTGTGCCAGTGCCGCCGCCTGCGCTGTTTCCTGCTCCGTCTGTTGTGCCGCCTCGTCTCCCTGCTGCGCTGCCGCTTCCTGCGCCGCCATCTGCTGCGCTGCCGCCGCTTCCTGCGCCCCCATCTGCTGCGCTGCCGCCGCTTCCTGTGCCGCCGCCGCTTTTACAAACGCCGCCTGCTGCGCAATTGCCGCCAGCATTCCCTCATCCACAGGCGCCTGTACCACAAGCTTCTGGCTGACATACCCGATTCCGGTTCCATACACCACCTGATACCATCCGTTATCGGTTTCACCGCAGACGTTCACCGCCTGCCCCTTCTCCAGACTGCCCAACAGCACATATTTGCTTCCCGGTCCGGAACGCACATTCACCTGCCTTGCCGCGACTGCCGCTCCCGTAAAGGGCGACACTACATGCCCGTCCGCCATCTCTGCCTGCGCTACAAGCGCTGTCCCGGACACCAGCGCGCATGCCACAAAAATTCCTGCCGCCACCCGGCCCAGCCAACTGCCTATTCTCTTCATCAAAAACCTCCCTGCTGCCGGTCCAAACACCCCTGCCGGCAGCGCCATCACCGTTACAATCTGTCTTTCCATTCCATTTCCAAAGCCGCTACCCTCACCGGGTCTGCAAAAACACATTCTCCCGCTGCGCTTTTTCGTCATCCGGATACAGGGAAAGATACTGCTGCATGGCAGTCTTCGCCTGATCGAAGCGTCCCAGATACTCATAGGCCACCACCTCGTTGAAGCGAAGGGACTGCATCACATCGTTTCCTTCCATGGAAAGCCCCGCCTGAAACGCGTTCAGCGCGGCCTCATAATCGCCCACCGTCAGCTTGCAAAGCCCCAGCTGATTATAAATTTCCGCATCCTGCTGCTTTGTCTCCAGGTATGTGCTGTATACGCTGGCGGCATAATTGTAATCTCCCAGATTTTCATAAGCCTGTCCCAAAAGCGTCACGGCATCCGCTCCCCGGGCATCCTTCACCTTTTCCAGGCATACCCTCGCGGTCTCATAGTCCCCCAGGTAAAAGCTCATTCTGCCCTTATCGTAATCGGACAGCTTATGCGTCTCATCTCCCAGCACATTTTGCAGATACCCGATGCCCAGCTCCTCATGCCCGAATTTTTTACAGCTGATAAAAATATTGATCAGCATGTCATAATCCGTCTTATCCACCTGCACCGCCCGCTCAAAATCCGCCTGGGCAGCCTCCAGCTTTCCCTGCTCCAGCTCCAGCGTTCCCTTCAGATACCAGGCGTCCTTCTCCTTCGGGCGCAGGTCCGTGATCGCCTGATACACCGCCACCGCCTTTTCACTCTGCCCGCCCCGGTAATAAGCGGTCGCCAGATAATAATTGATGTCAAAATCCAGCTGGTCGATTCTGGCGTCGCTTAAGGATAGCGCCTTTTCCAGATAAAAAGCGGCGTTTTCATAGTCCGTCAAGCCGATGCAGGCGATTCCCTGCCCGCGATAGACAAGCTGCATGTCCTCTTTGTTGAGAGCGGCGCTCTCAAAGCTTAAAAGCGCCCCCTCGTAATCCATTTCTTCGATCTGCTGCATGCCTTTGGCGGTGTTTTCCCCTGCAGCGCTCCCGCAGCCGGCCGCCAGCAGGGCGGTCAGACACAGGAACAGCCAGACACAAATTTTTAAATTCCTCATTATCGTTTCCACTTTACCTTTTCTCAATGCGTATCCGTGAAATTTCCAGACCGCTTTCTCCGAAAAACAGCTTCATATAGCCCTGCAGGCTGACAAAGATATCCTGCTCCACCTCATAATCTACCCACTGCTTTTCGGCGCCGGCCACGGAAATGGTTTTCACAAGCTGATTGTTGAAAAATACGGATACCGGCATCTGTGCCAGCGCGCTCACATGATCCTTTGCCCGCATGGTGAACACCGCCGCATATTTGCCCCGCTCTTCAAAATTCAGCACATAGATCGCGCTTGTCCCCTTCATGGCAGAAAGCCCCGTAAGCTCCAGCTCACAGCCGGCTCCCACATCCAGCGTCTGCAAAACCGCGTCGCTGTTATTCTGCGTGGCAAAATCATTTTTTATATCACACACATCCTGCTCTCTGCCGGTAAAACGCCCCATGACCGGAGATCTCATCAAAAACCGGCAGATATTTTGGGCGTTGCGCACCAGCTGTCCCCGGCTTAACGCGCCGCTGTCCAGGCCTTCCTGAGAATTATCGCCCGCGGAATTGGACGCCGCGTCCGATACCACCATATAAATATCGTTCTGGGCGCGCACCATAGCGGTGGTATTGGTCAGGGTTCCCTCTTCGCCCTCGTCGTTCATTTTTGCCCACCAGTCTGTCATCACAATGCCCTGATAGCCCCATTCGCCGCGCAGAATCGTGGTCAGCAAATCATAATTGCCCGCCGCCCACAGACCGTTTACCGGATTATAGGAGGACATGATGCTGTATGCGCCTCCCTCTCTCACCGCAATTTCAAAGGGCTTTAAATCGATTTCCCTTGCCGCCCGCTCCGAAAGCACGGAATCCGCGAAATTACGCCGAAATTCCTGATTGTTGCAGGCAAAATGCTTGATCGTTCCGGTCACGCCGTATTTGCCCATGCCCAGCAGCTGTGCCGCAGCCATTTTCCCCGTCAGGTAAGGATCCTCGCTGAAATATTCAAAATTGCGCCCGTTTAACGGACTTCTGTGAATGTTGATGCCGGGTCCCAGCAGCGTGTCGATCTGGTTTTTGCGCAGCTCCATGCCTTCCATTTCATAGAGCGCCTCCACCAGGGGCGCGTTAAAGGTGCAGGCCAGCAGCGTGCCGTTTGGCAGGGAAAAGGCGGCGGTTCCGCAATCCATCCGGATGCCGGAGGGACCGTCCGCACAGCATGCGACGGGAATGCCGAATTTTTTCAGGCTTTCGGTCACACCGCCAAAGGCCCCCGCCGTGCCGGGCGTCACCTTGGGCGAGCACATGCCCTCGCCCCTGGTCATGCAGATCAGATCCTCATCCGAAAGCTGCGCCAGAAATTCCTCTAAAGACACCTTCCCGTCGCAGACGTCCGAAAGCCGATAGCCTCTGTCCCCGGTACAGGGCGCAGTTTCCGGGCGCTCGCACTGTATCCGTTTCGCCAGATCGACCGTTCTGACCGGCACAGGCTCTGTGCCCTCTGCAAAGCCGTCCTTCGTTCCCGGCTTTGGCACAAGCCGCTCAAAGGGCTTCACCGGGGCCAGCGCCTCCCGGCATTCCTGTGTCACCAGCAGCTCCTTTACCGTAACGCATCCCGCAAGGGCGGCGCTCCTGACGTCCTTTCCCGCATAAATGCCGTATTCTCCTGCTTCCAGCACATAGCAGGATTTATGCCCCGTCACGCCGCTGTCATCGTAGGAAGCGGCTTCCCGCAGGGAAAAGTCAAAGGTCATCGTTTGTGCCGCGCCGGGCTGCAAAAGCTCCGTTTTGGCAAACCGGATCAGATGGCGCGCAGGCTTTCCCAGCGCCCCCTGGGGCGCGCTGACATACACCTGCACCACCTCCTGTCCGGCGCATTTTCCTGTATTGGTCACCCGGACGCGCAGAGAAGCCTGTTCTTTCTCCGCCGAAAAATCCGCCGTTTCCACCATAAAATCCGTATAGGACAGCCCGAAGCCAAAGGGATATTTTACCTTATCCCGGGCAAAGGTCTCAAAATACCGGTATCCCACATAGATATCTTCCGTATATTGATTGCAGTCCCCATCCCCGAAATTTTTCGTGGACGGATAATCGGAAATGTCCTGCGCAATCGTATCGCTTAAGCGCCCGCTGGGATTCACCCTGCCAGTGAGCACGTCCGCCACGCCGTTTCCGCCCTCCATGCCGCCCTGCCATGCGTACAAAACAGCCTGGGGCTGATAGCGGTCCACCCACTTCATATCGATGATGTTGCCCACATTCAGCACCACCGCAGTCCGCGCAAAGGCGCTGCATACAGTGTCCAAAAGCGCCTCTTCCTGCGCCGTCAAAAGGTAGCTTCCCTCCGCAGCGCTGTTGTCCTGATCCTCGCCCGCAGTCCGTCCGAGAATGACCAGCGCCAGATCGGATTCCAGCGCCGCCTTTTCCGCCAGCTCACCGCTCACGGGCATCTCCTTCTGGCACCAGGGCTCCTGTGCCCAGCCCTCGCCCATGTCGAAGGGATTTTCGGCGATCCACGCCCGGTAGACCTCCTCCAGGCCTTCATTGACCTGTATCCCGCTGTTTTTCAGACCTTCCAGAATGCTCACCACATAGGGGGCGTTGACCAGACCGCCCGAACCGGTGCCGCTCTTATAATAGGTGAACTGAATGCGCCCGAATACGGAAACCCGCTCTCCCTTGCGGATGGGCAGCGCCTCCTTTTCATTTCTCAACAGAACGCACCCCTCTGCGGCCGCCTGCCTCGCCAGCGCCGCATACCTTTCATAATCCAATGTAAAATGCATACCCTTCTCCTTTCGCCCCGCCGGGGCATTTTATATGTAGATACCTGCCCGCCCCCTCTACACTCCGTTTCTGCCACTTCCAAAGGAGCGCCGCCGGCGCCTGGAATCGCGCAGAGATTGTTATGGGCGGATGCGGTAACAGTTTGAACCTGTCCAGACTGTTATGATTTAACTCTTACGAAGCCCTTTGGGATAATGATTTTTCATGACCGTTCCGGCAAGCTTTCCCCAGCCGATGCTGTAGCCGTCCGCCGTCATCAGATACCAGCCCGCCTCTCCCTGCGCCTGCAGCGTCATCCCGGCAAGCCATGCCCGGCAGGCATCGCTGTCTGCCGCCATATCGAAGGTTCTTTGGGCATCCTGCGGTTTCATATACAGCGCCAGCGCATGGGAAGGCTCAAAACGGTTCTTTTTCATCGTGCCCAGATGCAGTCCCGGGCGCAGCGCCTTCAGTCCTTTTAAGGAGGGCGTATCCGCCGGCGCAAGATAAAGCTGATCGCCGAATTTCAAAAAGCAGCCGTCCAGAACGATCCGCAGGTTCTCCCGTTCAAACTGCAAAAAGCCCTCGCACTCCTTTGGCCCGACCGCCCTTTCCGTACCGAAGGGACACCGCGCCCGATACCCCTTCGGCACGCTTCCTTCTTTTCTCAAAAGGGCAAAAAAATGTCCTTCCCCTTTTAATTTGTGGGGCCACAGGCGGACCGTCCGTTTGATTGACGCGCTTTCGGGCAGCCGCTCCCCTGTATCCTGCGCAAGCCATTCCGGATGCCCGCCATCCATTCCGTCACACGCTGCCACCTCTTCCACCGCAAATTCCGGATGCCGCAGCAGAAAACGCGCCACACTACCCTCGTTTTCCTGCGGCGCAAAGGTACAGGTGGAATAGACCAGCCGGCCGCCGGCCCGCAGCATGCCTGCCGCGCTGTCCAGGATTTCGTCCTGCCGCCTTGCGCACAACGCCACGTTTTCCGGGCTCCACTGGGCGCACGCCTCTTCGTTTTTCCGGAACATCCCCTCGCCGGAGCAGGGCGCATCCACCAAAATCCCGTCAAAATATTCCGGAAAATGCTCTGCCAGGCGCCCGGGCTGCTCGCCAAGCACCAGCGCATTGGCAATTCCCATCCGTTCGATATTCTCCGAAAGAATCTTCGCCCGCGCCGGATGGGGTTCATTGCAGATCAAAATTCCCTCCTGCCCCATCGCCGCCGCAATCTGCGTGCTCTTCCCGCCGGGCGCCGCGCACAGATCCAGAATCCGCTCCCCGGGCTGGGCGTCCAGATAAACGGCAGGCGCCATGGCGCTCGCCTCCTGAATATAATACACGCCCGCCTCATGCCAGGGATGCCTGCCGGGCGCGTCCTTTTCCCCATAGTAAAACCCGTTTCGCTCCCATTCCACCTGTGACAGGAAAAAGGGATTTTTTGAAAAAAATTGTTCCCTGCCGCCCTTTAACGGATTCAGCCGCAGGGACTGATGATTCTTTTCTGAAAAGCTTTGCAAAAACAGGGGATATTCCTCCCCCAGCATCGTCTGCATCCGTTCCGTAAATGCCTGCGGCAGCATTGGCAGCATCTTAAATCCCCCTTTGCCTCGTGATCTCATACATGAAAATCGAGGCGGCACAGCTGACGTTAAAGGAGGAAGCGCCGGAGCCCTTCGCCATCGGAATTGTGCAAAGCACGTCGCAAAAATCCGCAAAAGCGCTGCACAGCCCCTTCGTCTCATTGCCCACCATCAGCATGAGCGGCGCCGTCAAGTCCACGGAAGAAACCGGCGTTTTATCGTGCGCCGTCGTCCCCACCGTCACAAAGCCCGGATACTTGCTTTTCAGCCTGTCAATATAGGAAAAAAGCGTGCCGTTATCGGCGATCCGGATGACCGGCATCTTGAAAAAGGAGCCCATCGCCGAAACGACCACATCCGGATCATATAAATCCACGGCATGTCCCGTCAGAATGAGCAAGTCTACGCCCAACGCGTCACAGGAACGAATCATCGTGCCAAGATTCCCCCGGTTGGAGGGTCTGTCAAACAGCACGATAAAGGGATTGGGAGAAAGCGCTACGCCCTCCGGGGTATCCTCCCTCATCTCAATCACCGCCATCAGCTCGGAGGTGTCCTCCTTCCCGCTCAGCGCCTGCATCAGTTCGGCACTCAGGCAATAATTCTCCTCTGTCGGGACTTCCCGGAGCATCCCCTTCGCCCAGTCCGACAGACGGTTCCTGTCATACAGAAAGGACTTGATCCGCCAGCCGTTTCTGACCGCCTCGTTTAAGCTGCGCACGCCCTCCACCAGAAATTCGTGGTAACGGTAGCGCTTATTCCGGTTTGTTTTTAACACCTCAAATTTCTGGAACATATTGTTCCGGTTGCTTATCATAATCTCTTTCATCGCTGCAGATATCGACCTTTCTCTCCTGTGCAGGTTACCAGACCGCATATGCGCCTCTGCTTCCCTTCCTATTTTAGCAATAAATCATCCGGAACGCAACCGGAAAGAGACTGTCTTTCAGGAAATGATACAAAAAAAGAAAAGCCCGGTGTAGCAGTTATTGCCTGCACCGGGCTTTTTATCCTTTTCAGTTCTGCATGAGCAGACGTCGTTCTCCCCATGAAATGTAATCACTCCCCGCCGTCGCATGCCAGGATGGAAACCGACGCAATCCCTTTCATTTCGGAAAGCCTGTCCACAAGCTTTTTTCCGTTTTTACCCCGGATTTCATAAATCAGGTCCATGCCGTCTGCGGTGACATTTTTTGATTTCAGCCGGTATGCCCCCGCAAGCTTTTTCACCACAGACTCTATCCCCTCCTCCTGCTCCTTCGCCTCTGCGTTGATGATCAAAAGGCAGGAACCGGGTCTGACCGGAACCAAGTCCAGCAAAATGATGCCCACAGTCACAAGAACCGCCAGAATGATGGCGATCTTATAAAGCCCCGCCCCGCAAATAATGCCGGTTCCGATCGACCAGAACAAAAACAAAAGATCCATCGGGTCCTTGATGGCTGTCCGGAACCGCACAATCGAAAGCGCGCCCACCATGCCCAGCGAGATCACAATGCTGGACTGCATGGCAAGAATGATCCCCGCGGTCACAACGGAAATGATCGCCATGGAAATATGGAAGCTTTTTACATAAAAGGCGCTTTTGCTCACCAGCCTGTACACCCCAAATATATATGCGGCGACTAAAAAGGTGACCACCAGCGTTGTCATAATTTTTGCCGTTGACAAATCGCCATAGGAAAAGCCCTCCAGCACAGATTTTTTGACCACATCGCTAACGCTCATTTTGATACCTCCTGGAATAGCAATATTTGGAAAAGGCGGTTCTTACAAGCGTCCCCGTCTCCAACGCCCGAAAAATATATTCCGGCAGCAGTTCATCGTATTTTACTTCCAACACATGATTTCTTTGGGGTAACAGCGGCACGGCGTAGAGCCTCTCTTCCAAAAAGCCCTCCGTTTTTTCATTGCCGCGGATATTCCGGTCAAAGGTGATCCTCACATTTCCTTTAGGATCCACAAAAGCTGTCCTTTCGTATTCCACGATGCTTGCAGGATGCAGCCCTCTCGTTTTGATCCCCACATAAAGCTCCTTTTCCAGCGCCGTGCTTTCCTGCCTGAATCCGGGCGTCCTGCCGGCCATGTAAATGCGGCAATCCTCCTTTGAAATGACGCTGCTCACCTTTCCGGTCATGCCATGGCATTTAATTTTCTTTTCCAGCCGGATCATGGCTGCGTCTCCGTCATAAATCCGGATTCTGAATTTCTGCCTGTTATCAATCCCATCCTCATTTTCCCGCATGCAGGAATCATAAAAATCGTCAAAATACAGGCTTCTCACCGCATATGCTTCCCCCTTCTGATGCGCGTCCGGCCGCATCAGCGGTTTTAAACGGTATCTGATGATTTCCAGCTGCGCATCAGAAACCAGAAATTTCAGCTCATGTCTGTACTTCATTCCGCTTTACCCATCCGTCCTATGTACGCATCCAGAAAAGCAAGCCGCCGGTCCACGTACTCATACATATAATCATCCTGCCAATCCCCGTCTCCGGGCGGCCACCGGATCAGATTCCGCGCATATGCCCCGGAACCGTGCAGATAGGAAAACTCTGCATCCAGCCTTGCGTACAGGCTTTCCCTGGTGATGATGCCGCGCCGCAGCCTGCGCCATCTGTCGGCCATCAGTCCGCCGATCATTTCCGGCCTCTCCTCATACAATCTCTGCATATCCGGTGTCCAGCCGCATGCCGCTTCAAAATTTTTTTCCTGAAACCGGTTGAACCTGCAGGCCGGATCATCCACCCAGGAATTTCCCCAGGTCATGTTCAAATCCCATGGAACCCTGATCATGCGGTAATTTCCGTCTCCCTGATAATCCGCCTGGTAATAAATATTTTTCAAAGTATTATCCATGCCGCAGGTGAGCAGATTAAACAGATTATAATCGATCGCATTTTCCATATTTAAAATGGAAACCGCCGCGTCAAAATCCTCATATTGATCCAATAAAAACAGATCAGTCCATCGTTTTAAGGGCTCCCAGTCCTCCATCGCGAAATCCTTTGGATATTTCAGCACGAAAACAGGATGCATCTCCTCCGTAAGCTCCCTGTAAAAATCATCCGTCCCCGGCACATCGGGTTTCCGGCATTTATACAAAATATCCCTCTCATCGAGCTGCAGCGTTTTTTTGTCAATTCTTTCCAGAAGCCCATATACGCCCACATATTCCCGATCCATGAACAATTCCACATATTCCATACTGATGCCTTCATCGTAAGCGACCTGATTGCTGGCGGCTATTTCCCTCCACACGTCGTAGGAAAGCTTATTGTGAATCAGCCCGTCATCATCATAAAGGGCATTGAGAATCCAGTCATCATCCCTGCGCATTCCCAGCAGAGAAAGCTTTTTGTCCGTGAGCGTCAGCCGGTAGCCGGCCTTCTCATACTGTCTGGTGGTAGCGCCCCGCAGATGCCACGCGCATGCCGCGCTCTGATACCGGGCAGAGCTGTGGTATTGATCATAGAGCCACATATGTCCGCTCACAATTCCATCCTCCGTCATCTGTTCACTGGAAATGGACAGCACGGGCATTCCCGTAAAATACACGTTATACATCCAGCATTGGTCCTCCCGCACCCAGAACAGCCGGAGCACCCTGTTTTCCCGAATGGTTTCCGCCTTGTTTTTCAGCGCTTCATCCTCCAGAAAACAAAGCTTCCCGTCCGGCGCCTGCAGCTTATGATCAAATTCCTCCTCCAAAAGGCTCTGGGGAATCAGCAGCATATTCTGACCGATGTCATAGGCGATTGCATCCTCCCCCAGCGTGATCTGCGGTTCCATGAAAGCATCCGTTTTCCCGTCACACAAAAAATCGATTTCTTCTTTGGAAAGCACTTCCACATTCATGACCTTATGCCGGAAACCGGCTGAGATTTTGCCGCCGCTTATATAGAAAAAAAGGAACAGAAAAGAAAACAACAAAAACCAGATTTTTTTGCTCATTTCGCTCATTGCAAGCCGGGTGTACTTTTTTGCCATTCCGGATTTCTCTCCATTGCATGTATGATATTTCGAACTTCATTTTCTCCATTATCGTCATTTTGCCTTGCTTTTTTGAAAAAAATTGCGCAAAATGCTTTGATTTTTGTAATTTCTTATTTTTATGCATTATATATCATTACCTATAAAAGGTCAAGTAAAATATCCAGAAATACAGCCCATGCCGGTACATGACCAAAAACCGCCTGCAGCCAGTCACGCTGCAGACGGTTTTTGATTTCACCATGTTCTGTTTCTTTCTTATCACCGGTCACGGAACGAACAACAGCAGCTCTTTATTTCCCACAAACCCGGATATCGCCGCTGACGCTGGACAGATTGATCTGACCGCTCACATTTTCTCCGTAAACCGCATCTCCACGTTTTTCCTCTATCCGTCCCTCCAGGGGCAGATCGCTGGAAAATCTTCCACTCACAGTCCGGTAAGAAAGCCGGAAGCCTTTGCCCTCCGGAATTTCGAATTCACAGTCACAGTTTCCGGAAATGGAATTGCACTTGATTTTCTCCGGCAGATTGGCAAGATCCAGCTCCACATCGCCGCTGGTGCTGGAGCAATTCGCTTCCTGGCACTCGCCCTCAAACCGGACGCTGCCGCTCACGGAGAACAGCTCACACCGTCCCAGCGTACCGCTGATCTCAATCTCGCCGCTCTTGGACTCCGCATGCACGTTGCCGCTTAAGTCTTCTCCGTGAATATCGCCGCTGCATTGCTTTAGCTCAATGTGCTCGCTGGAAACACGCTCCATGTTCAGATCGCCACTGGTCGTTTTGGCAATCAGCCTTCTGCAAATCAGCTCATCCTCGATCTCGATATCCCCGTTCACCGTGGAAAGCGCCACGCTTTCCCATACCTTTTTGGGTAACAGAACCTCCACATCCGCATGCTTGACGCCCCGCATGAAGAAAAAGGCTGTGCTCGCGGTGCTCCTCTGCCCGATGGATAAAATGCCATCGCCCTTGAGCATCGTCTCCACCTCTTCCACGTCGCCGCTGATCTCAATTTCAATATCTTCCCCATCCGCGCTGTGCAGGGCGATATCCCCGTTCGTCATGTTGATTTCCAGCGCATTCACACTCTCCACCGGAATCGTCATGCTCTCTGACCGCTTGCTGCGCTGGGATGTGAAAGACTGGAATCTGCCGTCGGAATACATCTCCTTAATCTGGACCGACACATCCTTCGCCACATTTTTCGTACAGTCCACCGCCTCCTTCGCGGCAGAAATGGCCGCGTTGACGATCTCCTCTATCCCATTTTCGAAATCCTCTCTCGTAAAGGAGGAAGAATTTTCTTTCGAGGAAGCATTTTCTTCGGAAGCGCCACTTTCTTTTCCAATATCCTGTCCGTCCGCATCCGTCTCCCAGGCAGGTTCCTGTCCGCCTGCATCCTGTGCGGACGCGCTGCCCGCTGCCACATCCTGCTCTTTAGCTGCCTGCTGCCCGGAAAAACCGTTGCCTTCCGTTTCCGACAAAAAGGAAAGCAGCTCATCCACATCCCCAAGGCTGTCCAGCGCCTGCTGCAGGGCAACATCCTCGGCGATACCGCTCTCCACCAGCTCCAGATACCGCTGGTACAGATTCTCGCTCAGCTCTTCAATCATTTCCGTCTTGGCATCGCTGTCCTTCGCAGCGGCAAGACGATTCGTCACCATGATGATAATCTTTGTCTCAATCCGATTCATGCTCTACCTCCAATGCGAGTAACGCGTCCAAAAGTGTGCGGATTTCCTGCCATTCCTGCACCCGCTCTTCCCACTGCTTTTTCCCCTCTTCCGTGATCCTGTAGTAGCGCCTTCTTGCACCTGCGCCTTCCTCTCCCCAGTAAGAGGTGATTAACCCGTTCTGCCCCAGCCGCTTAAAGGCTGTGTAGAGGGTCGCTTCCTTAAATTCATATTGTCCCTTTGTGCGCTGCTGCACATTCTTGTTGATCTCATACCCGTAGCTGTCCCTCTTCATCAGCTGCGTCAAAATGATCGTATCCGTGTAGCCCCGCAGGGTATCCGCTGAAATTGACAAGTCCATTCCTCCTTCTCTTTTTGGATGACTGCCATCATATCCGGCAGCTTTGATGCAATTATCATATCACGACATACCTCATCTGTCAATGTATTTCATTAAAAAATATATTTCTTTTACAGAATTATATTCGTCCTTCACAGGTTGTGAAAAAAGACCGGGCATTCTTCGCCACGGCGCAGGAACTGCTTCCTGTGCCGTGGCGAAGAATGCCCGGTCCTGCCGGTCCACAATGTGCCATATCGGCTACATACACCGCATCTAACCGATCAGCACCCGTTTTCCTTCAAAAGCAAAGCCATAATGTCTGATTTGCTCCCTTGCAATCCCGCGTGCAATCAGCTCTGCATCATAGCATTTTTGTTCAATCTGTGCAAGCGCCGCTTTCAGCGTGTCCTCCAACGTAGCCTCCCTTTTACTTTTTATCTTAAATTCCAGAACATATGCCTTTTGCCGACGATCCGTTGGCTCCAGCATCACATCATATCTGCCGAATCCGCTTTCCCGGTTCGATAGAATATGGTACTGCCCCGCAAGCTCCACGATCAGCCCCAGCACAAAGCCATGATAAAAACGTTCCGGATCCGCTTTCTCAGATGGCTTATTTGCTACATCGAAAAAGCTGAAGGTCCGCCCTGCCACCTCATTCATATATTCATTCATGTAGTACACATCTTCCTGCAAAAAAGCCTGCAGGAAGTCACGGTAAGGCACATCCTCTTCGGAAAACCATCCTTTAATCATGTCCCGGAAAGTGAGCAATACCTCTCTGTTCGTCAGCCGCAACGTATAGGTATACACCCCTGTTTCCTGGCTAAAGTCTTTCTCCTCAACCCTCAGATAGCCGCCTGCGAGCAGCATACTCCAGATTGCGCCCGGCTTTTTCGTAAGCTGATCAAAAACGATCTCCTCGTCCAGCTGCGCTGTCAGCGTTTTTCCATCTATCAAATCCTCAACAATTGTCTTCGTCTGCGGATTTCCCTGCCGGATCAGGCTGTCCACCAGACTGTTTGCGCTGGAATTTGCCCAATATGGTCTGTACTGTTTTTCTTTTAAAAAAGAGGTGATGGACCAGGGATTATACATGCCTTTTTGACTGCCGAAGGTAAAACCGTCATACCATAGCTTCACATTTTCCTTCTCTCCGTCCATTCCAAAAAGCGTAAGCGCGTCAAATACCTCTTTTTGTGTAAATCCAAACTGCGCCCGATACATCTCCGAAGTCGTTGTCACTACGGTCAGATGGTTCAAATCCGAAAAGACGGATTCCTTGCTCACTCTGGTGATTCCCGTCAGCAATCCCCGTTCCATGGCAGGATTTGTTTTAAAGGTAGCATTGAACAGACTGCGGACAAATGCCACCATCTCTTTCCAGAATCCGTTTCCATAGGCCTCCTGCAGTGGCGTATCATACTCATCCAGCAATATCAACACCCTTTTTCCATAATACCGTTCCAGATATATGGAAAGCCTATTCACACTGAATGCCGCAACTGTATCCGTCATTTCCGCATTCACGGATTTAAAGAAAGCCTTTTCTTTTTCTGACAGAAAATCCCCCTCCATCAAAAACTCATATCTCGTATACAGCTCGATCAGTGTTTGAACGATTCCTTCTCTCGCCGCCGCATAGTCCTGCCCCTTGATACTTGCAAAGCTGAATGAAATAACCGGGCGGGAGCCCTGCAGCTTCCGATACTTTTCTTCCTCCCAGATGGAAAGCCCCCAAAAAAGATCTCCTCTGTTGGCATAACGGTTGGAGAAGAAGCAGTCCAGCATATTCATATTTAATGTTTTTCCAAAACGGCGCGGGCGCGTAATGAGCGTCACTGCATCCTGATTTTCCCACCACTCCCGGATCAGCCCTGTTTTATCCACCAAAAAACAGCCGTTTTCCCGCAAAAAAGCAAAGCTTTGCGCCCCGATTGAAATAACTGGCTTCATGCGTTCCATCCCCTTTTTTGTTATTAGGAACCTCTCATTTTTGCCGATAGGTGGCAAGGAAATCCCGAAGCTGTCCCATGGCGACCTCCAGATCCGCCTTTCTGGGCAGATACACGATCCGGAAATGGTCCGGCGCATGCCAGTTAAAGCCGCCGCCGTGCACCACCAGAATCCGTTTTTCCCGCAGCAGATCCAGCGCGAACTGCTCATCGTCGCGGATGTTGAATTTCTCTACATCCAGCTTCGGGAAAATGTAAAACGCCGCCTTCGGTTTTTTCGCCGTGATGCCGGGGATATCATTCAACAGCTTATAAATGTACTCCCGCTGCTCATAGATCCGCCCGCCGGGCACCAGATATTCCTCCACGCTCTGATAGCCGCCCAGCGCCGTCTGAATGATCGACTGCGCCGGCACATTGGAGCACAGACGCATATTGGAAAGCATTTTCAGCCCTTCGATATAATCCGCCGCCTGCTTTTTGTTGCCGCTTAACACCATCCAGCCCACGCGGAAGCCCGCGATCATGTGGGATTTTGACAATCCGGAAAAAGTCACGCAGAACACGTCCTCCGGCGCGATGGAGGCGATGGAAATATGCTTCAGCCCGTCCATCACCAGTCTGTCGTAAATTTCATCGGAAAAAATGATCAGTCCGAACTCCTGGGCAATTTTCACAATCTCTTCCAGTATTTCCTTCGGATACAGCGCGCCGGTCGGGTTATTGGGATTGATGATGACGATCGCCTTCGTCCTGTCCGTGATTTTGCTGCGGATATCCTGGATATCCGGATACCAGTCCGCTTCCTCGTCGCAGATATAGTGCACCGGCTTTCCTCCCGCCAGGGATGCCGTCCCTGTCCAGAGCGGATAGTCCGGCGCCGGAATCAGGATTTCATCCCCATCGTTTAACAGCGCCTGCATGCACAGATTGATCAGCTCGCTGACCCCGTTTCCCGTATAAATATCATCCACCGTCACCTTCGGAATGCCCTTGAGCTGACAGTACTGCATGATCGCCTTTCTCGCGGAAAACAGTCCCTTGGAATCCGAATAGCCCTGACAGTCCCACAGAGACTGGCGCATATCCAGAATCACCTCCTCCGGCGCATTAAAGCCAAAGGGGGCGGGATTTCCAATGTTCAATTTCAAAATATTCAGCCCGGCAGCCGCCATCCGGTCCGCCTCATCCACCACAGGCCCCCGCACATCATACAGCACATTGTCCAGCTTTGAAGACTTTTCAAACGTTCTCATTTTCCTTTTCCTCCATCCAGATACTATGCGTAACAGTCCGGACAGCTCCAAACTGTTACAATTATTCAGAGTACGGCGCATGCCGCTTAGCGCCGTACTCTGTTGCAGGCAATCCCCTATGCAAAAAACCCGCCGTTATCCTTCCACCCTGATTTTACAGCAAACCCGTAAAAACTCCGGCTTTAAATCCCGTTCAGGCGTCATTTCCAGATAGGGATACCCGTTTTGGGCCCAATGCACGCGGCGGATTCCCATATGCCTTCCCAGCGCCCTGTTATGTGCGTCATGAGGCACCGCATGATAAATGAGCAGATCATCCCCGGTATCCGGCTCCTTTAAAAAGCTGTTGTGTCCCGGTCCGAACTGCCCCGGCACGCTCTCCTTTGTCAGCACCGGATAAGGCAGCCAGTCCCAGCTTTCCTTCTGCAAAAGATCGCTTCCCGCCTTCGCATGCAAAAGCCCCAGACAATACAGGTCCGCCAGTCCCGTGCTGGAACCGGAAATCGTCACGAACAGATCATCCCCATGCCGTAACAGATAAGGTCCCTCATCCACCGGCGTTTCACAACGGTCCCAGCCGTATAAGGGACGCAGAATGCGCACCGGCTCCGTAATGAGCTGCCAGGGGGCATCCGGATCGATCTGCGCGATGCAGATGTCCGCCGAATCCGCCACCGTGCGCGCTTTGGAGCGTTCCTCAAACAGCCGGTCCGACCACATGACATAGTGCACATCATCGACACAAAAATATGTCATATCCAGAGAAATGCCTTTTCCCTGCAGTTCTTCCCCATCCGGCCTGCACACCAGTCTGGGCGCTTCCCAGTCCGCCGGGTTTTCGGGATCCCCCACACAGCGTAGCACATGACTGCGCACCGTACACCACTCACGCTCTCCTACCGTGGTGAACACATAGGGAACGCCATGGATCACATGCATTTCCGGCGCCCACATGTTGGCATGTACCTGATCCGATTCCGGCAGTCGGTAAATTTCCCGGGGCGCTGCCTCTGACAGCCCTTCCAGCGTATCGCTGATCCGGAAGGTGACGCTGCGCTGTCCGGACGCAGACAGAAAATATTTCCCCCGATACTGACACACACAGGGGTCTGACAGCATCGCGTCCACAAAAGGGAATGGGTAGCGCTTTTGGCGCACCTTTCCCGAAATCTCATACTCTCCCGGCACACAAAAATCTATTTTTTCAAAGTCCTCCCGGTCCCATTCCACCAGCTTTTCATGGACAGAACCGTCACTGTAGGCGCAGACCGCCCCTGGCAGCCCGGAAAAATCCGGTGTTTCCCCTGCCCTGACATGCAATTGGGGAACCGTCACGCCGACGTTTTCTATCACGCCGAAAAACTGTTCCAGCCGCAGCGCCTCCTCCTCCGTGATTTCCAGAATGTTCCCCGGCACGGCATCCCTGATTCCACAGCCGTCCGCATTTTGGGGCCGCGCTTCTTCCCCGCCGCCTGTTTTTCCCTGCACGGAAGCTTCTACCGGCTCCGTTTCTTCCACCGTCACGAAATCTGCGGTTTTTCCCCGGTAACGGCTCTGTCCACAGCTCCATTCCAGCTCATAGGTATCCGCATCCCTGTCATAACGGCACTCCGGATGGCTGATTTGCGCCTGGGCTACCTGCAAAAAGCCTGCCTCCTCATACCGGATCAGATCCTTTGAAAAAAAGAGCATGATCGCTCCCACGCTGTCCGGATCCGGCGCGTTTTGACCACAGCGCACCGCACAGACCCCGAAGCTGCCGTCCGCTTTCCTGAAAATCCAGGGCTGGCGCAGCGTTTTGGTGATGCCGCCCGGAACCCCTTTTGTAAAATCCGCCTTCGGGAACAAAATTCCCGTATCGTTGCGCAGAGGAATCCAGTTTTTCCCATCCCGGCTCAGTGCCA
Organism: uncultured Eisenbergiella sp.; assembly: GCA_910585455.1. Classification (GTDB taxonomy): domain Bacteria; phylum Bacillota; class Clostridia; order Lachnospirales; family Lachnospiraceae; genus Gallintestinimicrobium. The sequence continues at coordinate 14,199 of CAJUEL010000013.1, read as the reverse complement.
GATGCATGGCGTCATGCAGATCACAGTTCAGCCCCTTCTGTTCCGGATAGTTTTCCGGATTCCCACTATCATAATAAATCGTTCCTTTTTTGGTATATGCCAGAACAAATGCCATATTTATCTCCTTATATAAAAATGTGGTTTCTTCCAGTATCCGCTCCATCACCCCTGGAGGTAAACCTTCGCAATCGTTTCCGCCGCCAGCCGGGAACCGGACAGGCTGGCATGGGCGCCATCCCCGTCATATAGCTCGACCTCCGGATGTGCCCGATGATATTCCCACCATTTTTCTCCCACACAGGCGAGCTCACAGCCCGTTTCCTCCTGCAGCCTCCGGTAAGCGCTACTCATGACGCCCTGCGCTTCCTCCCCGTCCGCCTTCTTCGTCCAGGTCATGTAAAGAATCGGCCTCGCTCCCGCCTGCTTCACCCATTCGATCAGCTGCTTCCCGCACCGGTTCATCACCTCCAGATCTCCCATCGGATGTGCCGTATGCTGTAAAATCACCGCATCATAGCCGCCGTAACGAATGTTAAAGCGCACCTCCGGCTCCTCTACATGAAAATCCCAGCCCTTCCCGCCATGGGTCAGCATGGTAACCTGCGTCTCACATCCCTTTTCCCGGCAGATCTCCGCAAAAATATGCGGCATATCATTATAATAGGTATGGCTGTTTCCAATAAACAAAACCCGCCCGGCTCCCCTTCGCCCAATATTTCCCTGCTCCATCATAGCATGTACGCTCCTTTTCCGCCCGTCCGCAGCTGCCTGACAGCTCAGACAACGCCGTTGTCTCCTATTGTACCCCATCTTTCCATAAACTGCAATGCATGAATCAATTTTCAGGCGACGGGGCGCGGCTTTCCGGCAGGGACAGACACGCAGAGCGGGAAGGATGGCACACAGCAGGTGGAGCAGCGCCAGACGCAGGGTGTTTCCGGTCACAATATCCGGAACGGGAAATTCCACAAAACGACAGGATATTCCAAAACGGAACAGGACGCAAAAAAACTCACTGCGTTCGGACAGTTTTGCGTCCTGTTCCTGGAATATCCTGCCATTTTTGGAATTTCTCCGTTTCGGATATAAGCAACCGGAAACACCCTGCGTCTGGCGCTGCTCCACCTGCTGTGTGCCATCCTTCCCGCTCTGCGTGCCTGTCCCTGCCGGAAAGCTGCATTCTCACCGTTCGAAAATTGATTTCCCCATACATTTCCGGCTCTGCGCTTTCGCGGAGGAAGGAAAAGGCCGGTCCGGGCAGGAGGACAACGAGGACAACAGGGCGAAAAAAGCGGACGGTTGGAGGGCACAGGGTGTTTCCGGCTGCTTTATCCGGAGTGGAGAAATTCCCAAAATGACTGGATATTCCTGGGACAGGGCGCAAAACTGTCTGAACGTAGTGAGTTTTTTTGCGCCCTGTTCCGTTTAGGAATAGCCAGACATTTTGTGGAATTTCCCGCTCCGGATAATGCAACCGGAAACACCCTGTGCCCTCCAACCGTCCGCCTTTTTTCGCCCTGTTGTTCTCGTTGTCCTCCTGCCCGGACCGGTCTTTCTTCTTCCAGGAAGAGCAACAGAGACGCTGCAAGCAGCGCCTCTGTCATTTATTCTATATTACAGTGTTTCGATTTCTGCAACCAGCTTCTTGAGTGCTGCGAGCGCTTCCTCAGGAAGTGCGTCATAGCCGCCCTTCTTGGTGTTGAAGCCTTCCACTGCATTTACTCTGGTATCCATGCTGTTCTTTAACTGAGCAACATAATCCTTATCGGAAAGATCCGGAATAAAGTTGTCGGTCAGGGTCCAATCCATGATTTCGATATCTTCGAAAGGTCCCCATTTCTTGAATTCCGCTTTGCCTTCCACGATGGACTCCAGAATGCCAAGGGTATCGGCAGGTTTTACCTTCTTGCCCATGAAGTCGCCGGTGTTGACGATGTAGCAATCAACGTTCTTCTCTTCCACCAGCTTCTTGAACTTCTCATAGTCGTTCACAAGCGGATAGGTTCTGAACGGGTTTGCATAAGGCACGATGCGGATTGCATTCAGGTCGGTGCCGGCAGCAACACGCTCTGCGGAAGAGGTCTTGGTAGCCAGAGTTGCGCCCATTACGGATGCGAGTGCGGAGCCTTTCAGCTTCACTACAGGCGGAATGGTGGGATCCTTCATGATCCAGAAGATCGCATTTACGGGAGCATCGATCTTGTCAACGCGGTTGGGAGACCACAGCTTGGACTTGATCGCACGGCCGTTACCGTTACGGATATCCTCTGTCACGAGCTGAATCTTGCCGTTCTCATCCAGCGTGCAGGAGCAGTTCTGAGCGGTCAGCAGATATTCGTTGTCCGGGCAGCCTGTCGGGTAGTCAGCGGTCTTATCGAAATAAGTGGGCTCTAACGCGATGGATGCACAGGTATCGGTGTTGATGATGAAAGCGTCATCATGAAGCACCTTGATCTCGTACTTGCCGCCGTGCTTCGCATGAGTCAGGGTGGACTTACCGGATCCGGACAGACCATATACGGAAGCAACGAACTTGGAGCCGTCGGGAAGCAGATATTCCTTCTGTCCGCCGTGGCAGGAAGCATAGCCGTTTCTGTTCGCCAGCGCCCATGCCATGGTCAGCGTGCCCTTCTTATGCTCACCGAAATAACGCATACCCAGGATGGCTGCGCAGTTTTCGTTGGTATCGAAGTAGCACAGGGTCAGCGGATCGCTTAAGCAGGAGAAGTCCACATCGGGACGGTCCTGAGGGGTCCACTGAGGATCGGAGAAGATATAGATATCAGGCTCCTTGCCATCGCCAACGGGCTTGGAGTTCTTATACATCTTGTTGTAGCAGTCGGACATATACTGGAAGTTGATCATCCAGTTGTAAAGGATGTTCTCTTCCCCTTCCGGAATGAGCAGGTGAGCCTTCACCATGAATTCAGGATCCAGACCTACATAGCAGGTTGCATGATACATGGTTTTCCAACGGGTCTCATAGATTGCGTCCATGACAACCTTATCCAGCTTCGCCTCGTCCACGCCGGGCTCGCCCTTGATGCGGCGTGCAGCAGCATAACGGCCGGTAACAGCGCCGTCGTTGAACAGCAGAACCTTCGCGTCCTTCTCCAGACCAAACAGCTCTCCATCCTTCACAGGCATATCGGTCACAACCGTGCCGGGAGAGTTCTTCGCTAACTCATATGCTTCTTTTAAAGTATTGACTTTGACAACGTTGTTCCCATAGAAGGCTGCTTCGATGATGGAACGTGTCTTAGAGAAACCGGGCTTGCCTGCGCCGATCTCGCTAATCGGGTAATAAGCTTTTGTCGACATTATTACGTCCTCCTTGTAAGTTGTATGATTTCCACCAGACCAGGGAATGGTGTGGTTAACGCTATATGGCGAGACGGGGCTATACCTCGTACGCCTTTTGTATTATCTCAAAAGTGTTTTGAAAAGTCAATATTTTTACATCTGAAAAAAACGGTTTTTAGATTTATTTTATATCTTTCAAATCCGCCCTTGTCTGCTTCCGTTTTCTATGGGCATACGTCCGCACAGGGAAACATCGCTGCTTTAGCAGCGTGCGGACGATGCAAACGGAAACGACTTATGTCGTTTCCTGTAATATTCAGTGTACTTCCCGCGTCGCCTCTGCAAGCCACGCCGCTTCCTCTTCATTTAAATAGGGAGTGATTTTTTCCCGCACCTGCGCATGATAGCGGTTTATGCGTTCGATATCCTTTGGCTGCATGAGAGAGGTGTCGATGGCGTCCAGATCGATGGGCGCAAAGGTCAGCGTATCGAAATACATAAACTGTCCGTCCCCGTTCTTTGTACCGTTTTTGACGACCATCACGTTTTCCGTCCGGATGCCGTGGCTTCCTTCTATATAAACGCCGGGCTCGTTGGTCACATCCATGCCCGCCTCAAGGACCACTTCCTTCTGATTTTCCACAAATTTCCAGCGCAGTCCCTGGGGACCCTCATGGACATTTAAAATATAGCCCACGCCGTGTCCGGTGCCGCATTTGTAATCGATATTCTGATCCCACATAGGCTGGCGCGCCAGAATATCCAGATTCCGTCCCGAACAGCCGTACAGGAATTTCGCATCGGTCAGCTGCAGCATGCCCATCGCCACCGCCGTAAAATGCTTCTTTTCTTCCTCCGTGATCGGTCCTAAGACGATCGTTCTGGTCACATCCGTGGTGCCGCCCAGATACTGTCCGCCGGAATCCACCAAAAGCATCCCCTCCGGCGCCAGCACGGCACAGTTTTCTTCCGTCGCCTCATAGTGCATCATCGCCGCGTTCGCCCGGTAGGCGCTGATGGTCGGGAAGGACAGCTCGATGAAGCCCTCCACCTGACTCCGCAGCCAATCCAGATGCTGCGCCGCCGAAAGCTCCGTCATCGGCATTTTTCCGATATTCTGTTTGACCCAGTAAATGAATTTGCACAACGCCGCGCTGTCCTTTTTAAAGACCTCCTCCATGTTGGCAAGCTCCACCGGATTCTTGACCGCCTTCATCAGCTCCGTGGGATTTGCGTCATCCACAATTTCCGCATGCCCCCCGATTGTTTTATAAAAAGCGAAGCTGACCTGTGCCGGATCACAGAGCACCTTTCCGCCGGACAGACCGCTTTCCAGCCAGGAAATTGTCTCGCTGTAGGGATGCAGGGTGATGCCGTATTTTGCTGCATGGGCGCGCAGCGCATCCGTCACCGCATTCTCCTGAATGAAATAATGGCATTCCTTCGCCGTCACATAAGCATAGGAAAGGGCGACCGGATTGCATTCCACATCATTTCCCCGGATATTGAACAGCCACATCAGATCATCCAGCTTGCTCAGAAAATGTCCGTCCGCCTTTTTCTCTACCAGCTTCTCCCGCAGCATCGAAAGCTTTTCTCCCGCCGTCTTGCCGCAGATTCCCTCATCCAGCACCATCACAGGATGGCAGGGAAGCGCCGGGCGGTCCGTCCACACCTGATCCGCCAGATCTTTGTCATATGTAAAGCGTATATGCTTTTCCGCCAGCTTCTTTTCCAGCTTCTGTCCGAATTTCGTATCCACCACTCTGCCGTCGAAGCCCAGCGTCTGTCCCTCTTCCATCTTCTGTGCGAGGAAATCCTCCTTTTCGGGCACTCCCTCCTCCTGCATGCGGTATAAGGTCACGCCGGTTCCGTCAAGCTCCCGCTCCGCCTGGATGAAGTAACGTCCGTCCGTCCAAAGCCCCGCTTCCTCCTGCCCGACAATCAGCGTGCCGTTGGAGCCGGAAAAATTGCACAGATACTCCCGTACCTTAAAATAGGCATCCACATACTCCGAATTATGAAAATCGGCTGTGGGGACCATATACCAGTCCACGCCTTTCTCCTTCATGACCGCGCGCAGGGCGGCCAGCCTGTCACATACCTTCTGGTTGATCACCTTTTTATCCTCCTTATTTTCACAATACATCTATGCTGTCATTATGCTTTCTCATTCTTCCATAATCGCATGCCGGCTCCGGCAGAGCGGCATCCGATGCGTCAATATCCGGATGTCTCCTTCCCGGCCAAAAGCGCCACCGCCGAGGAGGTCCCGATCCGCTCACAGCCTTCCTCCAGAAACGCCACCAGATCCTCCCGCGTCCTGACGCCGCCCGCAGCCTTGATTTTCACGCCCGCTCCGATGTGCTCCTTGAAAAGCCGCACGTCCGCAAGCGTCGCACCGCCGCTCCCGAATCCGGTGGATGTCTTGATGAAATCCGCTCCCGCTGCGGTCACGGCATGGCACATGGCGATTTTTTCCTCCTCCGTCAGATAACAGGTCTCCACGATTACCTTCAGGATATGGCTGCCGCATGCCTCCTTTAATGCCCGTATCTCTTCCTCCACCTTTTCATAGAGGTGGTTCTTCACATCGCTGATGTTCACCACCATATCGATCTCGTTCGCACCTTCTGCAAGCGCCTCCCGCACCTCTGCAAGCTTCGCCGCCGTCACGCTGTATCCCAGCGGAAAGCCGACCACGGTGCAGATGTTTAAATCCGGATACCGCTCATGCACCCTCCCCACATACGCAGGCGGAATGCAGACCGAAGCCGTGCCATATAAAACCGCCTCCTCACAAAGCCGCTCCACATCCTCCCAGACCGCAAAAGCCTTCAACTGCGTATGGTCAACATGCGCTAAAATCTCCCTGTCCTCCATATACACGCTCCTTTTTTATCATGCTTACCGGCATTTTACGCCGCATGGCACCCCAAACTCTGATCAAGCCGCTCAGACCTCTCACCATCTGCCCTTCCATGCCATAACAACTCTACCCTTTTCCATTCTCCTGTGCCCACTCTATTCTACCCGAAATCCCCCCGGAAAACAAGCACAACACCAAAACATTTTACACATAATCATCCCGCGCAGTGTTGGCGGGGAGAAAGACCAGGCGGGGCAGACGGGCAACGGGAGGCAGGAAGATGGGCGGGCGGAGGACACAGGCCGTTTCCTGTCGCATTATCCGGAGCGGGAAATTCCGCAAAATGACCGGCTATTCCTGAACGGGACAGGGCACAGCCAGCACCCTATGGGGGTGCTGGCTCTCGCGGCAGTCGCCAAATGTGCATGCAAGCATGCCCGTTTGGCTCGTTGCCCGCGGAAACTCACTGCGTTCAGACAGTTTTGCGCCCTGTCCCAGGAATATCCTGTCATTTTGGGAATTTCTCCGCTCCGGACAAAAGCGTCAGGAAACGGCCTGTGTCCTCCGCCCGCCCATCTTCCTGCCTCCCGTTGCCCGTCTGCCCCGCCTGGTCTTTCTCTCCGCCCCGTAAAAAGTAACCGCGCAGCTGATTCCATCGAAATCCGGCTATACTTTTCCAGTAAGAAAGCGTATAATAAAGCCATCAATAAATCAGAAAACATGGAGGTATTTTCGTTGTATATTTTGTTGAGTATATTGCTGACAATTATTGGTATCGTGATGATTGTCAACCCGTTGCTTGTATATGAAATTACACAGAATTGGAAAAATAATGGAAACTCAGAACCGTCAAAAATGTATATTTGGCACACCAGATTGGGTGGGGGCGTTTTTGTTATTGTAGGTATCGTTTGTGCCGGCATCCTTATATTTCTTCGCTGTTGATACTTTTGGCAGCCAGCCGGAACCTCATGACGGCATCACGATTATTGCCATCGCAGTGCTGTCCATCATGAAATCATACATGCTACTTCCATCGTAAAAATCACCTGCAAACATCCCCCTTTTATTTGCGTTCTGTAAAAAAACACATGTCCGGGTGACGATATTCAAAACGGGGAATTCCCAGTGTCCCCGCGTTTTTCAGGTCACTTTTTGCGGGTGAGAAGGGACGAAAGGGCAGGTATGCGGCGGGCAGACGGGCGCTGGCCGCCATACGCCCGTCTGACCGCCGCGTACCTGCCCTTTCGTCCCTTCTCATCCGCAAAAAGCGGTTTGGAAAACGCCGGGGCGCTGGCCGCCTTTCCCCGGCAGAGCGGGCGCACGGTTTTGCCTGCCGTTTTACCGCTGATACATTTCCTCCTCGATCCGCAGAAGCCGGTTGTACTTCGCCACCCGGTCCATCCGGCAGGGCGCGCCCGTCTTGATCTGCCCGGCGTTGACCGCCACCGCGATATCCGCGATGATCGCATCCTCCGTCTCCCCGGAGCGATGGGAAATCACCGTCCGAAAACCGTTCTCCTTCGCCAGCCTGATCGCCGCAAAGGCTTCCGTCAGCGTCCCGATCTGATTGACCTTCACCAGAATTGCATTTCCCGCCTGCAGCTTGATGCCGGCGGACAGACGCTTCACATTGGTGACGAACAGATCATCCCCCACCAGCTGTATCCGCTCTCCAAGCCTCCTGGTCAGATGCTGCCAGCCGTCCCAGTCCTCCTCATCCAAACCGTCTTCCAGAGAAAAAATGGGAAACTCGCCCGCCAGCTTTTCATAATAGGAAATCATTTCCTCCGTATCCCGGTAAATCTGCTGCCCCTTCATTTTGCTCTCTCCCGGGAAATAATAGCGCTTCTCTTTCTCGTCATATAGCTCGCTCGCCGCCGCGTCGATGGCGATTTTGATATCGTGCCCCGGCACGAAGCCGCTCTTTTTGACGGCTTCCACGATCAGGGAAAGCACGCTCTGGGCGTCCGGCAGGTCCGGCGCGAAGCCGCCCTCGTCGCCCACGCCGGTGGACAATCCCTTTTCCCGGCAGATTCCCTTTAAATTATGGTAGATTTCCGCGCAGACGCGCAGCCCCTCCGCAAAGCTTTCCGCCTGCATGGGCGCGATCATGAACTCCTGCAAATCCACGGTATTATCCGCATGCTTGCCGCCGTTTAAAATATTCATCATCGGAATCGGCATTTCCACCGTATGGATTCCGCCCAGATACTGGTACAACGGCAAATGCAGCGCCTCCGCTGCCGCCCGCGCCACCGCCATGGATACGCCGAGGCATGCATTGGCGCCGAGATTTTCCTTGTTTTGTGTGCCGTCACAGCCCAGAATCAGTTCATCGATCCTGCGCTGACAGGATGCGTCCTGCTTTAACAGCACATCCCGGATTTTCGTGTTCACATTGGCAACCGCCCTGCGCACGCCCAGACCGAAATAGCGCACCTCTCCGTCCCGCAGCTCCACGGCCTCAAACTGTCCGGTGGAAGCGCCGGAGGGAACGGAAGCCCGCCCACAGACCATCTCCCCCGTCACGGAATTTTCCACCACAACCTCCGCTTCCAGGGTGGGATTGCCTCTGGAATCCAGAATTTCCCTCGCATGCACCTCTTTAATCGGCAATGTCACATTCATACTGCTTTTTCCTCGCTTTCCTTCGTTGCTGTTCACTCTGTGACCAGCAACTCTCCTTCCGCTTCGGCTCTGACAAACCGGCCAGCGGCTTCTTTGCACGTTTCAATAGCAGTATGTACCAATTCCACGCATTTCATCCGTAAATTGCGGCTTCCCGGATTTTCTTTTTTACAAATGCAGGCACCTTGTCCTTTAAAAAGAACACATTGCCCGCCGAATGATGACTGCGGATCGCCTCCTGGGTCAGAGAAACCTGGGGCTGATAGCCGCTCTCGCCGATCCAGGGAAGAAACTCCAGGCCCGCCACATCTACAAACCGATAGGCATATAATCCCTTTATGATTTCCCGGATTTCTTCCGGTTCCTCAAAGGTACAGACAATTTCCTGCTCGGGCACCTCTCCCTTTTCAAACAGCTCGGATTCCATCTCATAGTCGCTGTCATACACATAATAGCTGACGGTAATCTCTTTGATATCTTCGGCATCCAGAATGCCGCCCTGCCTTACCACCGCAATCTCATTTTCCCCGAGCAGGTCTACCGTATTGGAAAACGCTTCATAAACCGGATAATTCCAGACACACATGTTACGGCCGTTGCTATCGGGCAGACTGAATTTCAAAATCCCGCAGGGAAGCTGCCGGGCAATCATCCGATAGCTGTAGCCCTCAAAATCCTCCCGCAGCGCCTCCAGAATCTCCTTTTTATCCAGTGTATACAAAAACTCCTGCACGCCGTCGTCATACACGATCTTCATCCGGTCAACCGCCTGCGCAAAGGCTTCCTCATAAATCTGATAGCGCAGATTCCGGTACGCTGCATCATTGGTCACCGTATCCAGCGCATCGGCGGACTGCCCAGGATTCACATAAAAGCGCCGGTAAACGCGTCTTCCGTTTGTCAGATGATAACACGCCACAAAAATCCGGCTGTCCTCCCAGGACTCCTGCCCGGCGCTGTCCGTCTGCTGCGCCCACTTTTCCTCATCGGTCGGCCGCCCGGCAGCCTGCCAGCGTTCCGCCATGGAAAGCACCGCCGCGATCGTCTCCGGTTCTTTCGAGTTCATGCGGGTAAGCAACCGGTCCGGCAGTCCCGTCCGCATCGACCCGGTCTCCAGATTCGCATACCCGAAGCTGCTGTAATCGCTCTCCAGCGTCACGGACACGCTTTCTATTTTGTCCGCCCTGGGCACGTAATTGTCAAAGCCGGCAAGATCAAACCGGAAGATGCACAGCGCCAGCATGGTCAACAAAAACGCGACAGCCGCTGCGCCCCGCTTTTTCACAATCGCCCGCAAATCCCGTTCATAGACCAGCTGGATCAGCGCGTGTCCCACCAGGATTCCTGCCACGCCGCCGGCGAACAAAAAAAATTCCTTGTCATCCGCCATATTGCTGACCAGCAGCGCTGCCATCAAAGAAAATGGCGTCAGCAGAAAAGCCTCCAGAACCGGTTTCCATGCCGGAAAGGCGATGGCATTGTGATAGCTTTCCGTTTTTCTTCTACGGAACAAATAGTAAACCAGCAGTCCCGTCACCAGACAGGAAAGCAGCAAAAGACCGCTTTCCTTTGCCAGCGCACTGCACCACCCGCCCGACGCATTGCCGTATTCATCCGCCAGATACCGGACAAACATACCATTTTCATAGCGGATCCCATCCACGAAGTTCAAATAGCCGGAAAGCGGCGTAAACAGCGGCGCTGCCTCCAGCCGCCTTTGATCCGCACTGCAATAGCTGACAAAGAAGCTGCTTTTTAACGCGCCGTAGAGCATGCGCAGCACCGGCTCATAAATGAACAGAACAAAGCTGCCAAGCAGGGCGGTCAGCACATTCCCGGTCAGCATCACCGCCAGCAGCGCCACCTGATACATGGCGATAAAGGCAAGGGTGTTGACCAAAAAAGCCAGCATGGACTCCGCCAGCATTTCCAGACTCATGACATGCCAGGCTGCGCCGATTCCCCAGCCTGCAAGCAGGCAGATCAGATAGCTTCCCGCAAACATGACGATTCCGTTCGCCCAGATGAGCAAAAACCGCTTCTGCCCCGAAACCGGCACGCTCATATACAAATCCATCTTTCTTTGGTCAAACAGGAAGGAAAAGCCCTGCACCGCGAACAGGACCGCAAATGCCAGCCCATATATCACCATCATTTCCGAAAAGCCGATCCGGCCCGCCAGCGCCTGGCGCATTTCCTCCTCATACATCGCCACCCGTTCTGCGTCCGCAGCGGACAGCATGGCATGGCTCATGGCATTGTGCAGGCTGTTTAGCTCGATCAGACCGGATATGGGGATTAAAAACAGCAATACGACAAATCCGAACAGAAAGGTCCAGCCCCGGCGCCGTATGTTTTCCTTCCACTTAGCCCAGTATAATTTTTTTGATGTCATAGCCCTTCACCTCCGTTTCGCTGATGAATATCTCCTCCAGTGACAGGGGCAGCACCTCATAAAACAGACAGTCCGCCGCCGCAAATATGGCAATGATCTCCTCCCGTGTCCCCCGGATCGTGAGCGTCAGAAGGGACCCCCGGCGCTCCGTTTTCACGCAGGTAAGCTGCCCGAGCACGCGCCCTTCCTCTTCCGCTTTGGAAAAAACGCACTGCACCTTCTGGATATTGCACTTCATCTCCTCCAGATCCTTTGACAAAAGCACGCCTCCCTCATGTAAAAGCCCCACATGGTCGCAAATGTCCTCCAGCTCCCGCAGGTTGTGGGATGCGATGACCGGCGTAAACTCCCGTTCTTCCATCTCTCTTGCAAAAATACTCTTTACGCCCTGCCGCATCACGGGATCCAGTCCGTCAAAGGTCTCATCACAATATAAATATTTCGTTCTGGCGCACAGCCCCAAAAGGATGGCGAGCTGTTTTTTCATGCCCTTGGAAAAGGTGCTGATCTTACGCTTCTTTTCCAGACCAAAGCCCTCCAGATACCGGTAGAAGCCCTCTCTGTCAAAATCCCGGTATACGCTGCTATAATAGCGCTCCATATCCTTCGGTGTGGCATTGGTAAAAAAATAAGGCTCGTCGGCGATGAAAAACAGCCTCGCCTTCGCATGCATATTATCATAGACAGGCATATTGTCCACCAGCACAATGCCCTCCTCCGGCTTAAGCACCCCTGCCATCATGCGCAGCACCGTGCTCTTTCCCGCCCCGTTTGTGCCGATCAGCCCGAACACCGCGCCTTCCCTTATCGTCACACTGACATCCCTTACGGCACGGATATTGCCGAAATTCTTGGTCAGTCCCTTCGCCTCAATCATTCGCTTCTCCTTCCTGCATAACAGCGCAAATCCGGTCACACAGCTCTTCCTTCGTCATGCCAAGCTCCCGCGCCTCCTGCGCAAGCGCATCCAGCCTGTCAAACAGCGCTTTTCGCAAAACCTCCTTTAAGCTGTCATCATAGGAGACAAAATTTCCCCTTCCCTTCACCGTATAAATAAATCCGGTGCGCTCCAGCTCACTGTAAGCGCGCTGAATCGTATTGGGATTGATGGACAGCTCCACCGCCAGGCTTCTGACCGAAGGCATCTTCGCATTCGGCTCCAGCACCCCCTTCAAAATCAGGGTCTGGAACTTGTCCACGATCTGCTCATACAGCGGTCTCGCATCCCGATAATCCAGTATGATCATGTAGCTCCTTTCTACAGGGTTTCCCCTTCTTCCTTTCCCTTCCCGCACCACGTGTATGCACACAGTTAAGTGTATTAGCATTCATAATACACTTAAGATAGCACACTTCCACAGTCCCGTCAAGCACTGCGCCACATTTTGTGGAATTTCGGTAACAGTTCAGACCTGTCTGAACTGTTACCACTTTTTTATTCTTCTTCTGTATTCTGCGAAAGCGCAATTTGCTCCGGCGTGATGGGCAGCTGTCTGTGCCAGACTCCCGTCGCCCGGTAAATCGCATGGGCGATGGCGGGCGCAGGCGTATTGATGACGATCTCGCCGATGGACTTCGCCCCGAAGGGACCGGTGGGCTCATAGCTGTGCTCGAACTCCACCCGCAATCTCCCCATATCCAGGCGGGTGGGAATCTTGTACTGCAAAAAGGAAGACTCGATGGGGCAGCCCCGGTGGTCATAATGCACATCCTCCATGAGCGTGTGCCCGATTCCCTGCACAATCCCCCCTTCCGCCTGAATCCGCGCCAGAGCGGGATTGATGGGAATGCCGCAGTCCACCACCGCCATATAGTCCAGAATGGTAACCTGCCCGGTCAGCCGGTCCAGCTCGATCTCCACCATACCGACCATATAGGGCGGCGGGGATACGGGGGAGGAATGCGTGGCGGAGGCTTCTGCCGTCTGCATGCTGCCTGCCTGCGTGCGATAGGCGATATCCGCCAGGCTGACGGCCTGCTGCGTATCGACGCGGCGGACCCTGCCTTTCTCAAAGACCACTTCCTCCGTCCCGCATTCCAGCATGCCGGCGGCGATGGCGCAAATCCTTTTTTTCAGATCGGCACATGCCTTTTCCACAGCCTTTCCCGTAATATAGGTGGTGGAGGAGGCATAGGAACCGGAATCGTAGGGAGAAGCGTCCGTATCCGCACCGAAAACGGCAACATCCTCCACGTCACATTCCATACATTCGGCAACCATCTGCGCCAGAATCGTATCACAGCCGGTGCCCATATCCGCCGCGCCGATCAACAGCTGATAGCCTCCGTCCTCATTGAGCCTGACGGTGGCGGAACCCACATCCACCCCGGAAATACCGGAGCCCTGCATCGCCATGGCAACCCCTGCCGTCCGGACTTTCCCGTTTCCCATATCCCGGACAGGATATTTCTCCTCCCATCGAAACATCCTCCTGCAGTGCTCCATACAGCGGTCCAACGCACAGGCGTTTGCCATTTCATCATAATAAGCGGGCATGCGCATCCCTTCACGGACCATATTTTTGTCCCGCAGCCCGACAGGATCCATCCCCAGCCTTTCCGCCAGTTCATTGACGGCGGACTCCAGCGCAAAAATTCCCTGGGTCGCGCCATATCCCCGATATGCCCCCGCCGCCATGGTATTGGTATAAACCATGTAATGGCGAATTAAATGTAAAAAGCGGAAAGGAAAAGCACAGTCCAGACGACAACGGCTAAGTCAAGAAATATTTGTGAAATGGCAAGAAAGATGTTATAATAAAAGCCGAGCTTTAGGGCTTATTTAAAAATATTCCCGGCAGGGGAGAAAGGCAGGGAAACAGATATGCACATCAGCTACAAACCGCTCTGGCATACACTGGTGGAGCGTGACATGAGGAAAGAGGATTTAAGGCTTGCCGCTGGTCTGACTACAAACATGATTGCCAACATGGGTAAGGAAGGGAAAAATATCAGCATGGATACATTAGTCCGCATTTGTGAAACGCTGGACTGTGGCATA